>JBEKHB010000041.1:0-34653 GCA_050012495.1 Syntrophorhabdales bacterium
CCGACGCCCGAGGGCGGGCTTGTCTTTGTCGATATGGCGACCGCTCAGGAAATGAAGCAACGAGCCAGGTACCGAGAACGGACGGCGGCCGTGCTTCAAATCATCAAAGAACTGTACCCGAAGGGCGAGTCTAACAAGACGCGGCTCTTTGAAGAAGGGAAGAAACGGTTGACCCTCGGTCGCCGGATTCTTGAATCGATCATTGACAATGGGGTGGGAGTCTCATGGACTTGTACTACAATAGGTACAAAGTACATCTACGCGCCGTTAGGGGATGGATCGTGTACATCGTGTACAGACGACATGTACACAATGAAAGAGAAAAACGCTGAAAACGCTTGTCACGACAAAGGAAATGATCGTGTACATGACGAAAAAACGGCATTTGTGCATGATGAGCATAACCCTTCTTGTTCGTGTACATCGTGTACACCCCCCTTTAAGGGGGTACACGTACACGAGCAGGGGCAAACTTTTCAAAATGCGCAAAATGAAAATTTCATTTCCGAAGGCACCGAAACGCCGGAGACCGACCGTACCGATGACGAGGGCTTCGAGGGCGATGACGTTGTTGACCTCGGCGATGTGGTGATCGAATGACTTTCACGATAATGGCAGACTTCAAGGCCCGGACCTCGCGAGGGGAAACCGAATTTAAGAAGGGGCAGATCATCACCATGGCCGAGGACAAGGCGCATGGCCTGCTCGCGGCCGGGAAGATCGCCGAGCTTAAGCCCTGTCATGTCTGCAACGAATATGCGTGGTGGCTCTCAATCCATGGTGTATTGGTCTGTGGCATATGCCATCCCCCCGCGCCCGGTACCGTTAAAAAGTGGATTGGCGACCAGGAAGCAGTCAACAGGATGAAGGTCGCGAGGCCCGCCGTCGTTCTCAGTTGGCAGGAGATCCGGGGAGGGAAAGCAGCCAGGGACCGGCAGAGATGATCACAGGTGATGTCATATGAAGGGCCACGGCAAAAAATACGAACGGAAGAAGAAGTTGGCTATCACTCCAATGAGGGGCACAGTTTAGGCACAGGCCATGAGTAGAGCAGAGAAGCTCGAACAGTATAGGCAGGAACGGAAGCATCCGAAAGGACCCGCCAAGCGCCTCTATGACATCAAGGAAGCCGCTTTCTACCTGGGCCGGTCTGTGGATTCACTGAGAGAGCTTCTATGGGCAGGGAAGATCAAGTTCATCAAGGACGGGAAGAGAATATACCTCGACGTGCGGGATATGGACGCTTACATTGACCGAATCAAACAGCAATTCACCTACTGACCGGATTTCTCTTGACTAAACCAATGGTTTATTATAGACTTTTCTTAATGACACCTGAAGACCTCAAAACATGGCGTAAGAAGCACGGCTACACGCAGCCTTCACTTGCCCAGGCTTTGGGTGTTCACCCTTTCAGCGTAAGCCGGTGGGAGCGGGGCGTCAGAGAGATTCCATCATTCCTGCATCTTGCCCTTGATGCGTTGGAATGCAAGGGAGGTGAGAAGGAACCAAGGGAAACGAAAACGGAAAAGGAGGTAACAGACCATGGGAAGCATTTACCAAAGAGGTAATACTTACTGGGTAAAGTACTACCGTAATGGAAAGCCCTACCGCGAAAGCAGCCATTCAGACAAAGAGACTGTGGCCAAGCGCCTGCTTCGGATCAGGGAAGGCCAAATCGAGGAAGGCAAATTTCCGGGCTTACAGGCGGGCCGCACCCGCTGGGATGAGTTGAAGGAGGACCTTCTCAGTGATTATCGCATCAACGGGCGAAAGTCGTTTTTTTCTCTGGAGATCGGTATCCATCACCTTGAAAAACACTTCGGGGGAATGAAGGCGGCCGATATCACGACAACCCACGTCAACCGCTATATGGAGGCCCGCTTGAAGGACGGGGTGCAGAATGCAACGGTCAACCGGGAACTGGCTGCTCTGAAAAGAATGTTCTCGATCGGCACCAAAAGCACGCCGCCGAAGGTAGTTCGCGTACCTCATATTCCGAGGCTCAAAGAGAACAATGTGAGGACCGGGTATTTCGAGTATGAGGAATTCGCCAGGTTGCGGGCTGAATTGCCAGACTATTTGAAAGGCATATTGACTATGGCCTACTTCACCGGCATGAGGAAAGGGGAGATCCTCTCATTGACGTGGAAGCAGGTTAACGTCTTCGAGAAGAAGATCACCCTCGACGCGGGCACAACGAAGAACGACGAGGCCCGCATTATCTACCTTACCGGGGAGTTGTACGACACGCTCTTGAAACAGAAAAAGGCCAGTGATAGGGACTTTCCTGAATGCCCTTATGTATTTTTCAAGGATGGCCAGAAGGTCCGTAATTTTCGGAGGACGTGGATCGCCGCCTGTACGAGGGCCGGGGTGGTCGGCAAGCTCCTCCACGATTGCAGACGAACGGCAGTAAGAAACATGGTGAGGACCGGCACCCCTGAAAGGGTAGCCATGAAGATCAGCGGCCATAAGACCCGGGCGGTGTTCGACAGGTACAACATCGTCAACGAGGACGACCTCAAGACCGCATGTGAGAGACTATCGAAGGCCTATGAGGAAACCAAGGAAACCGTCGAACAGGCACAGACGGGCACAATTACGGGCATAATCCCATTAAAGAAGCACGGTTAAGATGTTCACTGGAGACCGGAAAGCCTTGATAATAGCGATAATGCGAGAGAGAGAATTTGAACCCTACCGTTTAGAGCACTTGATTGTAGATCAAAGTACCCGAGGATTCAAGGACGGAGTCACGGGAGCGGCTTCATTATTTTGCGATAAAGTCCCGGTCGGGCCTGCTTCGCTCTTGCCATTGCGCGGTGAATAGACGATACTATGGCTAGAAGGTATCGCGAAATGCCGGCAACAGCGCGTCCGAAGAACCAGAAAGCAAAGAGACACACCGGCGGTCGTTTCCATGACATCCTTGAAGCCGCCCATCTGCTCAGCTCAAGTACCGTTCCTGAAAAGGTCGTCGAAAACGTCCTTGCCCACCTGTGCGAGCGGCTCGGCAAGAGGGCCCGTTGCGTGTTGCTCGAAGGGGATGACTTGAGGCTCAGTTTCTGGGCAGGCGAGCACAGTTGTCCCTTAGAGGGCCTCAACGTCGTAAGGGGCAGCGTTGTCTGGGACGCCGTGAAGAAGGGTGTGGCCCTCAACCTGACGGACCCCCGGCAAACAAACGGGTACGCCCACAGCTTGCCTCAACCGATCAAGATCAAATCTGTGATACCTTTGATGCATACAGATCCGATAACCGGGCAGCCAAAGAAACTGGGCGCCTTGATCGTCGATTCGGGGCAGGCGGGCGAGCCGATCTCGGAGGAGGACTTTGAATACCTGCAGGTAATAGGCGAGCTTATCAGCGCCATTTTTGGGAGGGCCGAGCTTACCCGGCAGCTCATGACATCCTGCCGTCGGCAGGAGGCTATACTGATGGAGACCGTCCATAATTTTCGGAACAGTATCGCGGTTATCGGGGGTTTCGCCCTGCGCGTCGCGCAACTGGCCGAAAATACGGAGCTCGCTGAAAAGGCCAAGCACCTCCATGAGGAAGTGAAAACGCTGGAAGGCCACGTTGCAGTGTTCGAGAAATATATGAGCCTGAAACCGTGAAGGGCTCTCCGCCCTCATGTTCGGAATCTGCATCTGCGGCGCTTTCTTCGCCCCGTGACCTCCGACGCAATAATTGCTCCCTCACCCCCACCCTGCCCTTCCCCTCTCGTGCTTGCCCGGAATGGCGACCCAAAGGCCCAATTCTCACAACCCCATCGATCTCTTAAGTCCGTCAATGCCAGCGGGCCTTTGGCGACGGAGTCCTGCCGGCGAATATACTCAGGAAACTCCAGTTATATTTTTTCTTGACAATGTGGTTTACTAATAGTAAACAGTAGTAACGAACAGAACGAGGGTGACCTCGGCCACATGAACGAAATAGTTATCATCAAGAAGATCAGGGAACTGAGGAAATCCCGAAACCTGAGTCTCGAGAAGCTTGCGGAACTGACCGGCCTGACCAAGGGTTATCTTTCCCGCATCGAGCATTCCGACAAGGCGCCCCCCATCTACACCCTCTCCCGTATCTCACAGGCGCTCGGCGTCGACATCGCGCAATTCTTTTCCGATGACGGGCGCGAGCCGCGTTCGAGCGATTATTCGGTCAGCAGATGGGACGAGCGGACAAGGGTGGGCGGCAGGGGCACGCCCTACGGCTATGATTATGAGGCAGTGGCGCCTGACAAGGCGGGCAAGAACATGGAGCCATACGTCATCACCCTTAATTTCGAAGAGAAGGCGGAGTTTCGGCACGAGGGGGAAGAGTTGGTCTTCGTCCTGGAAGGAGAGTTGGAATTTTTTCTAAACAAGGAGAGGTTTGTGCTGAAACAAGGAGACAGCATATATTTCGATGCCCATCTCCCCCATTCGGGGAGGAGCCTGGGAGAGAAAAACGCGAAGATGTTGATAGTGGTTTACTCATATAAAAGGATGCTTCCCTGAAAAGGAGCGTTTACAAAATGTAAACTACGCGTTTTAGCATAGGCCGGCAAAAAAAAGGGGGGATATGGAGAAATTGATTATCACTGCTGCGATTACCGGGGGTGCGTCTCCGGAGGGCAACCCGTACCTGCCGAAAACACCCAAGGAACAGATACAGGCGGCCGTCGACGCATACAACGCGGGTGCGTCGATCGTCCATATCCACGCCCGCAACCCGGAAACGTGCAAGGCGGAGCACCGGGCAGAGTTTTTTGCCGAAGCCGTTGCCGGGATAAAAGAGCGCTGCCCGATCATTATCAACTGTACCACCGGCGGGTCGGGGAAGAGATGTGATGGGGACTGGCTTTTCAATGAAGTGCCGACTGAGAGCGTCGAGGGACGTGTCTCCATCATCCCTGCCCTTAGCGCGGACCCGAAGACCAAGCCGGACCTCGCCTCCTTCAATGCGGGCTCCCCGGTAATCGACATATATCAGGCGAGCAAGAAGGACTTCGCGCTCAAATTCGTCATGGTCCACACGTTCCCCGACATGGTCCACATCGCAAATGTGATGAAGGAATGGGGGGTCAAGCCGGAGCTCGAGTGCTACGACATCGGGATGATCAACAATTGTATTTTTCTCCGTGATATCGGGGCCCTCGAAGACCCGCTTTATTTCCAGTGCGTCCTTGGGGTGCTCGGCCAGATACCGGCGAGCCTCGACAACCTCATCCATATGCACCGCACCATTCCTCAGGGCTCGCCGTGGTCCGTTTGCGCGGTCGGTTTAAGTGAGTGGCCGATGATCACGACCGCAATGATGCTGGGAGGCCACGTGAGGGTGGGCTTCGAGGACAACATCTACCTTTCGAAAGGCGTGCAGGCGAAGAGCAACGCGGAGATGGTAGAAAAGGCGGTGCGCATCGCGCGCGAGCTGGACAGGGAGATAGCGTCCGTCGACGACGCCCGCAGGATCCTCCACCTTCCCCCGAAGGCATAGAGCCATGCCCTGTCTCCTCGAAACGGTCCGTCTCTCGAAAAGCTTCGGCGCCCTCCAGGCGGTATCGAATGTGAACCTGGAGGTGATGGAGGGGAGTATCCATTCGGTTATCGGCCCGAACGGGGCGGGGAAGACGACGCTTTTTAATTTACTGACCGGTTTTTTAAAGCCGAGTGCGGGCGTCATCATCTTCAATGGGAAGGAAATCACGGGGCTTCCCCCGGAGAAAATATCGAAGCTCGGCGTGAGCCGCTCCTTTCAGATCACTAGTATATTTCCCGATCTCACGGTCAGCGAGAACGTCAGGATAGCGCTCCAGTCGCGGACCTCCATGAGCTACAGGTTCTTGAAAAAGCTCAGTATAGGCGACGGGCTCGAGGAAAGAAGCCGCGAGGTTCTTCAGCAGCTTGGACTCCGGGAGAAGGCTGATCTCCCGGCCAAGCATCTATCGCACGGAGAGAAGCGGATTCTCGACATCGGCATCGGCGTTGCCACAACGCCGCAGCTTTTGCTCCTCGATGAGCCGGCTTCGGGACTGGTGGGCGACGAGATCGCGCGCGTGACGAACCTCGTCAAGGAGATATCGAGCCGCGTGACGGTGGTGCTCGTGGAGCACAATATCGACGTGGTTCTTTCGATTTCCGACCGCATAACGGTTCTCTATTACGGGGGCATCATTGCGGAAGGGAGTCCCGACGAGATCCAGTCGAACGCAGAAGTGCAGGAAGTCTACCTGGGGGCTGCGTGCTGACAATCGACAACATCCATACCTATTACGGGAACAGTCATATACTTCAGGGCGTCTCTCTCAAAGTAAAAAAGGGTGAGGTGGTCACGCTCCTCGGCAGGAACGGCATGGGTAAGAGCACGACGATCAAGACTGTGATGGGCCTTGTTGTACCGCGCGAGGGGCGAGTGCTGCTCAATGGCGTCAACATTGCCGGCCGTAAGCCATATGACATTGCGCGGGCAGGGGTGGGCTTTGTGCCGGAAGACAGGCGCACCTTTCCTTCCCTGAGTGTGCTCGAGAACCTGAACCTCCCGGTCAGGCGCGGGTCCGGAGAAGGATGGAGCCTCGAGAAGGTTTTTCAATTTTTCCCGAGACTGAAGGAGCGGGAAAGCCACAAAGGGTTCGAGCTGAGCGGCGGCGAACAGCAGATGCTCGCGATTGCGCGCATCTTGCGCATGAAGGTTGAGCTGATCCTCCTTGACGAACCGACAGAGGGACTTGGGCCGCTGCTCGTTAAGGCGATCGGCGACATCATCGCGCAGATAAAGCGCGAAGGCATCACGACCCTGCTGGTCGAGCAGAATTCGCGTTTCGTGGCGACAGTGGCCGACAGGCACTACGTGATATGCCACGGGAAGCTCGTCTATGAAGGAAGCAACGAGGACTTTGCGCATCAGGATGAGGTGAAGAAGGAGTATCTCGGGATATAAAAGAGACGAAGGCAGCGGCTGCTGCCTGGACCACAAAAAAAGGGGGATGTTATGAGAAAAATATTTGTTGCTTTGGGTGTGTTCTTTTTGATGACCGCGGCCGCGTCCGGCGCGGACCCGGTGAGGGTAGGATTCATTTCCGTATTGTCCGGCCCTCTGGCCCCTATCGGCCAGAGTGAGCTCAACGCGACCAAGATGGCCGTGGAGGACGTGGGCGCTGTTCTGGGACAAAAGGTCGAGCTTTACTCCAAGGACCACCAGTACAACCCTGGGCTCGCGAACGAGCGGGCAAAAGAGCTCTATGAAAAGGACAAGACGGACGTGATCGTCGGGTGTTCGAACAGCGCTGCAGCGCTGGCGGTCTCAGACCAGGCAGCGCGCCACCAGCGCATCTTCATGTCGACGTCTGCGGGCACGACGGACCTCATCGGCAAGAACAAGTACACCTTCAAACTCAACTACAATGACTACATGCTCGCCGCAACGCTGGGCGCATGGGGGGCCAAGAACCTGGGCAAGAGATGGTATACGATTACGAGCGACTATGCGTGGGGACACGACCTTCTCAAACATTTTACAAGCGCGCTGAAGGCCGAGGGCGGCCAGCACGTGGGGAACGATATGGTCCCCGTCAACACGTCGGATTACAGCCCCTACATTCTGAAGGCGGCTCAGGCAAAACCGGACGTCCTGGTGCTCCTCAACGTAGGCAAGGACGCCGCCAATTCCACAAAGGCCGCAGTCGAATACGGTCTCAAGAAGAATGTAAAAATAATGCACGCCCTGCTCTTTGAGCTCGATATAAAGGGAACAGGCCTCCAGACGTTTGCAGGCGACTACACGGCCGCACCCTGGAACTGGGTCGTCAACCAGCCGGGGACGAAAGAGTGGGCCGACAGGTACTACAAGGCATATGGAGACAGACCCACCTTTATGGCCGCCGCTGCCTACAGTGCAACCCGCCAGTATCTCGAAGCGGTGACGAGGGCGGGGAGCAAGGAGGCGGACAAGGTAATCAAGGCACTGGAGGACAGCACGTACAAAGATTTCTTTGTCAGCCCCGGCTACATCAGACCGGAAGACCATCTGGAAGTTGCCAAGGCATATCTGCTGCGGGTGAAGCAGCCCGCTCAACTGAAGGAAAAGGAAGATTATTTCGAGGTCGTCGGCGAGCTGCCCGCAGACAAAGCTCAGCCGCCTGTCGGGCTTTTCAAGACACTCAAGTAGCAACCCGTAAAAAAAGATGAGGCCTGGCTCGGCAACGACCCGGCCCGAGTGAGTCATCTATGGGAGTTCAATTCATCGGCGCGCAGCTATTCAACGGTCTGATGCTCGGCTCATTCTACGTGCTCTTGTCCCTCGGGCTTTCCATCATCTTCGGGATGCTCGGCGTGGTCAACTTTGCCCATGGGGCACTCTACATGCTCGGAGCGTATGCCGCGTACACAATCTGTTACGTCTGCTCGCAAAATTTCTGGTTTGCCCTCATTGTCGCGCCCCTGGCCGTGGGCGTCATCGGTATGATTGCGGAGTGGACCTTGATCAAAAGGCTTTATTCGGTCCCCCATTTCTACAACCTGCTCCTGACATTCGGCCTCATGCTCTTTGTTGAAGAGGGGATAAGGGCAATCTTTACGCCCATCGGCAAGCCCTTCGATACGCCACCGGCACTGGTCGGCTCCGTTGACCTGGGCTTCATGTTTTTTCCTAAATACCGGATCTTTATCATCCTGGTGACTGCCGTGTGCGTGGTGGGCATCTGGCTTTTTCTTTCCAAGACGAAGATAGGCGCAATAATAAGGGCAGGGACCGATGACAACGAGATGGTCTCGGCACTGGGAATCGACATATCGAAGGTATTTACCCTTGTCTTCGGGATAGGGGCTGCACTGGCCGGACTTGCGGGCGTGCTCGCAGCGCCCGTACAGAACGTGACTCCTGAAATGGGGAACAGCATCCTCAACGAGACATTTGTCGTGGTCATTATCGGCGGCATGGGTTCGATTCCCGGGTCAATCCTCGGCGGATTGATCATCGGCGAGCTCATCACCCTGGGGGTCGTCTTCTGGCCGCCCGTTGCCAATACCCTTATTTTCGTGTTCATGGCTGTTATCCTGCTCGTGAGGCCGAGAGGCTTCTTCGGCAGGGCGCGGTTCTTCGAGTAACGGGGAGGGGAGTGTGCAAAAGAACCTCTACAAGCGGCTATTCTTCTGTTGCGCAGCGGTCTTCTTTATCGTCCTGCCCTTCCTCACGCCGACGCGCTCCCTCGCGACGGAGATGCTTATATTTGCCATCTTCGCATTGGGGTACGATATTGTTTTCGGATACACGGGCCTTCTTTCGTTCGGCCACGCAATCTTCTTCGGCATCGGTGCTTACGCGACCGGCATCGTACTCGTCCGTCTGGTCCCCTCTCTTTTTCTGGCCCTCGTCATCGGCATGGCCCTCAACCTGCTCGTCTCGTATGTCGTTGCCTTCTTGAGCATCCGAAAAAAAGGCATCTACTTTGTCATGATCACGCTTGCTTTCTGCCAGATGTTCTATTTTATCGGCTTCAAATGGACGGACCTGACCGGCGGCGATAGCGGTTTTCACGGCGTCCCGAGAACGTCCCTCGGCCCGATAGATCTCAACTCGGAGATCACCCTCTACTTCTTTATACTTGCCATCTTCCTTGCCTCGGTACTTGTTGCCTTCAGGATTGTCAACTCGCCGTTCGGTCGGGTGCTCAAAGCGCTGAAAGAGAACGAGGACAGGGCGAGGAGCATCGGCTACAACACAGCGGCGTTCAAGACGGTCGCGTTCATGATCTCCGCCTTTTTCGCGAGCCTCGCCGGGGGGCTCTACGCGGTCCATTCCAATTTCGTTCCCATGGATACGCTGTCCATCAGCACCTCGGCCGACGTCGTCATCATGGCGCTGCTCGGGGGCATCGGTACGCTCTACGGCCCTATAATGGGCGCAATGCTTATCGTCTTTTTGAAGAACGTTCTGAGCGACTGGATAGGTAACTGGCACCTGATTTTAGGTGCGATCTTCATCGTGTCCGTCCTTAGCGTAAGGCAGGGTATCTTCCCCGTTATCTTCGGAAAATTGAAGGAGAAACTATGCGTACAGAGGTAGCGTTGAAGCACGGGAGCGATATAACGAAGACCGCCGTCATCGGCGCAGGGGTGATGGGACATTCGATTGCCCAGGTGTTCGCGCACCGCGGCTGTTCCGTAATGCTCTATGACATCAACGAAGAGCTGCTCGCCGCCGCGATGGAGAAGATTCATAGCAACCTGACACTCTACGTTGAAATGGGACTCGAAAAGGAAACCTTTGTGGAGACCGTCCTTTCAAGGATCGCCACAACCACGGACCTCGGCGCGGCTGTCAGCAAGGCGGAGTTTGTGACGGAAGCCGTCATCGAGGACGTGAATCTTAAGAAGCAGCTCTTCAGAGAGATAGGCAGAGCAACATCGGACCACGTCATAATGGCAAGCAATACCTCAACGCTGCCGCTTACGCAGATCGGAGAAGCAACGGAGAAGAAGGAACGGTTGATTATCACACACTGGTTCAACCCACCTCACCTCATCCCTGTTGTCGAGATCATAAAAGGGGAATCGACGGCAGAGGAAACCTTCCGTGTGACGGTCCGGTTCCTGGAGGAGATGGGCAAGGAGCCGGTGCACGTGTTAAAGCAACTGCCCGGGTTCCTCGTCAACCGGATACAGACGGCGATGTTCAGGGAAGTGATGGCCCTGCTGGAAGAGGGTGTGGCGAGTGCCGAGGATATCGACAAGGCAGTACGCGGAAGTTTTGGGCTCCGGCTGGCGGTGATGGGACCTCTTGCTGTTGTCGACCTTGCGGGCGTGCACCTGTGGTATAAGGGCGCGCAATCGCTTTACCCTCTCCTCGATGCGTCGAAAGAGCCCCAGAGGACATGGGCGGAGATGGTTGAAAAAGGGTTCCTCGGTGAGCGAACAGGAAAGGGATTTTTTGAGTATGAGCCGGGAAGCGTACCGGACATCATAAAGGCCAGAGATAAAAAATTGCTTGAGCTTCTCAGAATCCTTTATCACCACAAACAGGGGGTTTGATTATGGCGATTCTTATCACAGGGGGGGCAGGATTCATCGGGACTGCGCTGGCGGATGCGTTCCTCCGGAGAGGGGAAGAGATAGTCATCTTTGACAAGGTCATCGATGATTCACTATTCGCGGGAGAAAAGAAGGTCGCCAGGATACAAGGCGACATCACGAACTGGCCTGAAGTGTTGAATGTCGTCAGCCGCCATAACGTGGAAACCATCTTCCACCTCGCCGCGATCCTCTCTGCGATATGCGAAGCCAATCCCTGGGCCGCGGTCAGCATCAACGCGCTCGGGACGCAGTATGTTCTGGAGGCTGCCCGATTATTCGGCGTGAAGAAGGTGATGTTCACGAGCTCGATGGGCTCCTATGCCGTGACCCAGGATACCGTCGTCACGGAAGAGACGAAACAGAGGCCGACGCTGATTTACGGCGTGACCAAGGTTTTCGGAGAGCTTCTGGGCCTCTACTATCAGCGAAAATTCGGCATCGATTTCAGGGGCCTCCGGTTCCCACAATTGATAGGACCGAACGTGAAAACCTTCGGGTTCGGTCAGTATAATCCCTGGCTCATCGAAGCGGCAGTCAGGGGAGAACCCTTCGACGTATGGGCGCCTGAGGAGACGGTCCTCCCGTTGCTCTACATCAAGGATGCGGTGAAAAGTCTTCTCATGCTCCATGACGCTGACGAGGGCCGGCTCGCGACACGGGTCTACAATATAGGACAGA
Organism: Syntrophorhabdales bacterium; assembly: GCA_050012495.1. Taxonomy (GTDB): domain Bacteria; phylum Desulfobacterota; class Syntrophorhabdia; order Syntrophorhabdales; family WCHB1-27; genus BOG-1155. Next base: position 11,728 of record JBEKHB010000041.1, read on the forward strand.
TAATGCCGCCGCCGACGGCGAGAGAGATCGTCGATATCGTCAAGAGGCACTACCCGGACGCGCGAATCAACTTCAAGGCGGACCCCAACACGGCCGTCGGTCTCAAGACGATCCCGAGGATCATAAAGGGGGACGCCGCGGAGAAGGAATGGGGATGGCGTCCGACATACTCCATTGAAGATACGGTGAAGGATTTTATTGAAGAGTATAAAAAAGGCCGACAGAGTATAGCCGGGCAGTGAGCGGGTATTCGCGCAACGCAGGTTGTCGACAGCGGGCCCCCGGGGACCGCTGCCTTTTTGCAAAAAAATGCTTTTTAGACAAAACCATAATCAACAAACGGGGGAAGACATGAAGCAACCATTATGGATGCCGTCCGATCTGCGCATAAAAAATGCGAACATGACCGGATTCATGGAATTCGTCAACAAGCGGTGCAACAAGAAGTTCGACACGTACTTCGCCCTCTATGACTGGTCCGTCGCCAGCATCCCCGACTTCTGGGCAGCCGTCTGGGACTTCCTCGACATCAAAGCCTCCAGGAAGTACGAGAAGGTGGCGGACGATCTCACGCAGTTCCCCGGAACGGACTGGTTCCCCGGGGCGAAGCTCAACTTTGCGGAGAACCTCTTGCGGTATCGCGATACGGAAACCGCCATCGTCTTCAAGGCAGAAATGAGACCGGCAGTGCGCATCACCTATGAGGAGCTCTCGTTGACGGTGGCCCGTCTCGCGAATGGACTGAGGTCCTTGGGGGTGGATAGGCGCGACCGGGTGGTGGGATACATGCCCAACATCCCGGAGACGCCCATCGCCATGCTCGCTGCGACCAGCCTCGGCGCCACCTGGGCGTCGTGCGGTTCGGAACTCGGGGTTCAGGCGGTCATCGACCGGTTCAGCCAGGTCTCTCCGAAAGTCCTCTTCACCGTGGACGGCTATCTCTACAAGAACAAGCCCTTCACCATGCTTCCCGACGTCAGGGCGGTGGTTGCGGCCGTGCCGTCCATAGAGAAGGTGGTTGTCGTTCCTTACGCAAGCGAGACGCCCGACATCAGCGCCATCCGCAGCGCGGTCCTCTACACGGACTTCCTCTCTTCCAACGAGGAGCTCACCTTCGAGCAGGTCCCCGCGAACCACCCCCTCTACATCATGTTCTCTTCAGGCACGACAGGCAAACCCAAGTGCATGGTCCAGGGTGTGGGAGGCATTCTGGTCAACCAGTTGAAGGAGCTTATCATCCACGCCGACCTGAAGAGGGCGGACAAGGTCATCTACATGACCGCCCCCTCGTGGATGATGTGGAATTGGCTTGTGGCCGTCCTCGGAGTAGGGGCCGCAGTGGTCCTCTTCGACGGCAACCCTGGCTATCCCGACATGGGGACCATGTGGAAGCTCGTGGACGAGGAGCGGATCACCTTCTTCGGGACAAGCGCCACCTACATCAACCTTCTGAAGGCACAGAACTACAGACCCAAAGATCGTTTCAGTCTCTCCTCCCTCAAGTCCATCGGGCAGACCGGCTCCCCTTTATCCGCAGAGGGGTTCGAGTACGTCTACAGCGCTATCAAGGCGGACGTCCATTTCAACTCCCTGGCCGGGGGCACGGACATCAACGGCTGCTTCTGCATGGGTACGCCCATACTCCCCGTCTATGCAGGAGAGCTTCAGGGCCCTGCCCTCGGCATGAAGGTGAAGGCATACGATGAGAAAGGAAACCCTGTGTACGATCGGCAGGGTGAGCTCGTCTGTGAAGCCCCTGCCCCTTCCATGCCCCTTTTCTTTCTCAATGATGAGGGTTTCTCCCGCTACAAGGATGCCTACTTCACCGTCTACCCCAATATATGGCGCCACGGGGACTATGTGACCTTCTACAGCGACACCGGAGGCGTCACCTTCTTCGGCCGCTCGGACGCCATCCTCAAACCCTCGGGTGTCCGCATCGGCACGGCAGAGATCTACAACATCGTAGAGAAGTTCGACGAGATCGCCGACAGCGCCGCCATAGGACAGAACTGGGAAGGGGATCAGAGGGTGCTCCTCTTCGTCAAGCTTGCGCCCGGCGCTGCGCTCAATGACGAGCTGAAGCAGCGGATAAAAAATATGCTCCGGGACAAGGCCTCGCCCCGTCACGTCCCTGCCCTCATCATCAAAGTGCCCGACATCCCTTACACCTTCAGTGCGAAGAAGGTGGAGAGCGCCATCACGAACATAGTCAACGGCAGGCCGGTGACGAACAGGGATGCTTTGGTCAATCCGGCGTCGCTCGATTATTTTGAAGAGATTCTGCCTCTTGTGCAGGCGAGGGCATAAGGGAGAAAATATGTGTGTAGCCGACTGGATGACATCGTCTGCTTTTCAAAGGTCTTCTTCGCCGCAAAGGGCCACTTCCTCGCGAGACCCGCTGTCGTCAACCGCCACCACGAGGACAGGCTCTGTCCAACCTTGACAACCCAGACTGTAAGCTCTTTGTCCTGGATGCAATAAACAATCCTGTACCGACCCTGACGAACACGGTACCTTTCCTGTCCAGTCAGTTTTTCATGGCCCTGGGGTCTCGGATCCTTAGCGAGATTCTCTATGCGACGGAGAATGCTTTGGAGATCTTTCTTCGGTATTCCGCTAAAGTCTTTCTCGACGGATTCTTTGAAATAGACCTTATATTCGGCCATCTCTTTTCAGCCTCTTGACCATTTCGTCATATCCGATCAGCCGCTCCCCAGCTCTTTCCTCGAACGCGCCGATATCTTCGGCGTCCTCAGCAAGGGCTTGTCTGACGGCATCATTGACAAGGTCCGATACCGACCGGGAAGTCTCGACTGCCTTCAGGAGGAGTGCCTTATGCAGATCGGGGTCCGGGTAAACGGTAGCCCGCTTCGTTGCTGTTGCCATAATTCACCTCCTGTACAGCTAAGTAACTATAACATCAAGACGTCATTACGGCAATGGCGTCATGTCTCCCATCCCCGCTCGGCGCGGGCTAGATTATGGCTTCTTTCGCGGCCGGAGGGATTTTTGATGGATAACGCGAAATCGCATTTGGCCCGCACCGGAGTGTACATTTTGCGTACATGAGCATGCGGGCCGAACGCGATGACAAAGTTTGCCGCGAAAAGACCCCGGCCGCCCCCTCACACTACTCTGACAGGGCCGCATAGTACGCCCTCTCCGTCTCCTCCACGTTCCGCATGGGCGGATACTGTTCCATCCATGCCCTTGCGACGATGCGCGCGGCCGCGCGTTTTTCGGGGTCCGCGTAGAGGGCGACGGCGGCCGCCAGCTCGGCTGCATCCGCGGGGTCATTGATCACCATTCCCCCTTCCTGCGATGCGATCACCTGGGCCGCGCCGTTGAATCTCGTCGTCACCGCTGGCAGCCCGGCCGCGAGGGCTTCGAGGACGGTGAGGGAACAGGAGTCGTAAAACGTCGGATGGACGTAGATATCGGCAGCCGCATAGTAGTGCTCCATGGGGGAGAGGGGGCCGGTGAAGATCACCCTGGCCGATATGCCGAGCTTCTTCATGAGACTCCGGTAGCGCCGGGGTCGGCCCCTGCCTGCGACGAGCAGGCGGAAATCGCGGTTGGGGAATTGTGCGGTGAGCAGGGGCAACGCTCTCAGGAGCGTCTCAAGGCCTTTCAGGCGGAAATTGTTTCCCGCGAAGAGGAGCAGTATCGAGTCCGCCCCGACGCCAAGCTCCGCCCGTTTTTGTGCCCTGTAGACCTCGCGCATCCGTGGATGGAAGCGGTCGAGATCGACAGTGTTGAAGACCACGCTGATGCGGTCCGCAGGGTACGCGTAATAGCTGATGATATCGGCCTTGACCATTTCCGAGATGGCGATCACGCGCCGGACGCCGCCGGGCGATTTTCGCGCATAGCTTTGTCGCCGGGGCGTGTCCGGGTCCTCACGTACGCACGAAGTACGCTCCGGCCCGGACGCCGCCCCGGGTTCGCGCTCTGCATCAAAAATCGCCTCGGCGGTATAGAGGCGTTTTTGCAAGCCGATTTCCAGATAGTGGCGGACCGAGAGATAGCGCAACAGGCGCTTGTAGGCGTAGTACGCGGGATTGGTGATCGACGCAAATTCCTGCCTGAGATATGCCTGCTCCACACCGCCGTGGGGGTTGAGCACGGTGGCGGCGCGGCATTGCGCGACGGCGTGGACGATATCGAAGCCTTGCCGGGTGAGGGTCCCGGACCCATAGCGCCAGAGCGAGAGGGCGCGCAGCCAGCGCGGGTATTTCCAGACAGGTATCTTGTGGATCCGGTATGGCAGCCCGGTGACTGCTTCCGCCTCCGTCGCGAAGAGATGGACCTCGTGCCCCCTTTTGGTGAGCTCCGCGCAAAGGAAGGAGAAATACCGCTCGCCGCCCCGTGAAGGAAGGAACTTGTCGAGGAGGATCGCAATCTTTAACGGACGGTTCTCCCTCTCTCCACCCATGGCCTACCCGGCCCGCCTGCCCAGGGTCTTGATCCTCTCGTAGAACCCCAGCAGTCTTTTTGCCTGGAGACTATAGTCCCACTCTTCGAGGGCAGTCCGCCGGGCTTGCGCCCCGAGGCGTCCTTTCAGCCGGTCGTCGGTGAGCACCTCTTCCATCCGTGCCGCCAGCAGTCGTTCATCGGCGGCCACGTACCCGTTGTACCCGTCCCGCACCAGCTCGGGCAGCATACCGCGATCGGAGACGATGGCAGGCTTCCCCATGCCCATGACTTCCCGGAGGGCCCTTGCGGCGCCGTCGCTCCCCGCCCTCATCATCACAAAGAGATCGAAGGTCGCGATCATGGAGAAATAGTCGTCGAGCCGATAACCCGCGAGGATGACGTCTTCTTCCAGCCCGAGGGCAGTGATGGGCTTCCTGACGCTTTCCTCTATCTGCGAGCTTCGGCCCACGATGACGAGCTTGACCTTGTCCATCCGCGTCCGGAGCGTCTTGAAGGCTCTCAGGATCACGTCATAGCCCCGGTCGGGCTTGAGGCGGCCGATCACGCCCACCACCAATTCATCCGGACCAAGGCCCAGGGAGGCTTTCAGGTCACCCACCGGACCGTCATAGACGTGCACGCCGGGCGGCAGCACGACGCACCTCTCGTCAGGATAGGCGAAGCGCTCGATATCGCGCTCCTTTATTGTGCGCCCGTAGAGGACAAGGCCGTCGGTCCTCCCGAGGAGCGCGGACATGGTGGGCCCCGGGTCCAGCCCGTCTCTCTTGTGGTCGGTCCTCACGAGGAGCGGGGGGCGCGGCTTCCCGAAAAGAGACGCCGCAGCCAGTGCATGGTCGTGGGTGAGATGGGCGTGCAGTATATCGATCTTCAGGTCGGCCGCATAACGGTAAAGGGCGCGGAAATCGAAAAGCCAGTCGCGGGGTGAGAAGTACCTGTTCAGCCTGAAAGCCTCGCAGCAGGAGAGGCCTCGTTTCCGGGCCTCCTTCTCCACGGTCCGCTCCCGGAAGTCGACGGGGGCCTTCCGAAAGGCGAGGGAGACATCGACCCCCAGCGTTTTGAGGCTCTCGCACAACGAGACAACCGGCTCTGCCGGGCCGGTCCATTTCCAGTCGCTGAAGAGGTGGAGGCACCTCATCGCGCGTAAAACGCCTTTATGGCCGCGGAGACGGAGACGGCTTCCTCCTCGGAAAGGGTGGGGTAGAGGGGAAGGGATAGTATCTCCGATGCGGCCTTCTCCGCCACGGGAAAGTCGCCCTTTTTGTAGCCCAGATGCCGGTACGCCTGCTGGAGGTGGATCGGCGTGGGATAGTGGACAAGGGTGCTGATGCCGCGGCTTTTGAGGAATTGGGAGAGGGCTTCCCGGTCCGGCGTCCTTATCACGTAGAGATGGTAGACGTGACGCGCCCACGGTTTTTCCACGGGGAGCGCGACCGGTGTATGCTCCTCTTCCAGGTCCCACCGGTAGATATCGGCCAGGTGGCGCCGTTTTTCGTTTCCGGCATCGAGCCTCGCGAGCTTGACGGAGAGGATGGCTGCCTGCAACTCATCGAGGCGCGAATTGAACCCCTCGATAACGTGGAGATGCTTCTCTTCCTGGCCGTAGCTGCGCAAGCGTCGGATTGCGTCGTAGACGCCGCGGTCGGCCGTCACCAGAGCCCCCCCGTCGCCGTAAGCCCCTAGGTTCTTCGTGGGATAGAAGCTGAAGGCGGCGGCGCGCCCGAAGGTGCCGACCTTTCGCCCTTTATAGAGGGCGCCGTGCGCCTGGCATGCGTCCTCGAATATCGTCACGCCGAAGCGGTCGGCCACGTCGATGATGTCGTCCATCCGGCAGGGGTGGCCGTAAAGGTGGACGGGGATGCACGCCTTCACGCCGCTATCGGCCTTGAGCACGTTTTCGAGGGCATGGGGGTCCATGGTGTAGGTTTCCGGGTCTATATCGCAGAACACCGGGACGATGCCGTGAACGGAGAGGGCCATGACCGTGGCGATATACGTGTTCGGGGTGGTGACGACCTTGTCGCCCGCTTTGAGCCCCAGGGCCAGCCCGCCGATGCGGAGCGCGTCTGTCCCGGACCCCATGCCTGCCGCGAAATGGACTCCTGTATAGCGGGCAAAGGCATCCTCGAAGGCGGCGAGCTCCCTGCCCGTAATAAACTCGCCCCTCCGGCAGACCCTGTCGAAAACCTCTGCCAGCGGTCCTTTCAGCTCATCGTATTCCCTTTGCAGATCGAAGATCTTTACCATCAGTCCCAGTACTCCCTCTGGTAAATGCGATAGAAATCGGCCGTCCTGCGTATGCCCTCTTCCAGGCTTGTCCGCGGTCTCCAGCCGGTAGTCCGTGTTATCTTGGATATGTCGGCATAGTAGTCGCCCGGCTCGACCTCTTTGCGCTCCCTGGTAAAGTCGGTGAAGCTCACCTTGCCCGAGCCGACCACCTCCGAGATCCTTCGCGCAAGGTCGTGGAACGAGACCGGCACACCGGTCCCGACGTTGAAGACCTCCCCATATGCGTCATCCGTCAAAGCCACGGTGAGCAGACATTCCACGAGGTCTTCGACGTAGAGGAAATCACGGAGTATCGTGCCGTCGCCGAAGACCGGTATCATTTCGTCGTCGAGGGCCTTGCGGATGAACCAGTTGAACACGCCGTACTCGTCATGCGCCATCTGATGGCGGGGGCCGAAGGTGTTCGTGATCCGCAACGAAGTCCCCCTGATCCCGAAGATGTCATCGTACACCAGTACCATCTTCTCGGCGGTGAGGTTCGTGACCGCGTAAATGCCCTTGGGGTTTGTCGGATGGTCTTCGCCGACCGGCAGCTTGACGCTCGCGCCGTACTCGCCCCTCGTGCCCGCGAATATCACTCGGCCGGCCCGGTTGCCCGATTTCAGGGCTTCGAGGAGGACGAGGGTGCCCCTGCAGTTTATGTCCAGGTCCTGGATGGGGTTCCTCATACTGTCCACGTGGTTCACCTGTCCGGCCAGGTGGAAGATATACTCCTTCCCCTTGACCAGGTGGTTCATGGAGAGCTGGTTTCGCACGTCCGAGAAGTTGATCCTCACCCGGTTCTCGATCTCCTTCACGTTGAAGAGATTGCCGCCCTGCCGGGGAAGCATGTTGTCGACGATGGTCACGTGAGCGCCGAGACGCACCAGTTCTATGGCGAGGTTGCTGCCGATGAAACCCAGGCCGCCCGTAATGAGGACCTCCTTATCCTTGAATCCTTTCATTCCTTCTCTCCAGTTCCCAGAGTTTTGCGTGCTTCATGAACACGTAGTACATGGTGGAGGCGACGATGATGAGGCCCGGTATCCCGTCGCGGAAGCCTCCCTTGAACAGGTAGTCTCTCAAAAAACGGTAGAGGGGCCTGCCGAGCATGTTGCAGAGATGAAAGGGACGGTGTGACGCAGCCATGTCTTCGGCAAACGCCCCCGAATACCGGTCAACCGTGCGGATCTGGTGCGATATGTCGTTATAGGGCGCGTGGAGGTAGTAGTTTTTCAGACGTCCCACCCTGCCCTCGACGTGCACCTTCGCATGAATGCCACCGAGCCAGCGGCCTTTTTCCTTCCGGTACAGGCGTATTTCGTGGTCGGGATACCACCCGCCGTGCTCGATGACCCTGCCCAGGTAAAAATTCTTTCGCCGCACCATGAACCCGTCGTAGTCGGTCCCCACCCGGAGTACCTCCTCGATCTCTCCCTTGATCGCAGGCGTCAGCCATTCATCGGCGTCGACAAAGAGCACCCAGGGGTGGGTGCAGAGGCTCTGGGCATATCCGTACTTCTCCGCCATATCGGTGGTGCAGAGCTGGTAGAGCCGGTCCGTGTACCGTCCTATGCGCTCGCGGGCGCCGTCCGTGCTCTCCGAATCGACCACCACAACCTCCGGCGCCCAGCCCGCAAGGGATGCCAGGGCCTTTTCAATGGTCGGTCCGTTGTTGTAGGTGATCATGTAGACGGACAAAGGGATGGTCACCGCCCCTCCAACTGCCGCACCAGCTCGATTATGTCCCTGGTCGAGTGGTTCTTCGGGTCCCCGACGATGGCGACCTCTCCGCCGTATGCGCGGACGACTTCCCTTTCCGGGACCGTTTCCACGGTGTAGTCTGTTCCCTTCGCCTGGATATCGGGCCTCAGCTCGCGAATGAGCCGCTCGACCGTGGGTTCCCGGAAGGCGACGACGTAATCGACGCACCCGAGGGCGGCGACGATTTCTATCCGCTCTTCGAGGGGTGTGATCACGCTGTTTCTCTTGCCCAGGCTCACCAGAGACGCATCGTCGTTGACGCCGACAATGAGGATGTCCCCCAGGGCCTTGGCCGCCTGCAGATAGCGCACGTGGCCCACATGGAGGAGGTCGAAGCATCCGTTGCCGAAGACGATCTTCCTCCCCTTGCGTCTTTCTTTCTCGACAATGCCGCGCAATTTGTCGAGGTCACGAATCCATTGTCCCATAGTCCTCGATAGCCCTCTTCAGCTCGTCGGCCGTTACCACCGCCGTGCCCGTCTTCATGACGACGATGCCGGCCGCGCAATTCGCAATGTGTGACGCCGCGTAGAAACCGGCGCCCGAGGCAAGGGCCAGCGTTGCCACTGCCGCCACCGTATCCCCCGCGCCCGTTACATCGGCGATCTCCTCGCTTCCATAGATCGGTATATGGTGTATCCGCCCATCCTTGAGGAAGAGGGCCATGCCCTTGTTCCCTCTCGTGATAAGGAGCGCTTCCACGTCCATAAAGCCCATGATGCGCCTGCCCACCTCTTCCACGTCCGTCTCCCCGGTGAGACCCGCAAGGGCATACGCCTCCGACTCGTTGGGCGTGATCAGGGTAAGCCCTTTGAATTCCCGCAGGTGATGCCTCGAATCGCCGACGACGATTTTCCCTCGGGCAGCCTCCGCCGCGTCGGCCCTCATCTCCCCGTCGATGAGCCCGTACTCGTAATCGGAGAGTATGATGGCGTCCACGTGAGGGGCAACTCGCGCGAGTTTCCGCCGCAAATCCTTCCTCAGCGCCGCGGGGGGAGGTGCCTCCATCTCCCGGTCGACCCTTATCACCTGCTGCTTCGAGGTGTGGGTGTCCCCGGCGAGGATCCTCGTCTTCGTCACGGTCCTGCCGTCATACCTGACGAGCCCGTCCAGGTCGATCTTCTCATGGGCGGAAAAATGCGCGTAGAGCTTGTCGCCCGCCTCGTCGCGCCCCAGGCAGCTGACGGGATGTACGTGGGCGCCGAGGGCCAGCAGGTTGTTTATCGTATTGCCCGCGCTGCCCGGGCAGATGCTCTCGCCCTCGTACCTGATCACCACCACCGGCGCTTCCCTCGACAGCTTATGCGGTTTTCCGTAAATGTATATGTCGGCTATCACGTCGCCGACCACGCAGATATGCTTATCGTTGAACCGGTCTATCAATTCCGGCAGGATGTCCACCTAGAGCACCTCCTCGACCTTGTGGAGCACCTCTTCCGGGCTTATGCCCTTCACACATGCGTGATCACGGTCGCAGCGCTTCATGTTGCAGGGCCTGCAAGGGATATCCTTGCAAAGGGTATGGGTGAAGCTGCCCGCATACGTCGTATACCGCTCATCCATGGGGCCGAGGATGACCACGGTCGGCACATGCAGGGCGGCGGAGACGTGGCGGGGGCCTGTGTCATTGCTGACAACCACCGAGGCCCGGGCAAGGCATACCTTCAGCTCCCTCACGCCCATGCTCCTTACCTCGACCGCCTCCTTGTGCGTCACGCCGTCGCAGATGCGGCCGGCGATCTTTTCCTCGCCCTTGCCGGGGAGCAGGTATACCCGAAAGGAAAACCTTTCCGTCAGCATGTCGGCAAGGCGCGAGAAATACGTGTCGGGCCACCGCTTCGACGGGCCGTACTGGGCGCCGGCGATGAAGACGGCGTAGTCGCCCGTCACATCCGTGAACGTTTCGTCGAACCTGCGCTCCTCGTCATCGGTCACCCGCAAAAAGGGCGTCTCCGTGGCCCTCATCGCGGGGAGCGCATCGAGGACCCTCAGGTAGTGCTCTACCGTGGGCTCGGGTCCGGAAGGGGCGTCTTCTATAATCGAGTGAAGCATAAGGCCCCTGTTGTTCCGGCCGTAACCTATTCTCGTTCGCACCGCGCCGAGAGAGAAGAGCAGGGCCGACCGGAAGGAATGGGGCAGGACGATGCCCCTTTCAAAGCGGCCGCTCCTGATGGTGCTCACCAGATCGAGGAAGGCGACCAGGTCCTTGCCGTCGTAAAGGATGAAGCGGTCGAAGAGTTCGAGGCCGTTGTACAGGTGCATGGCGGAAGGTTTTCCCAGGCCCCATAACTCTCCATCGAGGGCCTGCCTCAGGGAATGGAGGAAAGGCGTTGCCATCACCATGTCGCCAAGCCAGTTAGGCAGGTATATGATCGTCTTCCCAGTCACTCCTCACGCCCATAAAACGGTTGTACCTTACCTCGTAATGCTGCTGCCCGCTTATCCGCATGCCCTCGTCGGTTCCCTCGATCTCACCGGCGATCAGGGCCTTTTCCGCCTGCCACTCGCCGGTGCCCATTGCTTCGACGCGCGAGACGATCCGGGCGTACTCGGGGATGTGTGCGTATCCGTTCACAAAGGCGCAGAAACAGTCCTTCACCTTTTTCACGTAGAGGTTCACATCCTCGCCAAGGTCCATGCAGGTTTCATCGGTGAAATTGTCAAGGTCCGCCATCCGCCCGAAATCGATGGTGCCCGCACGTTGCGCGATCTCAAAAGCCCTCGTGCCCACAAAGGGGAAAAAGAGGGTCCACCGGAAGCGCCCCGGCTGCAGCTTCGACAGCAGCCGCAGCGTCTCCTGCACGTCCGCTTTCTCCTCACCCGGTAAACCTATCATAACAAAGGCCGACGTGTGAAGTCCACATTTATGGGCTGCCGTGAAAGCCGCCTCGATATCGCTGTTGGTCATGTACCGGGAAAGCACGGTCCGGCGCATCCTCTCGCTTCCGCTCTCGACGCCGAACTTCACTATCCTGCACCCCGCCTGCTTCAGGCAGGCGGCCGTCTCCTCGTCGAACATCCTCACGTGGGCGTTGCAGACAAAGCCGATCCGGGTCACACTCCGGTATTTTTCCGCGAATTCCCGGAGCCAGTTTTTGTCGAAGGTGAAGAGGTCGTCGTCGAAGATGAACATGCTGATCCTGTGGTAGCGGGACAGCAGGGAGTTGATCTCGCCTACGACCTGGTCGACCGTGTGGCGCCTTATGTAGTCCTTGGGCAGGTGCCCCGAGTCTTTGTAGAGCGTGATGATTCTGTGGTTCAGACAATAGGTGCACCTGAAGGGACAGCCCCGCGAGGCGAGCAGGCCGACCCATCCGTCCTTTGCGTCGATCATCCGCTGGAAGTCAAAGATCTCGTAATCTTTGGGCGGGAGGCGCGCTAAATCCGTATACGGCCTCAGAGGCTCCAGGACCGCCCGGCCGCCGTCCCTGTAGCCCATATTCCGCACCCCCCTGGGGCCCCCGGCCCTGATCGATTCGAGAAAGGCCTCTTCTCCCTCGCCCACGCAGATGGAGTCGAGAACGGGCTCTTTGAGGGTCCCGTGAGGGTCCATGGTGGGATGGATGCCGCCGAAGACTATGGGCCGGTCGTAGTACGTCCGCAGATGGGTTGCGATCTCCAGGGCGTACTTGTACTGGTTGGTCAGGACGGAGAAGCCGATCAGGTCGGGAGCGATCCTCACGACGTCCCGCTTGATGCGGTCGAGATCGAGGGGGTAGCCGAGGTCCGCATTTATATTGAGCAGGGACGTCTCGATGCCTTCGGACCTCAAGAGACCCGACATATAAGATATGCCGTAGTTGAAGCCGATCTGGGCATTCAGGTTCGGGTAGATGAAGAGGACGCGCATCACCGGCCTCCCGCGGCTGCCCAGGCAGTCAACACCGCGCCGTGGACTTCATCTACGGTGATCGAACGGAGGCATTCGCGACTCTTGCACGTCTTCTCCCTGCACGGGCTGCACGGCAGGTCTTTCCTCACCACTGTGTGGCCGTTGCCGTAAGGGCCGTTGACGAGATGGTCGGTGGGGCCGAATATGGCGACGACAGGAACCCGCGCCAGGGCGGCCAGATGCATCACGCCCGTATCGCCCCCTATATAGAGGTCCGTCCTCTTGAGGAGGGCAAGGAGCTGCGACACCGTCGTGGCACAGGCAAGCACGGCATGGCTGCCCCCAATTGCCGCGAGGCGGCGCGCCTCTTCCTCTTCCCCGGGTCCCCATACTACCATCATGGTCGCGCCCGTGGCGTCGCCCACACGCCTGATAAGCTCGGCGTAGCGACTGATGTCCCATCTCTTGAACTCGCTCCCCTTGCTGCAAAAGGGGTTTACGGCAAAAATAGGGGAGGCGGCCTTGCGGCCGGCAAGGAAGGCGTCGATGTAGGACGCGGCGGCCGGGGGTGTTTTAAGGTCCATTTCCGGCATGCCGCGGCTGCCGAGCCGGGAGGCGAGGAGCATGTTCCGGTCGGCCTTGTGCATGCGTGGGTCCGGTAGCGCTGTTTTTTCGTTATAGAAGAGCCAACTCCCCTCCTTGGCCGGTCTCCTGTCGAAGCCGATCCTTCGGCCGCTGCGGCTGGTCCACGCGAGGAGTGCGCTTTTGATGATGCCGTGGAAGTCGACGACGGTATCGTATGCGTCCCGGCGGAGGCTCGACAGGAAGGCCGCGAGGGCGGCGAAGGCGGCATCGAGGCGCCCCCGCAGCAGGGACCCTGCGATTGTGCGCCGTGGGAACTCTATGACCCGGTCGACAAATGCCTGATGGGCGAGCAGCTCCGACGGGGAGCCTTCGACGAGCCATGTGACGGCTGTCGCGGGCGCCGCCGATTTGATCGCCTGTACCGCGGGCATGGTCAGGAGCACGTCCCCCAGTGAGCTCAGCCTGATCACCAGGATGCGATGTTGGGGCTCAGCGCCCCCTCCGCCGGCGAAGCCACGACCCGCTTCGCGGGTGCCCCGGCCTCCCCCCCCAGAACTGCTAAGATGCACCGTCATTCTTGAAAATATCGACGAGAAGCGGCGGGAGTCTGGTCGGTTTTCTCTTGGTGTTCAGGCAGATATGCCTCGTTTTCCCCCGGACTACGGTTACCTTTTCCTTCAGGATCTCATAGGTGAAGGTGACGCCCCTCGACTGGATATCGGAGACGCTCGTCCGGATTGTGAGAAGATCGTCGTAGACCGCGGGATTATAGTACTTTATCTCGACCTCGGAGACGACGAGGCGATAGCCCATTTCTTCGAGCTCCCGGTAAGGAAGGCCCTTTTCCCGCATATACTCGTTCCTTGCCACTTCGAGGTAGACGGGGTAGGCGCCGTAATAGACGATGCCCATCATATCGGTCTCGGCGTACCGCACCCGCAAAGGCACGTCCACGTACTCCATTACAATGCCCTCGAATACTCGGGCCTCAGCATGGATGGGTCCTTCTGGTTCAGCACGTGCATGATCGCCCTTACCGCCCTGTCCTTATCTTCAGGCAGCCAGACCTTTATGGGGAGATAGTTCGAGGCGTGGTTGGAGGCAAAAAAGGTGTGGGTAACATTGGTGTTTTTGATCATGACGGCCAGCTCTTTCAACATCTGGTAGGGGTCCGGCACGACGAACGTGCCTTTCTCCACCTCTTCGGCCAGCGGTGTCCCGGGAACCACGATGACGCTCAGGGCGCCCACGTATTCGGGGTCTATCCTGCTCAGGAACTTGCCCGTTTCCTCCGCGTGTATCTCGCTCCTCTCCACCCCGCCGAGGCCGAGGAGGACGGTGACGGAAAGGATGATCCCCGCCTCTTTCACCCGGGCAGCCGCCTCCGCAGTCTTGTCGAGGGTCGTGCCCTTGTGCACCCTGTCCAGGGTCACCTGGTCGCCCGATTCCACGCCGAGGTAGAGAATGCCCAGACCCATCTCTTTCAGGGCCCTCAGCTCATCCACGGACTTCTTGAGGATCGCTTTCGTGTTGGCGTAGGTCCCGATGCGCTCGAGCCTCGGGAAGCTCTTTTTTATCAACTCCATAATGGGCATGAGCCGCTTCTGGGGGAGGATCAGCGCGTCGCCGTCGGCCAGAAAGACCTTTTTTACGTGGCGCTCATATGCCTTAGCCTCTTCCACGTCCTGCCGGATCTCCTCGAAGCTCTTGACCCAGAATTTCTTATCTTTGAAGGAGCCGCAGAACGTGCACTTATTGTGGGAGCAGCCGACCGTGACCTGGAGAATAAGACTGTAGGCCTCGCTCGGAGGCCGGTAAATCATGCCTTCGTACTTCATTTTTCAATCCTGTATACCTTCTCGCCTTCTCTTATGAAGCCGTTTTTGCGTGCAACGTCTTCGAGATAGCGGTCATCGTGCTGGAGACGGTCTATTTCGCCCTTCAGCACAACGTTTTCTTTCTGGAGCGTTTTTATGGAAGCATCCACAGCCCCTATGCGCTGTTTGAGCTTCAGGTAATCGATAAGGCCGTTTTCGGACACGCAGATGATAAATAACAGGGCAATGAGCAGGGCCAGCAACCCGTACTTCCTCGCCGCATCCTCCAACATGTAACAATAGTAGCGGGAAAGAGAGCAAATGTCAAGAAAAGACGCAGGGGTAGGGGTGGGCGGCCGGGTTAATTTCGCGCCTGGCTTTGTCGCCGGGGCGTGTCCGGGTCCTCACATACAACGCAGTATGCTCCGGCCCGGACGCCGCCCCGGCTTCGCGCCATGCATCAAAATTTCCTCCGGCCGAGGAAAGCTTGTCGGGGTGCATTTCGCCTACTACCCAGCTTGACAGGTAGAAAACACGTGTTCGTGAGCTTTTCATTCAAAATTCACCATTCAAAATTGCCTTTATGACTCCCCGGCAGGTGAAAAAGTATGCCTGCGGCCATCAGGTGCAGCCGATGGTTAGGTTAAAACTTGGTCCGATCCAATCTTAGAAACATCTTGCTGGTTTGCTGCCATCAAACGAAAATGTTGCTTAGCCACTGAGTTTTCGACTTGAAAGACTTGTGATACCTTCTCGCCGGCTGACAAAACCGTAACCTTGACGATGTATCTTCCTTTCGGGAGCCTCCAATCGCCATTTCGCCACCCCTTTCCTGGTAAGTAATTCTCGTTACACCATCCATAGCATTCCTCGTCGTTGTGGAAGCGTGCTGCCACGTCAATAGTCTCCTTGCCACCGGGGGAACAGTTGCGGCGAGAAATGGAATTGTACTTAAAAGGGTCAAATATCAAAGCGACCTGACCATCCGGCAGCACCTGCAAAGACAAGGGTTCGTCTGAACCCGCCCAGCGAATCGGCATAGGCTTTGAGAAAACAGGTGCCCCATTGTCCATGTGGTAGAATTCAACGTTTCCCTCGCATTGCATGGCAGCATTGCGTCCCAACCACTGCAGCCACCTAGGCATCGCGCGATTGCAAAGGTTGACACGCAAGAAACGGGCGTCTCGGACTGGGCCAGACGGATATGTACTCTCGTGAGGCGGATCTTCAATTTCAAAATAGAGCTTCGGCTTCCTTTGATACTCGATACACATGCTGATTACAAGAGACAATAGGGCACCAGCAAATGCACCAATCGCGGTAGCGAACATACTCTATCCTCCATGAAGAATTTCGCAGCTAGCACAGAAATGATCCGCCGAGGTGGCGAGCCGGCTGTATTGCTTGGTTGGGCTACTTGAGCCCAGACAGGTAAATCAACTCCTGGACTACAACTCTTATCTCAGGAAGAAGCTTGTCAATCTCTGGACTGGACGTCTGGGACGTAGGTGACTATCGCGATTTATCCTCTCTCCCCTGCATGATCCTTGATGCGTAGCAGTTTTTCTCCATGGGAAACCGTAGCAAAGCCCACCGAACCTGTCAACGGAATTAACGGAACTATCGTCCCAGTCGCCCCATTATTTTGCCTTCAGCGGGAACCTTTCCGGGTGTTCTATAATCTCTGAGGTGAGGTCTACATCAAGATCGGGCCAATAAAAATGCTCCGGATAAGGCTCTTCGACGTGAAGGATTTTCCCCACCGGGGCATCTTTGAACCAGGGAAAGTCTTCATAAGCCATGAACAATTCTCTATCTC
Organism: Syntrophorhabdales bacterium; assembly: GCA_050012495.1. Lineage (GTDB taxonomy): Bacteria > Desulfobacterota > Syntrophorhabdia > Syntrophorhabdales > WCHB1-27 > BOG-1155. The sequence goes on from JBEKHB010000041.1 coordinate 28,250, forward strand.
CAGCTAAAAGCCAAACTCCGCTACCGGAGATATGAGTAATCTCAACCGAGACGTTCTTCCCACGCGCCTCTGAGTTCTTCATAATGCACCTCGATAATTCCTTCCATCTCTTTCAGTTGTGAACGGGAGAGGCCGTGATTTTTGGCCAACTCTATCTCCGGCTTCAGCCAGTACTTTGCCTCTCCGTCTGAGCACACCACGTGGATATGAGGGCGAGACTCCTCCCGGCTGAAGAAAAAGAATCGGTAACCTTTTTCTGTAAGTATTGTAGGACTCATCTTGCCTCAAACTCATTATATTCTCTTCATATCACGTTGTCTACCGCAAGAAAGGGGCGGAGGGGGTCGGCATACCCCTATCAGAAGCCAATTTGCAAAAACACCGAAAGGGGTGAGGTCCAGGGCGCATCATCTCAATTACCCCAGGGAGCACCACACGCTTCAATGCCAACCAAAAAGTTGCCAACCATTTTGTTGGAAATAATCCTGACGGGCGGTCGGGACATTGTTCTATCCTGTACATTATCATTCACCGGACCAGCCTGTCAGCCTTTCCGAGTGCCATCTGCCTGTCCTCCATTTATCAGAGAAATGGCGCAAGATTACAACAACTATTTCAGGCTTGCCGTGAGAAAGACGGTACTCATGGACACCGGGAGAGAAACTCTATTTTCAGAAGCTGACCAAGAAGCCACCGGGGTATGCCCGTGGAACATCACGTTTTGTTATATGCAGGACAAAATGGCCATTGAAACAATTGCGTGAATGTGTATAATAGGAAGTATTGATACACCTGGGAGGTGACAAGTGAGAACAAACGTAGTGATAGACGATGACCTGATGGAGTCCGCCCTCAGGGCTTCGGGAAAGAAGACAAAGAAAGAAGCTATAGAAGAGGGCTTAAGACTGCTGGTAAGAATGAAGGACCAGGAAAGAATAAAGGGGTTTCGGGGAGAACTTAAGTGGACCGGCAACCTTGACGAGATGCGGTTAGACAAATGACTTTTGTTGATTCTTCCGTCTGGATCGACTACTTCAACGGCAAGAAAACGCCTCAGACGGATTGGCTTGGTTCTTCACTCGGAAATTCCCTTCTCATCATGGGCGATTTGGTGCTGACCGAAGTGCTCCAGGGTTTTCAGAGCGACAAGGACTTCAGGATCGCAAAAAACTCCTCTTGGGAATGCCGTTCATGACGATGGGAGGACGCGCCTTGGCTCCACAGAGCGCCTTTAATTACAGGACTCTTAGGAGAAAGGGCGTTACCCTTCGAAAGACGATAGACGTCATGATCGGGACCTTCTGTATTCATTACGGGTTGCGTTTATTGCACGACGACAGAGATTTCGATCCAATGGCCAAATTCTTGGGACTGAAAACAATCGACACATAACAGTGGGTGCACCCGACATATGGGGATGGGGACGTCTGGGACGTAGGTGACTATCGCGACTTATCCTCCCTCCTCCGCATGATCCTTGATGCGTAGCAGTTTTTCTCCATAGGAAACCGCAGCAGAGCCCCCGCACCTGTCAACGGAATTAACGGAACTGCCGTCCCCGTCACCCCATTATTTTGCCTTCAGCGGGAAGCTTTTCGGGTGTTCTATAATCTCTGCAGTGAGGTCTACATCAAGATCGGGCCAATAAAAATGCCCTGGATAGGGTTCTTCGACGTGAAGGATTTTCCCCACCGGGGCATCTTTGAACCAGGGAAACGCTTCATACGCCATGAACAATTCTCTATCTCCCGCCAAGAGCCAAATTCCGCTCACGGAGATATGAGTAATCTCAACGGAGACGTTCTTCCCTGGCGCCTGTGAGCTCTTCATAATGCACCTCGATAATGCCCTTTCGATTCTCTTTTAGTCGTGAACGCGAGAGACCGTTAATTGTCCCTTGTCGATGGCAGACCCCGTTGCTTTCATATTAACGGGCGGCCGGTTTGGGTTGGAATGCGCACATATATCACCAAATGTCTATATATTTAAGCTAGTTAGCTAGTGCTTGCCTTGACTCCTTCCACGCATCGCACTACAGTCCTTTTAAAAGGTAAAAGCTAAACCGCCGGCGAGGGTGGGGCGGAAAGCCAATGGGTTTCTATGTAGACAGCCGGGCCACCAGTTGAAACGGCGAATAAGACAGGCATGCCGACGGAAGGGGCCGGTAGTGGTTCTCGGGAAGCGTAAGACAGGGGTTGAACGGATTCTTATTTCAATGCAACGAAGAAAAGGAGGCTAGTGATGAGAAAGGCTTGTGGGTGGAAATCCGCATTCTTGTTCGCAACGGTACTGGCATTCGCAGCATTGGTAATCTGGTCGGCTCCGGCGCAGGCAGTCGTTGTCACTGTTACCAACACGTTCAACGGTATTATTGTCGCAGGGCCCGCTCCCTTTGGGAGCGTGACGACACCCGACACCGGCAACTACTTCGGCGGAGGGGACCTTACCGGTCAGCCGTTTAGCCTCGCGTTCACCACGACCGCCCCGGTAGGTTTGGACTACGTCACTGGCGCCACCCAAGACGGGGATCCGGCCTATTCCTCCCCCAACCCAATAACGGCGATATTGACTATCAATGGCCACAGCACGGGGAGCTTCGGGAATTCGAGCGTTGGCTACTACTTCGGCGACTTGGGCGAATCGGAGTACTACCTGAAAGCGTACACCTGGAGCCCTCTCAATCAAGGGACTCAAGTCGAAGGGGTTGCAGTCGCTATTGTTCCCACTAACCCGGCCCTTGCCGATAGCCTCACGATGCTGCTGCCGGCTATGCTGTTCAGCAAAGGCGGTTTCGTCAACTACGACCCAGCCCTTAGCAGCAGTGACAGCGTATTCTACGATAGTAACGGTGAGGAGCTCGTGCTGAACGTGCTGGCGGTGAATACCCCAGTTCCCATTCCCCTGCCTCCCGGCTTGCTTCTGTTAGGTTCTTCCATGGTTGGCCTTATGGTATTCAGGAAGAGAATCAAGAAAGCTTAACACAGCGCGCGTAGAGAGTTGTTATCTCAGTGGAAGCGCCGGCAATGGCTCTGCCCCTTTAGGAGGTAGCATCATGAGCGCATACCGATCAAGAAGCGTAAAGCTAGATTTTACCCGTCCTTTCAAGCGGCCGGTTTTACTCTTTCTCGTGCTCTTCCTTTCGGTGCCCGTGCTGCTCTTTACCGGCATTAATGCCCGTGCCGCCCAAGTCACTCTATCCTGGACGGACGCCGACCCGGATGTGACGGGTTACAAGCTCTATTACGGCACGGTAAGCGGGAGCTACACATATTGCGTAAACGTAGGCGACACGAAAAGCTATGCCTTGTCAGGCCTTTCAACCGGCGCCACTTACTATTTTGCGGCTACCGCCTATGACAGTGCGGGCTACGAAAGCGGTTACTCCAACCAGGTCGGCTATACCGTTCCATCCGCCTGTGCCTATTCGATTTCCCCCAGGGTTGAATACCTCAGCGCCAGTGGAGTAACGGGAAGCATAAGCGTGACGACACCGAGCGGATGCGCGTGGACGGCGAGTAGCGCGGCATCCTGGGTGTCGATCACCTCAGGCAGCAGCGGCACCGGAAGCGGCATCGTAAAGTATTCGGTAGCTGCGAACACGGGTGCATCCTCAAGGATGGAGGCTTCAACTATCGCCGGCCTCTCATTCACCGTATTTCAGGCGGCGGCTGCCGCGAACTATCATTAGAGACGGACGTGATGCGTAGGCAGTTCTTATCCATAGGTATAGGGGGGGCGGTCGGGACATCGTCCCCCTTCCGCTACCGTGCCCTGTGCGGTAATTATCGCTACAAACATGAACCTGAAAGTGGTACAATAGCTGTAGTAGTAATCGTAATCCAGGGGGATATCGTATGGCCCGGACCGCGGATGATCTTCTTGCAACAATAAAATCACTGCCCGACACAGAGAAACTGAAGCTTGTTGATGAGATTCTCACTCAACTTGACAAGCCAGATCCTGAAATAGACAGGATATGGGCCGATGAAGCACGGAAGAGATGGGAAGCCTATAAGGGGCGCTAGGGACGTTATTTCTCAGTGTGATTTGATTGACATCCGTCCCCATCCAACATAGACTTGTTTCATGCCTCGACATGCCCGCCTGGATGCAACCGGCGCCTTGCATCACGTGATGATTCGAGGGATTGACAGAAGCGGTCTCTTTGCCGGTGATACGGATCGACAGCGGTTTGTTGACAAACTCGGTGAATATATTTCCGCCACCGGGCGTTTCCTCTATGCGCAGGTGCTGATGAGCAACATGTGCATCTTTTGCTGAAGAGCCGGAATATCGGTATGTCCGGGACCATGAGAAAACGTCTTGCCCGGTACGCCATTTACTTCAATACACGACACGGAAGGACGGGACACCTTTTTCAGAATCGCGGCTATTACCAGGGCGATAGAAAGGGCCGAAAGGAGGCTGAGACAGGAAGCAACCAGTAATGAACGTGAGGCAACAATGTCCCCATAGGGAAGCTTATGTCTAAATCCGATCCCGTGGCACCCGCCGGATTCCGTTTTGCCCTTGCCGATTCCATCGCTTTTCTGAACCCCGATCACTGGGACCGCGTGGCGGCCCATTCCGGGCTGTTCCTCTCGCGTCCCTTCCTTCGGCTTCTGGAACATCACCTCCCCGGCAACCTATCCACACACTATGCCATCGTTTATGCAGATGATCGGCCTGTTGCTACAGTGGTTGCGCAGAGCCTTGAGATTCGGGTTGCCGACCTATCCCGTGGGAGCTTTGCCGAAATGACGCCCGGTTTTTGGCATTCCCTGGGAGAGGCTTCGCAGCGCTCCATCAGTCGGGTTCGCAAGCGGGTCCTGCTATACGATAACCTCTTACTGTGGCCTTTGCGCGAGGAAGCTGTGCCGGCGGTCGCCCCGGGGGAGTTGTGGCCCGACGTGGCCTTGAACCTCTGGCACCGCTTCCGGTACCTGCTGAAGGTCGCAGAGCGTGCTGCGGAGCTCCCGGTTGCGTGGGTCCACTTGCGTTTCCTAGTCTGCGGAAACCTGCTCTCTACGGGTCCGCACGGCGTTGCCTTCGGTGAGGATGAAGACCGGGTGAGGCTCTGGCCGGCGGTGGTAGAAGCGCTTAACCGCATAAGGAGGTCCAGCACAATCTTCGGCGAGTCGGACATGGTGATGATAAAGGACCTGACGGACGAGCAGGCCGGGGCGGGGGCAGCCCTGCGGAAATCCAATTTCCGCCGCTTCGAAACGGAGCCGAACATGGTGCTCCAGTTGAAGCCATCCTGGGCCAGCTTCGACGATTGCCTCAATGACATGAAGTCCGCCTACCGGAGCAGGATAAGGAAGACCTTACAGAGCCTGGATGAATCTGGAATCGTGCTCGAGCGCATCACTCCGGAGCAGGTGGAGGACGCTGCCGTTGAAATCTACGGGCTCTACCACCAGGTGCACGATCGCAAGAAGCTGCGCCTGGCGACTATCGGGGAAAAGTGGATCCCTGCCCTCGCACGGCATTATCAGAACGATTTTCGCACCGTGGTGGCTCGCGCCAAGGAGGGCGGCAAGATCCTCGGCTTCGTCACGCTCATCCGGGACGGAGACAGCGCCTTCGGCTACTACATGGGCTTCGATAAGGCCGGGGCGGCCAGAGGCCTTCCGCTGTACGTGTCCCTGGTCTATGCGTGCGTGGCGCAGGCAATCGAGATGCGAGCGTCGCGTGTCGTCCTCGGCCGCACGGCCCTGGGACCTAAGGCCCAGATCGGCGCCAAGCCTCAAGCGATGTACGACTACCTGCGCCACCGGAGCTCGGTCCTTAACCTCGCGGTCCCGAGCATCCTGGCCGTGCTTCCCGCGCCAAAACAGGCTCCCGATCGCCATCCCTTCAAGAAATAGCCGGCGGGAATGACCGTAGCTTGCCCTTCACGATGGGGTAGGTGACGGGGACATTGTCGTCTGTATGTTTCAAGTTCAGGGAAAATGTCTAAATGTTCAAGATGCTTTTTGTCGCTCCTGGTTGTCATCTCTCCTTGTCACTTTGACAGGAGAGCGGAAAACAGAGAGAATCTTATGAGACCGGGCAGTCGTCTTGATATGTCTGAGAGAGATGACACGGCCCGCTTGAGCCGGCATCAGAGGTCCCGTAAACCGGCGTCGCTCTTTGACAATTGAGCTTACGACTCCTGTCCGGGTAAGGGTCCTATTCCGTTGTCCGGTTCCGGTCGTGGTTTTCGAACCCAAATTTATAATTTATAATTTTCTTTGCCCCCGTTTCGCGTTTCGCGGTTCACGTTAATCTTCTTCCCCCCCTACCCCCCCTAAAACCGTGTACTTTCGTGTGCGTCCAGAAAAGGCAGGTGTGTTCAGCAGGAGTTAGTCCTGCTATGGTAAAAGTCAGGAGCCATATAGCTTGGATGGCAGGGTCTGAGG
>JBEKHB010000042.1:0-34527 GCA_050012495.1 Syntrophorhabdales bacterium
CGATGTTCTGGCAATACTGGACGAAAACGAGCAGAAAGAGATCCAGGCCATAAACAGGGCACTGACGAGGATAGAACTCGGGGAATACGGCTCCTGTGAGGTCTGTGGAAAAGGAATCGAGGTGGAGCGCCTTGAGGCAATTCCCTGGACATCTGTCTGCAGCAGACATGCAAGAACAGAATGAAGGAGGCAATAAAGTGAAAACGTTGCTTTTTGGAACAATGCTTTTTGTGTTGGTAATTGTCGTTCCTGTTTCAACGATGGCGCAGGTAGCTATTAACGTTAACATCCCTCTGCCGCCACCCATCGCATTTCAGGCGCCTCCGGATGTGATAGCGATGCCTGATACGAACGATGTTTACGTTGCTCCTGATGTAAATGCAGACTTGTTCTTCTGGAACGGCTGGTGGTGGCGTCTATGGGAAGGTCAGTGGTATCGCTCATATTATTATGACCGGGGCTGGGGTTATTATAACACCGTTCCAAGTTTTTATTTCGATGTGGACCCAGGTTGGAGAGGATACTACAGGGACCATAATTGGAACGGGCACCGGTGGAACTACGAACTAATTCGTAACCAACAACTCCAGCAGAACTGGAAGAACTGGCATAATGATCGACATTGGGAAAGGCAAGGAACGTGGGGCGTCCAGGGCTATCAACCTCGGCCGCCACAGCAGAGACAGGCACTAAGACAGCAAAGGCAACAGCAGTATCAACAGAGACCTGAGGTTAAGCAACATCAGCCGCAAAGACAACCTCAGGCTCAGAAACGCGAAGCTCAAAAACCTCAGGTTCGGAAACCCGAGGCTCAGAAACCTCAAAGTCAGCCACAGAGACAAGAGCAAAGACCTCAGGCTCAGAAACCTCAAGGTCAGCCACAGAGACAACCTCAGGAGAGGGCTCAGCAGCCGCAGAGGCAGCCTCAGGTTCAACCACAACACGCTCAGCCTCAAGGAAAACCTGAAGGGGGGGAAAGAGAACATCAAAAGTAGGATCACAAAAAGTTGGGAGGCTTGATGAGGGAGGTCCCCGCCTTAATAAACGGGGTTTATCGTGTACCGCATTGCCCACGGCAACACCGAGGGTGAATCGGGGCTATCCTAGGCGCAATGAAATCAGGGATGCTCGGGCGTCTCCCCCGCTTATATCCGGTACAATGGTCAACTCCAGCGCCGTCACCCCGTCAAGGTTGACGGTGTAGTCTTCGACCTCCCGGGTCGCGCCCGGCGGGCTGAAGGTATACTGCTGGCGAAGGATTTCCCGGTATGACGTCCCGCCGTCTTTCGACCATCGCAGCACAAACTCATGGGTGCGCTCCCGTTTCTCTTCCTCAAATACGAGACGAATGTGTCCGAGTACCTGCGGTTCATCAAAGAGCAGGCGAATCGTTTGCTCCCCGTTTTCACCGGCCAGCCAGCCCGGCCCACCCCCGGTTGTCAAGGCCGACTCGACGGGGTGTCCCGTCTCCTCGGAGGTGATCTCGACCTGCGCCAGACGCTCCAGGTCCAGCCAGGCATGATCGGTAAATATGGGCTCCTTCGGGCTTCGATTGATAATCTTCTTGCGCATCATGTTTTCAGCAACCTCCTTCATTAAGATATATGAGAGAGAACTCACAGATTACCTTATATATACCCTGCGTATCGCTTTGGCCAGCTCTGGTTTCGTCCCAAACCCCCCCGTTCCTGAAATCAGCAATCAGGCAGAGTCAGTAAAGAGTGATTTTTATAGTAAAATGGGAACTGTGAGGAACGCTTTTTCCTTGCCTGGTGACTAAGACTACGATAAGATAGGTGACAAAAGAGCAGATAAACCATGATTATCCGACTCGGAAACACCTCGGCCAAGAAAACCCGGGAGACAGAATTAGCGACTCGCCCCGCCCATCCGAACCCGCTTGTCGATTGGTCGGCCCGCCTCTTCACCGTGAGCGGTGTTCAGTATATCCTCATCTCGAACACCGCCTCCTTGTATTCCACGGTCCTTTTCGGAAGGGACATCACTGACGGCGGACAGCTCATAGAGCGGATGACGTGGGCTATAAGGGAAGTGATGGAGCACGATGGTCCCGGTCCGGCATATGAAAAGCACCTCGTGCCTGAAACCGGGCCGGTCACCTTCGCCAAGGCCCTCAACCGTTAGGTCACCGGCTCCATGAACGATCTGATGCTACAGGCACAATGGCATCCCGGAAGCGGGGAGATATCGCCTTATGACGTATCTTTTCTCCCCAATGGTTCATCCCGCGTGGGCAGCGGCGCATTGATCACCAACAATAGGAGGCAGTTTTTATGAACGGCAAAAATATTTTGTTTTTCCTGAGTTTAGCATTAGTGGTAGTTAGTTTTAATGTCTACGCCGTTGACCCACCAATTTGTAATTCCGGTGTCAACGTAGTAGTTCATGAAAACGGATCACTACGATCTTGCGAACTCAAAGATGATTACGAAGCGAATAACATTCGATGTCGTAATGGAAATCGTATCAGTTTTTATGACAATGGCAACATAGAATCTTGTATACTCTCTACGCCAACAACCGTCGGCGGGAATGAGTGCGGCCAATTTGGCTTAATTTCTTTCTACCCTGATGGGAAGTTGAAGTCGTGCATGAAACCCGTCAACTGAAAAAGAAGCATCATACCCCAACTGCTCACTACTCCCAGATTTCCCGCACATGACGCAGTGTTGAATGTTACTGGCAATCGCTGAATGGACAAGGTTACGCCACAAAAGAGATATGGCAGATGACTGCAATGCGCCAGAGAGTCAGAAAATAGCTACCTGGAGGGAGACGCGAGACGAAACCCGACATCGCGGTCCCGGAACCACTGATCGATTCTGAGCCGGGACGACGCGCGCGAGTACCACGCGTCGAAGTTCCAGGAACCGCCCCGCAGCATCCTTTGATTGCCCATTCCCGATCCCTGGGGGTTATCCTTTGGGCTAGCCGTGTAGTACGAGTACGGGACGCCGACACCATAGCGATCCTGCACCCACTCCCAGACGTTGCCGCTCATGTCGCAGATCCCGAGGCCGTTCGGCCTCTTGGTCCCCACCACGTGGGTTCTCTCGCCGGCGTTGGCCTTGTACCAGGCGTACTCCCCGACCTGTGACTCATCGCTCGTGCCGGCCCAGTTCTCCTTCTTCCCGCCGCTACGGGCAGCATACTCCCACTCCGCTTCGGTGGGAAGGCGGTACCGTTTGCCGGTCATCTGGTTCAGCTTGGCGATGAATGTCTGAGTATCGTCCCAGCTCACCGTATCCACCGGCATCCGGCCACCGGGGAACTTGCTGGGATTTGACCCCATCACCGCTTCCCACTGCTCCTGTGTCACCTCGTACTTGCCGATGAAGAAGTCGCTCACACAGACCTCATGAACGGGTTGCTCGTAGTCTTTTCCGACGCGAAAGGTATCGCCCATCGGGAAGCAACCGCCCTTGACGAAAACCGTCTCGATCTCCGGGGTTGCGGCAAGGGAGTTTGCTGCGTATGGGAGCAGCAGAGAGGCTGCTAAAATCGTTATAGCAGTAATGATCCTATGCCTGTTTCCTTTCGACTGTTTCTTTGTCATTTTCTTACCTCCGTGTGGCCGGTCAACAACCCCAGAAACCATAAGATCAGGAGAGTCACAAAAATGGTCCAAACCATCCATCCCTCCTTTCCGTCAAGGAGCTGCAAACCTCAGTGCCCGCAATTTCACGCACCTTGATTCTCTCTACCCTTATTTTAATTATATATCCTGAATTTTGATGCTGCACGCCACCTCCATAAAGGAAACCGTTCCAGGGGGGAAGCCCATCCATTGACATCGGACATAATCACCCTTTGAAGCGGCAATCTTGAACGCACCCACAGGCCGTAGAAGTGAATGATTGTGCGAGACGACTCAAATCCCTGTAGCAAAAAAGACGATACCCTCATGCACAAAAGTCTTACAAAATAATTGTTGGTTCTGCGACAGACACGAGTGATTGTCTGTTGTATGGTAGATACAGGGACAATAATATTAATATGTTCACAATCGAACACCCTCACATTTACGCGCTTTTTGTGCATCAGTCTTGAGGAGGAGTACCATGAAATCGAGCATTAGAGACAAGGCGGAAGGAACGTTTCACGAAATAAAGGGTAAAGTCAAGGAGGTTTCCGGGAAAATCACCGATAATCACACGTTGGAGGCCAAAGGCAAAGCCGAAAAGATAGCCGGCAAAGTGCAGGAAAAGGTCGGTCAGGTCAAGAATGTCCTGGGGAAGTAGTGGGAGTGGCGTATCGTGCATCAGGAAAGGCAAACAATGGGTGAGATCAAGCTGTAGGCGACCTGACGGGCAACAAAAGGCTCAAGCGGGAGGGACGAACGCAAGGCAAAGTCGAAGGCTAAGGTGAAGGATGCGAAGGACGCGGTCAACGGAGGAATCCGAAACTGATGCAGATGTTCAACAAAGTAAAGGGAGGAAATTACCATGAGTACGACAACCCTCATCATTCTCATCGTCGTGCTGTTTTTAGTGTTCGGCGGAGGCGGAGGTTACTATTGGAGGAGGCGGTGGTAAGGAGGTAAACCATGGCTGAGCATAACGCAGTGGTAGGGATCTTCGACTCTCACATCAAGGCAGAAACGAGCATCAAAGAACTCCAGCGGTCGGGGTTCGACATGAAGAAACTGTCCATTGTGGGCAGGGACTATCACCCCGAGGAGCACGTCGTCGGCTACTACAACGTCGGCGACCGCATGAAGGTCTGGGGCAAACTGGGGGCTTTTTGGGGCGGCATCTGGGGCTTGCTGTTCGGGTCGGCCCTTTTCTTTATCCCGGGCATCGGTCCCCTCATCGTGCTCGGCCCGCTCGTGAGTTGGATTATCGGAGCACTGGAAGGCGCCGTGGTGGTCGGCGGGCTGGGTGCGTTGGCTGCCGCGCTGTATAGCATAGGCATTCCCAAAGACAGTGTCATGAAGTACGAGACGGCGATCAAATCTGACAGGTTCCTCGTTATCGCTCACGGTACAGCGGACGAGGTGGCCAAAACCAAGAGCATCCTCGAGACGGCCGGCGCGGCGCAAATCGACGTCCATCCGGGAGTACGCGGCGAAATCGTGGACGGTTAGACCTGAATTAACCTCCGGCGGGGGTGTAGAAGAATCAGGCGAGGGCCTATCCCAGGTGGCCGGTCTCACATCCGCTGGTGCGGACGCGCCGCGAGCGCCGTTTGGTTCTGCGACAGACATGAGTGATTGTCTGTTCTATTGTACGGTACCAGGGGTATATCCGTATTCGGATGTGCCTACTAAAGAAAAAGGAGCATGTATGAAAACGCGGAATGTGTTTGTCGGCTATCTGGTCCTCCTTATGTTTGTCGGCACCCTTGCGGTCTGTGGATCGACACGCGCAGAAAGTACGGGTAAATACGTGGACGATTCGGTTATCACGACCAAGGTGAAAGCCCTGCTTGCGGAAGACGATTTTCTCAAGTCGTTCAAGATCAGTGTCAAGACCTACAAAGGCAGGGTCCAGCTGAGCGGCTTCGTCAATTCTCAGAATGCCCTCAGCAAAGCGGGTGAAATCGCAGGAAGCGTAGAAGGAGTCAGATCCGTAAAGAATAACCTGATCGTGAAATAGGCGACCGACATCCGTTTCCGGGTAGGGCGTGGCGGCCACTGCCGGCCCGAGCACTCGATTTTTTGAGAATCCCCTTTGGGAAATGAGATGTGGAAATGGAATCGATGTTTATTGGGACGCAGGAAATTAACCTTATTAAGGAGACAGATCATGAAAGAAATTACCAATCAGTTCCTTTATCCAACTGCACTCGCCGTTGCGGCGGTGCTCCTCGCCTTTATGGTTCTCACAAGCCCGAGCCCAGCGCGGGCGGCCTCGGGAGATCAAGGTCCGGCAACCTCCGTCGCGACCCCTCGATCCGACCGCGTCGAGGCACGCATCAAAGAGCTTCATACCAAGCTCAATATCACCCCGGCACAGGAACAGCTATGGAACAACGTCGCCCAGGTGATGAGGGACAATGCGAAAACGATGGAGGCGCTCATCAAGGCAAGGTCAGAAAAGGCACCTACTATGACCGCTATCGACGATCTCAAATCCTATGGCGAAATTGCCGAGGCGCATGCGGATGGCCTCAAGAAATTCATCCCGGCCTTCGAGCCACTCTATGCCGGCATGTCGGACGCCCAGAAGAAGAGCGCCGATATATTATTCCGCCAGCACGGCCGCACGAAGTCAAAGGCAAAGGGCAAATGAGCGCGACTGCCATAACGCAAGAGAGCAAACCCTATTTTAGGATAGGGACCTGCTCCAAGAATGGGAGGGCACTATGAGAACATCGAATACCCGCGCAGGGAAGTTTCGTTCGACAGTCGGCAAGATCGTGATGGCCCTCGTCTTCACCTTAATGATCGGCAGTATAGCCATCGCGCCGGCCTTCGCCAGAGACGCCAGGGGTGGTGGTGGGCATGCCGGGCACGGCAGAGGTGGTGGGCATGACCGGGGTGGTGGGCATGACCGGGGTGGTGGGCATGGCAGGGGTGGTGGGTATGGCTATTACCCGGCACCTGTCTATGTGCCGCCACCGGTCGTCTATGACCCGTACGCGTATCAGTCGCCGGGCATCAGCCTCGTATTCCCCATCCGTATTCGATAGGGGATACTCAGCGTCGACCGCTTTAGTGCATAAGGGCCTCGGCACTCTAAAACAGAGCCGAAGCCCTTATGCGGCGTGTGGATGGGTCTATTCGTACGCCGGGCATGCTTTCGTCGACAAAACCAGGAGGGTGTTAGATCATGCCTTTAACTCAAGTGGTGGTGACCCTGATCGTGGTTGGTGTTCTTCTCTGGCTCATCAACCGATTCATCCCGATGGCGGGCTCCATTAAGTCGATCCTGAACGCCGTCGTGGTCATTGCCGTTGTCTTGTGGCTCCTGAGCGTTTTTGGACTTCTCAGTTCCCTCTCCAAGATCCACGTGGGGAAGTAATTGTCTACGTTCGGCGCTTATGGGGGGTCGGGGCTCTATTCTATCATGTCCCTAAAAGGGGACCGACAGGAAGGACGTTCCTTATATGCCCAATCAGGGTGCCGGACCGATAGCACTGCGATGAAGACATTAGGAGGAGAGCATGTCAAAAAAAGCCCACACGGCGACAAGACCTTCCCTCATGGGGGCCATACCCGGTGCAAAGGGCGTAACCTTCCGCGTATGGGCGCCCCATGCCGAAAAGGTTTACGTTACCGGAACCTTCAATGACTGGAGCAAGACCTCGGCACCCCTCGTCAAAGAGAAAAACGGATGCTGGTCGACCGGCGCGTCAAAGGCAAAAGTGGGAGATGAGTACCGATATGTGATCCACCCCCCTGCCGGGTGGGATCTCCCTCCTCTTTCTCGCATCGATCCTTATGCCAGAAAAGCGACCAGCTCGATCGGCAATGGAGTTGTCTATGATCCCAACGCCTTCGATTGGGGTGATGATGTCTTTACTATTGCCTCGTGGAATGAGCTCATTATTTACGAGATGCACGTCGGCACCTTTCACGTCAAAGAAAAAGGGCATCCGGGCACACTTGACAGCGCCGTTGAAAAATTGCCCTATCTTCGGGAACTAGGCATCAATGCGGTGGAGGTGATGCCGATCATGGAGTTTTCGGGCGACTTTTCGTGGGGCTACAATCCAGCGCATCCCTTTGCCGTTGAGGGTATTTACGGGGGGCCGGATGCATTCAAGCGGTTTGTGAAGGCGGCCCATGAGCATGGCATCGCGGTGATCGTCGATGTCGTCTACAACCACTTTGGCCCTTCCGATCTTGATTTGTGGCAGTTTGACGGCTGGAGCGAAAATGAGAAAGGGGGAATCTACTTCTACAATGACCACCGGTCGTCAACACCCTGGGGCGACACGCGCCCCGATTATGGCCGGGGCGAAGTGCGCCAATATCTGCGGGATAACGCGCTGATGTGGCTTGCGGAGTACCACGCCGACGGGCTACGCTGGGACGCCATAACCTATATCAAGAATATTGAGGGCAATGAAGGAAATCCGGCTAATGACATCCCCGAAGGCTGGAGCTTAATGCAATGGATCAATGAGGAAATCCAAAAACGTTTTCCGGGCAAAATCAGCATCGCCGAAGATCTGAAGAATAACGTATGGGTCAACAAGGATACAGGGGCGGGCGGCGCAGGCTTCAGTGCGCAGTGGGACAGCGAATTTGTTCACCCTGTTCGCCAGGCCGTCATTTCCCGTGATGATAACCAGCGCGATCTGGGGGCAGTCAGCAGAGCGATCGAGCATCGCTACGAGTCGGACGCCTTTGAACGGGTCATTTATACCGAGTCGCACGACGAGGTCGCCAATGGCCGGGCCCGCGTGCCGGAGGAGATTTGGCCCGGCAAGGTGGACAGCTGGTTTTCCAAGAAACGCTCCACCCTGGGCGCTGCACTTGTTCTCACTGCGCCCGGCATCCCGATGCTTTTTCAAGGGCAGGAGCTGCTGGAAGATCGCTGGTTTCAGGATAAAGACCCGATCGACTGGTCACGAGCCGAAGACGAACACGGTATTCTCGGAATGTACCGGGATCTGATCGCCCTGCGGCGCAATCTGTCGGGTGTAACGCGGGGGTTGTGCGGTCAAAATATCCATATCTACCATTTCGACGATGGGGCCAAGCTCATCGCTTTCCATCGATGGGACAAACAGGACCCAGCCGATAGCGTCGTTGTGGTGGTCAATATGACAAATCAGAACCGTGATGGATATCGCATCGGTTTCCCGCGGGTCGGATTGTGGAAAACGCGCTTTAACAGCGACTCTTACAACTACGGCCCAAGTTTCGCCAATCATCCTACGCCCGACGTGGAAACTAGTGAGGAAGGAGCCGACGGACTGCCCTGCTCAGGCGAAATCGGCATCGGGCCATACACGGTGGTGATCTTCTCGCAGGATGGATAGGGTTCTATCGTTCTTGCGGCGGCAGGTTGACCTAAGAACGAAAGGGCTAGAGAAAGTCATGTTTTTACGTCCGCAGGCAAAAAGGAGGATATAGATGAAAAGTGAAGGGTCGGGCTGTAGAGCTTGTTCGGTGATGTCTTCGTTCTTTTTGGGTGGATTCATCGGCGCAGCTATTGCACTGTTGGTCGCTCCAAGAGCCGGAAAGGAAACGAGGCAGCAGATCAAAGGCACGGCTGAAGACGTCAAAGTGAAAGCTGAAGACTACTACAAACAGATTAAGGAGACGGTTACCTCAGCCTTAGAGCACGGAAAAGACCTTGTTACCGAGAAGAAACAGCTTATCGCAAAGGCAGTCCAGAAAGGCATAGAGGCATACGAGAAGAAGGAGTAACGGATAGCGGGAACGTGCACCGGGAAGCTGAAAAGCCGACCCGGTTATCGGCCTTACATTTTGTTGTGTGGCCATCAGGCGGGTTCTGCCCATCACTGGGTCTCCGGCTATCGGATTTTGCTGCGCCTAAGATTCCGGTAGTCTCTCTCTGGCTGCTTCCCAACTAACACTTATAAGGCCTCCCCGTGTCAATAGATAAATCTTCCTCTGAACCGAAAAAGTGTTCATTTTGCCCTTCCATACAACCGACTATCCGACTGTTGCCAACGGCTCCGAATTCGGAAAGCGGTTCAAGGCAACGATAACGGCCCTCAATGTTTTTGCTCCTCCTCTTTCTTCCTTCTATGGTACTCCTCCATTTCTTTCTTGTACTTCGCCAGATCATACTTCTTGAAGCAATCGTCGCAGTACTCTTTCAGATTGTTTTCCTTATCGATAATCGCCCAGTACGCTGCAAGCGAGCCGCATTTCACGCATGTCGGCATGTGTCCTCCTTTAATAACTTCGCTTCAAATGCCGCGACCGACCCATGGGCACTCCGCCTTAACAAAGATAAGACCACGCCGCCACGATGGTAAAGTGGCAGGAAGCGAGGCTCAGTCTACCATTTCGCTCCAGGTAAGGAGAAGACAGAGTGGCTATGACACACATAACCGGAGCCGGCAGACCCGGCGTCACGGCACAACAGTGCTCACTACTTAGTCTTTGGATTTCATGTTTTCTCCAAACTTTGAAAGTGCACTGCCTATTCCTTCGATGCCTTTGTCTACCTCATCTTCAGTCCAGCCTGCTCCCTTTACGAGTTTGCCGCCAACAGCATGCGCGTAGTCTATGGTATCTGTCGTGCCTGTTTCCAACTCGCGGCCGGACCACTTTGCAGCCTGCTCCATGTATTGCGCTGCATCCGTAAGGGCTTGGCCGGTTTCTCTTGTCTTTTTCTTGGCCCAGGATTCAGAAGCCCTCCGGTATTCGTAATTCGATAAGGCATGGTATGATCTCGCGAAGGTATCCTTGAGCTGCTTCTCTGAGGCCACCCCCCCTCTTTCGACGTCCTTAGCCAATTTCTCTAATTCTTGAGCGGACGCATTGATGCCTTCCTTGCTGTCCTTGGTCGCGCTTTTTGCTTTCCGCGTGAGAAATCCTGCCCCTTTTCGAATCTCAGATGCAGCTGCTTTCAAGTCTTTCTTCAAGAAGAGTTCATCGGCTTTTTGGAAGTGAGATGCCGGCTCGCCGCCTTTTACGGATGGTTCCCGAGCGGCTTGGGCTCTTGAGGCCGAAGAAAAAACAAAGGCAATGATAAGAAGAAACATGAGGGTGGCGACGAACAATGTTTTATGATGCATGGTTTGTACCTCCTTTTAAGGTTTTGTTCTGCATACATGCTCCGGTAAGACGACTATACACAGTTCCTCCATGTTGCACGCGTGGGTCCAGGGATTGAAGCGTAAACTTGATGGCGACAGTAGTTGATTTACAAGACCTTTTTCCCTTGAAGGTATTGCGACACCCGCATAATCTTCTCCGCAGACCACCTCCTTTCCAAGCGTCCAGATCGCTACAACACTCTTCGTCCCTGCACAAGGCGGACGATTATCACGATGATGGCGATGACGAGCAGAATATGAATGACTCCGCCCATCGTATAGCCGCTCACCAGTCCCAGAAGCCACAAAATCAAGAGAATCACACATATCGTCCAAAGCATTGACATCTCCTTTTCAGCCGACGAGATATAAACCGTGCTGCTTTTTTCTCGCCTCACCTTGAATTATCTATCTTGAATCGCAATTTTGCAGGGACATTCATCCGGCCGGTTCAAAATAAGCCTTCTGTTCTTCAAGCCAGGGCAAACTCCCTTACGGCCCTCCTCTGGTCGAGGGCAAGGCCATACTCCACCGTGCGGAAGATGTCTCCGGTTTACTCTATGTGTGATTTAGCCGTTTTGACCGCGAGGTCTCTATCCTTAGTAAACAACCTCCACTCCATTCCCGAGGAGTGCATACCGGCCTCCTTGTCCTGACCTCTACAATAGTACCAGTGTCCGAAGCGCTCGACAGTAGAAAACGGATGATTGCCTGTGCAAAAGATTCCGCAATGATTAATCTCCTCAAAAAAAATTGTTTCGTCGGGGGCTTCATCATAAGACAGGTCATCAGGCAATACAATTTGAGATACGTCAAAGCCTTCTGCTTCCTTTTCATCCAACCAGTTTGATATGTTCACCGATCCCTTTCTCCTTTCATGTCAGTTGATTTTTAGCCCTTCAAAAGCTTATAGGTCATATAAGCAGTATAAGACCTCTACATGGTAGGTACCGTGGAAGCGTACTGTCAACCAGCGGGCGGGACAGGAACACCGCGGGTACCCGGCCATGCGGACCACTGCTCCTTGACATTCCTAAGAAAATGGATAAAATTAGAAACTTCAGCCCCCTGACTCTTCTCCATCAACGGAGAGGAGGGGTGGGAGCGGAACATTTTATGGGTCAGGAAGAAGAATTTATTGAAAGCTCTGGTCACCGGAGGCACAGGTTTTATCGGAAGCCATTTGACGGAAGTGCTTATTCGAAAAGGAGTGCAAGTCCGCTGTCTCCTTCGAAAAACCAGCGATTTTAAGTGGCTCAAAGATCTTCCTATCGAATTCATTCCCGGCGATTGTAATGATAAGACCTCTTTAGAAGAGGCCGTAAGGAGTGTCGATTGGGTGTTCCATTTGGCAGGCGTGACCAAGGCAATCGAAGAGGAAACCTATTTTGAGGTAAATGGCCTTGGAACTGAAAACCTGATCCATGCTTGCCTCAAAAATAATCCTCGTCTTCAAAGATTCATCTATATTTCCAGCCAAGCAGCGGCAGGGCCAAGCATAAATGGCAGCAACAAAAAGGAGTCGGACCCCTGTGAGCCGGTTTCCTTTTATGGCCGGAGCAAGCGCATGGGGGAGGAATCGGTTCTTGCCCATGCTCATGAACTTCCCGCTGTCATCCTTCGGCCTTCTGCTGTCTACGGGCCAAGAGATAAGGACATCTTTGCCTTGTTCAAATGCCTCTCCAGAAGGATCAAGCCCTGTCTTACAGGTCGGCGCCAACGTCTTAGCCTCTGTTATGTGGAGGATATTGTCGAAGGAATTCTGTTGGCCGTCGAGACTCAGGCAAAGAGCGGAGAAATCTTTTTCCTCTCTGATGGTAATGACTACCGGATCGAGGAGATCGGTGATATTGTTGCACACGCAATGGGGATAACTGCGTTACGCATCCGTGTTCCCGGACGAATGGTAGTGGGTATGGCCCGTTTTTCGGACTTTCTTTCTAAATTGTTGGGAAGGCCTTCCCTTCTTAACAAAGATAAGGCAAAGGAAATAGTCCAAAAGGAATGGGTTTGCGACATCACAAAAGCCAAAACTCTCCTGGGCTTTGAACCAAGGGTCCCACTCTTGGAGGGGGCCGGATTAACCTTTGAATGGTACAAAAAAGAAAAGTGGTTATAACATAAGAACGAGGTCGTCCATGGATATCTTTGAAAAGTGCGCAGAAGCTGCGGAGTACGAATCCGGATTGAAGGAAAGCGGCCACTATTTCTTATTTCGGAAGCTCGAATCCCCGCAGGATTCTGAGGTGGTGGTCGACGGGAAGAGAGTGATCATGATCGGTTCCAACAATTACCTTGGACTCACCAACCACCCCAGGGTGAAGGAAGCAGCGATCGGAGCCATTGAAAAATATGGCACCGGCTGTGCCGGTTCACGGTTTCTCAATGGAAATCTTGCTATCCACGAAGAACTGGAAAAGAAGTTGGCGACGTTCTTGCGGAAGGAAGCCGCTCTGGTCTTCGCAACCGGCTACCAAACCAATTTGGGAGCGATCTCTGCTCTTGTGGGCCGGAACGATGTCGCTATTATCGACATGTACGATCACGCAAGCATCATGGATGGCTGTCGCCTCTCCTTCGGCGAGGTCAAGAAATACCGGCATAACGACATGGACGCTCTCGAAAGAGCTCTCGAAGGAACCAAGGAAAAAGGCAAGTTGATCATCGTCGATGGCGTCTTCAGCATGGAAGGCGATATCGCCGATCTCCCTGCCATTGTGAAGCTAGCCAGGGCCTATGGGGCGAGGATCATGCTGGATGACGCCCACGCAATCGGCGTTCTTGGAGATGGAGGACGGGGAACGGCGGAATATTTTGGCTTGGAAAACGAAGTAGATATTATCATGGGAACCCACAGCAAATCCCTTGCCGCGATCGGGGGCTTCATCGCAGGACCATCAAGTGTGATAAGTTGGATCAAACACCTTGCTCGCTCGATGATGTTCAGCGCCAGTCTCCCCCCCTCCCTGACAGCATCGGTAAGCACCGCTTTGGACATTATTGAAGAACAGCCCGAATTAAGAGCCCGGCTTTGGAGGAATACGCACAAGATGCTGAAAGGATATAAAACGCTGGGGTACGATACAGGAACGAGCGAAACTCCGATCATTCCCGTCATTATCAAAGACACCATGAAAACTTACGAGATGTGCAGGCTGCTCTTCGAAAACGGGGTCTTTGTCAACGCGGTCATTAGTCCCGCAGTCCCGCAAGGACGAGAACTCCTGAGGACAAGTTACATGGCGACCCATACGGAGGAACAGTTGGATAAGGTCTTGGCTGCCTTCGAAAAGGTGGGAAGACAGGTGGGAGTGATCTGACGGAAACCGACGACACGACGATATACCGCCGGCATAGGAAGGCCGGCCGGCTGTGAACTTAAATGCAACGGACAGAATAACTATACTGTATAACTTCATCCTGGTTATTTTCACTTTTATTTTCAGAGTAAGGATCGCAGGATATGCGTACCATCTGGCATTCAACCTCTCAGTTATCCTTATAGTCCTTTTATTAAGCTTCAGGAGGAGGAGCAGTTTGTTGGTCTGTACGGTGAGCCTGTGGTATCCATTGGTCCTTTGCGGCCTACTTTACTATCAGACCGGGTTGCTCAACAGGGTTGTCGTGCCCCAGTTCCTTGACGGCTTTTTTATGCATCTGGATGTCCGGATCTTCGGCGAATTTCCCGCCTTTTTCCTCCGTGGGAAACAGGGGAATGCATTCTTCGACGAGTTTTTTCATTTTTTCTATTTTAGTTATTATCTGATAATTCCCCTGACGGGCATTTTGCTATTCCGCAAGGATGTAAAGCTCTTCGAAGGCTTCATTTTCCAGCTTTCCTCCTTATTCTACCTGTGTTTTGTCATCTACATAGTCCTGCCGGTCGAGGGACCGATAGCAGTGCGAAATGAATATTATCATCAAGGCGGCCTGTTTCAGACAATGGTCGATTTCATTTACTCAGGGGGAGAAAATCCTGGCGCAGCCTTTCCAAGTTCCCATGTTGCGGCGACGTTTCTCGTAGCGTGGTGGGGGAGCACGCATTTTAAGAGGATGAAAATCCCTTACTGGTTGACCTGTCTGTTCCTGTCAATTGCCACTGTCTACTGCATGTTTCATTATGCCGTCGATGTGATTGGAGGGCTGCTCCTCGGGGTTCTCGCAGTAGTTGCGTTTAACCGGGTGCACATGAAACCCTCTGACGAGGAGGCCCCTAAAGGAGCGTGTAAGGAGTAAAGGGTGACCGCAAAATGCCCGAGTGGAGTGCAAGGGACTACTATAAGGGCGGCTACTTCGGCACCAATTTTTCGCGGCGATCCTCCCCCGTCTGCAGGTCTTTGCCATACACCTCGATATAATGGACTTTGGGCCCCATCAGCCCGCTGGAGGCGTTGATGTACATCTTCTCTAAGACCGCCGGCCGGCCGTCGATGACCGCCTCGGCACGGACGGCGTCCTTCTCCTTCTTCACAGTGATCTGCCGCTCGGGGGCAGCCACCAGGGTCATTTTATAGCCGTTTACCGACGGGTCCGGCTTAATGGTAAAACCGTAGGCCTTTTTCTTCTCGATCCAGTTGAGTTTCTGCCGGTGACCGTCCCCGGCGAGCATGATCCAGTAGGCGATCACCGGTTCCTTGCGATTCAGTGTGCCGTCGGCGGTGAGCCGGGCGTCGTAATGCACGACGTTGGCGTTCATGTTCCGCTCGATGATGAAGAGCGGCGAAGTTCTTATCTGGGCCGCGGCCGGCGCGGCCAGCAGCGCCAGAACGGCGAACCACCGGATTGCCTTTTTCATGGGACCTCCTTCCTGGATACGGGCTTCGCTGCAAACCACACCACATGCGACTGGTCTGCCCCCACTCATTGTACCAGTTCCTGAGTTAAATTAATCCCTTTTTTGAGGCCCTGCTGTCAGCAGGGAGTTCCGCAAGAAGGCCGCTGTCGTCTCCGGCGCAGGCGGTTTCTATCCGTGAGCGCTGTGCAGACTGATGGTGTTGCACTTCATCTTTTGGCTTGAGATTTTGATCATTCCTGCTTATAGTATTTTACACTAAGCTTGATACCGGAGGAAAAAGTTTTGTCCACCACGTTCGAAAGACTGCAGCAACTTTTCATAGCCCACTTTGATTACAACATCGAAGAACTTACGGCCGTGACGACGCTTGAAAATTTAGGCCTCGATTCTCTCGATATCATCGAATTCATGTTTGATATCGAAGATGAATTCGATATTAAAATTCCTGACCGGGAGTTTAAGGTAACAACGATACAGGACATGGTAGATGCTCTGGACCGCTTCATCTCGGAACAAAATTCGGAACAGGATGCAGAGTCGTCAAGTCATGATTGAGCTCAATATGAGTTATAGATGAAACGGAGAGTTGCCGTCACCGGGCTGGGCATTATTTCCCCTTGTGGGAATAATATCGATGAATTCTCATTCAATATCATGGCCGGCAAGTCCGGTGTCAGAAGAATCTCTTCAGCCTATTCAAGCCTGCTTTCAGTAAAGATTGCCGCTGAAGTCGATTTTAATCCTCTCGATTATTTCATTAAGAAACAAGTGGCCAGTATGGACCGTGTCAACCAATTCGCCTTAGCTGCCGCTTCTCAAGCCTGGAAAGATTCAGAACTGTCTCTCGATGCGAAAGAGAAAGAGCGGGCGGGAGTTTATATCGGTTGCGGTATGGGTGGCGGAAATACCATAGAGGATTTATACGATCAGCTATTTAAGCATAACGCCGACAGGGTAAAATCACTCACGGTGCTCATGATAATGAATAACGCTTCCGCCGCCCATATATCGATAGAGTATGGCCTCTCAGGGCCCTGTTTGACGCTATCCACTGCCTGTGCTTCCTCGGCAAACGCTATCGGGGAGGCTTTCCGGCAAGTCAGGGACGGATATGTTGACGTGATGCTCACAGGAGGGGTCGAGGCCTTTTTGACCTATGGAGGTTTCCGAAGCTGGGAATCTCTTAGGGTGCTCGCTGCCGAAGACCCTGAAGACCCGTCAAAATCCTGTAAGCCGTTCTCCAAAAACCGTACCGGTTTAGTACCGGGTGAAGGTGCTGCCATAGTCGTGCTTGAGGAGATGGAAAGGGCCGTAAGACGGGGAGCGCCGATTTATGCAGAGCTTATCGGCTATGGCTCCACATCCGATGCCGGCCATATTACCAGACCCTCTCTCGAAGGGCAGGCACGGGCGATGGCGGAAGCACTCAAAGACGCAGGCTTGCTGCCCGAGGATATAGACTACATCAATGCTCATGGGACAGCAACTGAGTGGAATGATCTGGTGGAGACACAGGCCATCAAGAAGGTATTCGGCGATTATGCCTTCAAAGTTCCCGTCAGTTCTACAAAATCGATGCATGGCCACACCATGGGAGCAGCCGGCGCCATTGAATTTATTGTGTCGCTGCTTGCCATAAAAAATCAAGGCGTTCCCCCAACGATTAACCTTGACCAACCTGACCCGGAGTGCGATCTCGACTATGTTCCGAATATCGGCCGGAAGGGGGTGACGGTGAATACCGTGATGTCAAATGCTTTCGCTTTTGGAGGAACCAACGCGGCGCTCATTGCCAGGAAGATGAAAGGGCAGGAATAGAGTGGCGCGTGTGGCAAAAAATGAGTACGTTCAGATCGATAGGCGCACGCTGGGACCCTTCACTACTGCCTGCGATCCTCATTGCTACACCAATTGCTACATAATTACCTGTCCTCACACCGGAGATAGTGTGTTGGTAGACGCTCCCGCAGAAGCATCTGAAATTCTGAAGCAGTTGAAAGGGACCAATCCCAGATACATACTAATAACTCATAGCCATACGGATCACTTCGGCGCACTATCCGAGCTAAAATCGAAGCTCGGGATTCCCGTTGGCGCCCATCGTCTGGACGCCGATGGTCTCTCTCTGCGACCAGACTTTCTCCTGGATGACGGTGAAGAAATATCCTTTGGAAACATACGTCTCAAAGTCCTTCATACGCCTGGTCACACACCCGGCAGCGTGTGCTTCTTAGTAGGAAAGTATCTTATGTCGGGAGATACCGTCTTCCTTGGAGGGCCGGGTAGGACAGAGTCGCCGGATGATTTAACACAAATAATCGAATCCATAACCTGTAAGGTCTTTGTCTTGCCTGATGCTACAGAGATATACCCCGGCCACGGCGATCCCACCATAGTGAGAAAAGAAAAGACAGAACTTGCCATCTTTTCCTCCCGTTCCCATGATCCCAATCTGTTCGGGGACGTCCTCTGGCTTTCATCCTAACCATTTCTTGGACGGACTACCGTACTATCTCTCCTGCTTTTTTACAGGTGGCAGCTCATGCCCACCCATTGAGTTGCAAGCCCCTGCAAAGGGCTGTGGATTCCTCAGACCTTTGAGATAACGTGTGCGGGTAGATAGATTGATCCCGGCGTACACCTGGCAGCCGAGGAAAGTCCGTTTCCATGGGCTCATGCCAAAGAATCGTTTTGTCATTGCACCGAACGAATAGGCTTGCCTGTTCAAGCGGGCGAAACCGTTAATGAGCTCGTCAGCAGTCATGCCCCTGGGTTGAAAAAGGAGTGTATCAGGAGGGTATCCACGGAGCCACCAGTCGCGCACGAACAACCTGCCTTCGCGTAAGAAGCGCTCATATAACCGGGTTCCCGGAAAAGGAGTGAGAATCCTCAACTCGACACAATCCATACGACTCCTCATTGTAAACTCAAGGGTCTGCTCGAACACATCCTTGTTTTCGTAATCAAAGCCAAAAACAAACGCGCCCAGTATGCCGAAACCTTCGCCATGGAATCGACGCATTGCCTCATAAAAATCGATCCTCAGGTTCCTTATTTTCTTCACCTCGTTCTGTGTTCCTTTCTGTACCGATTCGAATCCGATCAAAAGCCCCATGCACCCTGAACGTCTCATCAACTTTAGCAGCTCCAAATCCTCAGCCAACGACACTGTTCCCTGTCCCAGCCATAGCCGCCGAAGAGGTATCATTTCCGTAAAAAGTTTTTTGGCTGCATTCCGGTTCAACCCAAGGGCGTCATCGACGAAGAAGAGGTGAGGTGAATCAATAGCCTCTATCTCGGCAATCACCTCCTGAACCGGCCTGACTCGATACTGATGCCCCAACGTCCGGCCGATGGAACAGAATTCGCAATCATTCGGACACCCTCGGGATGTCTCGACGCCGATAGGGATAGGAGCATAACCATTACCTTGGGCTCCTGGGAAGAGATCTCGCCGTGGTTTCGGCAAGTCTTTGAGATCTGTCATCTGAACGGCCCGATATAGTCTTTGCATCTTTCCCGAGGCCGCATCGGATACAAGTTTTGGCCAGACACCCTCCGCTTCTCCCATGACTACCGCGTCTGCATGCTCCAAGGCTTCGTCAGGCAACACCGTGGGGTGTATTCCTCCCATCACCACCTTTACCGCCTTCCGGCGATAGGTGTCGGCGATATCATAGGCTCTCAGCGCAAGGTCGGTCATGACGGTAATACCCACCAAATCCACATCTTGATTCGTGTCATCGGGAGCAAAGGCTTCATCGACAATCATAACCTCATGACCAGGCGGTGTGAGCGCTGCCAGAAGAGGAAGGTTTACCCTCTGGAGCCTGAAAGGGCTGGATAAAGTGTCTTCACGCTGCTCACGCGGTGCGATAAGTTTTATTTTCATCGTTCAGCGGCCGTCACCGGACCTCTTCCCATTTGGTGGCTATTATGCCCAGAATGAAGACTACGGCTGCAAAAACTCCTATGATAGCGGAGTATCTCAGCGCGGCCATCTGGTCGTCAAATACCATGGATGCCCTGAGTCCCTCGTTCACGTAGTACAGAGGCAGTATCCGGGCGATTGTCCGCATGAAGCCCGGCATCATCTCAAGAGGGAAGAAGCTCCCCGAGAGGAACATCATCGGGAAACTAATAGCGTTTGCCGCCGCCGCGGCGCTCTGCGCCTCTTTGACGAAGCGGGTGAGGATCATCCCGATTCCAACGAACGCGAAAACATCAAGCACAATGAACAGAGGGAGCCAAGCATTTATCTGCAGCCTCACCCGAAACACGGCGTAGCTCACCAGCAGCATCGCAATCGTGGATATGACCGCCACTATGAACTGGTATAGGATGTTGGACAGGATCCAGTCGGTGCGGGTGATGGGCGTGGTGGATAGCTTCCGGATGACACCCTTCTGCCGTAGCTCCGTGTTCACGTTCACCGTGCCGAACAAGCTCAAAGTCATCACCGACATGGCGATAATGCCGGGGATGAAGAGATCGACGAACCGGTACTTCTTGGCGAGCGCCGATGTCTCGACCGATCGGATGAACGGAGGATTCCCGGACATGTTCTGGTTTATCCCGGCGAACACCGAGTTCAGGATTTGCATCTTCATGAACACCGAAATAGAGCTGGGGTCGTAGAAGTACGTGAGGGTAACGGATGCGTTGGGTTCGTTCAGCGCCATCCTCTGCAGGAAGGACCCTTCATAGCCTTTGGGAATCATGAGGACAAGATTCAGCTTGTTGTTCCTGGTGTACTGCGCAGCGTTGATGGCGGGGTCGAGCTTGATTACCTTGAACTTCCCGTCGAGCTCGAGGGTCTTTACGAGCTGCGCAGAGGAGCCGGTGTAGTCGAGGTCCTGCACGCAGAGGTCAAAGCTCATGTTGTCCTGGTTCATAAAAAGGGCGCCAAACACGAGTATCAGGATTATGGGGAACGCAATCGTGAAGAACATTGCAGTCTTCTCGCGGTAGAAGCTCTTAATGCTGACGATGAGATTTGCGCCGACGACGCGTAGATTCATTCCGCCACCTCTCCGGCGGGGTCGTTGCTGAGCGCCTCGCCGGTAAGCTTGAGGAAGACCTCTTCGAGGTTGGGCTTGCGAACGTCCAGGCTGAGCAGCGACGCCCCGGCGTCCTTGATGGTATTCAGCATCTTCCGGACGTCGTCCGTGTGCTCCACCGTGACCTTGATGTCTTTGTGGTTGTCATGGACCGGTTCGAAGCCCATCTTCCGGACAATTTTAAGGACTTTTTCATCGACGGGCCTTAGCGTGAGAACCAGGTAATTCGCGTTGCTTTCTATGAGCACCTCGGGAGAGCCCATCGCGATGATTTTCCCCTTCGAGATTATGGCGACCGTGTCTGCAAGAAGCTCCGCTTCCTCCATGTAGTGCGTCGTGAGAAATACCGTCTTTCCCCTCTTCTTCAAGCTCAGCAGTACTTTCCACACCTCGCGCCTTGCGCGCGGGTCGAGCCCTGTCGTCGGCTCGTCGAGGAACACGACCTCGGGGTCGTTCACAAGGGCAATCGCGATTCCAAGACGCTGCTTCAGGCCCCCGGAGAGGTTCTTGTACTGCTCTTTGGTCTTGTCCTTGAGGTTCACGAGCCCTATCAACCCGTCGATATCGGTGTTCATGCGGCAGAAAAGCCGCGAGTAGTACTGCAAGGTCTCTCTGACCGTTATCCTGTCGAACGAGCTGAACCCCTGCGGCAGGACGCCGATGCGGGGGACGATATCGTGCTTCTTCTTCGTGACGTCCATTCCAAGAAGGGTCACTTTCCCAGACGTGGGCGTGCGGATTGTATCGATGATCTCGACGGTAGTGGTCTTCCCGGCGCCGTTCGGGCCCAGCAGAGCGAAAACCTCACCTTTCCTGACATTGAACGATATGTCGTTGACCGCCAGTAACTCCCCGTAGCGCTTCGTCAGTTTCTCGACTTCGATGGTGTGTTCAGCTTCTTTCGTCATGGATCGACATTCTACCTCTATGGAACAATGGCAGTAAAAGTCGTTACGTCAGGCCTTCTCCAGGTGCTAAAAACGTTCTCTCCGCATGATCTCATTCAGCTTACGCGGCCCGGATCAAGACGGCGATAAAGGATGTGCTCCTGTCGGCGCCCGCTCGGAACGTCCGGGGCGGCGCGAGAAGAGACGGCGGGCCAGAACCCGAGGCGGCTGAGGATCTTCTCGGTCACCGCCGGCCGCCCGACAAGAATGCGGTCAAACACGGGCCAGCGGTGTTTGAATAAAATAAAGCTCGGGATAAACGTCGCACCCAGATGCGCTTTGGTCCTCTCCGCGCCTTGGCCCGCGTAATAGAGAGGGATTTTTCGCTCCACGCAGGTGCGGATATTTTCAAGCCAGGAAAAGACATAAAGGTTGTACTTGCGGCCGAGCTCGTGATCCATGCAGAAATATTTATCCACTATCGCCTCTTGTTTTACGACAAGAAGGTTGAAAGCGGCGAGTTCTTCCTGCACAAAATAGAGCGTGTACTCGGCGCCCGGGATTCTCTCGCAGATGTTTTCAAAGAATAGACGATTGTGCGCCCCAAATGCCATGGAGCCCCGTGCCACCGTTTCCAGATAAAGCTTGTACATCCTGTCCAGAAAAGGAGAAATAGTACGGCTTCGAATCACCCTCACCTCCTGGGAGGCGCGCATTTTGCGGCGCAGGTCTTTTCTTGCGGCCCTTGAAAGGCGGGCTAAGAATTCCTCCAGGCTGCTAAAATTGATCGGCAGTCGGGCGCAGGACTGACACTGCACCCGGTTGAAGTTTTTGACTACTTCCCCGGGAAGTTTGCCGTAATGATTAAAGTTGTAAAACGCCACAACGTCGCTTTTAAGTTCGACCGCGAGCCTTTGCAAGGCGGCAAAGGCCATTTCGCATGCCGCCCCGAAGGTGCCCGCATCGAGGTCAGGATCAACCCCGATTTCACTCCATTCCCCTATCAACAAGCCGACGCTTAAAACACGGGGTTGAAAAAGTGAGGGGATAAGACGGCCTGCCACTTTCAGCGATTTCTTGATCCATCCCTCCACAAAAGTGGACAAATCAAAACGGGTTTCAAACAACGGCAATAAGAGAATAGGAGCATCATCTTTTAACACCACGATGCTCCGCAGGTAAAAACCGTCAATACCCGATTCTTGCAACAGAGAAAGAAGGGGGGCCGTGACGGAAGGCTCGGGGAAAAGCCGTCCAAGTTCTGCCGCCGGCACTCCGTCTAACCGCGGCACACAATTGCAGGTAAGGTTATTCACAGCCCGTCGGTCTCCTGCATAAAAGGGCGATGGAAAGCCACATCTTCCTCTGAGGAAGCGAACGTACCCATAGGGACGGCCGGCCGGCAGCTAGGGGAAACCGCACCAGGGCCTTCCCTGATAAGCCCACCGGAAAGATATACCCGCCGTCCCCCCCTACCGACGGATAGACGATGATTTGCCGCGGGTCCACGAGATGGAATGCACATCCCAGTGCCTTGGCAACTGCTTCCTTGATAGACCAGAGTAGGGCTGATGCCCTTTCCACATCTCTGCCCGACAACCTCAAGGCATGCTGAAGCTCTTGTGGATGGAAGACCCGGTGAAAGGGGTATTCTCCTTGGAATTCATCGGCCCCTGCCACATCGATGCCGATATCAGAGTCATCTCCACAGAGAGCAGCCCAGGCTCTTCCTCCACCGTGGCTGAAGGAGATGGCCGGACCCCGATATTCTCCCAACAGGAGATGCGGCCTGCCAAACAGGTCGCGGATCATTTGAATTGGGAAAGCAGCTTTGTTGGACGATCGGCAGCCTCTCCAAAGAGGACTGTCCATCGCCACAGCAAGGTGATCCCACAGGAAGGAGACAAGGCGGTGCTTATCCTCTGCCCCATTCGTCCCACACCCTTTGAGGGTTTCAGCAGCACATGGCATGGATGTATAGAAGACGGGCCCCCTTCCACGAGCGAAACTCACGGCACGAACGGTTAATCCTTGGCAATCCTTTGCCACATCAACTCCCGCTTTTCCCGATCTGCGTTCTTTCCGGGACCTGTTGGCTCAGTCCGAAACCCACTGCATGCGAATACCGTAAACCTGCATGATGGTGCGGCCTTGATCGTCAATCCCTCTGGCGTCCCAGACGAGGCCTTCGTCGTTCTGCGCCCGCATGCGGGCTTCCAGCATTATCTGTTCTCCTACCCGGCATTTTCGCAAAAACCGCATCTCCCCGATCTCCATGGGAATCATCGATCGCCGCTCTGATGGGTCCATTGCAACGATGTAGAAGTTAACTACCTGCAAAAGGGCCTCGAAAAGGTAGGGAGAGTATTGGTACTGTGCGTTTCGCAGCGTTGCGAAATCACTTGTCTCCCGGTAGGTGGTTCCGCCCCGCACTACCCCCGGGCCCGCACCGTCAAGAAACTCCATCACGCGATACCTGCCTTCGAGGCCGCTACGGTGTTTATACCATTTAAGCACTTTTCTATGACCCATAGGCCTCGTCCGCAGTTTGTTCAGCCGGACAGGAAAATCCCGGCACCCCTCCCCGGGATATCCTCCTCCGCCATCCCCGGCATCGAGGATCACTTGGCCCTTGCAGTGCGGGATGAAGCGGTCGGTCAATCTCCCGGCGGGGGAGATCTCCTGTGTTGCGAGAGAGACCTCGCAGAATACCTCCCGAAGACCGGCGCCGACCCGGCGGCAGGAGATCCTGGAAGACCGTGGAACCCCGGGAGGACATTGGATCATGTCCATGAGTTGCATCTGGCGGACTCCTCGCACCTTCAGGTGGGGATACAGGATCCGGGCGCCTTCCATGAATGTCTCCAGAATCATGGCAGCTGAGACCAGAGGATGCTTGACGAACTTGAAAGGCCTATGATCCGCGATCCAAAGATCCTTATCCAGGGAGAAGGATCTGAAGGTCTCCAGTTCTTCCCGGCGGATGTCCACGCAGGAGATCCTTTCTATCATGGGGAAGTCCTCGGGCCTGAAGGAGACGGTGCCTCCATTCAGTTCTCCACTAGGCGAAGGACAGGTTGTATCATTGAGCAGTGACGTCCTCACGGCTGGCAGTCTCCTCATGAACATCACCCACACGTCGTCGGCCGGGGCTACAAAGAGTTCCCGGCAGAACAACCCCGCAAGCTCATTTACATGGATGTACGCCACGCCCTTCCACTTCATCAGTTCCCGGACCTCCGCATCCTCGGCCATGCCCGCCCCCTCGACAGGGGGAAGCATCAAAGCTTTGAACCGGATGGCGCTGTTTTTCCGGCGGAGGCTTCTGAGTAACGCAGACATCATCCGGTTGGCTGCAGCGTAGTTCGCCTGGCCGGGATTCCCCTGGATCGCGGCCGCCGAGGAGAGGCCAACGAAAAATCTCAAACCGGTCCCTTCCGCAGCCGAGAATAGATTCCAAGCCCCGAGGAATTTAACGTCTGTGACCATGGAGAAATCATCCGGGGTCATTTGGCTCAAAAGACCGTCCCTGAGAACTCCGGCGCCGTGAATGATCCCATCGATCCTGCCATAACGCTCTGCCACTTCGCCCATGACCGCGCGGACCGCCTCGGAGTCGGTCACATCACAGGTGTGGTACGTTGCCTCGATCCCCGAGGAGTGCAAATCCGCCAGGGTCCGAGCGATCTCCGATGCCTTGTGGTCGAAAGGGAACGCCTCGGAAGACGAATGTTCGGGGTGCGGTTTTGCGGGATCGATGCCTGGATCGAGTGGGGTCCTACCCAGAAAGACCAGGCGGGGCGCGAAAGGCACAAGGCAGCGGGCCAGGTGGGCGCTGATCCCGGTTGCACCCCCTGACATGACTACAACGTCTCCGGCGCTCAGGTTCAGACCTGACGAATCCCCGAAGACCGACGGGGTTACGTGCCCCTCGGAAGTGAAGACCCTTCCATCACGATGAATCATCTCCACCACGGCGCATCCTCTGTTCAGAGCACCGCGCAGCGCAACGCGAAGGTCGGTATCCTTGTCGATTTCCATTGTGCGAAACTGGACCGATGGGTGTTCCTGCGCCGCGCTCAGAAAAAGTCCGAGCATCCCTTCCTCCAGCAGCCGACCGAGAGTTTCGGTATCCTCCCTGGAATGGATCAGCACCATGAATTTCCTGGCCGGGGATTGAAGAAATGTCTTCAGGAGGAGAAAAAACCCCCTGAGAAGCCGCGAAACATCCACCATGCTTCTTAGTCTTCCCGACCCGTCTTGACAGAGGGTAATGACCACCCCGGAAAGGGGCGGCAGGCCCGCTATTCTCTCCACGGCCCTGGAGGCCCCTTCATCGGTTCGAATGTCGTAGCCCTCAACGCCCGGACCGAAGCTTCCTTCCATGAACAGCATTGGAAATGTGTCAACCCCGTGATCCAGCCGGAGGATGTCCCCTGCACTTCCGGCAATCCCGTCATCCCTGTCAGGTGAAAGAAGGAGGACCGACTCGCCTGTGCTCAATTCCATCGGAATAGAGGCCGCCAACTCTACAGTGGCCTGGTTGAATACGAGCCGCTTTAAGCTCGCCTCATTCTCTAGGGACTTCAGGGTTTCATCCCGCACCTGGTCCGGGTCTGTAGCCCTGGCTGCCGGCTGTAGGCTGGCAACCCCCTGTCTGGCGATTATCCCGGAGATCCTCTGGGCGATGTCCTTCACGGTACGGACATTGATGAAATCCTCCAATTCGATAGTGATCCCCAATTGGCGTTCCGCGGCATCCATGATGATGGGGAGGCGGCTCGATCGGATGGAGAGGTCCCTTCTGAGATCCATATCGGGTTGGATCTCGTCCCTATTGAATCCTGTAGCATCCATGATGATTTGAACAAGCCTCTCCATAAGATCTTCGCCCTCAGGCGCCGCCGGGGGCAGGTGAGGCACCGGGCTCGCGCCTGCAAGCCCGAGTTCCGACGTTCCTAACGCGGGTGCCGGGGTGATTCGATGAGATTCGGGAGCTTTTCTGAACGCAGAGAGGGAAACAAACCTCGGCTCTCCTTCAACCTTGAGATGACCTTGAACGAAGAGCTGAGCAAGAGCGGTCTTGTAGGTCAGGCCCTCCGCGGAAAGAAGGCACGTCGGGATGCATGCCGATTCAGGAAGCGTGTCTGCGATGAGATTGCTTAATGTTTCGCCGGCGCCAACCTCTACGAAGAGCCTGACTCCGCAGTCATTCCAAAGGGTCTGGACATTGTTCATCCAATGGACGGTAGATTCCAGGTGGGCCATGAGGATTCGCCTGATCTCATCGGGATCTGATGGATACGGCACCATGGTCGTGTTGGAGATGACGGGAATCTGCGGGGAATGAAATGGAATGGAGGCAATATACGCCTCGAGCTCATCATGGATGACCTTCATGATAGGGGAGTGGAAGGCCATACTGACCCGCAAGAGGGTGGCCCGGTGGCCCATTTCCTTCAATCTTTTGCACAGATCCCTGACCGCCTCTGTGTTGCCGCTCAGGACGATCTGATTCGGTGAATTGATATTGCCGATGTGGACGCCGTCCCGTCCCCGGATCATCTCTTCCAGCAGATCCTGGGGCACGTCCACAGCCGCCATGATGCCGGGGTCCACGTGCATGCCGGCGGCCTTGTCCATGCAGAGGGCCCGCTTGTTCACGATGCGAAACCCGTCCTCCGGGGAATAGACGCCCGCCAGGCACAAGGCGGTCAACTCGCCCAAACTATGGCCGGCCATGGCCACGGGGCGGACACCAAGGGTCGTGAGGTGTCGAGCCATGGCATGTTCCATGGCGAACATGGCAGGTTGCTGCCACCGGGTCTTCTGAAGGTTCTCCTCTCGATCGTGGAACAATAAGTGAAGGAGGTCGAAGTCCGCTGCGGCCGCAGCCCTATCCATCCACTCCCTGATGACGGGAAAGGACTCGTAGAGCTCCCGTCCCATTCCTCCATACTGTGACCCCTGTCCGGGAAATACAAATGCGAGCGGTAGGGCCGGCAAATCTTCGCGGCTGACGAAAACTCCTTGCTGTGCCAAGGACCTCAATGCCTTGGGTGAGACGATTCCTGATTCGGCAAGGGAGGCCGACCTCTCGATGACGGTAAGCGCCTCCTCTTCGGATTGCGCCACGACGGCCATCCGGCAGTGACGGCCGTCCATCTCGGTCCGGAAGAAAGAGAAGCCCTGGAGCATGGGAGAGCCACCCCCCTTCTCTAGGTCGAGACCGGGTTCTCCGCCCGGTGAGACCAGGATCGTATCCGCGTGATCCATGGCCTGCTCCATCTGCACAACGTAGTTGGAGCCTCCAAACCCGAAGGCGTTAACTTGAAGCCTTCTCGGCTCGCCGGCAATGCACTTCCAATCAAGCGGCTCCGGGGTAATGAGGAGACCCGATCCTTCCAGGTCGATTTCCGGGTCCGGATGCATATAATTGAGGGTGGGAGGGAAAACCCCCGCCTTCATGGCCGTGGCTCCTCGAATGAGGCTATTAATGCCCGAGGCGCCCAGTGTGTGTCCAATCTGGGATTTGAATGAGGTAATCGCGGTGCGCTTGGAGGAATTGAAGACGGCCTTCAGGGCACGGGCCTCCTCCACGTCTCCTTGCCGGGTACTGGTGGCATGGCATTCCACCAGGTCCACTGCATCGGGCCCATAGGGTATGTCCCGGAAAGAGGCGCGGATGGCCATCTGTTGGGTAACATTGGAGGACTCCACCATACCCAGATGGTTGTTGCTGGCTCCCATGCCGGTCACGAAGGCGTGGACAAAGGCCCCTCTTGCGCGGGCCACACTTTCCCGCTCGATGACGATCATTCCCCCGCCTTCGCCAAGGACCATCCCGTCTCTTTCAGCATCGAAGGGACGAGAGGTCTCGCGAGCGGGTCTTTCCCGCCCTGACAGCCCGTAAAGTGCACCCAGCGCGGAGAATTCCAGAAAATGCAAGTGGGCGAGATTATCTTCACCCCCTCCGACGATGGCGGCATCGATGATGCCATTCCTGATCATCTGGATGGCGCTGTAAAGCGCGACCAGTGAGGTCGCGCAGGCCGCGGAAACAGAATAGCTGGGCCCCATGAACCCATACCGGTTGCAGATGAAGCCGGCCGCTGCGCAGTTGAGTCTGCCCAGGAGTGTCGTGTCATCCGGGGCCATGCGTCCGGACTTCACCTCCCGTTCGATGGCGCTCTCCTGATCCGGCGTGAGGTGAACGGCCCTTTTGATAGCGCCAAGGATATCGTGCACGTACGCCCTGATGATCAAATCGGTGAGGGTCCCCGCCGCTTCACCCGAGTTTTGGGAGACGAGGACTCCGATTCGTTCGCGCGGGATGTCCGAGTCCAGGATACCGGATGCCCGGATAGCTTTGTCCGCCAACCACATGGTGATCCTTGTCGCCTCGGTCATGGTCCGGAAATCATGGGGAGGAATCCCGAGTTCATTGCGGGAGATATGAAAGTCTAAGAAGGCACCCACCCTGCAGTAGGTCTTGTCCGGAACCTGCGGCCGGGGATCGTAAAAAAGCGCGTGATCCCACCGCGAAGGCGGAACCAATGTAATCCCGCTCTTCATGGCAATGCTTGCGGCCCAGACTTCCTCCGGACTCTTCCCCAGGGCGTTGACTATGCTCATCCCGGTGATCGCAACCCTTTCACGATCGTCTCTGTGGGGGGCGATTCGCTTCAGTCCACGGCCGACCCTAGAGGATGGAGTTTCCGGGGTTTTCTCAGTCGAACCCACAACGGGCTGGTGCAGCAAGAGAGGACCTTCCGCCAGCTCGCGGTGAAAGGACTCTATATTCCGGACCTCACGGATGAGGCCCGCGCAGGTCCCGCTCATGAATTGCCCCCGTTCCAGACAGCCCCGCTCATCCAGAGCCTCCCCGCCTGGCCAATCCATGCCTCGGGCCGCAGTGAAGAGGCTCCCCGCAGCCGTCTTCTCCATGCTCGTCCGGAAAGAGACCTCGTCCTGGTGACCCGCTGCAAACTCCCGCTCCAGGGATAAAATAGCTGCTACTCTGGGGGTCCTCAAAGATCGCACCCGAAGCCCGGTATACTGGCCCGAAACGGCGGTTCCACCCGGGGGCGATTCCAGGACCATCCGCTGATAGAGCGCTGTCAAGGCGCCCGTTTCAACGATCTCCCGGGTGGCCAGGTAGGCGGTGCCCATCTGGACGGCGTCCGCACCCAGCATAGCTGCGAAAAATGCGGTCTCCCGATTAAAAATTCCCCCTGCAAGGATCACGCGACAGTTTTGGACAAGGGATGGCGTGCGCCGCTTGAAGTCCAACAGCATCTGAGCAAGGGTGAGTGTGCTGTGCTGCCCTACGTGGCCGCCGGCCTCATATCCCTCGCAGACCACGTACCGGACGCCGGCTTCCAGGGCGAGCCTCAAGAGTGCCTCATCGGAAGCGATATACATGACCCTCGTACCGCATTCTATCAATTCTCTTAAGGGGGAGAGATCGCCACCTGCGATCACGACAAAAGGGGGTCTCTGTTTCTTTATCCAGGCCAGATGCGTCTCCCTGAAAGGGTTTTCTGCCAAAGAGACGACATTCACTGCATAAGGGCGCCCACCCATGATCTCCGGCAGGCGTTCTAGCCTCCGGTCAAGGACCTCCGCGTCCATCAGGCCAAGGGCGATAGTGGGCAATCCACCGGCTTCGGCAACTCTTGAGGCAAACTCCGGGACATCGGTGATGCAGGACATGGCGCCTTGGACAAAGGGGTATAAGGTTCCCATCTCTCTGGCTGCAGGGCTGTCCAGAAAGCACGCCTTTTTTGCCTCAGCCAGGCGGCATACGTGACGAATTTCGTCCATGAAGGCTTTCACGGCCTCCTCGGTTCCGGCCCCAAAACGCTCAACGAATGACACAGCAAAGGCAGCTTCCACGCCCAGAGGTATGACCTCGTCCTGACCGAAACGGCTCTCCAGAGGGTGGAGGGTCCTGGCATGCACCTGGCTTACGAAGGAGCGGCGGCTTTCTTCCTCGATCTTTGCTCCGCACAGCGAGTTTTCGAATGCCTTGATTTCCTTGAAGGCACGTGAGTTTCCCTTGTTGAAAAGGCGACAGGGGACCTGCAGCTCCAAGCCAACCAGATCGGTAGAATCCAGGCGGAGTTTGGAGAGCCGCTGCCGCTGAAGATCATCAATGGCAACCATGTCTGTCAGCCAATGGACGCTCTCGAAAACGATCCCGGTTGCCCCGGTCGACAGGAATGCCGCTGCCGCCTCAGGGGTGGAAACGCCTCCCCAGATGAGGATGTCGAGAGGCTTTGAGGGTGTGCGCAGCAATTCCTTGACCATCGAATAGAGAGCTGTGGTCGTCTCGCCGCTCACGAATCCGGAGGCCTCGCATCCCTTCAGGACGATGCGCCCAATGTCCGAGCTGTCCTTCAAAATCGCTGCCAGGAAATCCACGTCGCCGATGATTGGAAAGCAACGGTGGTTTTCCGGCAATTCCCTCAATCTGCGTAGAAAGACGGAAGGATCTCCCTGAACAAACTGGGGGTGGCACTCTACCCAGATGTCGTGGACCCCTGTTTCCTTCAATAACTCTCCCAAAGATGGATCAAAGAATGTAGGGGCAGAAATCTTGATATCCCTCACGTGGCCGGCGGGGTCAGCCTTTCGTAAGAAAGAACGTAATCCGTCCGCCCCCATCATGGAAAAATCAAAGACGGCTCTGCTCCCTGTTCGCTCTGCCATTTGAATCACCGATGGGGTGATCTCCTCGGGCCGCCAGACGAAACCGATGAGAGAAACCCAATGCTCAGCCACTATATCCAGCCCCTTCCTTCAAGGCGATACGTTCACCTTTTGATACTATAAAGATTTTCTGAATATGCGATATTTTTTGTATATTTTTGCGCCGGCTTCCTCTATCAATGAGTTGATCGACTCGTTGTCCTCCAAAGTCCAGCCCACCTCCAGATAGCGATAATTCTCTTTTTTCCTCACCACCTCATAGATGTGGTGGAAGGCCAGCATGGGGAGTCCCAGTTGTTGGTACTTCTCCTTGATCCCGAACATCAACAATCGCAATCCGTTAATCTCCCTCCGATACATGAGGAACTTCAGCACACCCGTCAGACCGATCCGCCCGTTGAGACGCTTGAGCAATGGGTTAATGTCAGGAAAGATCACGCAGAACGCCGCAGGTTCATTCTCGTAATAGATGAAAAAGACTAAGTCAGGATCCACGAATTTCATCACGTTCTTTTGAATGTCCCGCATCTCATTTTCGCTCAGGGGGACGAAACCCCAGTTGCCGGACCAGGAGGCATTGTATATCTCTCTGATCAGAGCAAACTCAGAGTCCACATCCTTTGGGCGAGAGGGCCTGATGTGGATACCCTTTTTTTTGGAGATCCGCTCAGCAAGACGATCCATCCACTCGGGAAGCCGGTAATCGCCATCTATCAGGAAGGCCATCAGGTCCTTCTCTTTGGTGAAACCGCACCATTCGACCAACCCTTGGTAGTACGGCGGGTTGTAAGCCATCATCAAGACCGGCGCATAAGCAAATCCCTCAATGAGCAATCCCGCCTCGTAATTGGTGGACGGGTTGAGCGGGCCTCTCATGAAGGTCATTCCTTTCTGAACAGCCCACGTCTCTACGGAAGAGAAGAGGGCCGCGGCGGCCTCCGGATCGTCAACACATTCGAAAAATCCCCAAATGCCCATCTTTTCGCCGTGGAACTGGTTATAATGACTATCTATAATGCCCGCGATCCTTCCCATCGTCTCCGATCCACGCCGGGCCAGAAAGAGGATGCGCTCGGAAAACTCCCAGAAAGGATGACCACCGGGGTCCAGCATCCGGCGAACCTCCTCCTTAAGGGGGGGGACCCAGTTGGGATAGTCAGCATAGATCCTCCATGGCAGGTCAATGAAGTCCTTTAATTCCGACCCCCCTTCCACAGCAATAATCTCTATGCCGGCCATAATCGTTCCCTTCGAGTGGTTATCACCAAAACACTATAAGTTTAGTATGTGTACGGTCTTGATGCAAATTTCTAAGGCAATTACGCGATTTTTCAGGGTATTTGCCCCACCCTTTTTATATCGATTCCGCCGGGCGCACATCTCGTCCTTTAGTTTTTAGCATGTCTCCTTTGCCATAATCAAATCGTTTCCGGTCTGTTCCTTTTTTGCCTAAAAACGCCGTTTCTCTGCTTAATCAGATGCACAGTCCGAGAGAAACGAGTGGAAAGGATTGGCGTGACAGGAACCAACGAAATTGATTCAGTATGCCGTAACCCACAGTCGTAAAAACACCGCCAGAAAAAAAGAAACCAGGAGGGAGCTGGAACCTCCTTGGCCCTCTTATCCCTGGATGAGCCGTCGTCCGATTGCAGCCCTACTAAATGTGACCAGGCATCTAAGCAAACTCATTTTCGACGTGAGTATCCGAGCGGCGGGCAAACAGATGCGAAATCCACTCCCT
Organism: Syntrophorhabdales bacterium; assembly: GCA_050012495.1. GTDB lineage: Bacteria > Desulfobacterota > Syntrophorhabdia > Syntrophorhabdales > WCHB1-27 > BOG-1155. Next base: position 32,908 of record JBEKHB010000042.1, read on the forward strand.
GATCTTGAGCAGCAAAGGTCTCTTTTTCCACTCTTCCCATCGAATTTGGTCGGACTCCGCAAGATCCCCGGCAAACATCTTCTCCATTTCAGTAGCGAACTCGCGGCTCAGAATAACCGTGTTCACCTCGTCATTGCTTGAAAAGCTCCACCACTCCATATTAGTGGAGCCCACTGTCGACCAGACGCCGTCAATTACCAGAGTTTTTGCATGGAGCAGGACATTACGGCGTTTGTATAACTTCACCCCTGATTTCAAAAGATCGGAGAAATGATATTGTCCTGCATATAAGGCCAGCGATCTATCGGTGCTTCCGGGAAGAATAATCTTTACATCTACACCGCGCTTTGCAGCGTCGGTGAGGGCTTTGATTATTTGCGAATCGGGGACGAAATAGGCATTCGTCATATGAAGCGAATTCTCTGCAAACGTGATGGCGACCACATACATAATAAAAGTGAGCCTGTTGGCCTCTCCCTGGGTACTGCCCAGCACCCTCACCAGAGTATTTCCCTGTTCCTTCATACCGGGGAAATAGTTCCGGTCGGAGAGTGTCGCACCCTTCTGCCTCTGCCACGTGTCGAGAAACAGTTTTTGGAACTCAGCCACGGCAGGGCCTTCGATTTGAACGTCCGTATCACGCCATGGCATCTGGGCCCCTTTTTCAGCTCCAGCTCCGGGAGGCCCGCTTGAATAAACCTGACTGATGTTGACGCCCCCGGTAATGGCGACTTTGCCGTCGACAATAAGTATCTTGCGGTGGTCCGCTTTGATCAGGCGCCATTTTCCGTGGGCCTTGAGTGGATTTTTCGGGTTAAATTCGACCACGCGTATCCCGCCATCGCGCAAGCGCTGAAAGAATGCAGCCGGAGTGGTGAAACTGCCTAAACTGTCGTAGATGAGATTTACCTGGAGACCTTCCGCCCGCTTCTGCAACAACAGATCAGCAAATTTGCGACCCGTCTCGTCTTCAATATCTTCAATGGTATAGGTTTCAATGTTGATATGGTCTCTGGCATTCTCCACCGCTTTGAACATAGCAGCGTAGGTAGCCGCACCATCAACGAGCAGCGTAACTTTGTTTCCCTTCGTCAACGGGCTTTCACTCACCGATTCTATTACGGCAGTATAACGTTCCAGAATGTCCGTCGCCCCGACGGACCGCTCGAGCCGTTCCATGAGGGCCTTGCTCTGTTTGGGGGATAACAGCCCTTTAACCGAAGCGATTTGACGCGGTTCCTGGGTTGTCGGTACCTCATGCATCATTTCAGAGACGTTCGGCAGGGTCGCACATCCACCACCGAGGGTCACGATGGAAACCAACAGAAAGAAGAAAAAGAAAGTCTTGGCTCTTTTCATGGTCTATTTCATCAAAAAAACTTTTTGCTCGCCTTGACAAAGAGTGATTCGGTCAGTTGTGTATAATAAGCAAGCCCAATGAGCCGACTCCTCGTTAACTATACTTTAATACGGATTACTTGACACAATCTATTTTATTTTCAATAATAGGTGCAGAGATCTTCTAGCAACAAAAGAGAATGATGGGAAAACTCGTATGACAAAAACAATTTCCTTGCTATTGATTTTTGTATCCTCCCTCTTGGGTTGTGCTCTCGACAG
>JBEKHB010000043.1:0-33862 GCA_050012495.1 Syntrophorhabdales bacterium
TACACGTTTCCAGAACTCGTCGGACACTTCCCATGAGCGGATCTTTGCCATACCCCACCTCCTCGTCAAAGTGTAGTATGGCTACGAATTTAAAGCAAGGTAATTACGGATAAGTCCTTAATGATTTAAGGGAGTTCTGCCCTTTGTAGGTAGGTGAACTGAGCACGGTCGTTTTACGGCCGAGGCACTCATTTTTCATGGATGTTACCATCCGCGTGGCGGCTGATCTCTTTTCTGAGCGGCAAGTATAAGGCTCCAGATGTGAGGCGCGCAAGCCCGAGGAACGGAGGCGGCAGCCGTGGCACGTCGCGGCCGGAGAGATTTTCGATGGATGGGGCGGAAGCCGGGGTGTTGTCCGGGCCGGAGCATACTTCGTGCGTATGTGAGGACCCGGACACGCCCCGGCGACCGCGCCAGGCGCGAAAATAGCCCGGCCGCCCCCCTGATGCACTTGCAAAACTGAGGATATATCCCTATCATATTATTGCCATGGATCAGGTACTCGAATTTGCCGTAGAGCTGGCCTTTGAGTCCGGCAGAATACAGAAAAAACATTATCAGAAGAGACACTCGATCTTCTATAAGGGTGAGATCAACATCGTGACCGAGGTGGACCTGGAGTGCCAGGAGCGGATCATCAGCCTCATTGCCGCGCGTTTCCCGGACGACCATATCATCAGCGAGGAGAAAGACAATGTGTTCGAGGGGCGCAAGAACAGGTGGATTATCGATCCCATCGACGGGACGACGAACTACGCTCACGGCTATCCCTTCTTTTGCACGTCGGTAGCCTATGAGGTGGAAGGGCGGGTAGTCTGCGGGGTTGTCTACAATCCCATATTCGACGAGCTGTTCTTTGCACGATGCGGGAAGGGGTCGTATTTGAACGGCCAAAGGCTGAAGGTGTCAGGGGTCGGCGACTTAAAGCAGTCCCTGCTGGTCACGGGTTTTCCTTACGACCTGGGCACGAGCGGCATGAACAACATCGACCATTTTGTCTCTTTTCTCTACCGGGCGCAGGCAGTCAGACGGGACGGGTCTGCGGCGCTCAACCTTTCTTATGTAGCCGCCGGCCGGTTCGACGGGTTCTGGGAGCTGAAGCTCAACTCCTGGGATACGGCGGCAGGCACGCTCATACTGACGGAGGCGGGCGGCACGGTCACCGACTTCGCAGGGAGACCGTTCGACATATACGCCGGGCAAATAGTTGCATCCAACGGCCTGATCCATAAGGATATGCTGCAGGTCCTCCAGGGAGGGGCATGAACGTCCATAGACTTACAGGAGATCGATGGCGCTGCCCGGGCCGGAACTCGACATACCTTTCGCACGTGTTGGGACAATGAAAGAAGGCAAAACTTTAAATAACAAGCCTGGTGAGTGCGAGATTCAGCTCGAGGATGCGAAGGGCCTGGCATCCGCCAGGGAAAAACTCCTCTTTGCGAACGTCAAAGAGCTGAACGAGGTGTACGGCACTTTGAGGGAAAAGATGCGGGAGATAGAGGAAAGGGATGCGAGGATCAGGAGCCTCGACGAGGTGCTGACCCGCGCCAACCGGCTCTCCGCCCTCGGTGAGCTTGCGGCCTCTATCGCGCACGAAATAAAGAACCCTCTTATTTCCATCCAGGGCTTTGCGAAACGGATCGAGGGCGCCTCCGATCCGGAGAAGATACGGGGGTATGCGGGCTTCATCGAAAAGGAGTCCCAGAGGCTCTCGGCCGTGTTGATACGGCTGCTTGACTTTTCCCATATGTCGGAGCCGGAAAAGGGGCACCTCGATCTGAACGGCATCGTAGACGATACGATTCTCTTCACCGAACACCATCTGACGCAGTTCAAGCATATCGACCTTACCGTGGAAAAAGAGGAAAACTTGCCGCCGGTCTGTGCGGACAAGATCCACCTGCAGCAGGCTTTGCTCAATATTATGATGAATGCGGCCCAGGCCATGCCGGGAGGAGGACCGCTCGTCATACGCACCGGGGTAAGGGCGCCCGATTATGTGTGGCTCTCTGTGACGGATAAAGGCACGGGCATAGAGCCCGACAACATGGAGAAGATTTTCGATCCTTTCTTCACCACGAAAGAAAGGGGGGATGGAACAGGTCTCGGGCTTTCCCTTACAAAGAAACTGGTGGAAGCGAACAAGGGCAGGATCGAGGTGGAGAGCGTCAAAGGCCGGGGCAGCACATTCCGCATTCTCCTTCCCCTTGCAAAGGATTCAAACTGACAGATAGCGCATCTTTGCCGGCTGGGCACTTTTCGCACCCGGCCGGGGGCAGGGCAAACGCATTCAGGAATCCCAATTTAGACTGGAGCGTATGGCGCCCTTCCTGAGCACGTATGCGCAAGCGACCGCGAACCAGCGTAGGCGGACAAGAGCGTTCGCGAAGCGATGCTGCCGAACGCCGGGTACCCGCGACATCCCACCTGTGTGTGATAGATACTACACGGCTTCCGCGGGTGGGCCGCTCAGGTTCTCACCGTCCGGCAGCAAGCGAAGGGACGCCGTACGATGTCGGGAGCGGAGCGCTTTGCGTGCGAGGGAAGGGTGTCATACGCTCCGGCGGGTAGACACTTTCCAAATGCGTTTGCCCCGCGGCCGGGGGCCTCTGAGCCTTTCCATCCCGGCGCCGTTTATGCTATAGTGAAGCAATGTCTGTATGCGCGCAGGTCACATGTGGGTGTCGAACAATGAAATTCAGCGTCCTCGAAACTGATATAGGCGCGTTCGCGCTTTTTGCCCGGGAAGACCATCTGTGGCGGCTCGACCTCGTTGCGTCGGGTGCGGCCGGCGCCCGGAAACGGGTGAGCGCCGAATTTCCGGAGGCGGTGGAGCAGCCCCCTCTTTTCGACACTGCTATCCGGCTCCTGCGCCGCTATCTCAGCGGCGAGCGCGTGGAGTTCGATATCCCCGTCGATCTCTTCGGGTTGAAGGCATTCACAAGCCGGGTGCTGACGGAAATCAGGCATATCCCCTACGGCGGGCTCGCGTCATACGGAACGATCGCCCGGCGTCTGGGCTGCCCGAATGGCGCAAGGGCAGTGGGCCAGGCGCTCGCGAGGAACCCGATCCCGGTTGTCATTCCCTGCCATCGCATCATCAGGGGCGACGGTTCGCTCGGCGGCTTCGGCATGGGGATTGGCATGAAGGTGAAACTCCTGTCGATAGAGGGTGTAAACGTTCATGAGCAGCGGAAACCGGCGGCTTCTCTGTAGTACATAGATTCAGGAAAAGGTCGGCGTATGAGACAATGGTTTGTGGTAAACACGAAGCCGAAGAACGAGAATCGCGCGTCCTATAACCTTTCCAATGCCGCCTACGAAGTACTCAATCCGAAGCTCAAGGTGAGGAAATACCGGGAGGGCCGCTTTGTGGAGATCGTCGAGGCAATGTTCCCCAGCTACATATTCACGAAATTCCACGCCGTAGACGACTACCACATGGTGAAGTACGCGAGGGGCGTGAACAAGATCATCACTTTCGGCGGAAGAATGGTCCCCCTCCAGGAAGAGTTCATCGACTTCATCAGCGGTAAGCTCGTGAACGGCGTGGCGCATATCGACAAGAAGAGGTTCAAGAAAGGGGAGAAGGTCTTTATCAAGGACGGGCCTTTTAAGGGACTCGGCGGGATCTTCGAAAGAGAGCTCGAAGGAGAAGAAAGGGCTATGATCCTTCTCGAAGGCATCAATTACTATGCGAAAATGGTCATAGACAGCGACCTGATCGCAGCTCCGTGACGCTTTCAGCCATTTTATAAAAAGGAGGATTTTGTGAGCGTAGTGAGAGGAGGAGTTGTTGTCCTTGCGATAGTGCTCGCTTTTGCCGTCCCGGGCCATGCATTTAAAGAGGACGGTCAAAGCTGCGCCAAATGCCACACTCTCTCGGAAAAGGAGATGGCGGGTATTTTGGAGAAGATCAACATGCCCGCCGGCAAGGTGCTGAGTATCGAGATGAGTCCCATAAAAGGGTTGTGGGAGGTAGATATCGAAAATAAGGGCCGCCGTTTGATCGTCTATGTGGATTTCGCCAAGAAATTCGTCACCCCCGGACCCTTTTTCGATTACGCCGCCAGAAAGGACATCACCAGGGAGAAGGCTGATGCGCTCAACAAGGGCAGGACGGTCAGCGTGCAGGGACTCTCCCTTCAGAACGCACTGATACTAGGGAAGGCGGATGGACCGGCAAGGGTTATCGTCTTTAGCGACCCTGCCTGCTCGTACTGCGCGAAGCTCCATGGGGAAATGAAGATCGTTGCCGCAAAACGGCCTGATATCGCCTTCTATCTGAAAGTGTTCACCATGGTGAGCCGCGACCCGAAGGTAGCGAAAAGCATCGTCTGCAATAAGTCCCTCGCCATGCTCGAAGACGCATTTGCAAAAAAACCGGTGCCGGAACAGGACTGCGCGTCGAAAGAGATAGATGACAACATGAAATTTGTGGAAGAGCACGGCATCGATGCAGCGCCCGCCTTGATCTTTCCCGACGGGACGCTGCAACTGGGTTACTCGGACGCGGCCGACCTGGAAAAAAAGATAGATGAGGCGATGAAGAACCGGAAGAAAGAGGCTCCGTAATCATTGACGGCTGCGGCTTACCCGTGTTATAGTGACTCAACGCCATTACGGGAGGACAGGTTGAGGAAAAACAAATCCGCAATAAAGAGGACGGCGCAGGCGGAAAAGAGGCGTCTACGGAATTCCCACGTGAAATCCACTATGAAGACGCATATAAAGAAGGCCTTGTCTGCCATGAGCGGGAAGGATAACGCCCACGTTGAAACTGCAACCAGGACCGCCATCGCCTACCTCGATAAGGCTTCATCCAAAGGCGTGATCCACCGGAACCAGGCTGCTCGAAGGATTTCCAGACTCGCCAAAAAGGCCCATAGGGCCCTTGCCGAGCCGTTAACACGTAACCCTATTCAATGAGATTGTGGTGGGGACGGCGCAGGGCCTTCCTCTTTTTGCTCTGTCCTGGTGACGCACTTCCCCACAGAACCGGGTTCACATTTTTTCCCATCCACCCATAGGGCATCCGACAGGTCGGCCCCATCCAGGAGCGTCTTGTACAGTTTGGCATCACGCAGCCGGGCGCCGGAAAGGTTTGCCCCGGTGAGATTCGTCATATAGAGTTTCGCCCCGGTGAGATCGGCGCCCGTGAGGTTTGCCCCGGTGAGTTTTGCCTGGCCAAGCTGCACCCCTGCCAGATTTGCCCGCGAGAGGTTCGCCTTACTCAGGTCGGCATAGGTGAGGTTTATGCCGGTCAGGCTCGCATCGCTCAAATCGCAGCCGGGACACCGGTATATGGCCTTGACCCTGTTGAAGTCGGCCTGCTCAAAGGCGCACAGCACGCCGGGAACGAGGCACAACGCAAGAAGGGCGAGAGAAAGGGCGCGGCATGACGCGATCATAGGGACAAATCCGGCCTGATGCCGGAGAGGCAAGAGCGAAGGCGGAGGAGGAGGTCCTTTTTTTCCGTCCTCCCGCCGATGAAGTCCCAGGGGAACAATTCATCCTCCCGCCTTTCTCGCGTTGCGTAAAAACCCGGATTGAGAGGACTTTCTCTCATTACCTTTGCAAGGGTCTCCCCTTGCGCACACCGCACGATCACATCCTTAAGCCTTCTATCGCCCCTTGCAAATACCGCCTGAAGAAAGCTGTACTTAATCGATTCATGGGTGAAATGCGTGTTCGGAACTTTTCCGAGTCCCCTCCTGAGGATGGCTATCTTTTCCTTCAGCCCTTTCATCTCATCCATGGCGAGCCACTGAAAAGGGGTGGCGGCCTTGGGCACAAAGGGGCTCGCATGGACCGTGACCGTGCCGACCCTGCCTTTTTTGCTGCCTTTTTTGACGAGGAGGTGGAGTATGTGTTTCACGAGGTCTACTATGGCATCCACGTCCTCCCGGCTTTCGCCCGGCAGACCGACCATAAAGTAGAACTTAAAGTGGAAGGACGCCATTTCTGCTATCGCCTCGACCCGGTCAGCGATATCCCTGTCGGACACAGGCTTGCCGATGCACCTCCGAAGGCGTTCAGTCCCCGCTTCAATGCCGAAGGTGAGTGTTTTGATCGTGGTCTTGATCATGTCGATCACTTCAAGGGGTACCTCGTCGAGCCGGAGCGAGGGGAGGTGAACCTTGACGCCCATCTTGTCGAACCTCCTGATGATCTCGGGAAGGCGCGGGTGAAAAGAGATACCCCCGCCGATGATGCCCACTTCGCTCACGCTGCCGCCTATATGATCAAGTCTGTCAGAGATGAAGGGATAGATGTTGCCGGCGAGGCAGAAGGCGCACGCGGAAGGGCAGCCCCTGGCGCCTTCCACGAGCAGCATGTCCGAGAATTCCGTGTCGGGCGCCATTATAGCCGAAGTCGCGAGGCCTTTGCCCCTGTATCGCTCGACTTCTACGCGAAAAGAAGGAGGCACGAATTCCTGCACCGTGCCGTCTTCCCCATAGGCGACGCCGAGATGGACAGGGTTGTAAGCCCACGTCCAGGAGGAGAGATCGTCTATCACCTCAGCCCTTTGTTTCTTCTTTACCCTGAGATATCTTTCGATAAAAGGAGGGAGGCAAGACTCCACATCCCCGATGATGAAGAGGTCCACGAAAGGGCTCATCGGCTCGGGGTTGGCCATGACGCAAATGCCTCCGGCCACAATAATGGGATCCCCCGGGCCTCGTTCTTTCGCGTCAAGGGGAATGGAGCTGCTTTTGAGCATGGCGACGACGTTCGCATAATCCATTTCGAAGGAGAGGGTAAAAAACACGACCTCGAAAGAGCGTAAGGGCCGGCCGCTCTCCACCGACAGGGGCTTTTCGCCGGGGTCGAGGAACACCCTTTCGCATACCACCCCGGGCCGGCTGTTCAATTCGCGGTAGAGCAGGTGGACGGCCAGGTTGGACATGCCGATATAGTAGGTATTCGGGTAGGCAACGCATACCGGCACCCTGTTTGTCCACTTTTTGAGGACGGCCCCCCGCTCACGGCTGAGTATCTCCTTTCTTTCCGGGCGACTCAATCAGCCTGTTTCCTCAAAAACGTCGGGATATCATAGCTGTCGTCGTCGAGATCGAGGCTTGCCGGCTTGGGACGTACATCCCGCACTTCGACCTTTACGTTCCTCTTCATGTACGTGGGCACGCCTTTGTCGTCAAAGAGTTTCTCGGTCCGCCTTTCGGGCTTCTCCTCCGGTATGGTCGCCTGCTCCTCAAAGCCGGTCGCGATCACCGTGATCCTTACCGACTCATCCATGGATTCGTCAAAGACCAGACCCCAAATGACATGGGCTTCCTCATGCGCCTGCTCCTGAATGAGCGTGGACGCCTCGTTCACCTCGTGCAAGGTCATATTCGAGCTGCCCGTCACGTTGATCAGCACGCCCCGGGCGCCGTGGATCGAGATGTCTTCGAGGAGCGGGCTCGAGATCGCCTTCTGCGCCGCTTCGATGGCCCTTCTGTCGCCCGACGACACGCCGACCCCCATAATGGCCAGCCCTTTTTCCCGCATCACGGTCTGGACGTCCTTGAAGTCGACGTTCACATAGCCATCCGATATAATCAGGTCCGATATGCTCCTCACCGCATGGAGCAGCACCTCGTCGGCCTTTACAAAGGCGTCCTTTATCGTCATATGCTTGCCGCCCACCGACAGAAGCCTTTGATTCGGAATAGTGATCAGCGTATCGACCTGGGTTTTCAGCCGCGCAAGACCGTCGTCGGCCTGGAAATTCCGCATTTTTCCTTCAAAGGCAAAGGGTTTTGTCACCACAGCAACGGTGAGGGCGCCCAATTGTTTCGATACCTCGGCAACGACGGGAGAGGCCCCGGTACCGGTGCCGCCGCCGAGCCCGCACGTGATGAAGACCATGTCGGCCCCCTTGAGCGCTTCAGCAATCTGTTCCGCGTCTTCAAGGGCCGCCTGCCTCCCGACTTCAGGGTTCGCCCCTGCGCCGAGCCCCCTCGTCAGTTTTGTGCCTATCTGGATCTTGACGGACGCCTTGTTTGCATTGAGGGATTGGATGTCGGTATTCACCGCCAAAAACTCTACGCCCTGGAGACCCGCCTCTACCATGTTGTTGATGGCGTTGCAGCCGCCGCCGCCGATGCCCACGACCTTCAGCTTTGCCGAAAAACCGTTACTCTCATCCATATAGAACATGCCTCCCTCCCTCAGAAGATTTCGTCGAAGATCCGCTTTATTTTCCCGAACCCTTTTTCCCGCAATTTTTTGAATATCTCCCGCCTCTCGTAGCCTTTCCCTTTACTCTCCCCGAAGCCGTGGAGAATCAGCCCGACTCCCGTCGCATATATGGGATTGTTTACCACGTCGACAAGGCCCCCGACGCCTATGGGCAAGCCCCTTCTCACGGGCAGACTGAAGACGCCCTCCGCCAGATCCACGACACCTTCGAGGTTTGCGCAGCCTCCCGTCACTACGACCCCTGACGCAAGGAGCTTCGCATACCCCGATTTCTTGATCTCTCCGTCGATGAGGGCCAGGATCTCCTCGACCCTTGGCTCTATGATGTCTGCAAGGGTCTTGCGCATCAATGTCCTCGGTTTTCTCCCACCCACGCTCGGCACTTCAATGGTCTCGTTGGCGCCGATCATCTTTGAAAGGGCGCACCCGTATTTCTTCTTGATCTTTTCCGCTTCCTCGACCGGCGTGCGCAGGCCGATGGCGATGTCATTGGTGATATGGTTGCCTCCGAAGGGGAGGATGGCGGTATGCCTGATGCTGCCATTGGCGTACACAGCGAGATCGCTCGTCCCCCCGCCGATGTCGACCAGTGCGACCCCTATCTCCGTTTCCTCGGGAGTAAGCGTAGCCTCAGCGGAGGCAAGCTGCGCCAGAACCAGGTCCTCCACGGAAAGACCGGCCAGGTCGCAGCATTTGACAATATTCTGGGCGGCGGTGACAGAGCCGGACACGATGTGCACCTTCACCTCGAGGCGGACGCCGCTCATCCCAAGGGGATCTTTTATGCCGTCCTGGTCATCCACGATATATTCCTGAGGTATCACGTGAATGAGATCCCGGTCGGTGGAAATGGGTATGGCTTTGGCGGCGTCGATGGCCCGGGCAATATCGTCTTTACGCACCTCTTTGTCTCTGACGGCGACTACGCCGTTCGAGTTGAAGCTTTTGATATGGGCGCCTGCGATTCCCGCAATGCAGCCCCCGATCTTGATGCCCGCCATAAGCTCCGCTTCCTCGAGCGCCTTTTTTATGGAGGTGACCGTGCTGTCGATATTGACCACCACCCCTTTGCGGAGGCCTGTTGACGGGTGGGAGCCTATGCCGGCGATACTCACCTTATCGTCGACGATCTTGGCCGCCACCACGCAGATCTTCGTGCTGCCCACATCGAGGCTGACGAGGAACGCTCCGTTCTCTGTCATGTCATCCCTTCCTCTCTTTTATGATGGCGCCATTTTCAAAACGGGCGTCGATGCACCTGATGAGGAGTCCCCTCTTTTTCGCGTCCTCAAGAACGGCGACGGCCCGCTTGAGCCGCTCGGGCCGCTCCTCTTTGCCCAGTATGATCTCGACGCCGTCGTTGAGGCTGAACAGGGTAATGTTCCCCTCGTTGTACATAACCTCGGAAAGATCGTCCTTCTTTATGATCCCTCGCCGGTCCCAGTCCGTCACCTCCCTGAAGATGCTTTTCGCGTCGTTCTTTTCCTTCGCGCTGATCACGAGCAGATCGAGGGTGCTCCCCTTATAGAGGCCCCTGTACGGCGCGCCGTCCTCGTCCAGCATCTGGATATCGCCTCCGGGCCCTGTCCAGAGCGCCGACGGAACCCGCTCTTTCACCTCGATGAGGATCGAAAACGGGAAGACCCTTTTCACCCGGACATCCTTGACAAAGGGATGGGAGGTGATCGCGGCCTTCACCTTCCCCATATCGGTCCCGAAAATGCTGTCTTTGAGAAAGGGGTATATCTTCGTGAGGATTTCCGATTCGGGGAGCTGCTCGGCCCCCTTTATCCTGATATTTTTCAAGAGGAAGACCGGCTCGGTGCGGGAGAACAGGTACATGCCCGTGAGCACTGAGAGGAGACACATGGGGATAATGAAAAGAAGATACAGGGTCCGTTTCATGCCTTCAAGGCCGCTCCTTGCAGTATCTCCTCCACCAGTTGGTCGAAGGTCAATCCCTGCTGCCCCCAAGCTTTTGGCACCAGCGACGTCTCGGTCATGCCGGGGGAGGTGTTCATGTCGATGACAAGAGGGACGTCCCCCTCCACTATCATATCGACTCTCGCGCAGCCGGCGAGCTCACACTGCCGCCATATGGCGAGCGCTTCATCGCGCGCCCTTTCCTCGATATCCGGGTCCAGCTCAGCCGGCGCCAGGTACTCCGTCATGCCTTTCGTATACTTGGAGGTATAGTCGTAGAAGCCCGATTTCGGTCTCACTTCCACGATGGGGAGCGTGAGGCCGTTCACCACAGCCACGGTTATCTCCCTTCCCTTCACGTAGTGCTCGATGAGCAGCTTGCTGTCGTAGGCCAAGGCGGCCCTGACCGCCTCGCCTATCTCCTCCTCCCGCCGCACGATCGATATGCCGACGGTTGATCCTTCTCTCGCCGGTTTTACCACGAAGGGCAGCGGGAATCGCACTTCCTTTTCGGATCTGCATATAGTGTAGGCAGGCGTCGGGATGTCGAGGCCCATGAGAAGCAGCTTCCCGAGGCACTTGTCCATGGCGATGGCCGAGCCGAGCACGCCCGAGCCCGTATAGGGGACGGCCATCATTTCGAGGAGACCCTGGACCGTGCCGTCTTCACCCCACCTGCCGTGGAGGGCAATGAAGGCTACCTCAGTCCGTTCCTCCTTCAGCCGGTCCGGCAGGTCGCGTCCCACATCGATGCCATGAGCCTGATAGCCGCTACGGACAAGGCTCGCCAGCACTGCCGCCCCGCTTGCCAGCGAAATCCCGCGCTCCGAAGAGAGACCCCCCATGAGGACACCTATCCTTTTCCGCATCAGGGCGTCACGCTCCATCATCGAACCCCCACAATTCCACCTCTTCTTCCAGGGCAACGCCTGTCGCCTCAATCACACGTTTTTTCACGGTCTCTATCAGGCGCAACACGTCCGACGCTGAAGCACCGCCCATATTCACGATGAAATTCGGATGCTTGTCCGAGACGGCCGCAGCGCCGACGTGTGCGCCTCGCAGGCCCGCCCGGTCTATGTAACTCCAGCAGGGGCCGCCGTTTCCGTTCTTGAACACAGAGCCGGCAGAAGCCATCTCCATGGGATGTTTTCTCAGTCTTTCATGCCACACGTAGTCCATATCCGCCTGTATCCGCGAGGGCTCTGCGTGTGTAAGCTCAAAGGTCGCCTCTACCACACAGTGACGATCGAGGATGGACGAGCTTCTGTAGCCGAACCTCATCTCATCCTTTCGCCGCTTTTGCACCGCGCCTCTCTCATCCATGTACCGGAGCGAGCTCAGGCAATCGGAGATGGCGGCGCCGAAGCTGCCCGCGTTCATCTTGAGCGCGCCGCCCACGGTCCCGGGAATACCGAAGAGCTTTTCCAGACCTGTGAGCCCTCTTGCCGCGCAACTTCTGATAACGCTTTTCAGGGGCAAGCCGGCCCCCGCCGTAACGAGCGCGCCCGTTTCCGTCGTGGTGAACCGCAGGCGCCTCATCCTGCTCACCCGTATCAACCCTCCCGCGAATCCCCGGTCCGCCACGATCACATTCGTCCCATTTCCGAGGAACCGGTAGGGTTGCCCCGCCTCATTCAGCCAGGCAATCGCCAGCCGCAAGCCCGCCTCATCTTCCGGGTAGAACAGATAAGGGACCGTACCTCCCACTTTCATGGACGTGTACCTCTTCATCGACACGTTTCTCAGAACCCGTCCCGTTATGCCTTGCGGCTCCATAGCGCGGAAAGCTCCTCTCCTACCTTGTATATGTCACCCGCGCCGAGGGTGACTACCATATCGCCTGCCACGGCGATTTCGGCCACTCTACTGACCGCCTCTTCTTTCGTCGGGGCAAAAATAACGCGCCGATGCCCCGCCGACCGTATGCGCTCGGAGAGAGCCGCACCCGTGACGCCGTCTATCCGCTCCTCTGACGCCGCATATATCTCCGTCACCAGAAGCACGTCTGCATCGGTGAAAGACCTGACGAACTCTTCCTGCAGCGCCTTTGTCCTTGAATAGCGGTGCGGCTGGAAGGCAACGATTATCCTGCCCTTCCACATGGAGCGCAGGGCCGAGAGGGTGGCCCTTATCTCGGTAGGGTGGTGGCCGTAGTCATCGACGAGTTTGATCTCCCCGTCCCATGTAAGCTCCAGCCTTCGATGAATGCCCGCGAATTGCCCGAGGGCGTCAACCATCACCTCGAACCCTATATCGAGCTCCACCCCGACAGATATCGCCGCAAGGGCATTCACCACATTATGTACCCCGGGTGTAGCGAGGTTGACCGCTCCCAGCACTCTGTCCTTGTACAACACGCTGAACCGGGTATTGAAGCCGTTATGCCGCAGATCGACGGCCCTCAGGTCTGCCTTTTCCGAAAGACCGTAGGTCATAAATCTTCTTTTGAGGGAAGGGATGAGGCTTGCAAGGTGCTCATTGTCGATGCAAAGGATAACAAGCCCGAAGAAGGGCACCTTGTTCATGAATGTGAGAAAGGCGGCCTTGATCTCTTCCATGCCGCGGTAGAAATCGAGATGTTCGAGGTCGATATTCGTGACCACCGCTATTGTCGGAAAGAGCATGAGGAAGGTGCCGTCACTCTCATCCGCCTCCGCAACAAGGTACTGGCTGGAGCCAAGCTTTGCATTGGTCCCCAGGCTGTTCAGTTTTCCACCTATCACGCACGTCGGGTCGAGGTTTGCGCTGCGGAGCACGGACGCGACGAGGGAGGTTGTGGTGGTCTTGCCATGAGCGCCTGCCACCGCCACGCTGTACTTCATCCTCATCAGCTCCGCGAGCATCTCCGCCCTCTGGATCACGGGTATAGCCCGCCTCCGGGCCTCCTGCACTTCCGGATTATCCGCCTTCACTGCAGACGACGTGACCACTACATGGCTATCCTGCACATTCCCTTCCCCGTGGCCGTAAAAAACCCGCGCCCCGAGCTTTATGAGCCTCTCGGTGATGTCCGTCTTTCTCACGTCCGATCCGGACACCTGGAATCCGAGGTTCAGCAGCACTTCGGCTATACCGCTCATTCCTATGCCGCCAATACCGACAAAATGGATCTTCTCCACTTTATGGAACACGTGCTTGCAGCCCCCTTACCACCTTCTTTTCCGCATCTTCTACATAGATAGTCCCGATATTCTCCGCCATACGCGCACGCTCTTCCGGGTTCTCCCTCAGCTCGGTGATCGCAATGTAGAGTTTTTCCCCGGAGACCTCGCTGTTCCCTATCACGTAGCCGCCCCCTATGCTCTCTACGTAAGACGCGTTTTTCCATTGATGAGCGCCCGCCGCAAAGGGGTAGGGGATGAAGATGGCCGGCTTCTTAAAGTAGGAGAGCTCAAAGATAGTGGAAGCGCCCGCCCTGGATATGACGACATCGGCGAGGTTGTAGTAGTTTTCCATATGATCCGTAAAGGGAAAGACTTCGTGGGTGGTACCCGAGCCTTCGTAGCCCGCGCGGATGCGGTCGAAATCCTCGCTGCCCGTCTGGTGGCACACCGCCGTATGCCTGTACGCCTCAAGGTAGGGCAGCAGCTCCAGACCGGCGTTGTTCACGCTCCTCGCCCCCCTGCTCCCCCCGAAGATGAATACGGTGAAATCGGAACCCTGTTTTGCGTCCCGCGTCCCCCGCATCGCCTTGCGGATCGGATTGCCCGTATGAATCACCTGCTTCGCCTTCACGTACCGCGCGGTCTCCGCGAAGCTGACAAAAACGGCTTTCACCCGGCCCGCAAGGAGTCTGTTTGCCAGCCCGGGAGAGATATTCTGCTCATGTATAAAGCAGGGCACGCGCAAGGTTAGACCTGCCAGGACGACGGGGACGGAGGCGAACCCGCCCATACCGAGTATTGCGTCAGGCTTCTCTGCTTTGATGAGCTTTCGCGCCTGGAGCGTTCCGCGCAGGACGGCGAGCATCGTCTGCACCTTCGCTCCGACGCTCGCGCCTGAAAAAGGTTTTGCCTCAATCCTGGCGAGTCTGTAGCCGTTTTGGGGGATAAGCTTCTCTTCGAGCCCGTATGGCGTCCCGGCAAAAACGACCTCGCCCGCCCGGTCCGCCATAAGCGCCTCGGCCACCGATATGCCGGGGAAGATGTGACCCCCGGTCCCTCCCGCTGCAATAAGAAGCTTCATCGGCGCTCTTTCCCTCCTTTCATCACCATCCCCACAAGCGGCCCGACGATGAGGAGCGCGAGGACGGGTTGGTAGAGGAGGATGGCCCTGAGCCTGAAGCCGACCGACATGAGGAGATCGACAGAGACATAGAGGAGGCCGAAAAAGGCAAGGACCGTGATCAAATCGGTCCTCTTCAAAAAGGCCACGAAGGTAATAAGCAGGAGGGCGAAGGCACATGCGAGGAGCACGTAGCGCTCGCCATCGTGGAGCAGGACGTCGCAGCCGGTCAGAGGCATACCCTTCAGGCTGAAGAAGATGATGCACATGGCGGTATACGCCGCGACGGCCGCCATAATCGTGATGCGGTTGATGATGAAGAGGAAGAGAAGCACCGAGATGGAAAGGGGGAGTATCAGCTCGGGGTGACCCGTCAGGAACAAGTTGAGGGACGATGCCCCGTAGAGCAGGGACAAACCCGTAATCTCCTTGTACACCTTCCTGCCCTTTTCTTCAGTGGTGACGAGAAAAAGTGCGATGCTGTAAAAGGCCAGGAGCATGGCCGCACCCGCAATCGCCGGGTAGGGCCTTAAGGCCGGATATATGATGAGCACGGGGGAAAGGGCAAGACAAAGTCCTATGAGGGGATATTTGGAGGCAAGCAGGTATCGCGGATCGATGCGCGATATGGCGTATGCGCCTGCCATGACAAGACAGCATATGAGCGTCTTCATCATGGTCATCTCCCGGAAGAGACAAAAGAAGAAGAGGGATGAGATCACAAGGACGACTATCCTCCTCACAGGGCCTCCACGATATGTCTGAACGCATTTCCCCGCATCTTGTAGTTCTCGAACATGTCGAAGCTTGAGCACATGGGAGAGAAGAGCACCGTATCGCCCTTCTTTGCCACACTTTGGGCGCGCTCTACCGCCCCTTCGAGGTCTTCCTCTCCGTAGGTTTTTACATAGGGGCCAAGCTCGGCCTCGATTTTTTTTCTTGCCTCGCCGATAACCACGAGGGCCTTTATTCTGTCGGCCAGAGGGACAATAAAACCGTAGCTCCCCCCCTTGTCTTTCCCGCCGGCGATGAGGACGACATTTCCGTCCATGCTCTCCAGCGCCTTTCTCGTGGCGTCTACGTTCGTCGCCTTGGAATCGTTGTAAAACTTGACGCCCCTTATCTCTCTGACGAGCTCCACCCTGTGGGCCAACCCCCTGAACGCCTTGAAGGTCTTTTCGATTACCTCCCTGTCGATGCCGTAAAGGTGAGCGGTGAGCAGGGCGGAGAGCAGGTTTTCGCTGTTGTGGACGCCGACGAGGGGCGAAAGGTCGCGCCTGTAGGAGAATTCCTTATCTGCAAGCCGCACATAGAGCAGACCCTCCCGCAAGAAAGCGCCCTCTTCGAGCATCGAGCGGGTCGAGAACGCATATCTTCTCGCCCTGACGGCGCCGGTCGTCTTGATCTCGGCCGAGACAAGGGCCTCGTCGTCATGGGTCTGGTTTTCGAATATCCTCATTTTTGCCGCAACGTAGTCGGCAAAGGTTGCGTAACGGTCGAGGTGGTCCTCGGTGATGTTGAGCAGGATCGCTGTGGCCGGCCTGAAGGTCTCTATGGTCTCGAGCTGAAAACTGCTTATCTCGACAATCAGCAGGTCGGCCTTCCGGCCGCTCAGCACATAATTGACGAGGGGCTCGCCTATATTGCCGCCGACAAAGACATTGCGTGAAGCCGCATTGAAAAGACGGCCGACGAGCGTGGTGGTCGTCGTCTTGCCGTTCGTGCCTGTAATTGCGATGATCGGCTCCTCTATAAAGCGCGATGCGAGCTCGATCTCTCCGATGATCCGCGCCCCGTGTTGCCTTGCCTCCTGAAGATGTGGTAGATCGCTCGCAATCCCGGGGCTTATCACGATCAATTCATGGTCCAGAAAGTCCTTCCGGACGTGCCCGCCGAACCGGCCGGTAAAGGGCGTCGCCTCAAGCTCTTTCAAGGCGCCCGATAATTCGCCTTCCTGCTTCATGTCGGTGACGGTCACGTGCTTCCCCTGGCGGGCCAGCAGTTTCACGACGGCGACACCGCTTGTCCCAAGGCCGGCGACGAGCACCCTATCAGGAATATTCAGGTCGTCACGCATGCGATTTCTACCTCAATTTCAGCGTGCTCAGGGCCAGAAGACCCAGTATTATCGAAATGATCCAGAAACGGACCACAATTTTTTCCTCGTTCCATCCTTTCAGCTCGAAATGGTGGTGAATGGGCGCCATGCGGAACACCCTCTTCCCTCTGCATTTGAAAGAGAGTACCTGGATAATCACCGAAAGGCTCTCCATCACGAATATGCCGCCCACGATGACCAGGAGGAATTCCTGCTTGATCATCACGGCAATCGCGCCAAGACCGGCGCCCAGGGAGAGGGAGCCCGTGTCGCCCATGAAAAGCTCCGCGGGGTAGGCATTATACCACAGGAAGCCTATACCCGCGCCGAGCATCGCCCCGCACAGTATCGCCAGCTCTCCCGCGCCCCTCACATAGAAGATCTGCAGGTACTCAGCGAACTTTATATTCCCCGCCAGGTAGGCGAAGAGGAGAAAGGTGGCGGAGACGGTGATCACCGGCCCGATGGCCAGGCCGTCGAGCCCGTCCGTCAGGTTTACCCCGTTTGAGGCGCCCACGATAATGAGCACGCAGACCGCGACGTAGAAAATACCCAGGTCGGGGGTGGCATGCTTAAAGAAGGGTATGGAAAGCTGAGTCAGAAAGGACCCTTTGAAATAGATGAGCAGGCTGACCGCCAGTCCACTCGCGACCTGAAGGAGAAGCTTCGTTTTCCCCGAGACGCCCTTGTTCTTCTGCCCCCTGAGCTTGCTGAAGTCATCCATGAACCCGATGGCGCCGAACATGACGAGCGTCGCCATGGCGAACCATATGTAGCCGTTCCTCAGATCTGCCCAGAGCAGTGTCGGAATGATGGCAGCAATGAGGATGACGGAGCCGCCCATCGTCGGCGTTCCTTTCTTGGCCTCATGCCGCTCGGGCACGTCCTCCCGCGAGCCGTTACTGACCTTCCATTTCTGGAATTTCTTTATCGCCCGCGGGGTGATCAGGAAGCTTATCAGAAGCGCGGAGAGAATCGCGAGCACCGTCCGGAACGTAATGTAGCGGAACACGTTGAAGACGGTAATCCTCGTATGGAGCAAGAAGAAAAGATGGTACAGCATTAACCCAGGGCCTCCACCACTTCATCGAGGCCAAGCGCCCTCGATCCTTTCACCAGCACTATATCGTCGCGGTCCAGTCTTCCCCTGACGAAATCGACGAGTCCTTTCTTGTCATCGAAAAGATGCACGCGGCCGTTTCCTGCCTCGCCTGCGGCGGCCTTCATTGCCTCGCCGACGGCCAGGACCAGCGACAGGTTGCTCGCCCGTATGAGACGGCCCAACCCCCGGTGGTACTCGTCCGATCTCGCGCCCAGCTCCTGCATATCCCCGAGGATGGCGATCCTCTTGCCCCTGCACGGAAGGGAGGAAAGCGTCCTGACGGCCCATTCCATGGAAGCGGGGTTCGCGTTGTAAGTATCATCGATAATGGTGTAGCCGCCGCCCGAGCTCACAGGTCTGAACCTGCCTTTGTACGGCTCGAACGCGCCAATCCCATCCGCGAGCGTCGCGCCTTTCACCCCCATGGAAAAGGCGAGCGTCGCGGCGGCGAGCACATTATAGAGATTATGGCGACCGAGGAGGCGCGTCCTCGCCCTGACTTTTTCTCCTCTCAGGTTGAACGTAATCTCAAATCCTTCGAGCCCGGCGTCTGCCGCCACCTGGAGCATGAAGTCCGCGCATCCCTCCATGCCGAAGGTGTAAAGGGTGCAATCCGCCCTTTTATATGGCGCGAGGGATGGATCGTCCGCATTGATAAAAATGGCGCCTCCGGGCAGGGTCCCCTCGAAGAGGTCCAGTTTCTCCCGGCGCACTCCTTCCAGGTCCGCCAGACCCGCAAGGTGTGATGGCGTGATGTTGGTGATGAGGGACATGTGGGGCCTGACCATGCGGGTCAGCGTGCGAATCTCCCCCCTGTGGTTCGTGCCCAGCTCAAAGATGCAATAATCCGGGCTCCCCTCGATGGCCAGCATTGTTTTTGCCGCGCCTACCTGATTGTTGTAGTTTTTTTCGTTGGAAGCGACCGGGATGACGCCCCTCACGAGATGGACGAGCAGCTCCTTGGTCGTGGTCTTGCCGTTGCTCCCGGTTATGGCGACAAATGCGGCCGGGGTCTGCCCCCTCTTGTGGGACGCGAGATCGAGGAGCGCCTCGTTCGTGTCGTCGACGAGGATGACCGTCCCCCTTGCATTGGCGTACACCTCCTGCCTCGTCCTGTCGCAGAGGCTGCCTCCGCCGGAGCGGCCGTACGCCGCATCGATGAAAAGGTGGCCATCAAAATGGGGCCCCTTCAGGGGTATGAAGAACTCACCGGGGGCGATGGTCCTCGAATCGGTCGAGATCGCGGAGAAGGTCGTCCTCTCGACCCGGTGCGCTGTTCCGTTCACGCCCTGGATGATAGTCTCAAGCGGCCACACGTAAACACTCCTCGATCACCTCCCTGTCGTTGAAAGGATAGGTGACCTTCCCGATAATCTGATACGCTTCGTGGCCTTTACCGGCTACCAACACCACGTCCTTTTCCTTTGCCATGGCAACCGCCCCGGCAATCGCCGCCCTCCTGTCTTCTATGACCTTGAAGGAGTTTCCGGTAATGCCCGGCTTGATCTCCCCGATAATGGAGAGGGGCTCCTCCGTGCGTGGGTTGTCCGACGTGATGATCGTAAAGTCCGCCAGCTTCGAGGCGATCCGGCCCATAAGGGGTCTTTTCGTCCTGTCTCTGTCGCCGCCGCATCCGAATACCACAATCAACCTGCCCTGACGGACCCGGTTGAGCGTCTCCATCGTCTTTTCAAGCGCGTCGGGTGTGTGGGCATAGTCCACGAAAACATGAAACCCTCTCTCTGTCGCGACCCGCTCCAGCCTTCCCGGCACCCCTTTGAGCGATGACAGTCCGGCGCTGATTATGTCAGGCGACATGCCTGCAGCAAAGCCGAAAAGCGCAGCCGCGAGGATGTTCGAAACGTTGAAGTGGCCCATCAGGGGGGTGGCTACCCTCACCTTTCTGCCTTTGACGGAAAGCTCCAGGATAAGGCCGTCAATGCTTTCACGAAAAGAGGTGGGGTATGCATCCGCTGCGCCCCGGCTGCTGTAGGTCAGCGTCATTATCGGAGGCGCGGGGATGAGAGAACGCGCGCTGGGATCATCGATGTTAATCAGCGCGGACTTCTTCTCCTTTGCGCTCTCCTTGAGGCAGTGATGAAAGAGGAGGGCTTTTGCCTGCCTGTAGTGCTCGAAATCGCCATGATAATCGAGGTGGTCATGGGTAAGGTTCGTGAATATGGCGCAATCGAAATCGACCCCCTCTACCCGGCCCTGATCAAGGGCATGGGAAGAGACCTCCATCACCGCGTAGCCGACGTCTTCCGCGCTCATGTCAGCCAGGAGCGATTGGATCTCCACGGATTCGGGCGTCGTATTGGCCCCTTTCCGCACATGGTGGCGATAGCGGTAGGAGATGGTGCCGATCACGCCCGCCCTTGCCCCCGAAGCCCGCACGATTGACTCTATAAGATAGCTTACGGTCGTTTTCCCGTTGGTGCCCGTGATCCCCGTGACATTGATCCGCCGGGAGGGGAAGCCATAGAACCTGGCCGCTACCCGCGCGAGGAGCAACCGCACATCGTTGGCGACAACAAGGCAGGGTATGTCGCCGGGCAGCGGCTCCTCGGAGACGATAACCGAAGCCTTTTTGTTCAGCGCATCCTGAAGAAAAGACTTGCTCGAGCCCGTAGCGAAAAACATGGCGCCTTCCCGGACCTCTCTGGAATCCTTGGTGATCCCCGTTACCTCCTGCTTCCCGGAGAATCCGCCTCTGACCATCGTCACCGGCATGCCGGCCAAAAGCTCCTGGAGGTTCATTCGCTTTCGATCCTCCCCTGAATGACGCACTCCTGCTCCCCTTGCAGCCTTTCGAAGGCCCTCGGCGATTGGCTCATGACGTGCCCGTTGCCGTACACTTTGATCCTGCCGGTATGGGCGGAGAGCTTGCCGATGGCGAGTCTTATGGGCAGGTTCGCGAGATTCGGCATCATCCACTCGGCCTCGGCGATTTTCTTGTCGTCTTTGGGCCCCTCCTTACCCCTGGTAATCTCGAACCCGTATTTTCCCTTCATAATCCCGATCTCTCTCAATGAAAAGGGGAAGATCTCGTCACACATGGTCCCCACGTGCTTGTTATACACGGCAATCAGTTTTTCCTCGTCCACCCGGTACCCCTTGCCGAGGATGATGTCGTCAGCGCTCAGCTCGGACGCAGGGCTTAAGCCTTCTTTCCTTACAAACTCGACCACACGTTTTTGTCCTATTGTAGTAAGAATACTCCTTACGCCGTCTTCGTCGTGATCCTTAAGAATTTCAATAGGTTTTTTCCAGATCACATTATTGTATGCATCCTTTTTTCCGAAAATCAAACTCTCCTTTTCTATCCACCCCTCCTTTATCGCGTAGCAGACAACAGGGATGGAAATAAGGAAGGAGGGCTCTATCCCTGACCGGTCGGCAGCGGCGGATTGGTCATCTTTCATAGCCGCAGGCTGGTTCTTGACCTCCGGTCTCATCATTGCTTCATCTGTCTCTGGCGATGCAGGAGAAGCAGTGGAAGGGGATAGAGCCCTTGGGGATGGAGAGGCGTTGCGGTCAGTGGTATCCATATGGGGAACCGGTAAAATCATGCCCTTTGATGGTGGCGTCTGTTCCTCCGATATCCTTCTCATACTCATTTTTTCTGGAAATCGAAACGTCACGGAAACATAGAGGAGGCATATGAGCACGAAAACAAGGGAAGCCCTTTTTTTGGACTTCTTGTTCATCTCAAGACCACCACCTCTTTATCATCCGGCCGTTTGAGGCCGAGTCTTTCCTGGGCGGCGAACTCAACGTACCCCTTTTGGGTGACAGCGGCAAGCTCCATTTTCAAGGCCTTATTCATCTCGACAATCTCTTTTTCCTTTTTGAGCCTTTCCATGAATTGGCCCCTGGCTTCTTCGCAGGCGCTTGCCAGGAAGGAAAAGAGCAGGGCCAGGACGATGCAGGAGACAACTGCTGCAATAACAACCGGAGGCGATACCCGTGAATGTCTGTACCGCCCGCGCTCGACCCTGATACACATGCTTCTGCCCGCTGCCTTCGTGATCATAGCTTCTCTGTTATTCTCAGCTTTGCGCTCCTGGCCCTCCGGTTCATCCTGATCTCCTGACCTGCGGGCCTGATCGGTTTTTTCGTCACCGGCGTCAGGAGGGGATTATCCCTGAAAAACGTCTTCACGATGCGGTCTTCGAGGGAATGAAAGGTGATGACGCCGATTCTTCCCGAACTCCTGACCATATCGGTCGCGTCCCGCAAGCCATCCGCCAGGTTCAAAAGTTCCCTGTTCACCTCTATCCGTATAGCCTGAAAGGTCTTGGTGGCGGGGTGGATTCTCCCCCTTCCTTTCTTTGCCTTTGCGACAATATCGGCCAGGTCCTTCGCATTCGTTACCGGTCCCTTCTTCCTTGCCTCCACAATCGCGTGCGCTATCCGCGCGGCATCGCCTTCTTCTCCATACTCTTTGATAATGCGCGTCAGGGCGGGATAGCCGTACCTGTTCACCACCTCCCGGGCCGTGAGCCCTTCCTCCAGGTCTATACGCATATCAAGGGCGGCATCGTCGCTGAAGCTGAAGCCCCTCTCGCCCGACATCTGATAGAGGGATATGCCAAGGTCAAAAAGCACCGCATCGACCTCCCTGATCGACTCCTCCCGCAGAATGCGCTTGAGATCCCTGAAGTTCCCTTTTTTTAAGAGCACCCGGTCCTTATACGGCGAGAGGCGGACTTTTGCCAGGGCTAACGCTTCAACATCCGCGTCTATACCCACGAGCCTTAAGCCGCGGTATGTTTCGAGTAGGTGGTATCCATGTCCCCCGCCCCCGATCGTCGCGTCCACGAACAGCGCATCGCTGTTAACAACAAGATTGTGCAGGACCTCATCGAGGAGAACCGGTATATGGTCATATCCCCTCAAAGCCCGAGTTCCGAGGCGATATCGGTCATTTTGTCCATATCCGACGTCGCCTGTTTGACCACCTCGGCCCATGCCCCTTCGGCCCATATCTCTATCTTCTTGTTCATCCCGATGACGACGACATTCTTCTTGATCGCCCCGTAGTTTCTCAAAGACTGAGGTATGAGGATCCTTCCGAGCCTGTCTATGGGGCACTCGGATGCACTGGAATAAAAAAACCTCAGAAAGTTTTTTGCCTCCTTTGAGACACCCGATCTCTCTATCCGGCCCTGAAGGTCTTCCCATTCTCTTTCCGGATAGGCCGCGACGCAGCCGTCCAGGTTGGTGAGGATCAGTTTCAGGTCAGGTGGAGAAACGGACTTTCCGCCGGCGCCTGTCCTTTCCGCCCCATCATCGTCCTCGATCCGCCTCCGCCCCGGGTCGTTGTGGGATGCGAGGATCTCCCTGAACTTGGCAGGGACGCTGAGCCTTCCCTTGTCGTCTATGGTATACTCATATCTGCCGGAGAACATTTTCCCACCTTATACCACTTATTCCCACAATAAGAGTTATACTTGTCATACTTTTCTTTGTCAAGATGTTTTTGGTGATTTTTGCTGTTTTCTCTCTGCCCTGGAGTGGAGCAGGCAAAAGGCGGCGATCAGAAGTGCTCTGCTATCCGGTTCCCGGTCTCGTCATGGACCTTTCGAAATGGCTCGATCCCCTCTTCCGGCTGCACATCTGCCAAATTCCTGAACCTGCCATGGAGAGCAGCTCCCGGGTATCACTTCTTCCCGTACAACGGTGACATGCTCCTCAGAAACGCGACGCTTCTCTTGAAAGCCCCTACGGCCGCATCCACGTCATCGACCGTATTGTCGATCCCGAAAGAGAAGATGAGTGTGCCCTGTGTCGAGACATAGTCAAGTCCGATGGAGGTGAGTACGTGAGACGCCCGCAGCGAGCCGCTTGCGCACGCAGACCTGGTGGAGACGCAAATCCCCTCTTCATCGAGCATGAGGACCATCGATTCCCCTTCCACATACTGCACCGAGCATGAGACAAGATGGGGAAGACACTTTGTCGGATGACCGTTGAGGATGAGGTCGTCGATTTCCGCGATCCGGTTGGTAAAGGTCTTCCTCAGGTGCCACAGGTGCTCCATCCTGCCCTGCATCTCCCCGGCTGCAAGCTCCGCCGCCTTGCCCATGCCGACAATGCCGATCATATTCTGCGTTCCGGCTCTCAAGCCGTTCTCCTGGATGCCGCCATCGAGAAGAGGGGCGATCTTTGTGCCCGTCCGTACATAAAGCGCTCCCACTCCCGGAGGTCCGTAAAACTGGTTGGCGGCCATGCTGAGAAGATCAACGCCGAACTCTTCCACGTCGACCGGTATGACCCCCGCTGACGCAACCGCGTCCGTATGAAATATCACACCCTTCAGGCGCGTAATTCTTCCGATCTCTTCTATTGGCTCAACGGTGCCGATTTCGTTGTTCGCGTGCATGATACTGACGAGTATCGTCTCATCCGTAATGGCCTTTTCGACATCCTGAGGATCGACCAATCCGTATCGATCGACGGGCACGGACGTGACGCGGTACCCCATGCCCGTCAATGTCCTTAAGGAGCGTTGGACGGCCTGATGTTCTATATTTGACGTCACAATGTGGCGCCCCTTCTCCCTCATGGCCAGCGCCACCCCTTTGACGGCATGGTTGATCGATTCGGTCCCGCCCGATGTAAAGACAATTTCCGTTTTTCGGGCATTGATGAGACCGGCCGTTTCTTCCCTTGCGCGTTCGAGGGCCTCGAGCGCCTTGTCTCCTACCCGGTGCTGGCTGATAGGATTACCGAAACCATTGTCCAGGTACCGGACCATCGCCACTTTCACTTCAGGATGAAGGGGGGTCCCCGATATCGTGTCGAGATAGATCATGGTCATCGTCCTCTTGTTTCAGCGCTTACCCCGTCTTCGTGGATTTTCCGCAGTTGGTGCAAAGAGACCCGTTTGATGGGAGCTCGTGCTCGCAGTACGGGCAGTAACACTGCTTTTCCGTGCGCTCCAGATATTCGACCTTTCCCCCTCTGGTTTTCTTAGGTCGTCCCTTTTGCCGGTCGTAATAGTCCATGATAGCTTTATGGAGCGCGTCCGCCCCGAGGTTCGAGCAGTGCAGCTCGTTTTTCGGCAGCTCCCCCAATTGGGCACCGACTGTCTCCGTGCTTATGAGGAGCGCCTCCTTCAGGGTCTTCCCCTTCGCCATTTCGCTGACGATGCTCGACACCGCGATTGCCGCCCCGCACCCCATGGTCTCGAACTTGACGTCATCGAGCCTCCCATCCTTGACGCGTATCATGATGGTCATCATATCCCCGCACACGGGGTTGCCGACTTCGCCGATACCGTCGGGGTGCTCCATATTGCCCCTGTTGCGGGGCCTCGTGAAATGGTCCATCACCAGTTCTGAATAGGCAGACATGGCTCCCTCCTTGACCGTTCGCACCGATTGCCGCATGCTCCCTCGCCCCAGCCGCGAACGGGCGCGCCTATGCGCGTCTTCGCGGGACCGGCTGTCTCTCGTTAGTGCAGTCGTGCCGTTCCAGTATAATGGTTTTGCGGTCTTTTTTAAAGCTCTTTCAAATCCCACTTTCCAGATGCCCCGGCCCGCTCCGGAACGCACGTGTTGCGGGCGCGCTTTATAGTATACTATAGCGAGGTGGTGTGAGGCCGTGACCGAGCTGAAGGGACAAATAGAGAGGATTACGTACTGCAACGAGGAGACGGGCTACACCGTCGCCAGGCTTAAGGCGGAAGGGGGAGCCGGCCTGGTGACGATCGTGGGCAGCATTCCCGGCTTGAGCCCGGGGGAGACGGTAAAGCTGAAAGGCGAGTGGCAGAGCCATGCCAAGTAC
Organism: Syntrophorhabdales bacterium; assembly: GCA_050012495.1. Taxonomy (GTDB): domain Bacteria; phylum Desulfobacterota; class Syntrophorhabdia; order Syntrophorhabdales; family WCHB1-27; genus BOG-1155. Next base: position 25,353 of record JBEKHB010000043.1, read on the forward strand.
GGCCAACAATTCAAAACCTCCTCCTGTGAGCTCGTCATGCCCGCCACCGTCTCCGGCATAGAGCGCTACCTGGGCTCGGGCATGATCAAAGGCATCGGTCCTGTCATGGCTAGACGGCTCGTCTCGAAGTTCGCTATAGAGACCCTCAACGTGATCGACCGGGATATAGAGCGGCTCAGGGAGGTCGACGGCATAGGGGAAAAGCGGATCGGGATGATAGGCAACGCCTGGCAGACGCAGAAAGAGATACGGGATGTGATGGTCTTCCTGCAGGGGCATGGGGTGAGCCCCGCCTACGCGGTGAAGATATTCAAGCAGTATGGCAAAGAGGCGGTCCCCGTAGTACGCGACAACCCGTACCGGCTCGCTGAGGATGTTTTCGGCATCGGCTTTTTAACGGCAGACAGGATCGCGGAGAACCTCGGGATCGCAAAAGACTCTCCCATCAGGGCGAGGGCCGGCATCCAGTACATCCTCAACCAGCTTTCCGACGAGGGCCATGTCTACTATCCCTTCGACCAGCTCGTTGAGCAGTGCGAAAAGATCCTCGAGATCGGGCAGTCCATCATCCTTGACGCGATCTCCTCGGCCGCGTCGGACCGCCGCATCATAATAGAGGAGACGGGCGACCCGGCTGCCTGCGACAAAGCCGTCTACCTGGTGAGGTTCCACGTGTCCGAGCAGGGGATCGCGCGCCGCCTCGGGGACCTTCTCGCCCATCCGAAGCAGCTGCCCCTGATGGACAGGGACGCACTCCTCGCGGCCGCTTCGAGGCAGCTCGGCCTTACCCTTTCCAGGCAGCAGGTCCTGGCGGTGAGAGATTCGGTGGAGCGGAAGGTCATGGTCATCACGGGCGGACCCGGCACCGGGAAGACCACCGTCATCAAATCGATTATCGCGATCCAGGAGCGCATCGGCCACAGGGTGTTGCTTGCGGCGCCCACGGGCAGGGCCGCCCGCAGGATGAGCGATGCCACGGGCCGCGAGGCGCGCACCATACACCGCCTCCTCGAATTCAGCCCCAAGGAGGGGCGGTTCAAGAAAGACGAGCAGGATCCGCTGGAGGCCGAAACCTTCGTCATCGACGAGTGCTCCATGATCGATACGATCCTCATGTACCACCTGCTCAAGGCAATACCGATGCGTGCGACCCTGATCCTTGTGGGAGACGTGGACCAGCTCCCCTCGGTAGGCGCGGGAAACGTGCTTAAGGATATCATCGATTCACACGTGGTGCCCGTGGTGCGGCTCAACGAGATATTCCGCCAGTCGAGGGATAGCATGATCATCGTCAACGCTCACCGGGTTAACAACGGCCTGATGCCGATCCTGACCGGGACCGGCCGCTCCGACTTCCAGTTCATTGAGATGGAGGATCCCGATGCGGCCGTGGAGAGGCTCGTCGGCCTCTGCCGTGAGCGGATACCCCGCAAGTTCGGCTACCATTCGATCGACGACATCCAGGTCCTGACGCCCATGCACAAGGGCACGGTAGGCGCGTTAAACTTGAATGCCGAGCTGCAGAAGCACCTCAACCCTTCAAAGGACGAGCTTTTGCGGGGAGGCAAGACCTTCAAGACAGGCGACAAGGTGATGCAGATCAAAAACAACTACGACAAGGATGTGTACAACGGTGATATCGGCAGGATCAAGAGGATCGACCGGGAGGAGCAGGAGGTCTATGTCGACTTTTACGGGAAGCTCGTCAGCTATGACCTCTCGGACCTGGACGAGCTTGTCCTCGCCTATGCCACGTCCGTGCACAAGGCGCAGGGCTCCGAATATCCCGCCGTGGTGATGCCCATCCTCATGCAGCACTACATCCTCCTTCAGAGGAACCTCCTCTACACAGGCATCACGAGGGGCAAGAAGCTGGTGGTGCTGCTGGGGACGAAGAAGGCGCTGTCCATTGCGGTGGGAAATGATAGACAGCAGATGCGCTACACACTGTTGAAGCAGAGGCTTCAACAGTGTGTCCGCTCACGCAGCGGTTGACGCCTTTCGCGCCGAGCTTTGTCGACGCTATCGGCGTGCAAACCCTTATCCGAGGTCAGACGGCAGTCTTTCGGGCGCGACGATGTCTGCGCCGCCTCTTTCTTCGTCTTTTCGTGGGGTCTTCGTCGGTTGGCGGTTCTGAGCACGCGACGGAGGGGGCTTCCAAAAGAAAGGCGTCCCACCATTCCAGAGTGGTTCGATGTTCCCTTCTCGTCTCTGCCGTAAGGCGGAGATACGCCAGGGCGTCCAGAAATTCGGGCCTGCCGATCGAGGAGGCCGGCCGTCGTGGCGGCATTCTGTGCAGGGAAGGTTGAAGGGCGAGGAGAGCGCGCAGTCGGCCGGCGACCCGTCCAGGGACACACACGGCCCTGGAGATTTCTTCCATGAAAATGGCGCATGTTTTATCCAGGGCCTGCTGGCGGGGAATGCCGTCACGGTGTTGCGCGGCTGACGCCTCCTCCAGAAAGGGGCCAAAGAGCGCTGCCAGGAAGAGCGCAGGCGTTTGGGACGTGCCGCTTTGAGACGGCCGATCGAGCCATCCAAGGTTCGCGTCAAGTAATGTCAGGAGATGGCTGTTTCCATAGATCCACCGACCGAGGCTGGGAAAAAGGGCGGCAAGGAGCCCGCTCTTTTCCAGGAGAGTGAAAGCCGGCCGGGCAGATCCGAGGAGGAAGAGCTTCTGTATCTCCTCATAGAGTCTTGCCGGCGAAACGCGGGAGATGGTGGAGGAGAGCTCACAGACGCTCTCCCAGGCGGCAGGTTCTATGATGAAGTCATGGGATGCGGCAAACCGAACGGCACGGAGCATCCTCACGGGGTCTTCCGTGAAACGGACGCGAGGGTCGCCGATGGGACGAATAAGCCGCCGCGTGAGGTCGCTCAGTCCGGTGCTGTAGTCGATAACTGATGAATCGGCAATATTGTAGGCGAGGGCGTTGACGGTGAAGTCACGGCGGAGAGCATCCTCTTCCGGTGTCCCGAAGACGTTGTCCACGAGAACCATGCCGTCCTCGTCCTTGACGTGGCGGGGAGGGCGCATGCTGCGGCCTGTCTCCACCGTGTCCGCGTTGTCGGAAGGGAGAGCGGCCCGGCGGAACGTGGATACCTCCAGGATCTCATTCTGAAAGTGGAGATGGGCCAACCTGAAACGGCGACCTATGAGACGGCAGTTGCGAAAAAGCCGCTTGATCTGGCCGGGTGTGGCGTTTGTGGCGATGTCGAAGTCCTTGGGGGTTCGCGCCAGGAGCAGATCGCGGACACATCCCCCTACCAGGTAGGCGATGAAGCCGTTTACATGGAGTCGGTAGAGCGTGGCCAGGGCGTTCGGGCTCACCTGCTTTCGTGATATACGGTGTTCCTTCCGGGGAATGATTAGGGGTTCCACGCTCTTCACCATAGCACACCCGGTCGAAAAAGGAAACGTTCGGACTACTCGATTACTCATGCGTTAACACACCGGAACTTTAATCAGGAGTTGTGAAGGCCATCAAAAATATGGTACCGTGAGAGAGATTCAGGTCTCTTACCCGGGGCCTCGTCGTAAGAATATGAGTAGGGAGGAGCAAGATGAAAAAGTTCATTTCTCTCGCGGTGATTGTCTGTGTTCTTATCCCGGTCGCCGGTTTCGGCGCTTCCGACACGCTCACGAGGGCTTTGGGCCACATCACTTCCGTACAGGAGGAGAACGGGGCCTGGTCGAGGCTGCGGGGTGAATTCCCCCCTGAGGCCGAACCGACGTGCTGGGCCGTGAAGGTCCTCTCCATGAGGCGTGGTCAGGGCCCGGCCGTGGAGAAAGGGGTCGCCTTCCTGCTAAAGGACCAGAAGCCGGACGGGAGTTGGAACGATAACACGGCCCACACGGCGTTTGCCATACTCGGCCTCACGCAGGCGCAGAGAGGCGGCGAGGCGGTCAAAAAGGGCATCGCCTACCTGAGAGGCGTCCAGGACGGACAAGGGGGATTCAGGAGGATAGGCCGGGAGGGTGCGCCCGTCACGGTCTACACGGCGGTCGTGGTCGATGCCTTTAAAGCGGCAGGTTTGGCTGGTGAGGACCCTGCGGTGGAGAGGGCCGTGTCGTGGCTGAAGTCGTGCCGGAACAGTGACGGCGGCTACGGCATGTCGAAGGGCTCACCCTCTGTCGCCCTCGGCACCGCCTGGTCCATAAGGGCCCTTCGCGCAATCGGCGTGGACGCGCAGGCGCCTGAGGTGAGGAATGGCGTCGCGTGCCTCCTGACAATGCAGGCCCCTTCGGGCGGTTTTTCCATGAGCCGCGGTCTGCCCGAGGACCCGGAGATTACCGCCTACGCCATAATGGGCCTCAACGGGCTGCCCGCAGCGTTGGACGCGGTGGCGAGGGCAGCGGCCTACCTGGGCAGGGCGCAGCACGAGGATGGCGCCTTCACGAGCGCCGCTCCCATCCAGTTCAACCACCAGCCCAAGAAGAACACGCAGACGACCCTGTTTGTTGCCTGGGCCCTGGCTGAGATCGAATAGCCCGCCCGCCGCGCGAACGCTCGAGGGATACGTGGGGTTGTTGAGTTGATGGGCGATGCCCGCTGCGAGCTTCCCTATGAACGACATCTTCGCTTCCTGCATCAGCTTGGCCCTCATCTTCACCCTATCCGTTGTTTCTTCTATGGTACGTCGTCACCGTTGACCCAGCCATTTACGTTTGGCATACCAGCGATAGAGGAGATAGGCCTGGACGAACTGGGAGATATTCATTGACCACCAGACCCAGGCCGCTCCAAAGCCAAGTATGACCACAAACAGATAGGCCAGAGGTATCCTGACAACCCATATGCATAAGGCGACACGGACGAGGACATTCCTCGTATCACCGGCCCCGCTCAATCCGCCGCCGAGAATTGCGCCCCACGCCATGAAAGGCTCACTGATCATGGCGATGTAAAGATACCGGACGCTTTCCCTGACCACAAGGGGATTGTTTGAGAGGACCGAGGCGATCCACCGGGCGTTGAGGATGATGATGACCACGAGGAGGGTCACCAGAATGACCCCTATGAGGGCGGTGACGAGTCCGCTCCGGTAGGCTTCTTCATGCCTTTCTTCGCCAAGGAGGTTCCCCACAATCACCGCATTGGCCATATTGAAGGCGAAAGCGGGCAGATAGATGGCGGACTCGATGCGGAGGCCGGCCGTCAGGGCCGCGAGGATCTCGACCCTGTTTTCCGGCAGCTCGCTGATAATGAGGAAAAGGGCGATGCCGCCTAACTGCCAGAGTACCTGGAGCGCGGCCATGGGCCACCCGATATCCGCGATCCGTCTGACCGTGCTTCTTGAGAAAGCCCGGATGCCCGTCATAAGGCTTCGCACGCGGGACAGATTAATGAGACTTCCGATACATGCGCTTGACGCCGTCGCAAGGGCTATCCCTCTGAAACCCAAGGGGGTGTAGAAGACGAAAAAAATGTTGAGCCCTATATTGATGAAACAGACAGCGGCCATGATTCTGAGGGAAACCCTGATCCTGTCGCAGGACCTGAGTATCCCGTTACCGTTTATCAGCATGTACTCGAAGAGGAGGCCGGCCGAGTAGATCCGGATGAGGGGTATGCAGAAGGGCTTGAGCTGGGCGGGGATATTGAGCAGCTTTATCAGAAGGGGCGCGAAAACAATGCCCACAACCATGGTCAGCATGCCTGCTGCCGCTGTTGCAACGAGGGACGAGAAAATCGCTGCGGTCAACCGGTCCTTGTCGTTCGACGAATGGAGACGGGAGACAACGGATACCGCACCGACGGTCAGGGCATTGGCAATAACGATGAGCATGAAGTAGAGCTGAATGACAAAGCCGTAGGCGGCTTGAACGTCCTTCCCCACCCTGCCCGCCACATAGACATCCGTCACACCGATGAGGAACTCGAACAGCATGATGAGCGTCATCGGCCAGGCTACGTGCCAGCTCCGTGAAACAAAACAGTTGATGTGTGCCGCGTTGAATCTGCTCAACAAGGAAGCACCTTTCCCCGTTTACGCGATGCGCGTTGCCCGCAAGTCTCGCCCCGACGAGTCATCCCCGCAAAAAAACACACACAGCGAAGGCGACCACCTGAAAAAAGCTGCCCCTTATGATGTTATGGTAAAACCATCTTCCCGGGCGCTGATAAACCCGTCGCTTTTCAACCCGGCAAGGACTTTTTGCACCCTCTCTTGAGACTCCCCGAGCATCTCGGCCAATGCTGCTTCCGACACGGTGTTTTTGCGCAAGAGCACTTTCAGGACGGCGCTCCGGACCTGCCTGTCCGAACCTTCAAACGGGGACTGCCGCCGGTATCCGGTGCTTTTTCTATGGACCTTCTCTCCTGCGCCCTTTAACATTGAGCCGTAATCCATGAGCGCGTAGTACCACTTCCTCGGGTCGGCCCTGTCGAGTGACCTGTCGAGGAGCGGAGCGATCTCCCGGTCAGCCACATGCCCCTTATCCGCAAAGAACACATGGATGAAAACGGTACGGATGTTTGTCTCGATGAAGACTACCGGCATGTTGAAGGCGAAGGCTGCTATGGCAGACGCGCTTGTCCTGCCGATACCCGGCAATGTGAGAAGGAGATCGACGGAAGGCGGGAGTTTCCCATGGAATTCCTCGGTGATCCTGGCCGCTGCCCTCTTCAGCGATAATGCCCTCCGGTTGTAGCCCAGACCCTGCCAGGCAAGGAGGACCCGATCGAAAGGCGCAGCGGCCAAAGACGGGAAATCGGGGAACAGATTGATGAAGTCCTCATACTTTCCCAGAACCCGCTCTACCTGGGTCTGCTGCAGCATCATCTCGGAGACCAGAATGCGGTAAGGGTCCCGGGTGAGCCGCCAGGGCAGGCAGCGGCCATGTTTATGGTAGTGGTCGTAAATGAGGTCCCGGAATGCTTCCACATCGGGAATAGCCGGCACGGAGGTAGTCGTGGACATGCGCTGTACGATGCCTTTCACCCTACAGTATAAGGTTATACGGGGAGCGAATGCAAACCCCGCCACCACAACCGGGAGTGACAAAAAGGCATCCTCGGAAAAATGACGATGGGCGTCCCGGACCCGTCCACCACTTCTTCTTGAAATGGTGCGTCCCTCCTAGTTCCCATGAATACCCTGTTTCTCACGGAAAGCCTGAATATGGTTGTTGCAATCTTGCGGTATTTCTCTGATAGGAACTACGTCTTCTTGGAGAGACGGTGGGGACGTTGTTTTCCGGTGTGATATACTTCTCAGAGCTAGGCGCAGTAAACCAACGACCCATCCAAATGTGGGTGGTGGGTGGTCGGGGGTTTTTATGGGTTAGCAGCCTTTTGTGACCCGAGATCGGCCTTTCCGTCTATTTTGTCTTGCTCAACCGTCACATTTACCTGACAACCCAAGACAGTCAGTAAGGCAAGCATCTGATCGACGGATTTTTCATAATATGTTTGATCCAACAGTCTGTAGAACTGGCTGGCTGATGTGCCGAGTCGTCTGATAATTTCTCGACGAGATAATCTGCTTTCTTTCAAACGTTTTTGGACCTCCAGGGTAAGGCGGTAAAGTAAAATGTCCCGCATGTAATTCGGGTCCCTGTTGTATTCGAGAACCTCGTCAACGTGAACGCTGTCCTCTCGACCATCGTCAAGACTGTACGTAAATGCCTCATTCCCCAGCTCTGGATCCACAAAGGCTTTTTTGATACGATTCTGAGCCTCTGGCTTGAGCCGCAACAACATAAATGGAAACAGCAGCGTTTTGCCGTCGACAACCAATTCAAACGCCTTTTTTCGATTGTTCGGAGATACTTTATCGATCTTCATAAATGGCCCTCCGACAAAAGCTCCTTTAAAAGCCTCATAACCCTTCCTGTTGCCCGGCCCTTCATCGCTTTCCAGTTCTCTACATCCCATTTCACTACGAACTCTCCATCCTGGAACACGTGAACATGTCTTCCATGATCACCCTTCCAAGTTATAAAGATAAAACCCCCTCGCGCGATCTTACCCACGACATCCCCGGATATCGTTTATTCCTTCACAACAATATGTTACCATACGTGGTAACGTTTTGTCAATAGGCCCAAGAATTTATCTTAAATATTTGTTACCATGAAAGCCACCGGCAAAGCGGGAAACGAGGGGATTATGACCAGGACTCTCCTGTGGCCCGTTTCCTGGGAGTGAGCACCTCTCTGGTCAGCCGGATGGCTAATATGGAGATAGCCGATCTTGATTCTTACATCGAAAGTTCACTTTGTACCGACGTCCCCTAAGTGCCCCCGGAATTACGTTTCCCCCTGTTTCCCCATTGACATTTGTTTTTTCAGTATAAGAGTATAAGTATGATCTGCCAAAGCGAGACCGTCCGTGACATTGGCGGCCGACACCATCCTGATCATGCCTTCCCTCGATGTGGGAGCGTTGTAATTATGAGGACGGCACTTTTCCTTCTCCTCACATGCTTGGTTTTATTATTCCCGTCAATGGGACGATCTCAAACCCCCACCGTGGTCCAGCATGTCGATATAAATCTCGCTGAGACCA
>JBEKHB010000044.1:0-32166 GCA_050012495.1 Syntrophorhabdales bacterium
CCCTTCTTCATGTCCAATCTCCTCATTGTGAATTTTTGAACCTGTGGTAACCCCATATCTCCACGGCTTTGCAAAGTTAGTGCAAAAGACTTGCCATCCGGAGAAAAGATGGAACCCTTCCTAATTCTTGGGGATTAAAAGATTGAAGCGAGACCCGCAGAAATGGAAAATGGGGAATTATGCCCCATATGTGGCAGAATAGGACAAAATGTGTCCGCCAGAGCCCTCATGGCTCTACAATGAGTTCTATCGTATAACGGGGGCCGCCGTCGAGCTGCGCCTCAATGTGAGCCCCCCAATCCGACGGTTATTCCTGTCCCGCACACGTTCGATAATCACCGGGTTTGACCGGGTTTCACTCTGAACTCGTCACTTGCGTTGAGGGGTGACATAACTGTATCATAGCAAAAAAAGGGAGGCGCCCGCCTCCTTTTTTTTGATCAATGTGCCGGCCCGGCATTCAGGCTACATCTTTGCGTAGGAAATGGACGTAAGATAATGGATATGATTCACGGTCTTGTAGACTCCAACCACCTCCGCACCGATCTTAATGCCGTTTGCCTCGTTGTACTCCTGCATAAACCTCGCATAGTCATCCTGAAGGGTAAGCTCTCCGCTTGCGGTTTTCACGACAATACAGTGACACACGGGGTCGTGGCTTACCACCATGCCGGTAAAACTCATCTCTTTCGCCGCGGCCAGCTTATTCTCAAATGCCGTCTTGCTCCACTCAGCCCCCCCACCCGAAGCAGCCAGGGCCTGGCCGACGAGCATCAACGTGAAGCACAACAGCGCAACCACCCAAAAACCTCTTCTCATGTTTCCCTCCTCATTTGATTTTTAAAAACCGGTGGCAATGGTGAATGCCCACAAAGGTAATATAACCGTCAGAAAGGGGGTTGACAAGAGTCGGTTTACGTCTGTGAAGACATCAATGAGCAGAAAAGGCAACTGCTGCGACAACGCCCCCATGGAGAGTTCCGGGGCATGCTGAAGAACGAGCGTGTCCATCATCGACGCCACGCAACGAGAGAGGAAGCAGTTTCGTTTTTTTGTTGCACAGCTCTGTTTTAAGTGCTACTAGTGGATAGGCAGACAGGGGGAAGGAGAAGGCAGCAAAAAAGCAGCCCGTCCCCTTTTCCTTTCAACGCCATTCTTTGCCATGGTAATCGATAAACAAACGCATCGGGGAGTACCCTAGGTTGTCCAATTTATCCACATGGGTAAACTTTTCGATCTCGCCGGCGTATGAAGCGAGGTATCCGGGTGTGGCGTTCGGGTTGACGCTCATTGAAGGGTGCAGGCCGTTAACCGATAGCGCTGCATTCGATCAGTACAAGCGAAAGCTCCTCCGGAAAATGAGAAAGCGGGAGATGCTGGCTCAGACTCTTCTGCGTATCGACACGTACGACCGGTTTTTTCAGAGCTTCGGATACGAGTGCCCCCTGCCTCAGCACCTGAAGAGAACGATCAACAGCGGATTCCCGAGGTACAACCTGATGGTAGATGCCCACTTCATGGCCGAAATGTGTGCCGGGATCCTTGTGGCTGTGACAGATTATGATCGGGTCGAAGGTGATCTCCTCCTCGATGTCGCCCGAGAGGGAGAGACGACTGCCGGAATGGGAGGGCGCCAATTCACCACAAAAGAAGGGGAGATCGTGCTCCGTGACGAAAAGGAGATCATCTGTGTGCTATGCCAGGGTGCGGATGAAAAAACAAGGGTGAGGGATGATACCGCCAATGTGCTTTTCTACTCCTATGCCGTTCCCGGTATTGACGCAACCTATCTGAAGGAAGGATTGGCCGTTGCTGCGGAGACCATGGCCGAGTTTGGCCGGGGAAGCCTCAAGGGTTTCGAGGTATTCGTCACACGTGCAAGGTGAAATCATCCGGCATGGCAGACATACTCATTATATTCCATTCTCAAACGGGCAATACGGAGAAACTGGCGAGGGCCGTCGCACAGGGTGTGGAGGAAACAACGAATGCGAGGGCGGTTCTTAAGCGGGCCGCTGACGCCGCGGCGCAGGATCTAAAAGATTGCAGCGCTGTGGTAATCTGCTCACCTGAATACTTTGGCTACATGGCGGGCGCCGTAAAAGACTTTTTTGACAGAACATATGAAGAGCTGAAGGATGATGCGGCCGTGTACAAGAAGCCTTTCAGCATCGTTATCAGCGCAGGTAATGACGGAACGTTTGCGTTAAGCCATATCGAACGGATCTGCAAAGGGTATCGCGTAAAAAAGGTTCAGAAGCCGATTGTCTGTAAAGGCAAGGTAACCGAAGAAATGCTGGCGAGATGCGTTGAGCTTGGCAGCGCAATCGCCGAGGGTGTCAACGCGGGAATATTTTAGCGCCTCGTCCTTATTCGTGTCCTGACCGTGTTGTCGAGTTTGGGTATGTCCGCGCTTCTGACGAGATAGAGTGGCCGGGCGCTGCTTTGCTTGCCACCCAGCCCGTTGCTGCGGAGGCTGGGTGCCCGGCCTATTAATTTGTTGCCGGGGCGTGTCCGGGTCCTCATGTGTGCCACCAAGCCAAGGGGCGACCCGGCAACATGGCAAGCCATGAGCGAAACGGAATGAACGGAGCTACGTGCCCGCAGCCCCGCCCTTTTTCTTTCCGCCCTCCTTGACAACGTGTGGCCGTGAGGCTACAATGGGATATGGCTGAGATCCGCAAGACTGAAGTTTCGCTAGATGGCTTGATGGCCTGAATGACATCCGCGCACGCGCACGTATTCTCGTAAGGATTGAACGACTAGCGGCAGGGAATCCAGGTGATGCAGGACCGGCTGGCGAAGGGGTTTCAGAGCTGCGGATAGACTATGGACCGGGTTATCGGGTTTATTACAAACAGTGCGGGCAATCACTGGTAATTCTGCCGGCTGGTGGCGAGAAGCATACGCAAGCCAGGGACATCAAAACCGCCTTGCGATTGGCAAGAAATCTATAGGAGTGCACCATGGCAAGAACTACTACGACGAAATACGATGTTTCCGAACATCTCCGCAACCCGGAGGAAATGGCTGCTTACCTCGAAGCCTGCATTGAGGAGGCGAATGGCGACGCTGCTTTCATTGCCAAGGCTCTCGGCGATATCGCCCGGGCCAAAGGCATGTCTCAAGTAGCGCGGGATGCCGGCTTGTGCCGTGAAAGCCTCTACAAGGCGCTCTCCGGGGAGAGAAGCCCCGGCTTTGACACAATTCTCAAGGTCATAGCCGCCCTCGGCTTAACTTTGCACGCGGAAGCGGCCCACACGAACAAGTCAACGGCCCAACGAGGCGGTGCAGCCAAGCGGCGGGAGAGGACGCCCGCATCCGGCTAACCTCGTCATTGCTATGCTGTTGTTTTACCCTGGGATTCCTAATCCTGGTGCCGCGTGTTCGAGTCACGCCGGGGGCACTATTGAAATCAAGGGGTTAGCAGAGGATGGCTAACCCCTTGATTTACCTTTGTGTAATTTTTGTGTAATTGAGAACAAATTAATTACGCAATGCCTCGATGGAGCCGCCCGAGCCGGAGTAAAAGTTTTGTTGTAGGGCATTGATAAGATCGATAAGGCCAATGAACTTAATGGTCACATTCCCAACGGTGCGTGAGAAGGGCCTATCAACGTCCGCGGCGACAAGGAAAGTCTCACCCGCAGGATACCATTTTCTGAAGATTTGAAGATTTTTGGCATCAAAATCCCACGCGGACCATTTACATTCGATCGCTATCGGATCGCGGCCGCGCACATCGAGTATGATATCGATTTCATGGTTATTCTTGTCTCTCCAGTAAAACAACTTTCTTGTCTGGAGCCTGCCGAAAAGCTCGTTCATGACGTAGTGCTCCCAGAGCATTCCCATGTCCTCCCGTCGCAAATCGTGCCATCCTCGGTAGTAGCAGTGGAAGCCCGTGTCGAAGGCGTATACTTTGGGCGCCGCGACAATTTCGGTAGGACGATGCGAGCTGAAAGGCCGTATGATGTTTACGATGAATGTTGTTTCGAGTATCGAGAGATAATTTGTAATAGTCGCCCGGCTCACTTCACACGGTTTTGAGAATTTACTTGCTTCGAAAATACCACCACTCTGCGCAAGAAGCAGCTCGACAAACTTCAAGAACGAGTGGCGTCGTTCGAGCCTGAAAAGTTCCTGGATATCTTTAGCCCAGTATGCCTCCATCCACTCCACAAAATCCCGTTCCGGGATGTGCGCGGATAGAAAAAACGGGGGTAGGCCACCTCGAAGAAAACGATGGGTGAGGTCGGTTTTTTGAAAAGCTTCAAGATCCGATGAGATCATCGGCGTAAGCCATAACTCTGTCTTACGACCGGTCAGTGTGTCCTTGAATTTGGAGGAAGCACCGAGTGTCGAGGATCCTGTTGCGATTACCTTGGTTTTAGGGTAGTGGTCGGCCGCAATTTTGAGGATCTCCGACGGATTGTCGAGCCGGTGGATCTCGTCCAAGACGACCGTTCGTCCTTTTAAGCCATCAAGAAAGCCCTGGGGGTCCTCCATCTCACGGCGTATTCGAGGCAGTTCGCAATCGAAGTATTCAATGTCCGGTATGCTTTTGCAAAGGTATGTCTTTCCGACGCGCCTAACGCCCGAGAGCCACAGGACCGAACGTTGCTGCAGTTGTTCTTGAATGCGATGAATCCAGAAGTCTCGTTTTACCATTTGCTCACGATGATAGCATATAGTTATACTAAATGCAAACGTGGTCGTATTTAGTATTGTGATTCTATAGATAGATCCTTGATCTTGATGGTTTTTCAAGGATCGTTCCCCACTATCCGTCTCCTTGCCTGCAAAGATCAGGGATAAGGGTTTTGTGCCGGTGGGGTCGGAAAAAGAGCACGGGGCGGCTCCCGGGGGGATTGGGGTTCCTGCTTCTAACGTTTACCATGAACCGGCGCCGGTCAAAAAAGAGGGGTCCGTGTGGACATTCACGGACAGTACAGGCCGGGTCGTGGGTACTGTGGTCTTCACAGGGGGGGGCCGACGCCGCTCCTCCGGCCTCCCGCGCGGAAGAATGAGCACGGGGGCCGGTGGGCGGCGCGGAATAAACTTGTAGGCATGGGGGTTGCTGTGACCGATTCATTCTGGCAGGGGTTTATCTCGGGCATGGCCGAGGGGGTTTTCCATAGAAGTGAGCGAGCGCCAATGGTTTCAAGGGAGCCGTCGCGGCTCCAATAGAAATGGTAATAGTGATGCAGGCAGGCGTAGGCGCGGGCGGTGTCTAGAAGGTAACGAATGAAACGACGTTATACCCACCTCCCCCCTTAGGAAAATCTTCTGCTCTTTCGCGAAGGCACACTGAAGGAATTGTGCCTTATCAACAGCCTCATGATGTCGGACATGTACGCCTTTGGAGCGGTCTTCACCTTTTATGGCACGGTTCGGACACTCACTTTGTAGGTGACTTCGTTATCGGTGCCTTCCTGAAATGTTGGCATTTGCCATCAGGATACGACCTTTCAAATCGTAATCGTTGAAGAGAAGCTAATAAAAAAGGCAGGGCCTTTCGACCCTGCCTCTCGATTCTGAAGGAACTTCTACTTCTTGAATCTTCTCCTGATGGCCACGAGACCGGCCAGCCCCGGCCCGAAAAGGAGCAGGGCGGGCGGCAGGGGTACCGGGGGCGGGGGATCAGAAAAGTTGTTTTGTAGATAATGCATGCCGGACACTCCCGCAAGCGCGTCGCCGGCGTTCATGGTGATATTATCCACGATATAGAGACTCTTATAATATGATGGCAAGACACCCGACGCGGCCTGATAGGTACCGGATTGCGTCACCGTGAGCGTCACTGTGGCTAGCTCTGTTCTCTCCGTGGAGTTGGCGTACACGTACTCGGTCACCGTTGCGGAGCCGTTACTACCTATCAGTGCGCTGAACCCCAGGAGAACGTTGTTTATCGCCATGGGGACCGATGTCGGCACCTGTACGGAGAAGGAGGTCTCGATGTTCTGGGCAGAAGTGTAGACCAGCCCCGAATTAACAAATGCGAGCCCGGGTCCCCCTGACGGCGCGTCGACAGGTAAGACGTTGATGGCGGACGTCCCCAGGGCGGAGCTACATCCAAAATCGGAGAACGTCTGGTTATCTATGGTGATCGCGGCCCCCGGTGTGTTAATCAGGTCACCCAGGGTTACGGCCCCCGCGCTCCCGACCAGGACAAAAGACGCCAGGACAATGGTTAGCAACAGGTCTACGGCAAATTTCTTTTTCACAACTCCCTCCTGTCGAAGTATTCCTCATTACAAGCAAGTCTCTCTTACCATTCCCCTCGGTCAATTCGCGCCCTCCGGTGCCAGCAGGCCGGCGATGGTAAATAGAACCTTTCTCATAATAAAGCCTCCTCTGTATTTCTTTTACCGGAATGGCCCCGCACGCCCTTAAGACGCGGCGGAGCTTCACTGCCAGAACAAGGGTTAATACCCTTCAGTTCTCACCTCCTTTTCTCTTGGGTACATTTTGTCCGTGGCAGCCAGGCTGTCTGAGTGAAGAGGATTACAGGAGCAGTTCTTAAGACCCTTGGCTTTCCGTCCCACCGTCACCGGTGGTTTGGCTTTTTTTTCAACTTACGATGATAAGGTTATACTATGTCTAATAGAATGTCAAGGAAAAAGTGCGCGTTCCGGAAAAATAAATGTCTCTCGCTTTCGGACGGCATTCTGCACTCGCCCGAGAAGCCCGCGGGCGTGGACTTGTAGGTGGAGTAGAGTACGTGTATCTTCCTGTGTTCCTCACTTTCAACACTGGACAAAATGTACTAAATTGTCCCGTATTTGTAGGACGGAGGCCCGAAACCCCTTGCCCTGCCTTGGGGAGGAAACCACCAACACTAGACAAAACAATGAAGGGCGGATGTTATTGAATGCCGGTTGAAAACTTCTACCGATGGTAAGAGGGGCAAAATCTAGCCTTCCAGGAAGAAGGTCACGCATGTGGAAAGAGTTGCGTTGGGACCATGCCAGTTTTTTTGGGACAGCACAAGAGCAACTGCAAAAGCGCCGGTAGGCTCGAACTGCTGTACATTATTCTGTACAATTATTGGTGTAATTCCGGTGTAATCGTGCCAGGAAAATTACACAAAAAGGCAGAACGAGACAGAAAATGTGTAGATGCGGGATGTGGAGATAGTAGAATAATTTCAAATAGATAGGAAGTTTACAGAACTTGCCGGAATGGGTATAATTAGTCTTCCTAATCCTGGTGCCGCGTGTTCGAGTCACGCCGGGGGCATTAAGTTTTTCAAGGGGGTACGGAAGTTAGTTTTTAACCTGCGGTCGGGACAGTTAAGTTTATCCATCACCTGTCCATCATTTTTAAAAAAAGGAACTCATCAGGATCTTGCGTTCTTCCTTATTTATCTATGTAAACACTAACATGACAGCAGCAAAATGCAAGAAGAATAGTGACGATAATTCGAGGCTTTTTAACCTGCCGGGGAGTATCAGCGACTTGGAGGCTGAGAGGACCCGGCTCGGGGGGCCGACGGAAAAGCAAGTTTGAATGTTGAGTGTTGAATGAAAAGGTCACGAACCATGCTTTTTTAACCTACGGATGTGCAAAGAATGATGACCCCAAAGGTTGGGTTGACGCCCCGGCTATGTCTTTCCCCCGGCCGGAGGAAATTTTGATGCAAGTACCACCCCCGTCCCTGCTGGTTCCTTCTTGCGTTACGTGGTTCCTCGGGGGTGCCGGCAAACCAACTTGGACCTCGTAACATCGAGGGGCCGCACACCGGAGCGTACCGTTGTGTACGTGAGGATGTTGCGGCACCGAAGAGACAGGCGCGTGGCGCGAGCATCTTTTCCCCGGCCGGAGAAATTTTTGATGGATGGGGCGGAAGCCGGCGAGGGCGGGACCCGGAGCATACTGCGCCGTATGTGAGGAGTCCCACCGAGCCGGCGACCGCGCCAGGCGCGAAAATAGCCCGGCCGCCCCCCGGCCGCCCCCACGTCTGCCCCTTGACCCGAGCCGCCCCCTTCGGCTATACTAAAGGGCTTTTCCAGGAGGTCCAACGTGAGAAACCGGTATTGTGGCTCCCTGTCGGCAGTCGATGTGGGAACGAGCGTGGAGCTGGCGGGGTGGGTTTACAGAAGACGCGATCACGGCGGTCTCATCTTCCTCGACCTGAGGGATGTGAGCGGCATCGTGCAGGTGGTCTTCTCCCCTGAGATAGCCCCTGTCGCCCATAAGGAAGCGCATGAGGTCAAGCAGGAGTACGTGGTCCGCGTTGAAGGCACGGTAGCGCCGAGGCCCGAAGGCACGGAGAACCCCGATATCCCCACGGGAGGAGTCGAGGTGCTCGTTTCCGCCCTTTCGGTGCTCAACACCTGCAAACCCCTGCCTTTCCAGGTCGATGACCTCGGTGACGAAGAGGAGCCGAATGAATTGCTGAGATTGAAGTATCGGTACCTCGACATGCGCCGTCCGCGAGTGCGGGAGACGTTTGTCTTGCGGAGCGCAGCGGGGATGGCAGTGCGCAACTACCTGTCGTCGCAGGGCTTTTTCGAGATTGAGACGCCTTTTCTCACAAAGAGCACACCCGAGGGGGCAAGGGATTTCATCGTCCCGAGCAGGCTGAATCAAGGCCAGTTCTATGCGCTTCCGCAATCGCCCCAGCTCTTCAAGCAGATACTGATGGTGGCGGGTTTCGAGAAATACTTCCAGTTGGTGCGATGCTTCAGGGACGAGGACCTCAGGGCGGACCGGCAGCCGGAGTTCACCCAGCTCGACCTGGAGATGAGCTTTGTGGACGTGGAAGACGTCATCGCGATAAGCGAAGGCATCATGGCTGTGCTCTACGAATCGATAAAGAAAACGCCCCTGGCCGGTCCTTTCAGGCGAATGGATTACTCTGAGGCGATGGAGCGCTATGGGACGGATAAGCCCGACCTCCGGTTCGAGCTGCCCATGGCGGAGCTGACCCCGTTGTTCCGGTCGACTGAATTCGGCGTATTCAAAAAGGTCGTGGGCGACGGAGGGGCCATAAAGGGTATTGCGCTCAAGGGAAAGTCCCTTTCCCGGAAAGACCTCGACACGGCCGTCGACACGGCGAAGACCCTCGGTGCGGGCGGCCTCATCTGGATGCGCAGGGATGAGGGGCGGCTCGCCTCCCCCATAGTAAAGTACCTGAAGGCGGACGAGACCGCGTCCATAGACGCAGCCTTCGGCCTCGCCGACGGCGACGTGGTCTTCATCATGGCCGATGCGCGCGCTAAAGTACACGATATCATGGGGAGATTCCGCCTCTATCTCGGGGAGAGATACAGCCTCGTGAAGAAGGGCGACGACTCTTTCCTCTGGGTCGTCAATTTCCCGCTTTTTGAATATAGCGCGGAAGAGAAGAGGTACGTTGCCCGCCATCACCCGTTCACGTCGCCGAAAGGCAGCATCGGGGAATTCGGCGGCAACCACGAGTCCATGCAGGCGTTGGCGTACGACCTCGTGCTGAACGGGGTGGAGATCGGCGGGGGCAGCATCAGGATACACAAGAAAGACGAGCAGATGGAGATGTTCAAGCTCCTCGGCATCAAGGAAGAAGAGGCCGTCGAGCAGTTCGGCTTTCTCCTCGAAGCCCTGGAGATGGGCGCGCCTCCGCACGGTGGGATCGCCTTCGGGATGGACCGCATCCTGATGATGCTCCTGGGCCTCGACAGCATAAGGGACGTGATCCCGTTCCCCAAGACGCAGAAGGGCACATGCCTGCTGTCCGGTGCTCCGGCGCCGGTCAGGCCGAAGCAGCTCAGCGAGCTGAGGCTGAGGGTGACGAAAGAGTAAGGGGAACGAGCGCAGCGAGCTGAGCGGGGAGGCCGGGGCACCCACGCAGTGGGTCGTGGCTTTGCCGGTGGAGGGGGCGCTGAGCCCCAATAACGAGCGCAGCGAGCTGAGCAGGGAGGCTCCGCGAGCTTGCTCGTGGAGGGGGCGCTGAGCCCCAATAATTGCAAGAGGGGGAGGAGTTGGCGAAAAAGCGGAAGGGTTTTATCTTCAAGAATACGGTAAAGGGCGCCAGGTTCCCGCTTATCGACGTGGAAGAGCCCGAGCTTTTCCGGAACGTGTTTCCCTATACCGATATGGTGAGGATCGCCTTCGACAACAAAATCGAGTCAATCGACCCTCCGGACGAGATCTTTATCACGGATACGACGTTCAGGGACGGCCAGCAGTCGAGGCCCCCTTTTTCCGTAAAGCAGATCGAGGAGATTTTCAACCTCCTCCACCGGTTGAGCGGGCCGAACGGGGTGATACGTCAATCCGAGTTTTTCCTCTATACCGAAAAAGACAAGGAAGCGGTCGCGAAATGCCTCGAAAAGGGTTACCGTTATCCGGAAATTACGGGTTGGATTCGGGCTAACAAGGACGACTTGCAGCTTGTCAAGGATTTCGGCCTGAAAGAGACGGGCATGCTCACGAGCATTTCCGATTATCACATATTCTACAAGTTCCACAAAACGAGGGCTGAGGTATTCAAGGCTTATATGAAAGTCGTCGAGGCGGCCCTCGATGCGGGCATCGCGCCCCGGTGTCATTTCGAAGACGTCACAAGGGCCGATATTTACGGGTTTTGCGTACCCTTTGCGCAGGCCCTCATGTCTCTATCGGAAGAGGCGAAGGTGCCCATAAAAATACGGTTGTGCGATACCCTCGGTCTCGGTGTTACTTACCCCGGGGCCGCCTTGCCGCGCTCCGTGGGAAAGATCATCAGGGCCATGATCGATGATGCCGGCGTGCCTTCCGATTGCCTGGAATGGCACGGACATAACGATTTCTACAGGGGGGTCGTCGGCGCGGTGAGCGCGTGGCTCTACGGGTGCACGTTCGTGAACGGCGCCCTCCTGGGCCTGGGGGAAAGAACGGGGAACACCCCCGTAGAGGCTCTTATTATGGAGTATATCTCGCTTGTTGGCGATGACAACGGGATCGATACCAAGGTGATTACGGAGATGAGGAATTATTTCGAGAAGGAGGTGGGCCTCCATATACCCCGGAATCAACCGTTTGTCGGCTCGGATTTCAATGCGACGTCCGCCGGCGTCCACATCGACGGGCTCGTAAAAAACGAGGAGATATACACCGCCTTTGACACAAAGAGAATACTCAACAGGCCGATAACGATAAACCTCACCGACAAGTCAGGCCTTGCGGGCATAGCCCACTGGATCAATTCCCATTTTGCCCTGATCGGACAGGATGCAATCGAGAAGACCCATCCCGGCGTTGCAAGGCTGAACAAACGCATCCTGAAGCAGTATGAGGGGGGCCGGGTGACCGCCATGTCGGACGAGGAGATGGAGCATATGGTGCGCCGGTACATCCCCGAAGTCTTCCCGTCCGAATTCGATATGCTGAAGAAGAGGGCCTACGATATGGCCGCCCATCTGATCGAGCGCTATATCGAAGAGGATGATATAAAGAGCATGGCGCCCGAGCGGCAGGAAAAGGTGCTCACGGGACTCGTGGCCGAGTACCCTTACATACAGTTTGCGTATGTAGTCAATGCGGAAGGCGTGAAGGTCACCAGGAATATCACCCAGGCGGTGGACAGGGCAAAGTACGCGAAAATCGACTTGCATGAAGATTTCTCGGACAGGGATTGGTTCACCAGGCCGCTTTCGACCGGCAAGATATCGGTGACGGGCCTCTACTCGTCAAGGATAACCGGCGCCCTCTGTATTACCGTTTCAGGACCGATACATGACGAGACCGGAGAGATAACGGCGGTCCTGGGGCTCGATATCAAGTTTGAGGATCTCACCAAAGCCGAGGAATAGAGCTTTTGTGAGCGGGGAGGCCGGGTGCAATCATGATAGAGGACATAAAATCGAGAACGGATACGCTTATCAACCGCATGCAGGCGCTCAGAGGTTATCTTTGACGCGGCTGCCCTGAAAGCGCGCATCAGCGAATACGATCAAACCCTCGCGCAAAAAGACTTTTGGGAAGATCAGGAAAAGGCGCAGAACCTGCTCCGGGAAAGGGCCAGGCTGCAGGAGGAGGTGCAGCGATGGGAGACCAAGGAAACGGAGCTGGAGGAGATCCTTATCCTGAGCGAGTTTGCAAAGGAGACAGGAGACTCCGGAGACATCGGCGAGCTGGAGCGCAGGGTTGAGACGCTCGACGCCGAGCTCAACAGGTTCGAGATAGAGCGGATGCTCGCCGAGGAGAATGACGAGGAAAGCGCCATCATGTATATAAACGCCGGGGCGGGGGGGACCGAGGCGCAGGACTGGGCGGAAATGCTCCTGCGCATGTACCTCAAGTGGGCGGAGAGGAAGGGGTTTGAGTCGCAGGTTGTCGACCTCCTGCCCGGAGAAGAGGCAGGCATCAAGAACGTCACGTTCCTTGTAAAAGGTGCGTACGCTTACGGCTACCTGAAGTGCGAGAACGGGATTCACCGCCTCGTGCGCATCTCGCCTTTCGACGCGAACGCCAGGAGACATACGTCGTTTGCCTCGGTCTATGCCTATCCGGAGATCCCGGAGGACATTCATGTTGACATCCGGGAAGAGGACTTGAAGATCGATACCTTCCGTGCCAGCGGACCCGGGGGGCAGCACGTCAACAGGACGGAATCGGCCATTCGGATCACCCATCTGCCGACCAACATAGTGGTCCAGTGCCAGAACGAGCGGTCGCAGCACAAGAACAGGGCCATCGCCATGGCGATTTTGAAGTCTAGGGTCTATGCGCTGGAGAAGAAGAAGCAGGATGAGAAGATGGACCTGTTGAACAAGGAGAAAAAAGAGATTGCATGGGGTAGTCAGATCCGGTCGTACACGCTCCATCCCTACAAGCTCATCAAGGACCACCGCACAAAACTGGAGGTGCATAACGCTGAAAGCGTGCTTGACGGAGACCTCGACGAGTTCATTAAGGCGTACCTTTTGTACTTGACTTTCGAACAGAAAAGAGATTAAGTATTCGGTATGGAACAGCTATTTAGCGATAACAGGCTTGGAGAACTGGAGGAAAAGATCGATCTCCTGCTCGGCACGTATAAGGATATGCGAGAGGAGAAAGAGGGCAGCGTGCGCAGGATCGAGTCCCTTGAGGCGGAGAACAGGGAGCTGAGGGAGCTGATGGCGCGGGTCGAGAGCGAGAAGGATCTGGTCGTGCAGAAGGTAAAGTGTATTCTGGAGAAGATTCAGAAGATAGAAGCATAACCTTGCACAGAGTGGAAGTCACTATACTCAATCAGTCATTCACTTTCGTGGGTGACGATGAGGAAAGGATCAGGAGGGTCGCGCAGTTTGTCGACCAGGAAATAACGGCGGTGGCCCAGGATTTTGGGATCGTAAACACACTGAATACGGTTATCATGGCAATGATGAGGGTTGCCGATAACTACATGGATATGAAGGAGCGGTTCGAGAAAGTCGAGGACAACACGTTGAGGCTTTTGAGAAAGGTTGAAAACGTAGAGATTCCCTGCGGTGTGCGTGATAAATGGTAAACTTCGAGCCAACACCTCTTTGCGGGGGGCCTTCCCTTATTGCAGACTGCATGCTCGTCAGAGTGCGAGACGCGTGACGCAAAAAAAAGGCGCCCACTTATTTTGAGAGGTTCAAGACTTACTGTCTACACGGCATCGCGGGGCTCTTCTTTAGGGGCAGTAACGGGGAAGCAGTAGCTCAATATATATAATTTTCTGATTTTTCGGAGGTTCAGACATCACTTGTCGCCCGTGACTTAGAGAATTCGACCCTCGTGCTGTCCCTTCAGGTTCTACTGAAGGGGGGACCTTGACCATAATAATTTCTCTCACAATCTGCATTGCAGGTATCGTTGCGGGATACCTGGCGGCGCGGTTCGTTCAAAAAAGGAAGACCGGCGAATATCAGGCGATAGCGCGGAAAATCCTTGATGATGCAAAAAAGGAGGCCGATGTCGCCAAACGGGAAGCGTCGATCCAGGCCAAGGATGTCGTCATTCAGGCAAGGAATGATCTGGAGCAGGAGGCAAAGAGCAGAAAGGCCGAGCTCCAGAACACGGAAAGACGATTGTCCCAGAAAGAGGTGAACCTCGATAAAAAAATGGAGACCCTCGACAAGAAGGAAGAGGATCTCGAAAAGAAGGAAAAACAGATCGGCAGCCGCGAGGTGTACCTCGAGGGCAGGATAGGCGAGTACGAGGTGATACTGAAACAGCAGCGGGAGAGGCTGGAAGAGATAGCCGGGGTGACGGCCGAGGATGCGAAGAGAATGCTCATGCAGGCGATGGAGGATGAGGCGCGGTACGAGGGCACGAAGATCGCCCGGAAGATAGAGGAAGAAGCCCGGGAAAAGGCGGACAAGAAGGCAAAAGAGATACTTGCTGTAGCCATCCAGCGTTATGCGGGCGAATACGTGGCGGAAGACGCGGTTTCCGTGGTCTCCCTGCCGAACGAAGAGATGAAAGGACGCATCATAGGAAGGGAAGGGCGGAACATAAGGGCCCTCGAGGCGGCTACCGGCGTCGATATCATCATAGATGATACGCCTGAGGCCGTGATCCTTTCCTGCTTCAACCCTATACGGAGGGAAGTTGCGCGCATCGCGATAGAGCGGCTGATCAGCGATGGAAGGATACACCCGGCCCGGATCGAGGAGGTCGTGACGAAGGTGGCGGAAGAGCTGGAAGAGAAGCTGAAGACCACGGGAGAGCAGGCGGTTTTCGACGCGGGTGTGCATAACGTCCATCCCGAACTGGTGAAGCTGCTCGGCAGGTTGAAATTCCGCAGCAGCTATTCCCAAAACGTGTACCAGCATTCGCTCGAAGTTGCCTTCATCAGCGGCATTCTTGCCGCTGAGCTGAAGCTCAACGTACAGGAGGCGAGGCGAGCGGGTTTGCTTCATGACATCGGGAAGGCCGTCGACCACGAGGTAGAAGGCTCCCATTCCGCGATTGGAGCGGATCTGGCGAGGAAATACGGGGAGAGTGAAGATATTATCCATGCGGTACTGGCGCACCACGAAGAAGTTCCCGTGCTCAATCTCCTCGATGTGATCGTGCAGGCGGCGGATGCCCTGTCGGGGGCGCGGCCCGGGGCACGCAGGGAAATGCTCGAATCGTATATCAAAAGGCTGGAGGAGCTGGAGCGTATCGCCTCGAGCTTCCACGGCGTCGAGAAGTCGTACGCCATCCAGGCAGGCAGGGAGATCAGGATCGTGGTGAACAGCGAGAAGATGAGCGATGATGCCATCTTCCTTTTATCCAAGGATATCGCCAGGAAGGTGGAGACAGAGCTTTCATACCCCGGCCAGATCAAAATTGTGGTGATAAGAGAGACAAGAGCGGTAGAATATGCCCGATGAGATTACTACAGTGCTATTCCTCGGCGACGTTATCGGAAAGCCCGGCAGGCAGGCCGCAGCCAGGTTCCTGAAAGAAAGCCGCGCAGATTTCAAGGTCATCAACGGCGAGAATATGGCCGGTGGACTGGGCATTACTCCGTCCCTGGCCATGGAGATGCTTGAAGCGGGCGCGGACGCGATCACTACGGGCAACCACGTGTGGAGGAAGAAGGAGATCATACCGTACCTCATGGCGGAGCAGCGCGTCATCAGACCCTTGAACTACCCGCCGGGTACGCCGGGGTTCGGTTATACACTGGTGCGGAAGAACGGCAAGGCTATCTGCGTCGCAAACATCGAGGGCCGGATTTTCATGGCGAGCCTCGATTGTCCTTTCCGTTCGATGGAAGAGTTCCTTACGACAAATGGCGATCCCGCGCCTGTCGTTGTCGATTTCCATGCCGAGGCGACATCGGAGAAGATCGCCATGGGTTGGTTTCTCGACGGGAGGGTTGCGTGTGTGGTGGGCACGCACACCCATGTTCAGACCGCCGACGAAAAGATACTGCCGCAGGGAACGGGCTATATTACCGACCTGGGCATGACCGGGGCTGCACAATCGGTCATTGGGATGGACACGGCGGCGGTGCTTGAGAGGTTCGTCACCCAGTTGCCCCAAAAGTACGAGGTAGCAAAGGGTGACCTGGAAGTGCAGGGCGTGATGATCACCATAGATGCGAGGACAAGACATTGCCTGCATATAGAAAGGATAAGGGAGAAGATAGCCTGACAATGGATCTCGAGAAAGAAATGGGGATCATTGAGCGCGGGGCAGTCGACCTGATCTCCGTCGAAGAGGTGAAAAAGAAGCTGGTGAAGGCGAAAGCTTCGGGGCGCCCCTTGCGGATAAAGCTGGGCATGGACCCGACCGCGCCGGACCTGCACCTCGGCCACACTGTAGTGTTGCAGAAACTGAAGCAGTTTCAGGAGCTGGGCCATACGGCGATCTTTCTTATAGGTGATTTTACGGGCATGATAGGTGATCCGACGGGCAGGATGGAGACGAGGCCCGTCCTGACGCGGGAACAGCTCCTGCAAAACGCGGAGACTTACAAGAGACAGGTTTTCAAGATCCTCGATCGTGAAAGGACCGAGATACGGTTCAACAGCGAATGGATGGAAGCGATGAACGCGGGGGACATGATCAGGCTCTGCGCCCAGTACACCGTCGCGCGCATGCTTGAGCGTGAGGATTTCAGAAGCCGTTATCAGAACAACCTTTCCATCAGTGTTCACGAATTTCTCTATCCCCTTGTACAGGGATACGATTCGGTTGCGCTGCAGGCCGATGTGGAGCTCGGGGGCCACGACCAGATCTTCAACCTCCTCGTGGGAAGAGAGATCCAGAAAGCGTATGGCCAGGAGCCACAGGCAGTGATTACGGTACCCCTTGTCGAAGGCACCGACGGCGTAAATAAGATGAGCAAGAGCTACGACAACTACGTGGGTATAGACGAACCGCCCGACGTCATATTCGGGAAGCTTATGTCTATTTCCGACGGCCTCATGCTAAGATACTACGAGCTTTTGAGCGATATATCTCTTGAAGAGCTGCACGAGCTGAAGGACGGCCTCAAACGGGAAAGCGTCCATCCCATGCATGCAAAGATGCGCTTGTCCCGGGAAATAGTCGAGCGCTTCCATGGGTGGAGCGCCGGTGTACAGGCGGAGAATGACTGGAAGAAGGTGCACCGCCACGGGGAGATACCGGAAGCGACGGAAAAAGTTTATCGCAAAAGGGTGAGCGAGCCTGTCTGGCTGCCCGGACTCCTTAAGGACATCGGCATGGTCCCATCCACCTCTGAAGGGAAACGGGTCATCGAGCAAGGAGGTGTGTACGTTGCGGAGGACGATCAGCTTGTGAAGGTGGTAGCGGAATCCCTTTTGATCGAGGGTCCGCGACTTACTTTCAAGGTGGGCAAAAGAAAGTTTAAAACAGTTGTATTTGAAGACTAGTATTGACAGTTCGTTGTTTTTGGTGTTTACTCTTATCGTTTCCCCGGTAGCTCAATCGGCAGTAGCGGCTGGCTGTTAACCAGTAGGTTGCAGGTTCGAGTCCTGCCCGGGGAGCTTTTTCTTTCATGAACGATTTTTAGGATTTTCCTACCCCCTATTTTTCTGTCACCGGTCTGTCACCAGCCTCAACCATCCGGATGTTGCACCTCCCTCCCTCCGCCGTCGGCTCGCAGAGAGCCTTGTAGCTTCGGCTCTGCCAAAGCAGTTTGTTTCTGCTGAAGTGCACCCGGTTTGGCCGCCCCCCAGGATCATGGACGGATGCTTTCGTATCCTCATGGATGAGATCCACAGGTTACGCTCAGGGTCATCTCTTTCTCGGGGAGCTCTATGTCCATGCGGATCAGAAAGAAAAAGCCCTGAAGCACCTGAAAAAAGCCGAAACCATGTTCCAGGAAATGGGAATGGACTACTGGCTGGACGAGACGCGCAAGGTCTCGGCAGGACTTTAAATGCTAACCGATGGCTTTGAGCAGCTCCTTGTCGAAGGTAAAAAGATCGACCTTGCGAGCCTTGGCCCTGGCTGCAAGGAGGCAATCGACGAAATCCAGATTGGTCTCTCCAAAAAGGCGAAGGGCTTGTAAATACTCCGATCTGCTTCTCCCCGCAACGCCCTTGTAAAGAAGAAAGGCGCCGAGAGTCTCAAGGGCCTCCTGTTTCGGGACCCGATAGTACTTTAACAGCACATATACGACTTCGGCCAGGACACCTTCGGTTATCTCGATCTTTTGCTAGCCCGTCCGTACCTTCTTGAACAACGTTTCCGCCTTTTCGTAGAGATCAGGGACGTCTTTCAAAAGGTATCTCAGAATCGTATTGGTGTCGACGAGGATGCTCTTATCTTTCTGCCTTCTCATCAGCCACGTCTTTCCATGCTTTCTTCCGCACTTCTTTTAGCGGCACATGCTTCGCAGCATACTTCGCCAGCGCTCCGCCCACGCTCTTGACCGGCTTTACGATTACGGTATCGTCTGATATGATGAACTCGACGGTATTGCTCTCTAGAATTTCCCTCACCCTTTTTGGAATCGTCACCTGTCCCTTAGAAGTAATCTTTGCTGTCATCGCCATTACTTACCTCTTACTCATTATATAATCCAATAGTAATGCGTTACCAGGAAAATGTCAACGGTTTTCGGTCTCAATCCTCGCTTTTCCCGTGGCTCTCCGCAAAGGTGACTCTATTTGCCCGCTCCTCCGTCCCTGGATTCGGAATCACATGCTTCCGCCGGAATGACGACAAAGAGACGGCTGCCGGGCCTGCCCCGGAAGGCTTGGATCCGGGGCCGGAATGACGGCAAAGGGTGCCCACACGATTTGTTCACACGTTCGTACCGGCAATAACGGGCAAATGAGAAAATGAAGATTGTGGCAGCAGAAACGGGAGTGCCCGGGTGAGGCGGTGGAAATTTCCGATCAGCGTACCTGCAAGAAAAGGAGAGTCGGCCGGAGAGCCGAGCGCCCCTTATGACGCTGCACTGTCGGCGTAACCGCACAAGACCCGATCAGAATACGTGTGCAAAAAGGGGTTGACTTCCCCCATGTGTGATGTCAGAATTGCCTTGTACATGCTTAAAGCCACCGGTACAGGGGGGCGGGGAACGGGAGATAAGGATTCTGCCATGAACACGATGGGGCTGCCGGCGGCCATTCAGGAAAAACTGATCACGGCTGAGCAGGCGGCATCCTTCGTCAAGCCGGGGGATCACGTATTCGTCGGAACAGCCTGTGCGACGCCGCGGGTCCTGACCAAGGCCCTCGAGGAGTCAGTCAAACCATTGTCTGACGTGGTGATGTTCCATTTTCTCACCGACGGGGCTATACCCCGCAAGGATGGGATTCAGGAGACGAGGTTTCACCACAGGTCATTTTTCGTGGGCACGGACGAACGGGCGGCCATGAGGCAGGGCAAGTTGGATTACGTGCCCATTTCCATCGCCCAGGTACCCAGTCTCCTGGAGAACGGAAGGATCCGTATCGATGTTGCCCTCATCCAGGTTTCTTTCCCTGAAGAGCACGGCTTTGTCAGTCTCGGCGTCTCGGTCGACATCACAAAGGCTGTGGTGAGGAAGGCAAAGACGGTAATCGCCGAACTGAACCCCCACATGCCGTGCCCCAACGGAGAAGCCTTTCTCGGTCCCGGAACTATCGACCACTTCGTGCCGGTCGACACCCCCGTTATCGAGTATGTCCATCCCCCCGTCGTCGACGCAGTGGCAGAGCAGATTGCCCACTACGTTGCCCGGATAATCGACGATGGGTCAACCCTCCAGATCGGCCTGGGACGGATCCCCAACCACATGCTCAAGTTCCTTACGAACCGGCGCGATCTCGGCATTCACTCCGATGTCATTACCGATTCCATCATCGATCTTGTCGAGAGAGGGGTAATTACGGGAAAGGCCAAGTCGATCCACCATGACCAGATCGTCACGAGCTACTGCGTGGGAACTCGCCGCCTCTACGATCTGATTCACAGAAATCCCCTCTTCGCTTTTTTTCCCCTGGAATACGTCTGTCACCCCTCTGTCCTGGCGAGGAACACGAGGCTTGTTTCCGTCACTCAGGCCTTTGCGGCCGACCTGACGGGACAGATATGCGCAGACCAGTTCGAGGGTGAGTTCTACGGCGGGGTCTCCACGCAGCCTGATTTTCTCCGTGCCGCAGCCGTCTCCCAGCACGGGAAGCCGATCATCTGTCTCCCCTCCACCACGGAGGACGGCAAGACCTCCCGCATCCGCCCCCTTCTGCAGTCAGGAGAGGGGGCGACGGTATGCCGCTCAGACGTCCATTACGTGATCACGGAATACGGTATGGCCTACCTCTTTGGCAAGTCCATCAAGGAGCGGGCCCTTGCCATGATAGAGATAGCCCATCCGAGCTTCCGTTCGTGGCTGCTGGACGAGGCAAAGAAGTTGGGGTACGTTCGTCCGGACCAAGGACTGAAGAGCAGGGTGGCATACCCGGTCAGGGAGGAACGGGAGATAACGTTGAAGAATGGAAGAAGAGTCACAATACGACCATCCCGGGCAAGCGACGTGAAGCAGCTTCAGGACGTATTCTATCGTCTTAGCGAGGAGGACGTCTATACAAGGTTCTTCAGGCAGTTGGAGTCCTTGTCGGTTTCGGAGGCCGAGCATCTGTGTAATGTGGACTATGAAACGGAGATGGCCTTCGTCGCCCTGGCAGGTGAGCGCGAGGATGAACAAATCATCGCCGGGTCCTGCTATTTTCTTAACCCTACGACAAACATTGCAGAGGTGGCTTACATGGTCCTGCCGGAATGGCAAAGCAGCGGTGTAGGCGGCGCCCTTCAGGAGCGGATGACAGAGTACGCAAAGAAAAAGGGGTGCAGCGGCTTCGTTGCGGAGATATTGTCCTCGAATAGTAAAATGATCGCCCTGGCAAGGAAAGCAGGCGAGCAGGTGGACATACGGCGCGACGGCGGCACGTGTGAGGTAACGGTCCTGTTCTGACGACCTGTCCATGAGAGAAAGTGTCTACGGCGAAATGAGGCACGGGCACACATCAGGCGCAAAAGCTCCTCCAAATGAGGCCGGAAACGATCAATCCGGGTGGGTACGTATGAAAATAAGCGGGCAGGGCAGGAATTGAAGACTTTCGACGCAGAAACTGGAGTGCTGAGGTGACGCCGTGAAAATCTCGGATTGGCTTAACGACAAGAAAAGGACAGTCGGCCGGAGAGCCGAGGACTTCCTCGTAAGAGAGAGCATCGATCATCAGCGCCTGCTTCTTTATGTGGGACAGATCATCACCTCGGAAATGAACCTCGACGTGCTGTTCCCGCTGATCATGGAACAATCGAACAGCATCATGGACACACAGAGGAGCTCCGTATTCCTCCACGACGCGAAGTCCGACGAGCTGTGGTCGCTGGTGGCAACCGATGTCAAGCGGAACGAGATACGCATTCCGGCAACCTACGGGATAGCCGGATGGGTTTTCCAGCACCGGGTGCCTGCAATCGTGAACGATAGCTACAGCGATCCCAGATTCTACCGCGAGGTGGATCAAAAAACCGGTTTTCATACAAAGAACATCTTATGCGTTCCTTTGATAAATAGAGAGAAAGCATGCATCGGGACACTTGAAGCACTCAATAAGAATAAGGGTGATTGCAATGACGGGGATCTGGAGCTGATGACATCCATGTCCCATTACGTTACCATTGCCGTCGAGAATTCCAGGCTTTATGAAGAATTGAAGTCGATGAACAAGGCTAAGGAGAGGGTGATCGACCATCTTTCCCACGAGCTGAAAACACCTCTCTCCCTTATTTCCGCAACCATGGAGAGGATTTCTAAAAAGCTGGATCACGCACAGATAGGCGGACTGGAGACAAGTGTTGCCCTTGTGCGAAGGAATGTAAATCGCCTGTTGCGTCTCCAGAAAGAGATTACGGACATCCTTAAGGGATCCTCAGAGGAGAAAGCCCGCATAACCACACTGATCGAAGACGCCCTGAGCCTTGTAGAATACGAGACGGAAATAGACGAGGGACAGAAGAGAGCGGTGCTGGAACAAGTCTGCCGTCACCTGGAAGCGATTTATAGCATAGACGATGACAGAAAAGAAAGGATCGCGATTTCCGCCTGCCTCGACAGCATATGCCGGGAGGCAGTCAAGGCAATGGGACAAAGAGAACTGGAGATCGTCACGAATTTCGATAGGGGAATAGAGGTTTTCATGAACAGGAGCGTTCTGGAGAAGGTCTGCTCGGGCATACTGAGAAACGCGATCGAGAACACGCCCGATCAGGGGCAGGTTGAAGTGTCCGCCGGAGGCGCGGGCAACAGCGTTACCATAGGCTTCCGTGATTACGGCGTAGGCATCACCCCTGAGAATCAAGGTCTTATTTTCACGGGCTTCTTCCATACCCTGGATACAAATTACTATACTTCCAAAGAACCTTACCAGTTCAATGCGGGCGGGACGGGCGCCGACCTCCTTCGGGCAAAGGTATTCTCCGAGCGCTGCGGCTTCAGTATCGAGTTTGAGAGCACCCGGTGCAGGCACATTCCGGAGGACACGCAGCTCTGCCCCGGGAGTATCTCCGCATGCCGGTTTGTGAGGGGAAAAGCCGAATGCCTATCGACGGGAGGGACGGTCTTTTCGTTGATGATCCCCCTTGCAGCGACCGGGACTACGTGTGTTCACTAAAGCGAGGCGGGGCATGTCGGACATTACCGATCATGCCGGAATATCATTGAACGCACCGGCGCCTTGCGCCGGCATCACCGCTCCTGCGGCTGTTTGCGCAACTGCTCGCTCAGAAGCTGCTGCAGGTTGCTCAAGGACTGCGCATTCGCCGCTCCCTCGATCGTCTTGACCGCCACATCCTCTATCTTCTGGTACGCTTTCTCTACCTGCACCGTAAGTTTTGCAATCTGCTCGTGCTGGTCCTTCACCGCCTTATCGAACGCCTCGACACGGGTCTTCAATACGTTCCGCTCACCGTCAAACTCTTTTTTCAGCAGCTCCTCACGGCCTTGCGCATTCAGCGTGAGCCGGTCGGTCGTTTCCTTTATTGCTTTCCCAACGGCAGATTCCAGCTCACGAGGGAATCCGGCCGCCCGTTTCTGCAGATCCTGCAATTCACCCTCTTTTTCTGCTATGGCTTTCTCTCTGGCTGCCAACCCTTCCTCGGCTTGCGCCCGCTTCGTTGCGATCTCCTTTTCGAGGCGCGCTTTTTGGTCTTCCAACCCCTCTATCGTCAGTTTCTGGTCCCGCTTGAAGCCGTAATCGAATTCTTCGCGCTCCCGGTCGCGCCGTTTCTTCTCAGCCACGTCCCATTCCTTGGCTCCCGCTTCCCGTGCCTGTTTCTCTTCCGCCCACCGCAGCCGCGTGCTCTCGATCTCACTCGTCAGTTTTTCTCTGTCGGCAGCCATTTTCGATTCAAATTCCTGCTGCTTTGCGTTCTGCGCTTCGATGAGCGCAGCGAGAGACAGGGCACTCTTCTCGATACCGTAGAACTCTTCCAGCTCCTTCTCCTTGAACCGGACCGCTTCCTCTATTTTCCTGAACTTGGAGACTTCGTTGTCCAGCTTGTCCGAAATCTGGGTGAGCATCTTTCCGATCTCCAGCTTAAGATTGGCTATCTCCCGTGATGCTCCGTCCGAGGAGAGGGCGAGGGCGACCTGAACCGCCTCTTGCTGCTTCTTCTCTTCCACCTTCTTCTCAGGCTTCAGCTCGGTCGCATCCTTCTCCTGCACTTGCTTAAGCACGGCATGATATGCATCGAGCATCTCCTGCCTCGTGCTGGTCATCGACAGCTTCTTCGGCTCGGGTTTTTTTTGCATCCATACTACACCTCTCCCGTTCGGTTGTGGGCCGGCCTGTGCTTCCTGCCCGGATGATGCTTATTGTAGTATGAAGCGCGGGTGGAACGCAATATTTGATTGATGGATCGCAGGGCTATCGCTTACACTACAATCTGCGCTTCCGGCCATATCGATGTTTATACTACAATAAGTTTCGATATATTGCAATTAATAAAAATACGTGTTATTTTCTTGTAAAAGGAAATGTTTGGGGGGTGCACAATGAGCACACGTGACATCGAACGACGCTCTTATCTCCATGAGATGTTCGGCAGCCGCGTCTCTTTTGACAGGAGAGAGCGCACGCTATACGGCCATGACATCTCGGTCCTGCCCGGTCTTATGAGGCCGCTTACCCGCAATAGCCTTCCCGATGCCGTTGTCCAGCCGGATACCGAAGAGGAGTTGAGAGCGCTTGCCAGATGGGCGGGTGTTAACAGGGTCCCCCTTACGCCTCGCGGCAAGGCTTCCTCCGGCTATGGAGGGGTGGTGCCTGCAAAAGGGGGTATAGTAGTCGATTTTTACCGGATGAATAAGATACTCGAGATCGATGCCGTCGCCCTCTTCGCACGGGTCCAGGCAGGCGCCGTATGGGAAAAGCTTGACGGCGAGCTTGCCCGGCATGGCCTGACCCTGAGACTCTATCCCACAAGCTACCCTGCGTCGACAGTGGCAGGCTGGCTCGCGCAAGGCGGGGCCGGCATCGGCTCCTTTGAAGCGGGCTGGTTCCGCGAAAACGTGATCGCCGCGAATGTGGTTCTGCCAAGCGGCGAGGTGCGTGAATTTGCGGGACCGGGACTCGATCTCGTCGCCGACGCAGGGGGCATCACCGGCCTGATCAGCGAGGTCACCTTCCGTGTACAGCCTCTCGAAGACCTGGATGTCCTGGCCATCGGCTGCACGACGCCGCGGGACCTTCAGACCCTGGCGGAATTCCTCGTGCAAGAAAACCTCCCTGTCTGGTCGATGATATTCATCAACCCGCGGATGGCGGAGCTGAAAAACAAGGCCCCCCGGCCGGCCCACAACGGCCGCGCGATGCCCGGCCAAATCATCCTTCCCGAGGTATACCTCGTCACCCTTGCCTACAGAAAGAGGGACAGCGAGGCAGTCAGAGGGGCCTTGAGCCGGATTTTGAAACGCGGCGAGAGAGAGCTCCTCGACGACGGGATTGCCCGCCATGAGTGGGATAATCGCTTCAGGCTCATGCTCGTCAAGAGGCTCGGTCCGAGCCTCGTACCGTCGGAGGTGGTGGTCCCCCTTTCCGCCCTGGGAGAGACTCTGGCGGAGATCGAGAAGACCGTAAGGCAGCCCCTTGTAAAGGAAGGCATCGTGATCCGGGAAGGGCGCGAGGGGAAACCCGAGGCGGTCCTCCTCGGTTTCATTCCGGCGGATCAGCGGAAATTCACCTTCAATTTCGTCTTCGGCCTCGTGCTGACCATTATCAGGATCGCAAAAAACCATGGCGGCAGGGCCTACTCCACAGGTATGTATCTCGCGTCGGAGGCAGCAGCGGTGCTCGGGCCGGACCGCGCAAGGAGGCTCAAGGCATTCAAGGCGGAGACCGATCCCTATGGGATCATGAACCCCGGCAAGGTCACGGAGCGGACGGCTGTTGCAAGGGCTATCGCCTTTGCAAGGAGCTTCGAGCGTCTCATACGTCCCCTCGGCAACGCGGTAGCGACGGAGATCGGTGAGCGTCCGGTCCGGCCGGTCCGCGGGATCCCGGCCGACGTGGCCTGGTACGCCTACGGGTGCTCGCAATGCGGCTACTGTGTCGACCACTGCGACCAGTTCTACGGCAGGGGCTGGGAGAGTCAGAGCCCGCGCGGCAAATGGTACTGGCTCAGGGAATATATGGAGGGCCGGGAGCATATGGACCAGTCGATGGTCGATACGCTCCTCGTCTGTACGACATGCGAATTGTGCGATACGCGTTGCTCCGCGTCCCTTCCCATCGAGTCTTCATGGATGAAGCTCCGGGGTCTCCTTGTCCAGGAAAAGAAGGAGATGACCTTTCCGCCCTTCGAAATGATGGGGGCGGCCCTCGAGAAAGAGGGAAATATCTGGGCGGGCTACCGGAAGAACCGGTCAGACTGGTTTCCGGACGACCTGAAGGAAAAGCACTGGGAAGGGCGAAAGGCAACGACAGCCTACTTTGCAGGCTGCACGGCAAGCTATGTGGAACACGACATCGCCATGGCGAGCGTCAGGCTCCTCGATGCCGCGGGCGTCGATTTCACCTTCATAGGAAACAAAGAGAATTGCTGCGGTACGCCCATGCTCGTGGCGGGCAAATGGGACGTCTTCGCTGAGGTGGTCAGGCAGAATATCCGCATCATGCAGGAGGCGGGCATCGACACGGTCATTACCTCGTGCCCGGCGTGCAACATGATGTGGCGTCAGGTCTACCCCGTCTGGGCAAAAAAATTGGGTATTGACTTCGCTATTGCGACGAAGCACTACAGCGAGGTGGTGGCGGAAAAAATCGGGCGGGGGGAGTTCGCATTCCCGCAGAACAGCGTGAGCGGACCGGTCACCGTGACCTGGCACGACTCCTGCCATATGGGCCGCGCATCAGGGATATATGAGCCGCCCAGACAGTTGATCGAAGCCATCCCGAACGTCAACTTCGTGGAGATGCGTTATAATCGCGAAGAGGCCCACTGCTGCGGCAGCGTGCTCACCCTTATCAAGGACCCGCCGGTGGCGGCCGAAATTGGCAGGACGAGACTCGACGAGGCGCTGGAAGTCGGGGCGCAGAAGGTGCTTGCCCTCTGCCCCTGTTGCGAGTTCCAGCTTCGGGTGAGCGCCGGGAAGAAGCAGGTCCCTGTCCAAATCGAGGACCTTGCCCGCTTCTGTGCATCTGCCCTCGGCTACAGTTTTCCGGACCCGAACCCGGAGGTCCAGAGGCAATGGGCGGTGTTTGAGGGTATGATCGGCCTTATGACGCCCCAGGGCTTCGCCCGCCTGATGGGTACCATGTGGCCCGAGGTCATCGATGCCATGCCCTTCGGCATGGGTCGCATGATGCGGCTCATGGGAAAGGTCCCGGGGGCCCTCGGCCTTATGAAGCCTATGTTCCCATTGCTCTTTCCCCGGCTCCTCCCCTTGATGATGCCGAAATTGATGCCCGTGATGCTCGGCAGGGTGCGGCAGATGATACCGATGCCCGATTACATGGAGGAGCAGATGCCCGAGTTGATGCCGGGGGTGATGGACCGGCTGATGCCACATATGATCGGAGACGTGGTACCCCTTGTGACCGGGCCGATGATCGACTATTTGGCCGGGAGGAGCCGGGTGTAGGTTGAAGCGTGTTGGCGGGGCTCAAACGCGCTAAGACTTCCCGCCCGCTTCCCGCATGCTTTTTGACAGAGTCTCCTGACCTTCGAGCAGGTCCATCAGGACCTCCCGCATGAAGGCGCACGCCTCGGTGATCTTGGGCGAGGCCAGTCGATAATACACCGTGGTTCCTTCGCGCCGGGGGACCAGTATGCCTTTTTGCCGCATGCTGGAGAGGTGCTGGGAAAGGTTCGCCTTTGCGATGCCCATAGCCTTGACCATGCTGCCCACCGAAAGCTCTCCCTGTTTCAAAAGGGCGATGATCTGAAGCCTTTTCGGATTCGCGAGGGTCCGGCAGATATCCGCCTGCAATTCGAACATCCTGGCGTCCGCTTCCGCCGGAGAGGGGGTTTTCTGTTTGTTTCGAATCATTGCATTAATTGTAGCCGGCTGCGCGTCCCCTGTCAACAGAGAAACGCGGGAAAAGCCCAGGGTCCCTTTTAACTCATATAAAAATCGGTTACAATGTAGGAGCGCAAAGCGCGAAAGTAAGGGTCAAGGGTCCGCGTGAGGAGTAATTTCATGCGGGTCAACGCAGGGACCGGAAGCGTCGGCGCGGGCTCAAGGGTGGGCGCCGGTGCGACCCAGCAAGGCAATATGGAGCTGGGTACCCCGCTGATGGCCGGAGGTGAAGCGCACTCATGGCACGGGTCTTAATTATTGACGATGATGAGCTGATTTGCGAGATGCTCTCCTTTATGGTCGAGGATATGGGGCATTCGGCCTCTTCTGCAACGACGCTGAAAACAGGCTTCGAGAAGGCGTCGTCGGAGAACTTCGACGTGATTTTCCTGGATATAAAGATGCCGGACGGCAGCGGGCTTCACCTCTTGCCGAGAATCCGCGAGCTGCCGTTGCACCCCGAAGTAATCATCATCACCGGCAGTGGCGACGCCGACGGGGCAGAGCTCGCGATCAAGAACGGCGCCTGGGATTATATCCAAAAATCGTCCTCGACCAAGGAGATGTTGTTGCCCTTTGTGCGGGCCTTGCAGTACAGAGAGGAGAAAAACGCGCGGAAGCCTCCCACCGCGCTGAAGCTGAACGGCGTTATAGGGAGGAGTCCCACCATGAAGGTGTGTCTCGACCTTCTCGCCCAGGCGGCCCAGAGCGAGGTAAATGTCCTCCTCACCGGCGAGACGGGCACGGGAAAGGAGGTTTTCGCGAGGGCCATTCATGAGAACAGCATGCGCGCGGAAAATAACTTCGTCGTTGTCGACTGCACGGCCCTTCCTGCAACACTGGTAGAGAGTGTGCTCTTCGGACATGAAAAGGGTGCATTTACCGGGGCGGACAGGGCACAGGTCGGTCTCGTCAGGCAGGCCCACGCCGGTACGCTGTTTCTGGATGAGATAGGTGAGCTTCCCCTTGCCGTACAGAAGGCATTCCTGCGCGTGCTGCAGGAGCACCGCTTCCGTCCTGTAGGAGCGAAACGGGAGATCGAGAGCAACTTCCGGCTTATAGCGGCGACCAACAGGAACCTGGAGAAGATGGTGCAGGACGGGATGTTTCGGTCGGACCTCCTCTTCCGCGTGCGAACGGACGCTATCGAGCTGCCGCCTCTCTCTGCAAGAAAAGGGGATATTAAAGAGCTGGCCATGTACCACATGGCGAGGGTTTGTGAGCGCTATCAAATAGGGACGAAGGGGTTTTCTCCCGAATTCTTCGATGCCCTCATGGCCTATGAGTGGCCCGGCAATGTGCGGGAACTGGTGAACGCGATGGAGCGCGCCATTAGCGATGCGTACCACGAGCCTACGCTCTTTCCCAAACATCTGCCCCTGGACTTGCGGGTGAAATTGGCCCGCTCTTCGGTAAAAAAAGAAGCGATCCCAACGGCAGAGGGAGTCGTTCCCCTGGGATCGCTCGCCGAATGCCGGCACGCAGCGGAGGGCCGCTACCTCCAGGACCTTATGTTCCAGACAAAAGGCAAGATAAAAGAAGCATGCCGCATTTCCGGGCTGTCACGCTCACGGCTCTACGTGCTTCTCAAAGAGCACAACCTCTCTATCGGTTCGTAGCCTTCCCGGAAGCCCTGGTGAAGTGTGGTCCAGTTTTCTGGACGCAGTCCAGTTTACAAGACATAAATCGCACCCGAAAGGTATGGAGATCCTCCGTCCGCCACTCATAACGTGCTATAAATAGTGAGAAAATGATAGACAAGTCGTCCCGGCCCACCCTGGCACACTTCTTGTTAGTACCTCCTGATCAGGTCAAATTCACCGTCGAATCACCGGCAAAAGGAGGCTTGCACAATGAATCTCGGCTCTATGGAGCACACTACCGCAGAAAATACACAGGTTCCCGATCCCTTCAGGATGTATTTGTATGAGATCTCAAAGCACTCCGTGCTTTCGAAGGAAGAGGAGAGAGAGGTCGCAAAGCGGATACGGATGCACGACAAGGAGGCGGAGCAGGCGCTCGTGGTGGCCAACCTCAGGCTCGTGGTCAAGATAGCGCTCGATTATTACAGCTATCACCTCAATATCCTCGATCTCATACAGGAAGGGAATGTAGGTCTCCTGCGGGCGGTACAAAAGTTCGACCCCGAGAGGGGGACGCGCTTCTCCACCTACGCTTCCTTTTGGATTCGCGCGTATATCCTTAAGTATCTCATGGATTCTTGGAGTATCGTGAAGATAGGCACGAAGGACAGCCAGAGGAAGCTCTTCTACGGTCTGAACAAAGAAAAGGAGAAGCTTGAAAAAGCGGGCATAGACCCCTCAACCCGGATACTTGCCGAAAACCTGGACGTAAGTCCTGACGACATAGAGGACATGGAAAAACGACTCTATAACGGAGATGTATCGCTCGAAGACCCGCTCTATGGAGGCGGCGAAGATGTTATGGATACGATAGGCACCGGTGAGGACATAGAAGAGACCGTGGCGGAAAAGGAGAAGAAGGAGATGCTTCAGAACAAGCTGATGGAGTTTAAGAAGCTCCTTAACGAGAAGGAGCGTTTCATTCTGAAACATCGCATTATGGCGGAGGAGCCGATCACGTTGAGGGAAATCGGTGAGCGGTTCCACACTTCAAGAGAGAGTATCAGGCAGTTACAGAGCAAGATCTCCAGGAACCTGACGAAAAACCTGCGGGCGGGCATGGCGTGACCATAGCGGGCAGTTATTGGGGCTCAGTTATTGGGGCTCAGCGCCCCCTCGATGAGCAAAGCTCATCGAGCCTCCCCGCTCAGAAATGCGTCTATGCCGCCGGCTCAGCGCCCCCTCCAGCGGCGCAAGCCGCATCGGGGCACCCGCTTTGCGGGTCGTCCCCCCTCATAAAGGCTCTATGCGTAAATAATCGAGGTTCGCAATTATCATCACACCTGCCACGTGTTCCGCGACCTGTTTCGCTTTCATGCCCCGGCTGATCAAGGGGTATTAAGAGTAAAGCGCCACACATCGATGTCTCGATCAATGAGACAATTGTCTCATCATAAGACAATTGTCTCATCCCACGAGACACGAGATGCGGACGCTCCCGCACGCGTGTCTTTGTGAATCAGGCAATATCATTACAGAAATTGATATAGTGTGCGGCTTTTCGCCGATGGCACAATTCTTGTAATCGATCGATTACGTAGGACAATATTCATCGAATCACAATCTTTGCGTGAGGCGGGTATGGGACCTGCGTGAGTTCAGCCGACGGGACGACCCTTACACGCGCGGGAGGGATGCAGGAAGCAGGGCAATTCATCATGGGAGGCATAATGTGCTGCATGACCCGTTTTTGCATGAAAAGAAGGAACAAGCGAGGGAACAAAAAAAAACCACACTCATGCCGTTTGATCCCCTGAAGAAGTATCTGTCTGAAATATCAAAGCATGCCGTCCTTTCGAGAGAAGAAGAGCTGAAAATTGCCGAGAGGGCGCATCGGTACAAAGACAACGAGGCCTCGCAGAAACTGGTCACCGCCAATCTGAGACTCGTCGTCAAGATCGCGCTCGAATACTACAATACCTATTTGAGTATCCTCGATCTCATCCAGGAAGGAAACGTGGGGTTGGTGCATGCCGTCAAGAAATATAACCCGTACAAGGGCACGAGGTTCTCGACTTACTCCTCCTTCTGGATTCGGGCGTACATCCTGAAATATATCATGGATTCGTGGAGCATAGTGAAGGTGGGGACGACGCAGAGCCAGAGGAGGCTCTTCTATCGGTTGAAAAAGGAAAAAAAGAGACTCGAGGCAGCAGGCATATTCCCTGCGCCCCAGGTTATTGCGGACAGCCTCGAAGTGAAGGTTTCAGAAGTCGAGGATATGGAAAAACGCCTCTCCTACACCGACATCTCCCTTGATCACCCCATTTACGAAGAAGGGGAAGAAACTTTTATGGACATGATCAAGGCGGATGACGACATCGAAGAAGTGGTGGCCGCAAAGGAGAGAAGGGAGATCATTTCACAAAAGATCATGGAATTCAAGAAGATGCTCACCGACAAAGAGCTCTTCATCTTCGAACATCGCATCATGATAGAGGAACCGCTGACGCTCCAGGGAATAGGCGAGCAATTCAAGATCTCCAGGGAGCGGGTGAGGCAGCTCGAAAACAGGGTGATCAGGAAATTCAGCGACAAATTCGAATCGGAGTTCCGAAAGCTGGACTTCTAAAAGCCGGCCATTCCCCTTCGCCCGCAACCGGGGGATGGGAAGGGACAATAACTCCTCCAGGCGATTTTTCCGCAGCGAGCGTGTGTGTGCCTTTATTGCATACACGGGATGAGTTGTGTATCCTTAATAAGATATTCATGAGAAAACCGAAGAGGAGAGGGACATGGAGCTGCTGGAGGAGCTGCAGCAGGCGCTGGAGGAAAAGCTGGAGAGAACGCGCAAGATGATCGACGAGTTCGACGAGGGGATGGATTACGCGACCCACTGCACCCTTCAGGGATTCGCTGAAGGACTTGCCTTTACCATAGAAGAGCTGAAGGAACGGTTGGGCCGAATGAGGGTGGAGTGAATGCAGCGGATAAAAGCCTTTATGAGGGGGGACGACCCGCACGCTGAGCCCCAATAGTAAAATCCTTTATGAGGGGGAAGGCTCCAACGGCTTTGCCGCTGGAGGGGGCGCTGAGCCCCAATAGTAAAATCCTTTATGAGGGGGAAGGCTCCAACGGCTTTGC
>JBEKHB010000045.1:0-31926 GCA_050012495.1 Syntrophorhabdales bacterium
CCTCAGACCCTGCCATCCAAGCTATATGGCTCCTGACTTTTACCATAGCAGGACTAACTCCTGCTGAACACACCTGCCTTTTCTGGACGCACACGAAAGTACACGGTTTTAGGGGGGGTAGGTGAATGGGAACGTACAGTATGAAACAAGGGCCCCGCCGTTCAACAAAGGTCTAGAGACTCCAGAGCGACGAGATCGGAAGGTATCCTTTGGTCAGATAGTAGAGAAACTTGGATGCTTCCGTGACGAAATCACCGATGCCTTTGGACGTCCTCCACCACGAATCGCCATCGTAGCCCGTAAAATGGGCGCAGGGGACAATGTTGAGGCCCAGCTGGGATGCCTCCTGCCGATATGCCGCAATGCTTCTCCTGGTGTGAAATCCATCCGAAAGCAAAATGGCGCTTCGGACTCCGTCCCGGTGGAGCCAGTCTGTGACAAACCGCGCTTCTGAACGCGTGATAGGGTGGCCGCCGATAGGCACCGAGAGAACCGAGCTCCTTTCCTCCTTCACGCCCAGACGGCGAGACTCATAGGTGCTAAGCCGCCCGCATTCCCTCTCCAGCGCAGAATCCGCGCCGGCCCCCAAAGGGTAGAGCAATACGACCACCATGCGGTTTGCCCTCCCCTGAGACAAAAGGATCGCGGCCTCATGAAGGCCCTCTTTGTCTATGACATTGTCCCCTGCGAGGACCAGGACATCGGCTGAGTCAGTCATGGTAGGCGCCATATATCTGCCCGCCCCAGTGAGAATGGGCACATGGAAGATGAGCAAAACAAGCGCCACGAGCACCAATGGAACGACGCGACGAGCTGCTCTTTTTTGCTTTGGAGGTGCTGTCATCTGGCGATGCAGGCGTCACTCCAAAGATGAATTTCGAGGGGACAACTCAAACTGAAGGGATTGAATAGCCCGTGCATATTCGTCATGTCCGGCCAGGGCATCTCCGGGCAAGTGTCAAGAAAGTACGAGATCCAACCGACTCCTCCTTGACAACTTGGCAGATAGCACGACATGCGTCGAGTGTTCTTCGGTGCTTGTAAGCAGAATGGACAACAACAAGAATGAAGCCATCGTTTGACAAGCTGTGGCAACATTGCGTGAGAAATCGATTGAGGGTTTCCCCTTTCAGATAGTTCAAGCACTCTTCGAGGAGAATGAGGCTGACGTCAGAATCGCCAGACCAAGCTGCCATGTCGCTCTGCAGGAATTGGCAATTCCCCACACATGATTCTTGTGCACGCTTTTTGGCTTCCTCTATTGCAAAGCCAGAAATATCGATTCCCATGTACGAAGAGCAAGCCCCCACAGGGAGATTTCTGGAGAGATGACCATATCCACAGCCAAATTCGACTATCCGTCCGCCATTGCAGAGGCGGATTACTCGCTCCACCACCTCCGGGGGGGTTCGTGTCCTCCATCCCCATACCCCCTTGCGAAACTGTTCATCCCATGCGTGGCTTTTAAGTCCTATAATCCTTTCGACTCTCCATATAATTCTTCTCATAAATCGAGCCAACGTTACCATTTGGGAATGGAAACCGGAGCAAACCGCCCTGGAACACACAGCCACGGGCATTAGCCCGAGCGTAAGCCACGGAACTCTTTTCATCTTCCCTCCTGGATTTTGATATATCAAATCAGCTCAGTTAGAAGGCCACGTCCATTTCTCTGAACCCAGTCAGTCATACTGCGTGCCCCGTATTTGCCCACCCTGGCGAGAATGGGTCTATGAAAGGTCAGCAAAACAAGCGCCACGAGGGCCAATGGAACGACGCGACGGGCCGCTCTTTTTTGCTTTGGACTTGCTGTCATCTCATTATGCCGGTGTTACGTCCCAAGATGGAAAAACTTCGACGGGGCAGCTCAAGCTGAAGGGGTGGTCAGGGACATGCGTCGAAAGAGGGACAGAATCTCGATCGTCCATCGTTTTGTCAGCGGTAGCACAAAGAGAGCACATGTAAAGATCACCGCGAAGCCGAGCGCATAAGGTATTGTGAGGGCGCTTGCCTGAACCAGGAATCCCGGGACCGCAAGAATACCGAATCCTAACACTGATAGCCCCAAGACAAATGGGACGTACAGCTTCACGATTTCTTCCACTTGTTTCCGGAAAGTGAACCCCATACCACAGAATACCGATCGCCAGACGAGCAAGGCCAAAAGCAGGCCGGAGACGCCCGTGCTGGCCGCCAGACCCTCGATACCCAAACCGAGCCTGACCGAGGCATATGCGGCAGCAGTACCCACACAAAGGCTGACTATGACAAACAAACAAAGCCGCACCTGCCTATTCGTAGCGATGAGGAAATTGACCCCGTTGGTCGTTGTAAGCCGGAACACGCAGAGAAGCAGCAGTATTTGACCGGAGGCCAATCCGGGAAGATATTTGGGAAGCACCCGATGATAGACGACGGGCATAACGATAACCGCTACGCCTGCCGTTGCAGCCAGAACTAATGCTATAATACGGGTAGGGATAACGATCATTCTAAACAGATCCCTCTCACAGCACGTTTCGCTTAACTTCTCATTAATCCGAGGATAGAGCACTCTGGAAATGGATTGCGGAAGTAACGCCGCCATAGAGACGACCGAGATTCCTAAGCCGTAGTATCCTGTAGGGCCCTTCCCCAAAAGAGAAACAGAGACAAGCCTGTCAATGGAACTCTGAACCAGGAAGACCCACCAAAAGATGGTGATGGGGAAACCGACCCCGATTGAGGCCCATATGGAACAAAAGTCAATGACTATCTTTGCCCTGCCATGGCTCGCGCTGCTCAGAATAGCAGATGAAATGCAAATCGCAGCCTCAGTGAGACAAAACCCTGCAGCGGCGCCGTTCAGTCCCCAGAAGTGTGCAAAACCAACCACCAGGAGCATGGTGAGGACAGCCCTTGCGGCATCCAGGATACCCGCTGTCTTGAAGTCCTGACGTGCCACAAATCTGTAGTAGAAGAACGCTGAAGGATGGCTTAGTCCCGCCGTTACCACCATAATTCTTATGGGCTGTATGATCGAATTCACATCCGCCCATCTGACAAATACCGAAAGGACAAGGCCGATAACAACAGTTGCAACGGCTGCAGTTACGGTTGCGCCAAGCACGACGTTTTCGAGACGTCTGACCGAGCTGAGGTCACCCTTCCCTTTGTAGAAGGGAAGTTGTTTCAGAAGAGATTCTACCGTACCGAGTGAGAGTAATGACCCATAAGACACAAGCAATATCATTGTCAACCAGACTCCAAAGTTGGCCGGCTGAAGGGTCTTTGCTATCAGGAATGACGACAAACCTCCGGCTAACCTGCAGAAAACGGAGGCAAAGAGAGAAAAGGATACGTTTCTTAGATATCTATTCTGCAATTCGGACGGGTTGTCCTCGGCCATGCCCTCTGCATCAAAGCCATCCATGGGGCAAGGCAAAGCAATGGCTATACGATGCCCTGCTTCTTTGCCACAATGGTGACCTGCTTGCCCATAAATTCTTCCAAACAACGAAAAGTTATGCGATTGGCTATCTCATGCTTTATTCCGATTATCTCCATCCTCATATACTGAACTTCAAAACCCGCCTCTGCTAAAGGTCCAAGGAATGATCTTCTTGTGAAGAAACGGAGGTGAGTCTTGTCGAGTATGCCAGCGTCCGCGTATCGCCAGCTTCCGTGAAAGATAAGGTCTCGCAGCACTCTCCAGTAGCGGACGTTCGGAATGCATATTATGACAGAGCCATCATTTTTCAACCATGTGTGAACCTGCCGAAGAATATTCCAGGGATCCCTGAGATGTTCGAGAATATCGGCACACACCACGAAATCAAAGTAATTTTCATAGGGTAGTTTAAGCTCCTCAATATCGCCGTGATGTATTATCTCATAGTACTTTGCAGCTTCATCCGCAGCTTCCTTGAAGATTTCGACCCCCACC
Source organism: Syntrophorhabdales bacterium (assembly GCA_050012495.1). GTDB lineage: Bacteria > Desulfobacterota > Syntrophorhabdia > Syntrophorhabdales > WCHB1-27 > BOG-1155. The sequence continues at coordinate 3,926 of JBEKHB010000045.1, forward strand.
ACTTCCTTCGCCTTATTCAACTCTTTGAGTCTACGGCCCAATACACCTGCAGCACAACCCATATCCAATATGACATGGGACCCCTCCGGAATCAAAGAGGCTATCCCACTCTTAAACATGTTATAGTACCGGTCGCTGCTATTTCTGAAGGCCTTGTTTTCCACCTCCTCACTCGCCTCTTCCGTACGGGATTCTCATTGCAAAAGCGTTAGTATCAAAATCAATGCATAGAATGCTGTGAGGAATATCGTGTTGACAAGAAATTGAGGGCGGAAAGGCGCGCGGGCCCCACAACCTGCGGAAAGTCGCTAACTTACAACATGTTGAGTGGTTTGAAAGGAAGGCTTCATTGGCCCTTGCCTGCTGGGTGATGGTGGAAAGGTTGATCGCGCCGACGAAGCGAAAGCGCCAAGTCAAGGTTGCCCTGAACGGCGACGCACTATCCCAGCGGTTTGAGAAAGCCGGCAAATCCTTCCTCATCCATTTTGAGTTCCTCAATGTCTTTTTCCCACCAGCGAGAACTGACAATCCTTTCCATGGTTTCCGTTGAGAATCTGAACTTGATCAGCTTCGCGGGATTTCCTCCTACTACTGCAAAAGGAGGTACATCCTTGATGACCACACTGCCTGCTGCGATCACTGCGCCGTCCCCGATCGACGTTACGGTCGGGAGTACTGTCACATCCAGACCGATGTAAACATCATTGCCTATGATGAGCTTCTTTCTCCACTCAATAAGAGGATCAGGCACATACCCGAGGTCTGGGTTAAAAAAGAAGGGATGAGATGACTTGTGCGTTATTGGATGACTTGCATCAATTACCCTAAGATTCCTGGGGACCGAAGTGTACCGACCGACCTCGGTTCCTGGAGGAAGATTGGCATGGAAACAGCCGTAGGAGTACATCCCCACTTTCACATTGCGATACTTCGAGTAGATCGCCCTTAAGGTCTTCGAGTAGAGCTCCGCTTCAAGGCTTCTGCGGAGTATCTCTCGGATCAGTCTGCGCAGGCATCTGTTGTTCAGCCGGTACAGTGTGGACAGGAGACCGTCCAGTAACCGACTTTCTCCTTTGTGGGTCGCCTGGTTCATCCGTAAACGGCCTTATACTAAACCGAATTCATTAAACGCGCCGTGGCCTCAGTTAGCACAACGTCTGGAACACCCTTTTCCCCGGCCAAGGCCCTTCCAACACACAGGCGGAATGTCGCGTGATCACGTCATGGAATGACCTGTAAATTCCCTGGCGGCGCAATATTCGTACGCTCATACGCCCCCATGTTCCAGGCAGAACCTTGAGGGCGGGAAACGCCGAGGATGTCGGTGTTAAAGATACTTGTCGGAGCGGCTGCGGTAGGAAATGCATTAATGGCCGGGGAGCCTGCTTGAAGCCTAAAGTTACCGCTTCCCGTGGTGCCATTCGGGATAGCGACGAATCCGGGATAGGACGAGGAATATGTCGAGCTTCCCACGCCATGCGACTCAACACCGTGTGATGCACATGTTGATTGAGAAGTGCATGCAAAGTTCCCTATCCCGCTCCAGCCAAACACTGCCCAGTAACCGGCAGGGTAGCCGGGGAGACCAGTCTGAGACGGATTGTGGAGATTGTAGTCAATAGCGATTGAGGAGAAATATGAGGAAGGGTTGATGCTTGCTATATCGACTGCCGTGCCAGAAAAGATATTGCCTTCAACAATAAGGGTTCCAGAAGTGTTATTGAAAGCAATAGCTCCTGTACCCGCCCCTGTTCCCGGAACTGAGTCAGAGGAAAAGGTGTTGTTATAAATGGCGAAGTTGCTATCATAACCATAAGTGGAAATAAAGCCGGGACTAAGGCAAGCGCCCGAGGGACACGAGGTGTTCTCGATGGCGAATACGTTGTTATAGATCGTAGTGTTTTGGGTCCAACCGGACGTGAAATATTGAGCGGTAGACAGGGGCCACAGCCCGTAGAAATAATTGTCGTAGAACTTGATGTTCGTAACCGTCGCTGGACCGCCACTCACGCATGAGACTGGGCATCCAATCATCAGCCCATCGAGATGGAAACCCCCGAAGGCTGAATTAGCTCCGGCCCCTTGCCACTTATTGCCATATACCTCCACATCGTTGAGCACCGACCCGAGACGCCCGTAGATAACTCCTCTCCCTGCGTTCGTTATCTGATTGTTGTGGATATATACGTGTGCAGAGGAAACACCGCCAGAAGTTGGTTGATCGTATCCAAACGCCTGAAGTCCATTGGGATTCAAGACACAATTCTTAATCTCAATAGAACTACCACCGCCTTGAAACATTACAGCAGTCCCGGAGCAGTCTGAGGGGTTCCCAATATTTTGCAACTGAAGACTATTGATTAGAACATTTGAGGGAGTCCAGAAATAATCCTGAATAAGAGCGCCATTGGCTCCGAGGGTTGTCGTGCTCCCCCCGCATTGCTGCCCTCCATCAAAAATTGGAAGGCTCCACGAGCTTCCGTTGTACCAAGTCGTGTCAACGGTGTACTGATCGGAATTCCCTGATGCTCCTCCCGCTTTGACGTACAACGGAAACATTCGGTCTCCGGTCGTCCATTGCCACGTCACACCGCCTTTGAAGATGAAGATGTCCCCGGCAGCGTGGGTGTATGTGCCGGTGAATGTCTGCATGTAAGGGTGGTGTTTCCAGGGCGTAGATTTGGTGGTACCGGTATTAGTATCGACCCCGGAAGAATAGTCAACGTAGTACGTTGCGGCAAAGGCCGCCAAAGGGATCAGTAGAAGAGCGATTGCGGTGACAAAGAGCCACAGTACGCCGAAGCAGAACCTTCGCCTGATGTAAGGCAGTACCAATGTTTCACCCCCATCTTTCGTCCAGCTTCTTACGCGATGATCGCTATCACCGGATGCCATCATACCACCTCCGATACGATTATTCCTTTGTGCCCACAAAATCCAATAGAGCAGGTGCTGCATTCGCTCAACTGCTGCCATATCCCCGATCTCCTTGGGGACTTAGCCAGCAGTTTTGAGTCCCAGCCTTTCGACTGCTTTGTCCTTTCAAGTCGGACTCTATTCTGCTGGGCCTAATGCTTTAGAACCATAGGTTTTCCGTTATCTTCTTCTGTTCCTTTATTCGTCACGAAGCCTGCTGTAGCAACTACCATGCCAGCTTGTGTACAACGAAGGAGGGATCGGTGAATTTTCTTTAATTCCCGAGGGAAGCACGTTTTTTGCGGTAATTCGACAAGCTCATGATAAGGAGGCGAAAGTGTGCGCTTCTGGACCCCCGGTCTCGGTTCGACATTGCAAAAGCGTTGGCGAAAGGGCGTGGGCGCTACCGTCTGGAGATGCCAAAAGCGCTCACGAAGATGCGCGTAGTGATCACGTCGTCCTTCACGTCCTTCAGTCAGTTCAAGGCCCTCATGTTCGAATTGTGTCGGCACTTCCCGGTCGGGTAGCCCTTGCCCAGTTAGCATCAAACCGCACCTCCTCGTTACACTCTAGGTCGGCCAGTTGGAGTGTGCAAGGGGAAGACTGCCCCCGCATAGCAATTTTCCTGACATTCCCGCCATTCCTGACATGCAGGACTTAGGCGGTGGCTTTGCATTCCAGCCTCGCGCAGAGGTGGCGCTTCTCGACTGTTCTGCCGACGAGACTCGCGGAGTCTTCTCACGCGGCCTGAGTCTCCGCTTGTCTTCTGTCTTGGGCAGCAGTCGCGGAGAAGACTGAGTATCCGCATACGCTGGAAACACTCGCCAAGACGAAATACCAAAGGACCGTCAACTGATCAAAATAGGCAACGGAGAGGAAGGATACGGCATGTGCGAAAAGGGCAACGCCAATGCACCACGTCGCCCCAACAGCGTCGGGCGCGTCCTCAAGGTAAAGAACTCGCACGTGACGTCCTATTTGCCGGAAGCACAAAACAATAACTCCGATAAAAAGAAGCATAGTCAATATCCCGCCGTTAACGCCCTCCGAAATATATTGATTCGTTATATCGACCATGTTCGGGTTATTAGCCAAAGTGAAAGGCATCCAATGGGCGGTGTAGTCAGTGCCGCAGAACCACCACTCACCTATGTGCTTAATAGCCTGATCGATTAACTCGGAACGATACCAGCCTCCACCGCCGGCGAGCTCCGCCACGTGCGACATCAAGAACCACACAGGCGCCTTCATGATGAGGTGAAGTGATACTACACCTATCAAAGCACCCCACCATACCTTCTTTATGTGTTCCCTGAATCGCAACATGGCAATGCCTGTCACCACGGCCAAGACCGACATCAGAGGGCCGCTGGAGGCTGAGAATAATACCATCAAGCTCGCCCCTATCAATGCGGGGACGATCACAGCACGGAAGCGCCGATCTTTTACCCAAACTGCGATAAACAACGGGATGGAGGTTGCGCCGAAAGTTCCGGTCAGGATCGCGTGACGAAAGGGACCCTGGCAGCGAAACTTGCCCTCACGCACCACCGTGATCTCCGGAACACCACCGAACACCGAGAATAGGTTTCTCCCCGTCATCTCCTCAACGCACATCAGTGCCGCTAGAGGGATCATGACGACTGCCATAAGCTTGATTGCCTGCACCGCATCGTCTAAGTCCCAAATCAATGCCCTGAACAGAAAATAACCCATAATGGCATTATAAGCGAACCCGAGTCGATTTACCAGGGCTTCCAATGATGCCTGTCGCGCCACATATATGACGACCCCACTCGCTACCCAAATAATGAAAACCCTGTCAATGGTATTGAGTCGCAAGTCCCGGAACTCGTGGCGAATCAGCACCCTTATCCAGCCGGCCAGGAGAACCACTCGGAAGAACATAAAATGAAGGCCTCCCACATTTATCACCTGCCCAATAGTCAAATAACAAGTGATCATCATCACCGGGAGTACGGCCAAGCGTCGCGGCAGGATGAGCACCAGAATGCTCATCGCCGTTATAGATATTATTCCGAGAGAGTTGATGTTGCTTATTTCTGTTTCCAGAACATCACCACCTTTGCGGCGAAGAACAGCACATCAGACGAGGGCATAATCCTTTGAGGGCTTGAGAAGCCCTTGAGCCTTCGCACCTGGCCTTTTCCTAAATACCCTCTCTGCCAACGCTCAGAGGATGGATATGATTCACTTCCATGCCCATCATCTCCGTCTCGATCCCACATCTCTCCTCTATACCCACAGCCGTTTCTCTGATTATCCGCTGAACTCCTCGGATACGTCTATCCTGATTGCTCTCCAAAACATACGTTATGGGCTTCAAACGCCCAAGTCCCCTTTCCCATTTTCTCGACTCTGCTAAGCCTGAAATTGTTTCGCTTCAATTCATCCAAGAATGCGTCTTTATCTACGAATTGCGGGTGCAGCTCCCCGACAATGACGCTCACCTCCTCAATTCTCTTCCCAAGGCCTCTTATGGCGCTTGCTTCTGCTCCCTCCACATTCAACTTGAGAACGTCGACGCCTTGACCCTTTCACGCCTACTTGCTTATGTGTTTTTCATCCAGCCAATCGGAGAGACACAAACATTTCTCATCCGTATCAAAAAACGAATTGTATCTCACGCAGTGCGAGATGTTGAAAATCAATTCTGTGGATTCTTCCCAAATGGCTATCTGACTTATTTCAATGTTCGGCAAGCCTGAAAGATTTCTGCGCAGAAGATCGCCATTTTCGGTGGCAGGTTCGATCGCATAGATTCGGGCTCGAGGGTACTTGGAGTAGTAATACAGTGAGGACATGCCGATGTTGGCACCACCGTCAGTTATGATAGGGGAGCTGCCAATTGCTTTAGATATCCTGAAGGGCTCGCTATAAAAGATATTAAAAAGATAGGAAAGTTGTTCTACGTCGTTAACACTAATTGATAGCGGAGTATGCGACAAAAAAGTAAAAGAAATGTTCTTCGGCTGAACGGCAAATAACTTCTGACTGAGTTTTGTCACAATCAAAAGAACCGCCATTTGTAGCGGTCTAATATTACCAACGGCAAACGCTACAAAGCCCACTCCTTTACGTAACTGTTTGAGCATCAGATACTCCTTAATTGGTATTACCTCAGTTCCCGTGCCCATTTTTCAAGCCCTATTGACCATCTGAGTATATTTTTCCATTTATTGACCGCCCCGTACAACCTCTGGCTTCTTCCGATCCAGCCAGCCCAGGGCAGACAAATGGCCAACAAGACCAGACGACCAGAGGCCGTCACTGACATCACCACACGGTAGACTAATGCTGCGGCTCTCCCCTTTGTCTTTCCTATGAATGTGAACACAGATTCTCTCATCAGGACGTCCTGAAACGCGCTTGCTTGTCCGTTGTGGGTGCTTGTTCCGCCATAGTGAATGACCGCTGCTGCGTCAAGAAAGTACACCCTTCGGTCCGTTTGGTTGATTTTGTAGCAGAGGTCTATATCTTCTCCATACATGAAGTAGTCCTCACTGAACAGGCCCACCTCCTCGAAAACCTCCCTTTTCACCATCACACAGGCTCCGGGAACCACTTGGACACTCTGGGGCGAACGATCATGTTCAATGAGTGCTTTAATGCCCCAAAATCTCCATTTGGGGTATCGACGTTTAAGGAAGTCTATGTCCAGTACCTGGTTTAGAATGGTTGGGTAAGGCGCCACAGAATGCAACTGAAGTGAAAGGTCGCCATAAAGCAGTTTCGGCCCTACAGCCCCTGCGCGTGGGGTTGATTTCAAGAAGCTAGCCATCTCATCAATAGCGGAACCGATAATCCTGGTATCAGGGTTCAGGAAGAGAAGGATCTTACCCGATGAGTGCTTGAAACCCAGGTTGTTAGCTCGTGCAAAACCCCCGTTCTCATGGCTCTGAACAAACCTCACTCCTGGGAACTCTCTTCTTATCATCTTCTCCGAACCATCATAGGAGGCATTATCGACGACGACGACTTCAAAATCGACATTCTTAGTCCCCTCAGTTATGCTGACAAGACATTCCCGGAGATAATCTGTGGAGTTCCAATTCACTATGATGATTGATACGTCCATTATCTGTCCCCGGCACTCAGCAACGGCACCGTACTGTGTAACGAATCGCCAACTGTTTTCTGCCGTGTCTTCGGCCCCAACGTCGGTATCGTCACTCAGTGCCTTGACCTCTTTCCCATGATTTGCTTCACCATCCGCCTGAAGCGCTCCGTAGATTCAATCGTTCCACCAAGAATCCCACTACGGAAGTGTTGCAGCGATATGCCGAATGCCTCGGCGGAAAAGGTCTTCTCCCGCAAAACTCTCAGCACCCGTTCCTCGGACAGGGCACCTCTATCCTCAAACGTCATGGCCAAAGGTAAAAACTGATTGATCCTGTGAAAATCCAGACCAACGAACGGCGATAGAGTTGGGCTGTGATCGAGAAGACGCATAGCCTCAATACTTGGCGCCACACCATCGACTTTCCGATTCCACTGCTCTATGCCTATTAAGAACGGTGTCCACGAAATCTCGAACTTTTGCCAAGCATTCTTGCGAGAAGGATGAGCCAATACGGTCAGACCTCCCAGTTCGTATGCTGTCTTAAGCAGACGTTCCGTATCATCCATATTTTCCAAGAATGGGATGTCACCCCAGACGAGCAGGTGAACTACATTGGACGCGTCACTATATTCGACTCCCGGGATTATCAGGAATTCATTGCTGCTATTTTCAGAACACGCTCGTCGGTAGCTTTCCCAGCGGTCGCCGCTCAATGAGGCTGCGTGTTCTGACGTAAACATGAGGCTATAGCCGGCTTTCTTGAGAAACGATGACAATTTCGGTAGAGGCCATGTTCCGTCACAGGACCATTCCGAATGGATGTGAACCGCCGCCCGTAGGACCATTTTAGGAAATCCTGTTTCTTCGCAGAACAGTCCCCAAAACAGTTTCGGCAGCGTCTTCTAAGAACAACAGCCTGTGGCCGTTCCTCCAATTATACCAACAGTCCCCCCGAGTAATACTGAAAACCTCAAGAAGCATCCTCAACTTCGATCGCGACGGAGCTTGGGCGGGCGGTTTGCGTCCCCTCAAGATCATCAAGACATGTACTATTTCGCGACCCAAATGGCGGCATATGATGGATTTGTCAACAGGAGCAGGTGGCGGTCTGAATGACGCGTCTATTGTTTGCATGACAGCCCAAACAGGATATTCAAAACCTCTCCTCAGTGCAAGTGCCATGCTCCCCCAGGATCGACCATTCAATTCCATAAACCACGTCTGACCGGATGAGTCACGGAGAAGCTCTATCATGAATAGGCCATGCCAACTGATGTTGTTCAACATTTTCTCTGCCACCTGCACTGGCTGACTATCCAGAGGTAAGGACTGGCATGCACTCGAACCGGAACCTTGAGGGTTCATCATCCGAATTCGGCGATGGGCACTCCAGTTATAGACCGTGCCCCGAACTGCCAAACCGAACAACCCCTCTCCAATGCCGGACAAGATCGGTTGGACGAGCATTGGCCCATTCCCTCCCCAAGCCTTCACAGCCACACCCAATTCCTTAATATTGGCGCAAAAATGCATCTGCCCCCGACGCAACTTATTATCTATCCGGGACACGGCTAATGCTGATTTAAGAACTACAGGGAAGCTGGTCGTTTCCATGGCTGCTTCAGTATGCTCAACGCACCGGGTCGTTATGACTTTGAATCCCGCTTCCATGGCCACCTTCAGTTGCAACCGCTTGTCCAGGGCCAGGGCGCAGTGCAAACCTGTTGGGCCTGCAATCGGGATAGGAAACGACGAAGAGACTTCATTGCACAACCAAACTGAGACATCGTCTAGCGGCATGACGGTATCTGCGCCGACACGTTCCACAATAGCTTTCAACTGGTCTAACGCCTCGCTAATGTCTTCCTCAGGCGCGGTTATCTCGACTATTTCAAGATATCCCATACGGCGCACAATAGCCCGGCGACCCTTACGAGTGAAGGCAACAACCCGAAACCCTCCATCTAACAAATTCCAAGCAACCTCAGGTGCCGATAATGCTTCGCCAAATCCGATTAAGACAGTTCCCCTTTGATATTCAGAGCTGGTGAATAGCGTGCCCCGGGTCTTTGTATGCTTGACCTCGATGGACCGATTATTTCTCTCCCGCATTGTCATGCGCAGGCCGTTCCCATTATCTGCCAGCGCGAGATCTAAGAAATGCGCCCTTCAGTATTTTCTTGATTGAGAAAGCCAAAGGGAGCCAGCGGTAAGCGCCGGCGAGCTTCAGTCTAAATTCCACTGCCCAATCGGTAGGGTCCACCCTGACCCTGCCAGTAATGAACTTGTTCGGTTGGGCAAAAGCAAATTCAGGGCTAACGGAAAAAATGCGAGCATAGCCCGCTTGCCGTGCCCAGTCCGCATGACGTCGTTCAAATGCTCCGTGGGGAAAACTAAGTGTTTTTACCGGCTCCCCAAGGATATTCTCCAGTTCAATCTTAGACTGGAAAATCTCTTCTTTTGATTCCCGGTCCTTAAGAGTTGGCAGAGACCGATGGCTCACACAATGAGAACCGAAGGATACTATGCTCCTTCGGTTAAATTCCTTTATCTCATCAGGGCGCAGGACGACCCCTCCTTCGGTTCTCTGCTCGCTTTCGTTCAGCCATGGAGCCTGCAGGCCGAGGCAACCGGTAGGAACGAAAACCATCACCGGAATCTTCCTCTTCTGTAACTCGGGCATGGCGTTCCTCAGACTTTCCTGAAATCCGTCGTCGAATGTGACGGCCACATGATGCTCTCCCGACATGGCTTCGATAGGTCTGCTGAGGGAGATTGGATTTGCGAGTCGAAGCAGTGTGTCCATTTGGCGAGCAAAGCTCTTTCGATGTTCATCCTTGACAACGTGATAGTAGAGAACGACGCAGGTGCCCGGATGGCTTCTTCGCAAATTGCGGGATATGAACACAACCAGCCAGAATACCGCGCTGACGGCCAGTCTTGCCACTCGTTTCGCCATCAGCATCGATTGTCCGCAGCAGAGATTGAAGGCCTTATTTCAGCAAATGCACTGGCGGCTTTGCTCTGAACTAATGACTGAAGGATCGCGAAGAACCGGTCTTTGATAGACCTTGCTTTCGTCATAAGGCCCGACTCCAGAGCGACCCTGTCATGGAACGGTTCAGGAGCCAACGACGTCATCGCCCTGCGTTGCACCCCCGCATCAACACGCTTCAAAGACTACCGGCCTCAGCTTGCCTCCCGCTGACGATGGAGCAAGGAGGCAGATTCACCCCCAACTTTCATGTCGCCCACCCCCTGGTCTCCTCTGACACCGAATCCGTAGTTGCCGACGTCTGACACGTGAATGTTGGAAAATCCTTGCTTCTGAAACCATCCAATGACTTCTTCGGGCGTATGCCTGTTTTGGTAGATCGGCGAGAACATGTCAAACAGTGCCTGCATCTTTTCTCTCCACGTTGCGGTATCTTTCTTTTTACCGGTCAGCAACTCCATCTTTTGCTTCAGCAAGAAAACGGGCATTGTGGCGAGGTAGCAGGAATACTGCATGCCGATTGGTAACCGGGAAGTGACGTTCCGCCTAATCCAATTGTATGTGACCATTTTCGTGTAATCACCAGGATGATATTTTTTGTCGATAGGATGATACACCCAAATGAAGCAGCGTCCCCCTTTCTTAAGTGGGCCGATGATAGACAAAAAGCCTTCGCGCGTGTCCGGCAGAGCCACCAAAACTCCGGCGCAGTAAACATAGTCGAATGCGTGCCTCTTGAGGGGTAGCTGCAGCACAGACCCCTGCACAAAGTGCACAAACGGACTGTCAACATGTTCATATGCCTTTTCGATTCCGAATGCCAAGTCAAGGGCGATAACCTCCATTCCGAAGCTCTTAGCCATCTCCATGGAAAGAAGCCCACTGCCGCAGCCGGCATCAAGGATCACTCCACCCTTCAGACCCTCTGGTGTAGCACCCATTCCTTGAAGAAACAGATTCTTCCGCCAGTCCATATCTTGTCCCCAGTTCCGTTCACCGAAGCGAAACATTTTCCATTCGTACGAAAATGTTTTCTGAATGCTCTCGAAATTGGAGGCCAATTCGGCAGGCAGAAATCTGGGAATGCCGGCAATGATCGGGTACTCTTTCCCACACTCACATGTCAGCTTTCCTTCAACTATTTCCCGGCCGTAACAGGACACGCAGTCGTGCGGCTTTATGGCACCGCCCCTAACGGCGATCTGTCTAAAAGCACAGAACTTCTGGCACTTGACATGGTCCAATTCGTGCTTGAACGAAATCTCCCTTGTCACAGCGCTTACCAACCGCAAACCGTCGCAGCCACAGTTACACTGCAAGAGGTCCAAAAGTCGGTGCTTCATATTCTTCTCCTTTTAATATCATTCAGTCAACTCGGGTAGCAAGAGGCAGGCAGACTATCCACAAATTCCTTGTGCCATAGTTCGAGCACGACCAGGGAAAAAATCTCTTTCGAATAGTTTTCTCCATTCAAGTTTGCTGAAAGGATCTTTTCAATCCCCTGTCTATTGAAATAGCGCTCTATATGCGCGTTTTGAGACAGTAGCGTTTCTTCAACGAATGGTTTCAGCTCTTTTCTCATCCAAGTCTCATAAGGTACTGGGAGTCCTGTCTTCTTACGGTCGAGTATAGACTGCGGCACAAGGTTTCTAAAAACGGTTTTGAGAATATGCTTTGTGGTAATCCCGTGCAGCTTGAAAGAAGACGGCAGACTGGCAGCAAATTCCAATACCTCGTGATCCAACAGAGGTACCCGTAGTTCTACTGAATTAGCCATCGTTATTTTATCAGCTTTGACCAGTAAATCATCCGGAAGCCAGGACATTGTATCGACATAGAGCATTTTGCTGAGAACATCATTCGGCGATACCTCCTGGAACGAACGAACCGTTGGCAAACACGAGTCCTTCTTGTTGACCTGGTCGAGAAACGCTCTGGTGTACAGGGACGAATAGTCACGATTGAATAGAGTAAAAGGCGTTGCGGTTCTGCTCAGATAGTAATCCTGGAGTTCCACCGTCATTAACGGTCCAAATTTTCTTATTTTTTGAAGCCAGGAAGCCTGAGATAATACTCGAACCATGCGGGAGGCAGGCGGTCTAAACGGACCGAGACCTGCTTTTAAACGCTCCAACCAAACGCCATTCCGGTAGTTCGGATACCCGGCAAATGCCTCATCTCCTCCCTCTCCGGATATCAATACTTTCACATGTTCACTTGCCAGTTTTGAAACGTAATATAGGGCCACCGCGGGCGGCTCGCAGACCGGTTCTTCCATATGCCAGACGTACCTGGGGAGAAAGGCAAGAAAGTCCTGCGCGCTCATGGTCATGTCATAGTGCTGTGTGCCGAACCGCTTGGCGGCGAGCCGCGCGTATGGTCTTTCATCGGCGAAGTCATGTCCTTCAAACCCGATTGTGAAAGTGCTCAGTTCTTTGTCCGTTTCGTGTACGGAAAGGCTGAGCAGTGCGGTAGAGTCCACCCCGCCGCTGAGCAGAATACCTACGGGTACATCGCTTATCATGTGGAGTCGGACGGATTCCTTGAGGATCTCAAGGAGTTCCTGGCTCGCTTGCTTCAGACTCCTATGACCGTTGACCTGCGAGAAATCAAGGTCCCAATATTGTCTCACCTGGATCTTGCCATCCCTGGCAATCAGGTAATGTCCCGGGCTCAGCTTGCGAATGCCCCGCAGCATAGTCTCCTCACCCGGCACGTAGTAGTAAGTGAGAAATCTGTCGATGATTTGCGGGTCGATATTTCGTGGCACCGAATTGTCTAGAAGAATCGCCTTCATCTCGGAAGCAAAGATAATCTGATCGTCGTTCAGAAAGTAGTAGAGAGGCTTTATTCCGACCCTGTCCCTAGCGACCAGCAGGGTCTTGCTCCTCTGGTCCCAAATGGCGAATGCGAACATGCCCCGGAGATGCGCGACACAGTTTTCGCCAAACTCCTCGTATGCGTGGACGATAACCTCTGTGTCGGTGTCGGTCTTGAACTTGTGGCCCTTCTCTGAAAGAGACTCCCGGAGCGCCTGATAGTTGTAAATCTCCCCGTTAAACACTATCCAGATCGTGTCATCCTCATTGGAAATGGGTTGCTTTCCGCGGTTAAGGTCGATTATCGAAAGCCGCCTGTGCCCCAGGCCGATCTGGCCACTGATATAGTACCCTTCATCGTCCGGGCCCCGGTGCCGCATGGAGTCGGCCATGGACCTGATGAGCTGCCGATCAACAGGTCGTTGTCGTTCAAAGAAAAGCTTTCCGCAGATTCCGCACATGCTCCGAATTTACTCTCGGCCTCTCACCGGCTCAGTGCCGTGTGCATTCCCAAATACACTCTCAACGCACTTCCGGAGGTAGTTCACAGAATTCCAATTAACGATGATTATCGATAAGTCCATTTCAGAGACATTGCTTCTGTGAGACAGGATATAGGGAAATACCGGGGCTAGGCCCAGATACTATCCCTCAGGAAGAGCCGATTCAACTGCTGCTTTCTTAGATATCTGATGAGACGCGGGTCGTCAATCTGAGGAACCCCTTTCAGATAGCCCCTCCCAAAACCGTACAGGTGGCCAAGCGACCCCAGGAGATATGGTTTTTCCGCGAGCCGCTTGATACATTTGCTCGCCATGAAGAGGGGGTGGTACCCGCAAATGTAATCAGCAAGGCCGCACTTGACGGCATTTCGCCATGTGCCATCGGCTCCACCAGTGAAGCGGTGATGGGTTACCGTCAAATCCGGAAAACTATAGGTTGTCCAACCAAGCATGTTTGCTTTCACCTCATCGAGGGTATCCCATCCCGGCGCAGCGAGTAAGCCGCCTATGGCCTCCCAACAATCCCTCTTGTAGATCTTAGTGGCTCCTCGTACGTGGAAGCGTGGTTGCTTTTCCAGCTCCAATCTCCCTTCGATCAGGTTATAGACGTCGCCTCCAGCGACCCCGAGTTTCAGATCGGTCTGAAATTTCTGAAGACATTTCTCGAAATACTCTTCCTGGAAGCTCAGGTCTCCGTCAAGTTTCACGACGAACTCCCAGTTGTTAGTCGAGATAGCAGCATATCCCTCGTAAAATGCATCTATCACGCCGTCGCCGGCCTTTCGATAGCCTCGGTTCTCCCGGTGGATTGGCTTGATCCAGGAATGATCTTTCGAGTATTTGTCAATGATTTCACCGGTTCTGTCTGTAGAACCATCATTTACGATGACCCACTCGACCGGCTTGATGGTTTGGTTGACGACCGAATCCAGGGTATAGCGGATGAATTGCTCCTCGTCCCGGACGGGGCTGATTATGACGTAACGGGGACTTCCGTCCGAGGCTGATTGGCTGATTGGGTGAACAGAAGCCGGCTGATTAGCTGGTTGGCTGATCGGGTGATGGGGTGCCGGTCGAGGGGGGCAAATGGGAGGGTTCTTGATCCGCTTAAGAACGTGTTGCGGGAAAGAAACCCAGTCGTAATGCCCAGCCAATTTTGCCGAAAAAAGATCAATATCGTCGGCCGAATTGATAGGTAGACGTCTCAGAGAAAAGACATCGTCATTTCCGGTTATGCTGCCCACGCGAGTGCTTGTTCCGTGGCAGTAACCGGTCTGTTCCAGGAACCCTCCGAGTGAAGAGACAAAAGTGCGTTCCTGTTCCGGAAACTTGTAGGGATAGCAGAAGGAATCCACTAAGAACCGGGTGGTTGGTTCAGCTGACTGGCTGACTGGCTGACTGGCTGACTGGCTGAGTTGACTCTCGATGGCTTGCTTGGATGCGCTGAGTTCATATTCAATTTCCGCCCACTGAAGTCCGTACAGTTGTGGATGGTTGACCGTGTGGGAGCCGAAGGAAATATTCTGGGCCGATAGCTCCCGGACTTCGTCCCATGTCAGGTGCTCTTTGCCCTTAAGGCCCGGGCGTTTCCCATCGATGTAGGCCGTGGGGAGAAACACCGTGGCGGTGAAGCCGTACCCTCGAAGGACCGGAAAGGCGTTCGTGTAGAAGTCACGGTAACCGTCGTCAAACGTAAGTACAACGCAACGAGGAGAACAGGAAGACTGGAAGGATGGAAGACTGGAAGGATGGAAAGAAGGGGGATCCGCCGATGGGGAAGAGGAAGATTGGAAGGATGGAATATTGGAATGGTGGAAGGACGGATCCTGTGTGCCCGATATCGAACCCTGCTCCCGGATAAGGTCAACCGCAGCAGAAAGACTTATGACGTGGTAATTGTTGTCATGGAGGAACTTCATCTGTTCGGCGAAGCGCGCCGGAGAAGTATTGATCCAATAGTAGGGGTGTCCCGTTTCCGGCTCATTTGAAATGCTGTGATACATGAGAATAGGGATACGAAGACCACGCGGCCGTTGGAACCTCAACAGAGGACCGAAGAAGTAAAGAGTCAAACAGCGGTCAAGACGGAATGCCATTACCATCCAACGGATCAGCCGGGCAAGGTGCCGTAAGTTCATCCACCATACCGAGATAGATACCTTTCTTGACCTCCCAGTCATACTCCCGCTTCACAAATGCAGACGCCCGCCCGGCCAGGCCCTTGCGTAGCTCGTGGTCCTGCGCCAAATTTATCATAGCCGTCGCCAGGTCCACTTCGTCTTCGGGCTCGAAGAACCTGACGACAGAGTCGTTGAAGTAGTACCGGTCGATCCGTGTTCCCGCGACGAGCACCGGGACGCCGAGAGACATGAACTCGAGGGTCTTCGTGCTGAACGCCTCGCCACCGAAAGAGTCGTTCCGCTTCGGCACCACCCCGAGGTCGGCGTTTGCCATAATCTCCGCGATCTGTTCCTTGGGCTTCATATCATGGAAAAACACCCGGCTCTGCAAGCCAAAATCTCGAACTATAGCCTCAAGGGAGGGCTTGGAGTCGCCCTTGCCGTAAATGTGAAACTCCGCATGAGGTATTTCTTCCTTTACCTGTGCAAATGCACGAAGGGCAATATCGAGTCCCTGGTGCCAGTTCAACGTGCCAGGGTACATCATAACAAACCGATCATCGCTGCGGGTTCGTGCACGGCTATAGAACGTTTCCGGATCAGGGTAGTTCATTACGACGGAGCATTTTCCATTGCTTATGGAGCGGCGAAGCGTTTTCTGCCAGATGTGGTTCGATATGATCACGTGATCCGCAAACCGCACGGAGAGCCTCTCGATGAGGACAAGCACCTTATAGAGAAAGGAGCGCCTGTCCGTCCCGAATTTGGCCGCGTAGAACTCGGGGACGATGTCGTGGATATCGAGGATCACGGGCGTGCCCTTCAGTTTCGGCAGCCAGGCGGCAAAGACCTCGAAGTCGGGAACCGAGTGAACGTGAATGAGATCGTAGGGCTCGATTCCGTGTCTCCTGCTCAGGAAGATGGAAGAGGCCGCAAAGAACCTCAACAGGCGCGTGAGAAATTGCAGCTTCCCTTTTTCGTTCCGCTCGCGCTTCTGAATGCGAAAGACATTGACGCCGTTGATCCTGGCGAACCCCCCCTGTCCTTCCAGCCCCAGGGAGATCACATCGACCCGGTCGCCCCTCCGGGCGAGCGTCTCCGCGTACCTGCTCACCCTGGCGTCGACATCGTAGTAGCTATAGGAGAGCATGCAGACACGAAGAGGCGTGGGAGAATGAGTAGAACCGGAAGAATGGAATGATGGAATACTGGAAGCGAGAGAACCGGAAGAATGGAATGATGGAATACTGGAATGATGGGAAGGTGAGGATGGCTGCGGGTTGCTGACTGGCTGACTGGGTGATTGGCTGGGCGACAGAATCGGTTGCCGATTGATCCAGAAAGCCGCAACCTCACGGGGTACTGCGTTCCAGTAATGCCCCTCGTATTTTTCCTTTATGAGCTCGAGGAAATGTCTGTAGTAATCTAAGGAATACTCGGATTTGCCGTTCTCGCAATCAAAACTGATGTAGTCCGGATGCACCAGAAGCAGCGCCATTCCGCCGTGCTCTGCGATCCAATCCAGCTTCGCCTTCCAGATATCGGTGCTCTTCTCCCCCATGATAACAAACAGCATGAAATCCTGCGGAAGGGTGTAGGGAAGCTCGACATAACCCTTGCCGGTACCTTTGGCGCCGATCCATTTCGGGAAGATCGTGCCGAGTCCGTCGGACTGGGGTTCAAACGGGTCGGTGTCGAACGTCGATGAGTCGTACGTCACGTTCAGCGACTGTGTCCAATCGAGGTTGTGATACATGGACGGCGCCCGAAAACCGTCTGTCTTCCACTCCTCCAGGTACCGGTTTATTCTTTTTGCATCGGACTCAAACTTCTTTCTGGATCCATAAAGATTACCCGTGTGGCTCAACCCATGAAGGCCGATCTCAAAGCCGTCATTAATCAGGCTCTCGCGAAGTCCTCCCGGAATCGGATAGTCTTCAGCGACAAAGTTAAAGGCGGACCTAAAACCGTATTCACGGTCGATCCGGGCTAGTGGCAGACACCGGTTAACGCCTCTGGCCGTCTCCACATCGTGTGTAATCACGAAGGCAAACTTCTTACCGTCCGGCCACCCTCGCCAACCGGGGGGCGGGGCAGCCGTAGCGGGATCAATAGGCCATACGTCGGCGTACAGAGGAAGCTTCCGCTTGACTACTGCCCGGCGGATGGCAATCTGCAGAGGCCGAGGAATGAAGGGACGGAAGTGGTAGTAGAGGGTCCTGGAAGTCATAGGGAAAAGGGCGGGAAGAGTGGAATGATGGAATAGTGGAAAAAGGGCAAGGACGGAAGAACAGGGACGGAAGAACGGAACCGCAGTCTTTCCACCCTTCCACCCTTCCATTCCTCCATCTTTCCGGTCTATCCCATATGTCTGTACAACAACGAGCCGACTGCCCTAAGGACCGGCAGAGGCGCCAATGAAGCGACCCTGCTGCCGATGCCGTTAATCTTCTCATTATCGTTGCGCACAAACGCCCCGGTTTTGAAGGTGTATCGGTAATAGCTTAGGGTTTGTTCCATAACGCCCCAACCGTTCTTGAACTGCCTCAAGCCCTCGTGGCCAAGGTCGGTCCGGCCCAAGGAGAGGCTCGCATAGCCGTTCTCGATGTACCACCTGATCGCCTCCCACATGACAAGGTTGTTCGGCCTGAGGTGGCGATACCGCTTGTCGGAAGCGCCGTACTTGTAGATGGCAAATCTTCCGAAATGGAAATAGACCGAAGCGGCAATCGGCGTCTTTTCCTGGAATGCGACTACCACGAATCCGCACCCTTTCGAGATCACGTGCTCGTGGATCTCTTCGAAAAAGCGATAGGGCTGAGGCGGGAGCCCGTGATCCTTCCGGGTCATCTGATTCAGCTTGTAAAACTGCCTGACCGACTGCTCCGTAGTCGAGATCTCAACCCTGACGCCATTTTCCGAGGCCTTCCTGATGTTTCTTCTGGTGCTTTCCCTGAAGGTGGAGAAGGGAGGAGCAGAACCGGAAGATTGGAATGATGGAAAATTGGAAGGTTGGGAAGACAAATTCAGTTGCGGGTTCGCAGAGTGGGCGCGGCCAGAGGAGAGATCGAGCGTGTGCAAGAGGTACGTTGATGAGGAAGGGTTACACCCGAGAAAACTACCGCCGCCTCTCAGTTCAAGCGATTTCCACCCCTTGTTCGCCCCATACGCCGTTGCCTCTCTCAGGAGTTCCTCAAACTGGCCGTCTGCGGAAACGAGGGGCTCGCAATAGTCGGTGAAGGGCAGCGAGACGCCGCGCCGTCCCGTGAGAAAGCTGTCGATCTCCATCACCGGGAGACAGGCAGAAAGCAGACCACTATCGAAAATGGTGAAGTAAAGAGGCCTGAAGCCATAGGATTCGGAAAGTACGCGTGCCCAGGCGGAAGAGTGAAAAAAACTGCAGCCGGAGAGGCGAAGGACTTGCTGGTCCCAGCCAGGATAGGCGATAGGGTCTATGATGTCAATGGTCATAATGCAGCATAAACGGAACCTTGGAACCTTGGAAGAATGGAAGAATGGAAGAACAAAAACGGAAGAACGGAACCGGAAAACGCCGTCTTTCCGGCTTGCCACCCTTCCACCTTTCCATTCTTCCAACCTTCCTGCATTATTCTTTCTTCCATTCTTTTATGGCGTCTGCGACGTAGTGGATTTGTTCCGACGTCAGCTCCGGGAACATGGGAAGAGAGACGAATTCAGCCGCGCACCGCTCCGCTACCGGAAAGTCGCCCTCCTTGTAACCCAGGGAACGGTATGCGCCGGTCAGGTGCAGGGGTATCGGGTAATGGATGCCGGTGGAGATGCCTTTCTTGCCAAGGGCGTCCATCAGCGTGTCCCGGTCCTTCACACGGACGGCATAAATGTGGTAGATATGCGTTGCATAATCGGCCTCGACCGGCGGTATCAGGCCGTCGGCCCCGTCGGCCAGGAACCTGCCGTAAGTCGCGGCGTTTTCGCGACGGGACACGTTCCACGAGTCTATGTATTTCAGCTTCACGGTGAGCACCGCTCCCTGAAAACCGTCCATCCGCGCATTCCAGCCAACCATGGCATGGTGGTACTTCTTTTGCTGACCATGATCACGGAACATGCGTATCCTATCCGCTATTTCGTCGTCGTTCGTCACTACTGCCCCGGCTTCGCCGTAGGCGCCGAGGTTCTTGCCCGGATAGAAGCTAAAACAGCCTGCGTCCCCGATCGATCCCGCCCGTCTCTCCTTGTAGCGTGCGCCATGAGCCTGGCAGGCATCTTCGATCACGCGAAGCCCGTGCTTGTGGGCAATCGCCATGATCGGGTCCATGTCCGCCATTTGACCAAAAAGATGGACCGGGATGATGGCCTTGGTCCTGGGTGTGATGGCTGCCTCCAGGCGAGCCGGGTCCATGTTGTACGTGGGTTCTTCGATATCCACGAAGACGGGCCGGCCGCCGCACACGCTGATCGCCTCAGCGGTCGCGATGAACGTGTCGGGAACGGTGATCACTTCATCGCCGGGGCCCACATCCGCCGCGAGAAGGGCGGCCCAGAGTGCGTCGGTACCGCTGCCTACTCCGATGGCGTGTTTTGTTCCGCAGAACTCTGCAAACTCTTTCTCGAACCGGGCCGCGAACGGACCGGCGGCAAAAGCGGTCTTTTCAAGGACGCTGTTGAGAGCTTCCTGAATCTCATCCTTGATGGACAGGTACTGGGACTTAAGATCGAGGAAAGGTACGTTCATTTGCTTGCTCCTTGCTCTTTAACAGGGATGCTGCCTTGGAGTCGGCCATGCGCAAACGGGCGCCCTCGATATCCGCTGCCTCTTGCCTTGATAGCGTTGCTCTTTCCGGTACGGCGCCTACAAAAGTCCTGAGGACCCTTGCCGGATTACCGGCAACAACCGTGTTGGGAGGGACGTCCCGGGTTACGACGCTTCCCGCCCCTACAATGGCGTTCTCCCCGATGGTGACGTTGCCGAGAATGGTGCTGTTGGAGCCGATGGATGCCCCCCTCCTTACAAGGGTGCGCTCGACTGCCCAGTCCTGCTCCGTCTGGAGGACACCGTTTGTGGTGGCCCGCGGGTAACTGTCGTTGATGAACATCACCCCGTGTCCTACAAAGACGTCATTCTCGATCGTGACGCCCTCACAGACAAAAGTATGGCTCGATATTTTGCAGTTGCTGCCGATGTGCGCATTCTTTTGCACCTCCACGGCCGCCCCTATCTTCGTATTGTCGCCGATGGAACAGCCATAAAGATTGATGAACTTCGACAGCTTGACGTTCTCTCCGAGTTTGACATCGGCGGATATGCAGCAGAAATCATTCATCTCACCTACCCTCGCTTCTCGTGGATTTACACAATTGACCGGCGAGTCCGGTCAGTCCGCCCGCAACTCGACGAGCTTGCCCTTTCCCTTGAGAGACTCGTTTGCCGCCTCGAGCATTTTCACGATCCTCAAGCCCGCGTGGCCGTCGTTGATCGGTGTCTTGTCGTTGGTCACACAGTCGACAAAGTAATTGGCTTCGAGCTTCAACGCCTCGACCTGATCGATCCTGGGGATCCAGGCATCCCCCGAGCGATAGCTGACCAACAGTTCGTAGACGTTCTCTCTGTTCGTTACCTCGACGCCTTTATCGTAAATTTTCAGCTTCTCGTCGGCCTCCAGGTCGTTCCAGAGGAGCATTTTCTTATCGCCTCCCAGCAAAGTGGTCCGGATCTTCACGGGCGACAGCCAGTTCACGTTGAAATGGGCGATCACGTTCTGCTCGCAATAGACCGTCACGTAAGCGATATCCTCAAAACCATTATAATGAATTTCCCCGGTGGCGCTGAGGGCCACGGGCTTCTCCTGAATCAGAAAGTCCATGACGGAGAAATCGTGAGGGGCCAGATCCCAGACCACGTTGACATCGTGCTGGAAGAGGCCGAGGTTTACCCTCATGGAGTCGTAGTAGTACAGCTTTCCCAAAGCGCCCTCGTCCATGAGCTCTTTGATCTTCTTCACCGCACCCGTAAAGAGAAATGTATGGTCCACCATGATCTTGAGGCCCTTCCTGTCGGCAAGCTCCACCAATTCCTCCGCCTGCTGCACCGTGAACGTGAACGGTTTCTCCACAAATACGTGCTTACCGTTCTCGAGGGCCTTCCTGGCCAGATCAAAGTGCGTAAAAACCGGGGTGATTACCGCTACTGCGTCGATATTGGTCGATTCCAGTATCGATGCGGGATCGGTTGAGACCTCAAGGGCAGGATACGTCTTCCTCGCCTTCTTGAGCATGTCCGGGCTGCTATCGCATACCGCAACAACCTGGATTCCATCAACAGAGCTGAAGTTTCTCACGATGTTAGGTCCCCAATAACCGTAGCCTATAACTCCCATGTTAAGCACAGCTCTTCCTCCTTTGATAAATCCTCACGGTTCGCGCGCTCCATGCGCGTGTCCGCTGAATTAATAGGCCCCTTTGCACGTCAGCACGGCAAGCGGCGTCTTGAATATAATCATCAGGTCCATCCACAAGGACCATTCCCGTACATACTTAATGTCCATGCGAACCGCGTCATCGAAGGGAAGGGCGCTCCTTCCTTCGACCTGCCACAGTCCGGTAATGCCCGGTTTCATCTCCATTACCCTCCGTCTATGCCACAGATCGTAATTCTGACATTCGTAAAGGATGGGAGGTCGAGGACCGACGAGAGACATATCGCCCTTCAGGACGTTGATGAACTGTGGAAGCTCGTCCAGGCTCGTTTTCCGCAGGACCTTTCCTAAGGAGGTCACCCTCGGGTCATCTTTAATCTTGTACGTGTCCCGGGGGCCTTTTTCGCCATTTGCCCCATTGTTTTTAGAGGCGCGGATAAGGCCCGTCACGTAAGCCTTGTGTATGCCCGGATCGTTATTTACGCACATGGATCTGAACTTCAAAAAGACGAACTTTTTCCCGCCGAGGCCGATTCTCTCCTGCCGGAAGAATACCGGCCCCTCGGAATCCAGTTTCACCAAAGCGGCGATCGCGAGAAAGGCAGGGCTCAGGAGAATCATGGCAGTGAGGCTGCCGGCTATGTCTATGAGCCGTTTCGTCCAAAGCGACAGGCGCCTCCTCCTGCTTGTCTCTCCTTTGCCTGTGCCGCTTATGCCCTCTGACCGCGAGCCTGTGCTTGCCTCGAGGAATTCTTCAGGGTAGGCGTGCCAGCTTATGTGCACGTTGGATAGCCGCTCAAGATCGGACGAGGCCCCGAGGCTGTCGGAACACTTGTTGATGATACGCTGCACGGTGGCTTTGCGGTTCTTTCCCTGTTCCGACAACTGGGTAAACATGATGCCTACGACGGTGCCTCTTACGTGCCATCCCTTGATATCGGTCTCCCGCGTCACGCGAGAGAATATGCGCATTACGGCCGCGGCAATCTCACGTCTATCCGATGCATCGCCAAAAGCCTTGAGATCGGCGCACATCAGGAGGACAGAGTCATGTGACCGCTCGCATCTCCTTCTCTCGAGGGTGAGAAGCTCGTTGAAATACTCCGCGTGGTACAACCCGGTACGATCATCCCTGAGCGCATGATCCTCCGGCCCTCGATGACCGCGACGTTCGGCCGCCTTGCTATTTTGAAGAAAGCTCAATATCGGCATGGGTCACCCACCTTCCAACTCTTCGTCGTTCAGTTGTCTGACGACGACTATGTGCGCCTGTAGAGCCATTTGGGGATGTAGTACTTGCGCTTATTGAAGACGACGCCGAGGATTCTGCCGCCGCTCTGCTCAATTTTCTCCTTCACGCTCAAGGCTACCGGCCAGCGAGTCTTTTCCGCCTCGACTACAAGGACGACTCCATCCACCATGGAGACTATGCCGGGCCCATCGTGAAACATCGTGGCAGGAGGAGAATCTACGATGATCAGGTCAAACCTCTCTCGCAGAGGCTCCCAAAACCCGGCGCCCCTCGCGAACTCGAGCATGCGCGGCGTCACTGTTGCCCCCTGAAAGAATGGCATCACGTAGAGGCTGCTTTCTTCCACCCGGCATAGCGTCTCTTCTATTTGTCCATCGCACCTGACGATCTCGTCGACATTTCTCTCCTGCTTGAGATTCGTGTAAACATGCAGATCAGGGTGGCTTCTATCGAGGTCTATGAGAAGAACGGTCTTCCCGATGCGAAAGGATACGGTCTGTGCCAACTGCCGGGCAATGGTAGATGTTCCTTCGTGGGACCGCGATCCCATGAAGAGGACCGAGCGGTGCTTGACGTCGGGCAGAGATGCGGTAATCGTCTGATACAGGGTGATCATCTCGTCTTCCATGTCGGGATCGTCGCTGCCGGACACCGAGAGGTCCGGCGCATCGACGTGGGCCGGCTCATCGACGTGGGCCGGCTCATCCGGGCATGGTTCGACCGCATGGATTTTCCTTCCTGCATGTTCCAAAGCTTCGTAAATGTTGGACATCTATGCTTCCTCCGACGTGTCGATAGGACACTGTTTATAAAGCCCGGTTCGGGCATAGGGGGTGGGCATTCAGCATTGCGAGCGGAGGGCCCGGGGGGTGTGGCGCGCGGCTTGCCGGCGGGGGATGGCCACCAGAATGGGGAGACCCAGTCTCCT
Source organism: Syntrophorhabdales bacterium (assembly GCA_050012495.1). GTDB lineage: Bacteria > Desulfobacterota > Syntrophorhabdia > Syntrophorhabdales > WCHB1-27 > BOG-1155. Next base: position 27,941 of record JBEKHB010000045.1, read on the forward strand.
CGCTGCATCCTGGGGCGTCGTCATGCCATGGGGCAGGTACTCGGCGGCATAGGCGAGACCAAGGCTGAGGGCGATGCTAAGAAAGGCGCCTATGCCCAACGTCTTTGCCTTCTTCGACTGGACGGGGGTGATCGGTACGGTCGCCCGTTCGATGACGGTCACGTTGGTCATCTTTCTCCTGTCCAGGTCGTCCGATATGCGAGATTCCTCCGATTTCTTGAGATAAATCTGATAGTTGCTCTCGTTGACCGCTGCGTCTCTTTTCAGGTCCTCAAACTCCCTGGTGCGGGCGTCCATCTGCTGGAGATCTCTTACAACGTCGCTGTATCGCTTTTGGAGCCCCGCCACTTTTACCTTTGATGGTTCCAGGTCGGCCGCTATCTTGGTTATCTCGGCATTCCGCACCTGTTCCTCGTGCTGCCGCAACTGCTCTCTGACGACCTGCACCTCCTTCCGATGGTCTGCCATCATCTCGCTGTCGTCGTTATACTTCACGGCCAGTTCCAGCTCTTTCTGCTCGAGGCCGTTCAGGTTAGACCTCAACTGAGTCACCACCCCATCCGTGAACACGTTCTTCCGGTCCTTCAGGAAGTCTATCTTCTCCTGCAGCGCCTTCACGTAGATCTGTTCGTTCTTCAACGCCACCCCGACTTCGTCCCGCTCCTTCAAGAGGCTGCTCCTCTGCTCGTCAAGGGAAAATACCTGGTTCCTCTGTTTGAAACTCCCCATGTTGCCCTCCGATTGCTTCAGTTTCTCCCGGTATTCTTTCAACTGAGCCTCGAGGAAGGAGGACTTCGGGTCGCTGAACACCTGCAGGTGCTTTACCTTGAGCATCTCGATCAGGCTGTTTACCGCTTGGGCAGCGACGCCCGGGTTGTCGTTCCGGAAATAGACTTCGATCAGATTGCTGCCCTTAACCGGATTGACGAGCACATTCTGCCGGAAATTCAAAATGGCAATCTCCCGGCGAGCGGCTGGGGGCATAGAACTCTTTTCCATCTCCGGGCAGAGCACCCCTACACCAATGGTATCTACGACCTTTTCCATGAGGTCGTGGCCGGTCAAAAGCTGCATCTCCGTGTTGATGATAGATTCCGGGTTCAGGCTCGGCGGCTTCACATCACCCACTTCCGACACCGGCATGAACTCTCTCCCGAACTTGACCATGACCACCCCTCTGGCCACGAATTGTTTAGGCGTCTGCAGGGCGATTACGCATGTTATCCCTGCGGCGAGCACGAAGGAGATGAGGATTTTCCATTTGTGCTTGAAAAAGATTGTAAGATAGCTCCTGATGTTGAATGATTGCTGCTGCTGCTGTTGCCGTGCTTGCATAGGCACCTCGTTACGGGTTATCCGACCCTTATCACCATGACGACGATGTGGAGACGGGTGTCGGAACGGGAGAAGGCAGAGCGAAGGGGAGCATTTTCCTGATATACTGGTCTACCCACAGGTCCACGTCCGCTATGGCAGACCTTGGGACGTACACGATGTCGTTAGGCATAAGCGAGATATTTTGACTCTTGTCCGTGCCGTCGATGATCTTGGTGAGGTCGACCACGGCGGTTAAAAACGGCCCTTCCGGGTTCTGCCTGATGACGAGTACCTGGGTGCGTCGGGCGCTGTCCTTAAGTCCGCGCGCCTCAGCGATGGCCTGCATGACCGTGAGCGGCCCTGTAAGAGGCACGCGGTTGGGCCAGAGGACCTCGCCATCGACGAACACTCTCTGGGCGGGAAAGGTATGGACGATGACGGTAATATCAGGCCTCCTGAGCTCCGGTCTATATTTATCGGTCAATAACTCCGCGAGCTTCCCGGGCGACATCCCGGACACCAGGACCTCTTTGACAATGGGAAGGGAGATTCGACCGTCGGGACGCACGGGAAGCTTTTGGTTCAGGTCAGGGTTGTAGCGGAACTGTATCTCCAGCTCGTCTCCGACCTGGATGAGATACTCGGGCGCGGGAAATTCACGGGCCTGAGCATTCAGTTGAGCAAAAGGCGTCACGTTCGACTTCACCACGACGGTACTACAAGCCGCGAGCATGGCCAGCAAGAGCACACATACAGCACCTTCCATTGTTGCCGAAAACGACAGTCTCATCATTCTACTACCCCCGTCCGTCTTTTTGTAGCGCATGCTCCCCCATCTCTTTTTCCCGTCTCCCGCCATCAGGATCGATTCCAGGCCTTGCCTTCCGGGCGTCCGGGAAAGTGATCTGCTGCCCGGGGAGGATCAGGTCCGCATTCTTGAGCTGCGGATTGATCTGCCTGAGCAAATCGACAAGCCTGCTCATCTCACGGGCCTTCGCGCTCAGACCGTATACATCCCTTGCCAGTCCAAGGAGCGTGTCGCCGGGAGCGACCGTCCTCACCACCACGGTACTTTCGTCCTTGGGACGCGAAACGCTCTGTTCTTGTTTTGCCGGAACTGCCTCTGTGTGGCGACTCTCCGAAGACGTACTGCCAATCGGTCCTGTTGCCCCGACCGCCCCCCCATGCTCTCCCTGATCGTGAGACACTGACGTCTCCATCACCTCGACCGGCATCGGCCAACGCGGGAGGAGTGCCCATGCGATCAAGAGAAGCACGAGCGTCAGTGCCAGGACCGCGGCTTTGGGCAGCCACTTATGGACAGTCCAGGACGGTTCCGTGCGCGTGAAATCTCGAATGATCTCCTGCACGACCCTCTTCGTAACCGGCCTTTCCTGGTAACCGAATCCCGTGATGAGAGCGTTGTCGCACAGGATGTTAAGCACTCTGGGAATACCCCTCGCCCGCCTGATAATCTTCTTCAAAGCCGGCTCCGTAAAAACCCGCGCTACATCTGAACAACCCGCCCTCCAGAGCCTCAACTTCACGTAGTCGACACTCTCCCCAGCCGTGAGAGGCTGGATTGTTGCCTGCACGGCAAGGCGCTGCTTCAGTTGCTTAAGCTTCTTAGAGTTCAGGACTTCTCTGAACTGAGGCTGGCCGACCAGGACAATCTGAATCAACTTGTCCTTGGATGTTTCGAGATTGGAGATCATCCGAAGGTTCTCCAACGTATCGATGGGCATGTTCTGTGCCTCATCGACGACCAAGACGACTATGTTGCCCAGCTTGTATTCTTCGATCAGGGTCTCGTAGAGCCGGTTGACCATCTCCGCTGGACGGTTGCTCTCGATCATGATCCCCAGTTCCTGATAGATCGTTCTGAGAAGGCCCTCGAAGGTCAGATTGCTATTGAAAACATAGATTACTTTGAGACGTTTCTTCTGAGAGTCTTCGAGATATGACCGGAGAACCGTGGTCTTACCGGCCCCGATGGCGCCCGTGACGGCAACGAAGCCCTTCCTCTCTTCTATGCCGTATACTATGGCCGCCAGAGCCTCTTTATGACTCGGGCTCAGGTACAGAAACTCCGGGTCCGGCGTAATATGAAAAGGCTGCTTCTTGAGGTTGTAGAAAGCGAGATACATAAGGATCGACTCAAAAGGGAAGACAAATCATAAAGCGGATCACGATCTGGTTCTGCCTCGGCTTCTCTCCGGCACAGTCTTGTTTTTGCACGAAGAACAGGCTACCGCCGTTCGTCACAATGCCAGGACGTTTTATATTCATAGTTATATCCAACCGCATGACTCTTCGTCCCGCATTCATAAGCATGCCGGAATAATCCTGCTGACCGGCAAAGTCGGCACATCTCCAGCGGGACACGTATAACTATGCCTTTTGAGATGTCCAGGAATCACGGCGGAGAGGCTTATAGACGTTATTAGTCTAGAGTCTTAAGCCTTCTTTCGTCGATCATCGTAAGAACGGACTCCCGATAAATCCGTAATGATCTGTTGACCTTGGTACCATCGATGACTCCCGAGTGATACCAGCGGTATATCGTCTTCAAAGAGACGCTCAGGAATAATGCGACCTCACTCGGTGTCAACAACGTCTTTGAAGATAAATCCTTAAAATCCGTGCCGTACCCCCTCGAATAACCTTTC
>JBEKHB010000046.1:0-31675 GCA_050012495.1 Syntrophorhabdales bacterium
AAGTCTAGTGATATTACGTATTACACTCTCCTTTTTCATGAGGCGGTTGCGAAAAAATAGTTCGCTGTTCCTCTAAAAAGGGCAAAAAGAGGGGGAATAAATATTCGCCGGGAATTGCTGCTTCCGGCAAGAAGCACGCTGATAAGGAGTTGCTGATATTACTTGACTTTTATCCGACCGGTAGCGGAGAATGGAAGTCGGTGGCGGAGGAGTGAGGGAGAAATGAGGCTTCCATCAAAAACCTGGACGACCGCATCTCGCAAAAGAGGACCGCTGAAGCTTATCGCGAGCCTCAGCCTCATGGCCCTCGGGTTGACTCTCCTCGCCGCGCCGGGATGCCAGGAAACGAGAGGCCTGGAGCGCGGAGGGGCTGCCTCTCCTCCGGCTGCGGTTCCCCACGTGAAATACCGGTATTACTATTACCCTGACTCGGCAGTCTACATGGATACCGGCCGGAAGCTCTTTTTCTATTACAACGGCGAGAGGTGGATGACGACGACCCTCCTGCCGGCCGAGATCCTGGTGGATTGGAAGGACTATGCGGTGCTTCAGATGGATACCGACAAACCATACCGGCATCACGCGGAGACAGTCAGGAAGTACCCACCGGGACAACGAAAGAAGCGGGAAGGGACAAAGACGGAGAAGGACTGACTTCCCTGCTCAAGCGGCCCTTCGCTCTTGAAAACACGGAAAGTCCTGTGCTATCTTTGATCAGGCGGGGCGTGGCGCAGCATGGTTAGCGCGCTTGCCTTGGGAGCAAGAGGTCGCTGGTTCAAATCCAGTCGCCCCGACCATAACTCAACCGGGTAAGCCCTCGGCTCTGCCGGGGGATACGCAATTAAAACTCATCGGTCCCCATAGAGTGCGGAGAGATCGACCGAAACCACGATCCCTCACTCACCCCTGACAACACGGAGGCTAGACCTGTTTTGCCTCCGCGTCCGACAGACGGGCCCTCGCCTTTGACAGCTTTCTGTAGTATTTTTTGATCTTGTCCGTGTTGCCCGCGGCAACGGCGGTGGTGAGGTCTCCTTCCGCCTCCGCTACATCGAGGAGCATATAGTAGTCGAGGGATTCTTTCATGTGGGCGAGCACGATCATTCCCGTGATAACAGGATGATTATTCGTCACGTTCGCATCCTTGAACCGCGTCCCGTGCTCCAGCTCCACATCGAGGCCCGCCCTGAACTGCTCGGGATCGATAGGCATCTTCCCCGTGTTCACCTCGGCCAGGATCTTCTGTGCCTCTTCAATCGTCGCGGCAGGCTCCTTCAATGTAGTCCAGTCTCTGATGCCCAGTTCCTTGCACACCCTTCGCACTTCATCAACCGTTATGTACTCGGGAAGTTTCATCCATCCTCCTTTTCAACGCTTTTCAAAAGACCGTAGGCGATTGTCACCGGCGCGCAGACCACATCTTGATGTAAACCATACTATACATAATGCTATTATAATGCAAGAACAAGGGCTTCTTACCGGAAAGTGCGCCGGCGGGCATAACTTTATTGCTGCGCTAAAGATCAACGGCCGGGAGGAGACGGATGAACATTACGTTAAAATACGGCTCCGGGGGCATCCCCTTACACGTTGAAGCGACGCCGGGGTTTGTGGGGGTACTCGCGCCGTCGGAGCCGGACCCTGTGCACGACCCCCTCATCGCCGTTGCCGGAAGCATCAGCCGGCCTGTCGATTCAAGGCCTTTGGCCGACATTGCTCAAGGAAGGAAAAACGCCGTCATCGTAATCAGTGATAGCACGCGACCTGTGCCGAACCGGCTGATACTTCCTCCGATCCTTGATGCTATTCATTCGGCCGGTATACCGCGTCAGGCGGTCTCCCTGCTTATCGCCACGGGGATCCACCGGCCCTCAACCGAGAAAGAACGTCAGGAGCTTGTGGGACCGGAGATTGCGGCGTCGTACCGCATCATCGATCACCTCTCGAAGAAAAGCGATGATATGGTGGAGGTAGGCAGAATTGCGGGGCGCGTTCCCGCCCTCGTGAACCGGCTCTACGTAGAAGCCGACCTGAAGATTCTCACGGGCTTCATCGAGCCTCACATGTGGGGAGGCTATTCCGGGGGACGGAAGTCGATCCTGCCGGGCATCTCTTCCGTCGAGACCCTCCAGTTTATGCACGGCCCTGAAATGATCGCCCACCCCATGACAGAGTACGGCCAACTGGAAGGGAACCTGTTCCACGAGGCGGGGCTTCAGATCATGGAAAAGGCGGGGTGCGATTTCGTCGTCAACGTGACGCTCAATAAGAGCTGCGAGGTTACCGGTATTTTCTCGGGCCATCCTGTCAAAGCCCATCTGCAAGGTTGCGCGTTCCTGGAGCCGCACTGCGTGCGCACCCTCGACGCCCCCCTTGACTTCGTGGTGACCACCAACGCCGGCGCACCTCTTGATTGCAACCTTTACCAAACGGTCAAGGGTATGACAGGGGCTGCCACAGCGGTGAAGCCGAAAGGTGATATCGTTATCGCCAGCCGCTGCAGCCAGGGAATAGGCAGCCCGGAATATGAACAAATCCTCGAAATGGCCGATTCGCCGGACTCATTCGTATGCCGGATTCTGCGGAAAGAGTTCTTCGTTCCGGATCAGTGGTGTGCCCAGGAAATGTACCAGATCCTTCGGGAGAAGGATATCTGGATCTATACAGAGGGAGTCTCGTCCGAGCGGATCAGGCAGTACCACCTGCGGCCCGTGACGTCCCTCCCGGAATGCATAGAGACCCTTCTCGGGAAGCACGGAAGAAACGCCCGTTGGGCCGTGGTTCCGGACGGTCCGATGGTGATCCTTAAACTTGCAAAAAAAGCGACGACAACGCGTTGATAGAACAAGGGAGAGAACAATGAAGGAGATGATAGAAGGGCTGGTTGCGCGATGCGCGGCGTTTCTCGGGAAGGATCAAATAATCACCGACAGGGAAGGCATGGCGCATTTCTGCTATGACGCGACGGAAATGCGGTTCATGCCCGACGTGGTCTTTCTGCCGGGCACAACGGAAGACGTGTCAGGGATCATGAAACTCTCCTACGAGGCCGGCGTTCCCGTCACCCCTCAGGGAGGGCGGACAGGCCTCTCAGGGGGCGCATTACCCGTGAACGGGGGCGTGCTCCTCTCGCTTCTGCGGATGAACAAGATCGTGGAGATCGACGTGAAGAACATGCAGGTCGTCGTCGAGCCGGGCGTCGTGTCGGCCGATCTGCAGAAGGAGCTGAACAGCCGCAATCTCTTTTTCCCTCCTGACCCCTCAAGCACTGTAGAGAGCACCCTGGGCGGCAATGTGGCGGAGAATGCAGGCTACACGCGGGCCGTGAAATACGGGGTGACGAGGGACTACATTTTGGGGCTGGAGGCCGTCCTGCCGGGCGGGGAAATCATCAATGTGGGCGGCCGAACGGTAAAAAACGTCACGGGGTACGATCTTGTCGCCCTTCTCACCGGTTCAGAGGGTACGTTGGCCGTAGTTACCAGGATCATAATAAAGGTGCTGCCGAAACCTGCGTTTCGCAGGACATGCATCTTCTACCTGGACGACCTGGTGGCCGCCGCAGACCTCGTGGTCTCCGTATTCGGCTCCGGTATAGTCCCTTGTGCCGTCGAATTTATGGACAACAGGAGCATCAACTGCGTCGCAGACTACCTGTCGGCATCGGCCGATTTACGGCGGGACGCCTCAGCCATGGTCCTCGTCGAGGTAGATGGAAGCTGCCGGGCCGCCGTGGATGAAGAGGTCCGGCTGGTATTCGAGGCCGCCGGGGCCGCGAACGGGGTTATCCAGTCGAAGGTGGCGCAAAGCGATGAGGAGGCGGAGCGGATCTGGAGAATACGGAGAGAGACCCTCCCCGCTCTGAAAGCACTGGGGAAGGATCATCTTGAGGCCGATGTGGTAGTCCCCCGCTACCGGCTCCCCTTTCTGGCGGGCGCCGTACAAGAGATCGGCGCGGGGAAAAAGGTGCACATCGCGACCTATGGCCATGCGGGGGACGGCAACCTCCATGTAACCATCCAGTACTTGAAGAGGAATTTTGCGGAAACTGCCGAGGCCCACGAGCTGCTGGGGGAGATATACAAGAGAGCCATCGAAATGGGCGGCAAGCTGACCGGCGAGCATGGGGTGGGGCTTACCGCAAAAGAGTATATGCCGGCCCAGATGACGCCGGGAGAGATAGCGCTCATGAAACGGGTGAAACAGGCATTTGATCCGAAGGGGCTGCTCAACCCTGGAAAGATATTCCCCGAAAGACGCGACGAAGAAACGGCATAGCCGGCTGTTTTTTTAGTTTTTCAGGCGAAGAAGGGTTTCATGTCGAGGTATTGCCCGGCGAGCCGTGCGAGAAGCTCTCTATCGGGATGCGCCCCGGCCATGCCCCCGTGATGAGGGAAAACACCCAGAAGGGGGGCGTCCAGGTATCGCGATAACATTTCGGCGTTATGCCCCTTTGCCTGGTCCGCCTTTCCGTCCGTGTCGTTCAAGACCACCCCCGCGACAGCGACGCCCTCGTGAAGAAGGTACCGGCACGTGAGAAGCGTATGATTGATCGCACCGAGCCCAAGACGGGATACGATCACTACGGGAATTTTCCAGCCCTTCACCAGGTCGATGAAGAAAAAGTCCCTCCTGATAGGGACGAGAATCCCTCCGGCCCCCTCGACGAGCAGCACGTGGTGGGACTGCGCAAGTCTCCTGTATACAGCGTCCACGACTGCGATGTCGATCTCCACATGTGCCCTTTCGGATGCCGCTTCGGGGGCGAGGGGGGCCTCGAAGGCATACGGTCTGATGACGGAAAGCGCGTCCGGGCTGCCCGACGCCTCTTTCAGCAGAAGCGCATCCCCCCGGGAGAGGTCGCCTGCCCTGACCGGCAGGCCGCTCTCAAAGGGCTTCATGACACCCACGTCCAGGTGTTTTCTCAGAGAACAGTAAGCAGCGATGGCACTCGTCACAACGGTTTTGCCCACGCCCGTGTCGGTGCCTGTGACGAAAAACGCCTTCATGGGGTCTATTCTATGATAAAACGGGCGCAAAAGCTACTGTTAACCAGTTGAGAATAGAGGTTGACAACAATATGCCCGTTATCGTATCGTTATCCGGCCGGGGGATATTTTCGCGGCCGGTGGGGGATGAGTCGTGATCAGCGAAAAAGTCGTCCGTGAAACCCGTACTCGGGAACCGAAGGCGTTCCAAGACCGCCTCGAGGCCGAGCTCAACGACATCAGACGGGCCGGCAGCTACAGGGAAATTCGCTTCGTCAAGCCCATTTCGGCTACCCGCATCCTCTATGAGGGCAAAGAGTGCATCAACCTTTGCTCCAATAGCTACCTCTCCCTCGAGGTGCATCCCGAGGTAACCGCAGCGTCCGAGTCGGCGGTCCGGGAGTACGGCTCCGGGACGTGTTCATCCAGGAGCGTGTCGGGGAGCATCGATCTGTACCGCCTCCTGGAGGAGGAGACAGCCGCCTTCAAGGGTTATCCGGGCGCCCTTTGTTTTTCGAACGGATACATGGCCAACATCGGCATCATCTCGACCCTCACCAATGAGGCGGACGTGATCTTCAGCGACGAGCTGAACCATTCGAGCATCATCCACAGCACCCGGCTGTCGCGGGCCAGGAAGGTAATCTACCGCCATCTGGACATGGAGGATCTGGAAAAGAAGATCAGGGCGGAAGAGTCCGGAGGCACGCGGTTCGTGATCACCGAGACGGTCTTCAGTATGGACGGGGACCTCGCACCCCTGGCCGACCTCGCGGCGCTGAAGGAGAAGTACGGGCTCTGCGCGATTGTGGACGATGCTCACGGAACGGGAGTTTTTGGGCAAAGAGGTCGGGGCGTGGAAGAGTCCTTCGAGGTGACCGGAAAGATGGATGTCCACATGTCCACCTTCGGCAAATCTCTCGCGTCCTTCGGCGCGGTGGTCCTCGGGTCTCCGGTTATCATCGATTACCTGGTAAACCGTGCGAGGACGTTCCTCTACACGACCGCGCTGCCGGCGAGCTGTCTGGCCGCGTCCCGGGCGGCCCTGGCGCTCCTCGCGAGAGACACGTCCTCAAAAGACCGCCTTTGGGCCAATATCGGGTACATGCGTATGAGGCTGCAGGAGATGGGCTTCGACCTGAAAGAGAGCGTCGGACCGATCGTGCCCCTGGTCGTTGGTGATGACGAAAAGGCGGTCACCATGCAGAGGATGCTCCTCGATCGGCGCATTTTTCTCCAGGCCATACGGCCGCCGACCGTGCCGCCTGGGACCTCGCGCCTGCGCTTGACCGTTGTGGCCGGTCTGTCCCGGGACGAGATGGACCAAGCCCTGGAGGCACTCGCCCACGCGGGCAAGAAAGTGGGCCTGCTCGGGTAGGGGTTTTTCGGGGAGACCCTTGGGGAGGACAAACTATGACATACGAAGGGGAGCATATGGCAGGCAAAGATCTGCTTGCCAGGCTCGATAAGGAATACGTCTGGCATCCGTTCACACAGATGCAGGACTGGATGAAGAGCGAGCCGCTTATTATCCAGGCGGGCGAGGGGCCCTATCTGATAGACGTCGAGGGGAAGCGCTATATAGACGGTGTCTCCTCCCTGTGGGTGATCGTCCACGGACATGGCAAACGGGAGATCGTCGAGGCAATCGAGAGGCAGGCAGCCACCCTCTGTCACTCGACGCTGCTCGGTCTGGCGAGCGTGCCGTCCGTGCTCCTTGCCCGGGAGCTGGTCAGGATCGCGCCGCCCGGTCTCTCCCGGGTGTTTTATTCGGACAACGGTTCCACGTCAGTCGAGATCGCCCTGAAGATGGCTTATCAGTACTGGCAGCATCGGGGAGAGAAAAGGAGAACACGTTTTCTCTCCTTCAAGAACGGCTACCACGGCGATACGCTCGGCGCGGTCAGTGTCGGCGGCATCGACCTCTTTCACAAAGTGTACCGCCCATTGTTATTCCCCTCGCCCAAGGCCCCGTCTCCCTACTGCTACCGCTGTCCCCTGCATCTTGAGCCGGAGACGTGCGGCATGGCCTGCGTGGATGTCTTCGAGCAACAGGTGAAGAAGTATAAAGACCGCCTTTGTGCCGTCATCATAGAACCGGCCGTGCAGGGCGCCGGTGGCATGCTCGTCCAGCCGGAAGGATTTCTCAGGGCCATATGGCGCATAACCAGGGAGCATGGGCTCCTGTTCATCGCGGACGAGGTAGCGACAGGTTTCGGCAGGACGGGAGACATGTTCGCCTGCCTGGGGGCCGGCATCAGCCCTGATTTTCTCTGCGTTTCCAAAGGCATTACGGGGGGCTATCTTCCCCTCGCCGCTACGCTGACGACCGCGGAGGTGTTCAAAGGCTTCCTCGGGGAATTTGCGGACTTCAAGACATTCTTTCACGGCCATACCTACACGGGCAACCCCGTTTCTTGCGCGGCTGCCATAGCCAGCCTCCGGCTCTTTGAAAAAGAAGGGCTCCTGCGGCGCGTGGCTGCCGCCTCCGGCCTGATGAAGGCCAGGCTTCAGGGGTTTTACGAGCTCTCCCACGTGGGAGACGTGCGCCGGAAAGGCTGCATGGCGGGCATCGAGCTCGTCGCCGACAGGAAGAAGAAGAGGCCTTACCCGCCCGGGGAAAAGGTGGGCCAGCGGGTAGTCCTTGAGGCGAGAAAAAGAGGAGTGATCGTAAGGCCCCTGGGAGACGTGATCGTCCTCATGCCGCCTCTGGCCATTGAAGATGAGGTGCTGGAAGAGCTTCTCTCCGTGACGTACGAAAGCATTCAGGCGGTCACGGACGATGGGTAGTCATGTGCTGGAAACCGGCTCTACAGGTTTTCGCCGCTCTTTTGTCAGCTTTCTTTTCTCTTCGTCCCTGATTTCTCTTCGGAGGAGTTTGCCGACCTTCGACTTGGGCAACATATCGCGGAATTCTATGTAGTGGGGTATCTTGTAGGCGGCGAGGCGGTCCCTGCACCACTTCGTCAGCTCGCTGCTTCCCACGCCCCTCGCGTCTTCCTTGAGCACGACGATGGCCTTGATCCGCTCCCCGACCCGCGGGTCGGGGATGCCGACGCAGCACGCTCCTATGACGGTCGGATGGTCCTGGAGGACCGCTTCGATCTCGGAGGCCGATATGCGATAAGCCTTGTACTTGATCGTATCGGCCGTCCTCTCCATGAACTCCAGGTCCCCGTCCTCATTCATCCGCATGAAGTCGCCCATCCTGTAATAGACGTCGCCGTCGATCTCGACGAACGATCGGCTCGTCTCCTCCGGTTTGTTCCAGTAGCTCTTAATTGTGTAGGGGGACGTGACCAAAAGCTCGCCCACTTCTCCCGGGGCCACGGGATCCAGGGACTCCTGTGCGGCAAGGATGCACTTTCTCGACTTGAGCGGTGTTCCCACGACAGTCGGCTTCGGCTCCTTGTCGAGAAGGCTGTAAGTGATGTGACCGACTTCGGTCGAACCGTAGACCTGGTAGATGGGGACCCCGTACTTCTCCCTCCACGTCTTGAATACCTCGGCGGGCAGCACGTCGCCGCCGCAGTAGCAGTACTTCAAGGAACTCAGGTCGTACTGGTCGAGACGGTCGTTTTCGAGGATCATCCTGTAGAGGGCGGGGACCCCGAGCATCCAGCCGACCTTGTAGCGCTCTATGGCCTTCAGCGTCGCGTCGACGTCGGGGACCGGCATGAGGACGACCGTGTTCCCGAAGTTGAAGCCGAAGCCTATGGTAAAGCCCTTTGCCATGATATGGAAGAGGGGGTTTACCATGAGCACCACCTCTTTACTCGGTCTCATGCGGCCGTCGATGACATCGGTCATGACGTCCCTTATATAGGAAACCTCGCCCATGTGGTTGCCCGGCACGCCTTTCGGGAAGCCGGTCGTACCCCCCGTGTACATGATATAGGCGAGGTCGCGGTACGCGTCGATCCCCACCTTCGGGGGTTTCGGCCAGTTCTCCTTGATGAGGCCCCAGAAGGAATAGATCTCCTTGCCCCTCTCGACCTTTCCCTTGGGTATTTTGTCGAAGAGCCGGCCGATGGCCTGCTTCCAGGCAGGGATCAATTCGACGAGGTCGGTGACGATGACGCGCTCCAGCTCCGTCTTTTTCATGACCTCGTGGACATAGACAAAGTTCGTGTCAAGGCATATGACCGTCTTTATACGCGAGTCCTCTATCATGTACGCTATCTCGTAGGCCGTATAGATGGGGGAGACGGGGACCACGACAGCCCCTATCTTGTTTATGGCGAAGTTCGCGATGATCCATTGAGGGCAGTTCGGGATATAGAGCATGACGCGGTCCCGGGGCTTTACCCCTATCTTCACGAGTCCCGCGGCGAACCTGTCGATGAGCATGGAGAGCCTGCCGTAGCTGTACCGCTCGCCGAGGTAGTAGAGGGCGGTATTGCCCGGCTCACCCTCGCACATCGCCTCGAACCCGGAGAACGTATACGCCTCTTCATAGGATTCCATGATCGCTCCTTCCATAGCCTAGACGCCGAAGTAGGCGGACCTCACGTCAGGGTTGTCGATCAGCTCCTCCTTCGTCCCGGAGAGCACGTTCGACCCGTTTTCCAGTATATAGCCGCGGTCGATGATGGGGATGACGGGCCTCGCGTATTGCTCCGTCACGATAACGGAGATGCCTTTTGTGTCCCTTATCGCCTTCGTCCCGTTGATGACGATGTCCTGATAGGCCGGACTGAGGCCCAGAAGCGGCTCATCGAGGAGCAGTATGCGCGGACCGGCCATGAGGGCCCTGCCGATGGCGAGCATCTGCTGCTCCCCGCCGCTCAGGAAACCGCCCTGGCGCTTGAGGTGCTCCTTTAGCCTCGGGAAGAGGTCGAGGACGTACTCCATGTTCTCCTTCGCCTCCTTCTTCGTGGACAGGTAGGCTCCGATCTTCAGGTTTTCGAGCACCGAGCTCTCGGGGAATATCCTCCTCCGCTCCGGACACAGGACAATGCCCATTTTTGCGCGGAGATGGGGCTTCATCCGGGTAATATCGACCCCGTTGTAGAGGATGCTGCCAAAGAGGGAGATGCGCTCGCCGCCCCGCATCTCTTCCTTCTTCATGATATCGAGCATGATGCCCGACAGGGCGTACATGAGCGTGCTCTTCCCCGCGCTGTTGGAACCGAAGATGCCGATAATCGTGCGGTCCTCGCACACGACGCTCACGTTGTTGAGGGCAAGCATGTTTTCGTAGAACACCATAAGCTCGCGGCCTTCGAGCATGTCTATACCCCTTCTTTTCCCAGATAGGCCTCTCTCACCCGCCTGTCCTCGATGACGTCGGTGTAGTCTCCCTCGGCGATCTTCTCGCCGAAATTGAGGGCCATGACCCTGTCGGCCACCCTGAAAAGCTCCCTGAGCCTGTGCTCGATCATGATCAGCGTGGCGCCGTCCATCCTGAGCTTTTCTATAAGGGGGATCATGCCCGCGATCTCGCTCATGCTCAGGCCCGAGAAGACCTCGTCGCAGAAGATCACGTCGGGCCTCAGGGCCATGCAGCGGGCGAGCTCGAGCCTCTTCTGGTAACCCGTGGGGAGGGTCGAGGCAAGTTTGTAGGGCACCTTCGAATCCCTCTCGAAGCCGATCTCCTCGAGTATGTCGACGGCCACCGTGCCCCTGTCCCCGTGCCTTCCCCCCCCGCGCCAACCCCCGTATTTTTTCGCCCTGGGCGACCAGAGGGGTATGATAAGGTTCTTGTAAGCGGGGAGCGAATAGTATGGCCTCATGATCTGGAAGGTCCGCGCAATGCCGACACGGGCGATCTTGTGGGCCGGCCACCGCGTGATCTCTTCGTCCCTGAAGAAGACGTGGCCGGCGTCAGGCCTGATGAAACCCGTGATGCAGTTGATCAGGGTCGTCTTGCCGGAGCCGTTCGGCCCGATGATGCCGTAAATCTCCCCCTGGTAGACGTCGAAACTCACGTCCATGAGGGCTTTCAAGCCACCGAAGGACTTGCTCACGTCTTTGATCGAAAGAATAACGGTTTCAGCCATGTCTCCCGTTCCTCGTCACTCGTTTTTCTCACACCTTCACCCACCTCTCGAACTGGTGGTATTTCCGTTGGAGATAGACCATGATCCCCTCGCTCTTGAAGACGATGAAGGCGGTGAGGGCCGCGCAGTAGATGACGATCCTGAGGCTGCCGAAGAAGCGGAGGAATTCTGACAGAGGCACTAGGATGAAACAGCCGATCACCGCGCCTACAAGGGTGCCTCCGCCCCCGATGATCACGGCCGCGATGGGGATGATGGAAAAGTCGAGGGCGAAGAGGGAAAGACCGGCCCACATGTAGAGGTGCGCGAGGTAGGCCCCCGCGAAACAGCCCATCAGGGAGGCGATGAAGACCCCGATCGCTTTCATGTAGGTGATGTTTATCCCCGAGGCCCTCACGGACTGGTCGTTATCCTTGATGCCCCGGAAAACGAGGCCCATGTCCTGGTTGACGAAGCGCCTCATGGCGAAGAGGGCGGCGAGCATGGCGATGATGATGGCATATTCCTCCACGTATTCGTGCGGAAAGCTGTCGACCCCCGATATGCCGTTGGTGCCGCCCAGTATGTTGAAGGCCTCTATGATCCTCGAAAAGAGGATGGGATACATGAGCGTCACGATGGCGAAATAGACCCCCCGGAGGGGGAGACAGGGAAGAATGATAATGGTGCAGATGCATGCGCCGCACACGGTTGCAAGGGGGATGGAGAGGTAGACGGGGATCGATAGGTGGACGTTGAAAATGGCGGTGAGATAACCTCCTACCCCGATAAAGAGCGCCCCTCCCAGGCAGACGAGGCCCACGTAATTGGCGAGAAAATCGAAGGCCAGGGCGAGGATGGCGTAGACGCACATGATGTTGACGACCCTCTTCCAGTAGGGGGCGAGTTCCAGGATAAAGGGGAGGAGGAGCACCCCGACGATCAGAAGCAGGCGCGGTCCCACCAGATAGGCGATCTCCTGAAAGGAAGAGACGGCGTAGATGCCCTCGGTCCTTACCTTGAGCCCCCGGTCGATCCTTTCTTTCCTCGTCATCTCCATGGTTACACCCTCTCTTCCAGTTGCTTCTGCTTTCCGAAGATACCGGAAGGCCTGATGAGGAGGGTGACTATGATGGCGAGGAGGGCCACTACCATCAGGAAATGGGAGGAGACAAAGATCTCCGTCAGGATCTGGGCGAATCCGATGATGAATGAGGCGATTATGGTACCGCCCCAGCTTCCGAGGCCGCCTATGACACAGACGGCCACGGCAAAGATAAGCACGTTGTATCCTTGCTCGACCACGATATTGCCGAGGGGTAACACGAGAACGGCGGCAAAACCGGCGAGGCCGGAGCCGAGAGCGAGAGAGATGATGGCGGTCGTGTCCGAGTCGATGCCCAGCATCATGGCGGCCCTTTCATCCTGCGCGATACCCCGGAGGGCGAGGCCTATCCTGTTGAACCTGGTGAAGAGGAAGAGGAGAACGAAGATGAGGACCCCCGACCCGACGATGATCAGCCTCTGGTAATCCACGCTCACACCCGCGATCCGGGTCGAACCGGCGACGAAAACGGGGAGGACGTAGGTCATCCCCCTGAGTCCCCCCCACCTGAGGCCTTCCATGATGGCGAGGCCGATGGCGTAGGTGCCGATGATCTCGGAGATCTCCATCCCCCTTATTCTTATGATGATGAACCGGTACATGATCGCGCCGATGGCGGCAGTCGCGAGTATGCCGAGCGCTATCGAGGGGAGGTAGGGCAGCCCTGCCTGGTTGACGAGGAGCCACACGATGTATCCGGCCGTCAGGTAGAGGGCGCCGTGAGCGAAGTTGGGCAGCCTGCTGATGCTATACACGAGGGCGAACCCCAGGGAGAGCAGGGAGAGCACGATGCTGTTGATAGTGCCGTAGATCAGGATTTCCAAGAACGCCTCGTCGCTTTAGTCTAGTTCATCCAGGGCGGCCGCATGATTTTCCCTTCCGCAACCTTGGGAGGGAAGATCTGTATCCTTTTCCCTGCCTGCCACTGGATGATGCCGGTGACAGCCCCTTCCTTCGGGTCCATGGACGGGATGATCTGGTGTGACTTCTTATCGAAACGCATTCTGCCGTAGACGCCCATTATGTCGCTGTTCTCGAGACCGGTGATGACCTTGTCCGTGTCGGTGCTGCCCGCTTTTTCGATGGCATCCTTCAGTTGGTAGACGGCCATGTAGCTCGACGAGGTCCCGTAGCCTTCCGGCTCAAGACCCCACTTCTTCTTGTAGGCGTCGACGAATTTCATGGTCCACGGTGTGATCTTTGCCGGGGCATTGCCCCCGTTGACAAGGTCAACGATCAAGTACTCTCCCCTGCCTGCTGTCGCCTTCCAGAAGCCGGGCTGCTCGGCCGCATTGACGAACCCGATCGGGATCGATTTGAGTTGCAGGTCGCTCCACTGCTTCAGGAGGATGGCGCTCTCCGGCATGTCCATCCAGAGAAAGAGGATCTGAGCGCCCTTCTTGCCCGCGTCCATCAGTCCCACGGAGTAGTCGGTCGTGCCTGTGGGATACACCTTCATGTCGACGACGGTCCATCCCTTCTCGGTGAGGGCCTTCTGCATGGCTTGCCCGCCGGCGCGCGCGTGAGCCACGTCCTGAACCATGATGCAAGCCTTGTCGAATTTGAAGGACTTTCTCATGTCTTCAAGGAGCGTGACGAGTTCACCCATCATCACTCCCACGTGACTCGTGTTCCTGAAGCAGTACTTGTACTTGTTGTAGTCCTCTGCCACTTTTTTCGTGTAGGCGGGGGTGAGGACCCCGCTGGTGAGGATGCTCACCTTCTTATATTTGCTGAGAAGGTCCATGGCGGCGAGAGCGGCCTCCGAACGGACGGGTCCGCCGATGATGCAATCGGCTTTTTTCTCGAGGATGAGCTTTTCCAGGGCGAGGAGGGCATCGCTCACGGGTACGCCCGGCTCCAGGTCACGGGTATCGATCACCTCGACCTTGAAGGGACGCCTCGCACCCGCTACGTTTACCCCACCCGCAGCGTTGATCTCGTCGACGGCAAGCTTTATACCTCTCTCCGCATCCCACCCGTAGAGAAAGGCCGTCGCGAGGGGAGCACCGATGACGATCGGTTTCTCGGCAGCCCCAGCCGAAAAAGCCACGCCGAGAGTCAGGCATAAGGCTACAGCAACAGCGCACACACTCCTTCCCATATTGCACCCCCCTTTGGTATGAGCTGATTTCTGTTTTTAGAAAGCAACATGTATGCCAGGACGCGCACGCCGGCCGAATGGCCGCAAAATAGGGGACGGGAGCCGTCTCCGACTCACTTCGAGGTACCGGCTCGCGAACGAGTGAGTTGAAGGTTTTCTTCCGTGGTGAAAGTTCTTTTCACTTCTTTTCCCCTTTCTGCCCGCGTGAGCCTCCTCCCTTCGCATTCAATGTGCCGGGAGCTTTTGTGAGCCTTCTCGCCTCCGTCCTGAGCCGTCTTTCCGGTATCTGAAGGACGCGGCTCGCCTTCCCGATGTCCCATCCGTTCTCTTCAAGGACCGTTCGAATGTGTTCCTGTCTTACCTCTTTGAGCGTTTTCACGGGTAACCTCGAAGGCTCCGGCTTATGTGAAATGCAAGGAGAGTGCCGCCGGTTTCCGAGCCGCTTTTTGGAGCAGAGAGGAGAAGGCCGGGTTATTCAGTCTACGGAGTTGCGGTCGAGGACATACTGCCTGACCTTCTGGCGAAGCGTGGGCCGGGATATGCCCAGGATTTGACACGCCTTCCCGAAGCGGCCTCCCGTTTCGTTGAGGATGGCCACGATGTAATCCCTCTCGACCTCGGCCAGGCTGCGGAAAGTCGCCGTAGTCGGTTGGTTCTCCGCCGGGATCGAAGGTCCCGCAAGCAGGGGACTCACAGACTCCTCAAATACGATATCCCCCATGGTGTTGATGGCAGCCCTGGTAAGGATGTTCTCCATCTCCCTGACATTGCCGGGCCAGTCGTACTCGATCAGCGCCTTGAGTACTTTTTCCTCCACCGACCTGATATTCTTGTGCAGCTCGGAGCTGATTTTCTTCAGGAGATGTGCCACGAGCGGCTCGATGTCCTCCCTTCGCGCCCTCAAGGGAGGGACCCTTATGGTGGCCACACTGAGCCGGTAATAGAGGTCTTCCCGGAACGCACCCTGCCGTGTCATCTGCTGCAATTCTTTGTTGGTGGCGGCGATAACCCGTGCGTTGGAGTGCAGGGTTTTTCCGCCTCCGACGCGCTCGAACTCCTTCTCCTGGAGAAACCGGAGCAGTTTTGCCTGAAGCTCCATGGGCGTGTCGCCCACCTCGTCGAGAAAGATCGTCCCCTCGCCCGCGAGTTCGAACCTCCCCTTCTTTTGAGCGGTGGCGCCGGTGAAGGCGCCTTTTTCGTGGCCGAAGAGATCGCTTTCGAGCAGGGTTGGGACTATGGCTGAGCAGTTGATGGCCAGAAAGGGGTGATCCTTATAAGGGCTGTTGCAGTGGATAGCCCTCGCGATCAACTCCTTGCCGGTCCCCGTCTCGCCTTCTATGAGGACGGTGACGCGGTTTTCTGAAAGGGCGCCGATGGTCTTGAAGATCTCCTTTATCTCCTTGCTGGTGCCGACGATCGTGCCCTTCCTGTAGCTGACGGCAGGGCCGGGCGAGCGCCGGCTCTCCGGCAGGGCGCCGGTCAGCCGCATGGCCCGGAGGACGGCCTTTTCCAGCTCATCCACATCGATAGGTTTGGTGATGTACTCCGTGGCGCCGAGCTTGATGGCCCTGATGGTGGTGTCCATATCGTGAAAGGCGGTAATCATGATCACCGCCGCTTCGTCGTTTCTGCTCTTCAGCTTCCTCAGCAGGTCGAGGCCGTCTCCATCAGGAAGGCGTATGTCGAGAATGACGGCGTCCGGCTTGAAGCCGTCGACCTTTTCCAGACCCTCGGCCATGCTGATGCCGCATCTCACCTCATAGCCTTTCTCCGTGAGGAACATGCCGAGGGACTCAAGGATCACCTGCTCATCGTCTATGATGAGAATACGCCCCTTCTTCACGAAGTCTCCTCTTTTGCCACCGGCAGGGTGAGGCGGAGGATCGTCCCCGCCGGCTCTCCGGGGGAGACGTCGACCCGACCGCCGTGGGCCTCCATGATCTTCTTCACATTGGCGAGGCCGAGGCCCGTCCCCTTTTTCTTGCCGCTGAAGAAGGGGTCGAAGACATAGGGCAGGTCTTCAGCCGGGATGCCGGGACCGTCATCGGCGATCTCCAACCTCAGGCTCCTCTCTTTTTCGCCGAGGACCCTCGCGGCGATCTCTATCGTGCCGCCGGGGCCGAGGGCGTCGATGGAATTGATGAGGACGTTGATGATGGCCTGCTCCATTTTCTCCTCATCGAAGACGAAAGAACGGAGACGGTGGTTGGAGTATGACCGTTTGACCCCGATTCCCATTTCCCTGATGCGCACGTCCATCGTGTCCAGGCAGGAATCGATCACCTTCACGATGGAGCCCCTCTGCATCCTGAGGTTCAGTGGTTTGGCGAAGTCGAGCATTTCGTCGAGGATCCTTTCGAGCCTCGATATCTCATTCACCACAATCTCCATACGCCTCTTGTCGTTGCCCCTGAACTCCGTATTCTTGAGGAGTATTTGGCTGTTCATCTTCACCGAGCAGAGCGGGTTTCTGATCTCGTGGGCCAGAGACGCGGTCAACTTGCCGATGTAGGCGAAGCGCTCGGCCTCCCGAATACGTTTCTCTATCCGCATCCTTTCCGTGATGTCCCTGCAAATGCCCGCCACCGCGTATTCGCCCCCATAGAGTATGCGTTTCACCTTGTTCTCCGTCGGGATGGCTTTGCCGTTTTTGTGGCGGCGCAGGTAGACGTACAGGTCTTTTGAGTTTTCGCCCGCCATGCGCTTTTCATAAAGCCTTCGCACTGCGGCGAGCGATCTGGGGGCAATCGTTTCGGTGTAAGGCATCCCGGCCATCTCCTGGGGCGTATAACCATGGAGGTCGCAAAACGCCTGATTTGCAAAGACGATCCTCCCCTTCTGATTGACGAAGTAACCGTCGTTGATCCCTTCCACGAGGACGCGGTATTTCGACTCCGATTCGGCAAGCTCCCCGGTCCTTTCCTCCACCTCCCGTTCCAGGTTTTCGGCGTGAGCCCGTATCTGCTCCTCGTGGAGGGACTGGAAGTAGTTGCTGAACCTCGTGATCGTATAGAAGAGACACTCGTTCAGCCTTTCCATGGTGTTCGCGAGTTCTTCCCCACGAAGCTCCTTGAGAACGATGGGGCTGAGGATCGTCCGGCAGAGCTCGTAAGCGTTCTGGACCTCGGAGAGGGAGAAGCCGCCTTCCAGGCGGAGCCTGGTGATCCATTCAATGTGGGCGTTTATCAGGGAATAGTCGTCGTCGACAAGGACCGCGCAGCTCGCCTCGTTCGCCCTTGACACCGTGACGAAGAGCTCGTCGAGGGGCCGTTGACCGTACCGTTCACTCACCGATGTATGAAGACGGCGAACCCATTCGTCGATGATGTACGGCTGATGTTTCCTCAGAATCGAGGCGAGGGACATGGGCTTATTGTAGCAAGCTGCAAGCCTTTCTTCAATAGCCTTCAGAACAACGATCCGGAAGGAGCGAAAAAATCCTGACCTAGCACCAGTTGTCAGTCTGCGGTTGGGGCAGTTGGTGCGACTTGAGTGTATCTATGTACCGGTTGAACCCGGCTTCCCCATCCTTTTCCAGCTTCTCTATCTCCGGCAGCACCTTCCGCAGGACGTCCGGGTCATTGACCACGTCCAGGGGATAGCGGAAATACCCGGAACGCTGCAGCAGGATATAGACCTGCTTCTCTCTTTTCGAAAACGCGAGAAAGGTGTCGAGCTCACGCAACATGAACGCCTTTTTCTCGTCGAGAAAGCCGTCAATCTGCATAAGGAGGTTCAGACTGAAGTCATTGGAGGAGAAGTAGCTGTGCATCTCGTCGAGGTGCTCCACGAGCAGCCTGATTTCACCTATCATCTCATCGTCCGCCATAGGCACGAAGGTTCCCTCGCGGACCATCTTCTGCATCGGGGAGAGGGGGTGCATGGCGAAAGTCCTCACCCTTATGAAATGTGGACGGATCTGATTCACTACATGAGCCGTCTCCCGCGCGTGTTCCTCACTCAAGGAACGGCCGCCAATACCCGGCATAATATATTCCGACAATTCGAGACCCGCTTCCATCACGTGTCTGCCCCCCGTCACGATCTCTTCGGGCGTCAATCCCTTCCTGATCAACTCCAGCACGGTCGCTGAGCCGCTCTCCATGCCGGCGTGAACCCTGGTCAACCCGGCATCTTTCAGGCGCCGCAGCTCATCAACGGTCCGCCGTTTGAGGGTCCTTGCCCGGGCATACGTCGTAATCCTGTCGATCTTCGGAAACTTTTCTCTCAGATATTCAAGAATGGCGACGAGATCGTCAACAGGCAAAATCAGGCTGTCCGCATCCTGCAGGAAGACTGAGTCGATGCGGCCAAACGCGCCATACTCAACCGCCATGGCATCGATGTCCCTTTTTACTTCCTCGACCGTCCGTTTCGAGAACTTTGCCCCCTTATAGGCAGGGCAGAAAACGCACTGATTCCATGGACAGTTGCGCGTCACCCTCACCAGGAGGCTCGATGCTTCACTGGGCGGTCTTATTACTCCCTGTTCATACATGCTCTTTCTCCTTGCTTCTCCGTTTGCCTATAGCATAACCCGAAGCCGGCCATATGGCAACTTCGCCTGGGGCGCTTTCCGGATAAGGCTGATCGGCCGCCGGATAGTATCGGCAGAGAACCAGGACAACGCCAAGGGCAGATTCTTCCGGCAGTTGAGATACAACTCGCGAATGACAGTTCCTATCCGCCCTTCATGATGAGCTATGATGGAATTAATGGATACCAAAGTTGGGGTTAAAACCACTCTGTCGGGTCACTCATCATCTGCGGGAGCCGCTCATCCGTCTCTTCCGTTTCAAAACCCTTCCCTGTATAAAGGGAGACGACACACGCGCCGCCGGCGAGGGCGGCGCATATCTCCCCGCTCATGGCGACTCCTAAACAGAGATCCCGGACAGCCCGTATAAGGTCGGTATTGGTTTTGCCCTCGACTTCGAGGGCCATGATAAGGAGGCTACAGCAGTACCCCTCCCGTTTGAGCCGCATCATGTGAAACGCAGGGTCGTCCATTCCTTGACCTCCCCTGTTGTGCTCTGTCACATATGCTTTTGTGCGATGAGCAGGCAGTAACCGATCCCCTGTGCCGAGCCGGGACCTTTCCGTGATCCGCCACGGGGGCAGCTATCCCGAGCGCCTTCAGTGACCCGCAGCCGAGGATCATATGACCAGATACCCTCCTCCCTTCAGAACCCTCGCGAACCCGGCAACTGCCCTGTCAGGGTCTTTCACCACTGAAGGAACCGTCCCGTCCCCCACGCACCATTGAAGCCCGGGCTGCATTATTTGTCTTCAAGGAGTTGCTCCGCCTCTGCAATTTTGCCCATCGCTATCTCTTCGGTGACCATCACCATACCGCACGAGGGACATTTGAAGACATCTATGGCAAAGACCTTCCCAAGGTAGCGTATCTGCACCTTTCCCTGTTCCAGCTTCTTATTGCATCGGCCGCACATCCAATGATCTTTCATGCACCCGTCTCCTCCACGATCTCCATGCGGTGGCAGTACGTGTTGTGGACCATGAAGCCATTACCTTCCGGGCTGTATTCGACCCAGTAGGTGACATGGGCCGGTTTGAAGGAGGCAAGCCAGTGAACGAGGTCGGGATTGAAGAGCTTCATCCCTGACTTCTCCGCATGATCGATCACCTTTTGCACATCTTCCGTCAGAATCCTCCTCTCCTCCATGAGCTTGTGCACCGCCGGCGAGATGTAAAGCGTGATTTTCTCGTAATCATCCAGTTTTCCTTCCTGTTTCCCCCATAATTCTTTCAGCAGCCTCTGTTTGAGCCTGTATCTATTCTCGCGACGTTCCGACAGCCCCGGCGCTCTTCGGTTTGCAGCATCCGTTTCGCTGGCGAAAAGGAGATCGAGGAGATAGAGGACCCGTTTCCCGGTAGCGGCAAGGGCATTACGGCACATGGCGCAGTAGGTCACATAGTCGGTCTCGCTCCGTAAAGCTCGCGTCTTTGCCACGTCCCGTGCGAGTGACGGATTTGCCGCTGACATGAGCCCCCCGAAGCCGCAACATTCTGTTCTATCCCGCCCCAGGGTCAGTTCTTCTATATCGTAGCCCAGCCCCGTTACTATCTTCCGTACCGCATCCTGTATATCCGGCTCATACCTCGTGGCGCAGGGGTCGTGGATAGCCAGTTTCCGTGTGACAGCCTTGGCCTGATTGCTTTGTGGAGCATCAACCAATATCTGCCAGAGGGTGACCATATTTGCCTGGGGCAGGCGCTCTTTTAGAATCTGGTAGCAGGTCGGGCAGGCCATGATTATTGTGGGGCTTCCAAGACTCTTCCATGCCTCTTCCATACCGCGAAGGGCTTCTTCAAAGAGATCGCCCCTGGCAGCCCATTTCCCGGGAACCCCACAGCAGCGAAGCATGAAACCGACGTCTTTAAGATTATTCCTTAGAAAGGTATATGCAGAGAGGACGTGTTCGGGATAAATCGCGGCCAACTGGCACCCCGGAAAAAAAACAAACTGAGACTGATCTTTCCCGGGTTCGTGCAAAGCAAGGGCAGCTTTCTCGCTGTTGCTGAAGCCCATGTCTTCCAGGGCAAAGGCGTGGGCCGAAGGAGGCATCTTGTTTCTGCGTACAAGACTCCTTCGCCCCTCCATGCACACATCCGCCATGGATAGCTCGTGGGGACAGACAAGGGTGCAAAGACCGCATAGACTGCATGAGTTGACGAGCTTGCTCGTTTTGCCGTGGGATCCCATGACCATCGTAGCGTCAGCGCTGATCTGGCGCACATACCGCTTCGGATATGATTCAAAATGTTCCAGATATGGACAGATCTTTACGCATTCCATGCACTCACACTGGAGACACCGTTTCGCCTCATCCATCGCTTCGGTCTCACTATACCCCGACGGATCCTTCATGCGGACCTCAGGCTGAGGCGTCACGTGGTCCAGGCTCGTAAAAAGCTTCGTCTCGTAAGGCCCTTCCTTTTCTCTGCGGGCAACAAGAGATACCTTCTGGAGAAAGCGGTCTATAGAAACGGCCGCCCTTCTACCTTCGGCTACCGACTCTATGGGAGAGCATGCGGCCTCTTTGGTGCCCTTTCCACCCACGAACAGACCTGCCCGCGATGTGGCGAGCGTAAGAGGATCAGCGGGCATGCACCCTTCCGACAAAATGCCTGAATCGGGAGGGCTTCCTGGTTCGAGCCCCACATACACGGCATCAAAGTCAGTGATAATGGCTTCAAGCCATTCCCCGCCGTTCATCGCCGTGGCCGGCTTGGTCTCAACACCTATCTGCGTAAGAATGCCTATCTCCTCTTCAATGATCTCCAGGGGCAAGACCCCCTCAGGGATCCCCCGCAATGGTCCACCCAATTGATCACCGGCTTCGAAGATAGTAATCCGATAGCCCTTGTAAGCAAGATCCCAGGCAGCGGTGAGACTGGAGAGACCGCTTCCTACGATGGCCACGCGCCCCCTTTTCTGCGGTAATGGGCTCCGGCGCTTCGTGATTCGGCCCCGTTTAACCGCGGCCCGTTCGATTTCGGATACTGCAATGGCGTCGCCTGCTTCCATACGCTTGCAGACAAGCTCGCAGGGATGATCGCAGATGCGTGCCACAATGCCGGGAAGGGGCATCATTATAGCCAGGACATGAAGTGCCTCATCCCAGGCGCCCGATGCCGCCTTTTTGAGGAATTCCCGAACGTCCACATGGATGGGACAACGGGCCGTGCACGTGGGTGCCTCTTCCTGAATGCATCGGTTTTCCAGGTCTCTCAGGTCCATGCTATTCACAGATCACTACCCACTAATAACTCTTAGCCTGAGGCAGAAAAACTACCCCACCCCAGGCTAAGGAGAGAAATATTAAGCTCCTCCCACTACGCCTTTGCCTTGAGGCCCGCCAGCACCTTCTCCGGGTAAGCAGGCAGTTTTGTTATGCGCACGCCGCAGGCATTGTATATGCCGTTGACGATCGCTGCGTGGGGGGCAGTAAGCGGAACCTCTCCACACCCGCCTGCGCCGAAAGTACCAAGCGGCCGCGGGGTCTGCTGGTAGTGAAGCTCCAAGTCGTCGGGAACATCACGGACGAAAGGAAATCCGGCCCCTGACATCGTGGAATGCTTCTTTATGTCCTCGAAGTCTTCGCTCAAGGCAAGGCCGATGCCCTGCGCAAGGCCGCCGTAGAATTGGCCGTCCACTGCAAGCTGGCTGCATATCTTTCCCACGTCCGCAAAGGACGATATCTTCACTACCCTGGTCTTCCCGGTCTCCGTGTCGACCTCCACTTCCGCGAGGAATACGCAGTACTGGTAGACCGTGAAGGGATTGGACTGGGCTGTTCTAAGATCAGCCGCGGTATTGGTGAGGGTTGTAAACTCCCCTGCGTATCGGGTGGGCAGCTTATCCGCCACCATCTCTTCATAGGTCCGGTATGTCCCATTCTTTTTCTTCATCGCTTTAATGAGTTCTTCACAAGCGGCCTTGATGGCCTGGCCGGTCACTACCTGTTGCCTGCTGCCCCCAGAGGGTCCGGACGGCGGCGCGAGACTCATGTCGTTCATGACGAGCCCTATTTTGTCCGGAGCAATGTTAAGGGGACGAAGAGACTCATGGGCAGTGATCAAGGTGCCCACGTCGCCGCCCTGTCCGGGGTCTTCCCAGCAGTTGTATATCGTGACGCCGTCCGCGGTCAGCTCTGCCCATGCCACCGAGCTGTCAGGCATGTCCAGACCGCAACCGTAAACGCCTATCGATATGCCGACGCCGCGCTTCTTTTGAGGCGTAGATTCCTTCTTCGCCCGTTCCAGGGCCTCTTTATAATGAGGACGCGCCATATCCAGGAGACCGGGAAGGACTATGACGTCGGGCGCACAGCCCGTGGGGGTCGTATCGCCCTCGCGGTAGACGTTTTTGTACCTGAATTCCAGGGGATCCATACCGATCTTTTCAGCCAGCTCATCGATGAGCGATTCGGAAGCAAACTCGACCTGGGGCGCCCCGAAGGCCCGGAAGGCAGAGCCCCAGGCATGGTTCGTATAGACTGCCCGTCCTTCTCCGCGGATGCTCGGGATGTGATAGCCCGCGCCCATGAACTGTGCGCCCCGGACTGCCACTGCGTCGCCGAATTCGGCATAAGCCCCGTGATCGACCGTCCAGTCGCTTTCCATGGCAAGGATTTTGCCATCCTTATCGGCTGCCAGCTTGACCTTCAGAAACTCGGGCGATCGCTTTCCCGTGTAGGTCTGTTGCTGATACCAATTGTATCTGAGAGTGACCGGCCGTCCGGTGGCCATGCATGCCGCGCCGAGGAAGGACTCCAAGGTAGGGCTCAACTTGTAGCCGAACATGGCGCCTACTGCCGGCGGGCTTGCAATAACCGGAGGAACCCCTAGCCCCCCCTGGATCATGAGCTGATGGAGGTGGAGAAAGCACGATTTTGAATAGATTTTGGGAGCGCCGTCTTCCATCAGGTACGCTACGCCGACATCCGGCTCCAGAACCATATGGGGCTGCCGCTGGGTATAGAACTCGTCCTCCACCACGTAGGCGGCTTTCTCCATGATGGGTTTCGTGTCCTCACCCTTGATATTATTTATGGTGAAGAAGACATTGGGAGTGCCGGGGTGGATCTCCAGGGCATCGGGGGCCATTGCCGCAGGAGCGCTCATGTACGCCGGCAATTCTTCCAGCTCAATCCGCACCTTGTCGGCAGCGGCCCTGGCGTTCGCCTCCGTATCGGCGCACACAATGGCAACTGCATCACCGTACTGAAAGACCTTCCTGTCGCAGAGAATGGGGCGGTCCATGCCATCACCCTTATTTGTGGACATGTTGATCAATCCGAAGATTCGGTTGTTGCCTCTTACATCCTTGTGGGTAAGGACTTTGAATACCCCGGGCATCTTCTCTGCTTCGGAGCTGTCAATGGAGATAATATTGGCATGAGATACCTTGGCCTGGGCAATAGCCAGGTGCAGAACGTCGGCTATTTTGAGGCCCATATCAGCGCCAAAGTCGATCGTTCCCGTGACCCTTCCAACAGCTGTCGGTCGGGGATAACTGGTGCCCCATATTTTTCCATCAGAGGGAATCTTAAAGACCAGGTTCTCCATAGAGATCTCCCCACGCAGGACCCTAGCCGTCTCCATTGTCGCGTCTACGAGGGGTTTGTAACCCGTGCACCGACAGGCGTTATGGTGTTTCTGGAACCAGTCCCGCACCTCTTCCCTGGTCGGCTTTGAATTCTCGTCAAGAAGGGCCTTTGCCGAGACAATAAAGCCGGGGGTGCAGAAGCCGCACTGGGCGCCGTTGTACGCAATCCATGCCATCTGTAAAGCATGGAGGTTCTGGGGCGTCCCAACCCCTTCGATGGTGGTAATCACCGCGAACTCAGGCACCTGTTTTATCTTCGTGATACACGAACGTGTAACCTTCCCGTTCATAATGACCGAACAGGCGCCGCATTCACCCTTGCCGCAGCCCACCTTCGTGCCAGTGAGAAAGAGCGTTTCCCTGAGCACGTTGGCTAGTGCCGCATCTGCATCAGCGGTCACCACCTTCTCGACTCCATTCACGTTAAGAGCCTTTTTGATCATGTCTTTATCCTCCTTTAACGGGATTTACCGCCGCTAAGTTTCTTGTTCCTTAAAGGGCATATGCCTTCTGGATGATGGCGAGAACGTCGTTGGTGCTCATGCTTCTTGGCACAAAGAAGAAACCCACGTCCCTGGTTGCGGCCCGTGCCATGGGCAACAGGTCGGCTTCTTTCACCTTCAACTCTCTCAAGGTGGGTATGCCGAGCTCCTTGTTGAAGGCGACGATCCTTTCAGAAACCGCTGCGCCCACCTCCGCCGGTTTGAGTCCCTTTGCGAGTGTGAGACCCATGAGCTCCCCCACCCGGCGCACCTTGTCCGGCATCACCGAGATCACGACGTCGATCACTCCCGGCATGGCGACAGCGCATGCGACGCCGTGGGGAATATGATGCAGGGCGCCGAGGCAGTGGCCTATGGCATGGCCGAAGTGTATCATAGTGTCGTTGAACGACATACCGGCAATGAGGCATGCAAAGCTCATGTTCGTCCGGGCTTCCATGTCGGAACCGTTCTTCACCGCTCTCGGCAGATATTTGAAGACCAGCTCAATCGCCTTTTCAGAAAGTATATCGGACATCGCGCTTTTTATGACGCTCGTATAGCCTTCAATGGCATGAGCGAAGGTGTCCATGCCGGTAGCGGCGGTAATGTGAGGAGGCAGTCCCAGCGTCAGGAGAGGATCCACGATGGCAAGGCTCGCGACCATCGCCGGTCCGAGAATGCCGCCCTTGGTCTTTGTGGCGGTATTCGAGACAACGGCTACATGGGTGATCTCACTTCCTGTCCCCGACGTCGTCGGAATAAGGACCAACGGTTTTCCGGGCTTATGCACACCGGTCGGGGCGTAGTAGTGCCGGATGGGCCCAGGGTTAGTCAGCAGCACGTTGACCGCCTTCGCCGTATCCAACGTGCTTCCACCGCCAATTCCGACGATTCCGTCAACCTTTTCCTTCCGGGCAATTGCGCCGCACTCATCGACCATAGTGTCTGGAGGATCAGGCAGCACAGTGCCGTAGTGGACGACCCTCAGAGCCGCCTTCTCCATGCTCTCAACGATTGGGCCAACAATGCCCGCATCCTTAACGCCCTTGTCGTAGACGCAGAGCACCTTCGAACACCCGAAAGCCACGGTTCTCTTGCCGGTCTGATGAGACGCGCCTTCTCCGAAGAGCACTTCCGATTTGGCACTGATCCTGAATGACATAACGTGTTACCTCCTTTGCGTTTCGGTCACTTATTCAACTTTTGCTGACGGACGCGGTAAGGGCATATTCTTCCGAGATTGCCGACATCGCCTCACAACTCCTGAAAAAAAGGCCGCCTGCGATGAAGCCGGTAACGATCCTCAAACAGCCTCCCTGGGCTCCCGAACTTTCTGCCTGAAAACATGTATGCCGGTCGTGAGAAGAAAATACCGCACCACATATTCATAATTGGTATCTTCGCATGGAGGAATGGATTGGGTCTATCCGTAGGGCCACGGTTTTTTTTTGAAAGCATGTACGGATACCTCAATTTGCCCGTGACATAAGCCTATATCGAATTCTGTACAATGAAGGGATCACATAAGAATACGTCAGCCTGCATAAAGACCCGGGTGCGGACGGCCGGATCACCCGAGATGTGGGTCCTTGTTGGGTAGGCGCGAGGTCTGCCCGGTCTACTCCCGGCAAAAACCTTTCTTGAAGGCGTATTTTATCAGGTCATCACGTGATTTCACAGAGAGTTTCTCCATCATGTTTGCTCTGTGGGACTCTACGGTTCGCGTGCTTATGAAAAGCCTGGCGGCAATCTCGGGGCTAGTGTAACCTTCAACAACAAGCTGGAAAACCTCCCTTTCCCGTATCGTCAAAGTATTATACAAATCAAGAGAACCCCCCTTCGTCTTCTCTTTGTAAGCGGTGATTGCCATCTCGGAAAGCGGAGAACTAAGGTAGTGGCGACCCGCGATCACTTCATGAATCGCTTTGCACAGATCGGATACATCGGATTCTTTGAGGACATATCCACATGCCCCATTTTGCAGCGCTTCGATCACGTAAGGTTCGTCCGTGTACATCGAGAGAACAATCACTTTTGTATCTGGTGAAAGCTTCCTCACTTGCCGGATGACTTCAAGTCCATTCAGCCCGGGCATCATTATATCAACCACCAGTACATCCGGCCTTAGGCGCGTCGTAAGTTTCACTGCTTCCGGACCATCACCGGCTTCGGCGATTATGGAATAACCTTTTTGATTTTCGAGCAGTGCCTTAAAACCTTGCCTCACCATACGGTGATCATCTGCAAGAATGATCCTGGTATTTTTCGTCATACTACGTTGTCCGTATTTGTCGGCAGTTCCGCCATAAGGCGAGTGCCTGACCCAGGACTGGTCTCGACAGTAAATCGTCCGCCCAGCAGCATTACCCTTTCACGCATTCCATTCAGACCGTTAGAATCTCCTGTCCTCAATGTAGAGTCAAAGCCAACGCCGTGATCCTCAATTTGTATCCCAAGCGTTTTATCATTAGACCATAAGCGCACCGTAACTATGTCTATTTGGGCATGGCGAGCAACATTTGTCAAAGCTTCCTGAGCTACCCTGTACACAGCCGTTTCCACTTCACGGGAAAAACGCTTGCTGTCGATTCCTGAATGTTCGAAGACAACCTGGATACTAGTCTGGGTTGAAAAACGCGCGAACAGCCACGGAAGCGTGGGAAGAATGCCTAAATTATCAAGCATCGACGGGCGAAGGTTACGAGATAGCTCACGAACCAGGCTCGTGAGGGTGTTTGCATGCGATTTAGCTTCCAACAAATGCGCCGTCTGATCTCCCGGAGACTGCAAAGCCATCTCCAGGGCCAGCCTGAGTACGGTGAGCAACTGACCGATCTCATCATGAAGCTCGCGGGCAACGTGTCGAAGCTCGGCCTCCTGCACACGCACCAAGCGGAGAGAAAGCGCCTTCATCTCTTTATGCGACTGACGCACCTGACTGAAAAGGCGAGCATTCTGTACGGCAACCCCGATATGTTGCACCATGGTCTTGAAGAAAGGGATCTGATCGTCACGGAGTGTACCGGTCGCCTTATCAATGAGCAGTATCATACCCTGAATCTCACCCTTGGCAGAAAATCTGGCACAGAGATATTTACGCCGGTCGTTGAGAAATCTGCGTACAAACAGATCGTCTGATGGCTGGAAATGCGGATGAGCCCGCGCAAGAGTTACTTCATTTTCATCAGCGATGGTTCCTGAGTTGTATCTGGTCGCCGCGAAAGTCTCAAAATCGGCCTTCGTGGCGTCGGGTATGCCCCAGCATATTTCCATGTTTAGACTGTTGCCGTGTTCCGCGTAAAAGAAAATGCCCCCTGCAGGAATCTTCAGTTTTCCTACAAACATTTTCTTTAGGGTTTCAACTACGTCGGGCAGATGGAGCGAACCACTCACCGATCCGATTATGTCATTGAGAACCTCCAACTCCAGATTTCGTTCTCTAATCTTGTCTTTTGCTTCCTTGCTTTTTGTAATATCTTCACAGGTCAGGAGTACCTCTCCGGCTTCCAGCCTCACAGGGATGAAATTGATATACTTCTGCGCGCCGTCCCCGCAAGTCACCCTCCTCACAAAGGGTTTTCCTTCACCGGGTCTCACGGAATTCAACTCATACAATCTTCTTGATATGGCCCGGCGCCGGTATGACGGCTCCGGATATGCTCGCATAAACCAACTTTTAAGATTTGGTATGTCGACGAGATCATAACCGAACAGCTCTTTGAATTTTGGGTTTACGTAGTTAACGCGATCATCTGCTCCCACCATCAGCATGCCCATAGGGGAGCTTTCAGACAAAACCTGGAATTTTTGTTTTTCCGCCCGCAGTTCTTTCTCTGCCCGGTTGCGTGCCGTGGTGTCGGTCAGCACAACCAGACTCTTATCCCCCAGGTATGTTATCCGGAACTCGACGTCCTTATACTGCCCGTTCTTGCAAGCTATCCTCCACTCCACATCTTTGCCTCTGCCTTCCGGCAACCTGTCGCTTCGCCAGAATTCAAGCACCCTCGCTCTGTACTCGGGATCGGGGTAAGCCCTCCGGACCCACTCCCGGCCGGTGGGGATGTCTTCAAGGGTATACCCTGTGATGGCGGTAAATTCAGGATTAAAGTAAACGAAGCTCGCGTTTTTATCGAACAAAGCAATGCCATGAGGATTGTCGTTCATCACGGAAAAGAAGACTTCCTTTTCCTTTATCAACAGTTCTTCAATAGCCTTACGTTGAGTAATATCCCTGCAGCTTGCGAGAATAAAGTCACCGGAAGGCAACGAGAGTTTAGTTAAGCATACCTCTACGTCAAATGTGGAACCGTCACTGGGGCGGCCTGCTTTCCATTCAAACAACTGATCTTCACCGGCCATCACTTTTTTCCAGAGAACTTCTCGGTGGTAATCCGACAGTCCTTTGCCAGACTTGGAGAAGTCAGAGTGGACATGAGAGCCTATCGCCTCCTCACGGGTACATCTATACATCTCAAGCATCTTTTCATTTACATCGATCACTTTTCCGTTGAGGTCATGGACGAAGATGGCATCGTGTATCTTATTGAAGACTGTTTTCAAATAATCTTTTGTTAAATGAAGCTCATTCTCGACTATCTTGCGGTCCGTGATATCCCTGGTGCTTGCGAGGATAAAGTCCCCGTGAGGCAACGAGAGTTTAGTTAAGCTTACCTCCACATCAAATATGGAACCGTCACCAGGCCGCCTTGCTTTCCACTCGAACAACTGATCTTCACCGGCCATTGCTTTTTTCCAAACAGCAGGCTGGTAATCCAACAGAGGATGGTCAAAAGCCGAGTAATCAGGGATAATAGAAAGCCCTATTGCCTCCTCGCGTGTACATCTATACATCTCAAGCATCTTTTCATTTACATCGATCACTTTTCCGGTGAGGTCATGGACAAAAAGGGCATCGTGTATCTTATTGAAGACTGTTTTCAAGTAGTCCCTGATGGCGTGGAGTTCCTGTTCAACCTGCTTGCGCTCCGTTATATCACGGACAACGGCAAGCACAACTGTTTTTCCTCCTACAGCGGCAGCTTTCAGGTTTACGTCTACCCAGAATCGCCTGTGTAACTTGTCCTTTGTCAGCCACTCAAAGTGTTGAGGGCCTTCCTTTGCGGCTTTCAAGGCCCAGCAATTCGCATCCTCAGGGCCGTAAGGAGAGAAGCCCACCCCTAAGTCGCCCCATTTCATGCCAATCGCTTCATCGGGGGCATAACCGTACATGTCGCACATCTTTTCGTTCACGTCGATGATGCTGTTGCTCTCGAGGTCGACGATAAGAATCGCATCATAGATTGCGTCGAAAACCGCTCGATAGTCGCTGACCGATTGCAGGGCGCTGTCACGGGTCGATCTGTGCTGATTTCCCATTTCTTTCCTTCGGGCTATTTGTTTGCCGGATCTCCCATCCCCACAAGCCTATCTGTACACGCCATATTCTTTGGTGGCATCGATCATTGCGTGGATGGTCTCTGCCTTGCCTTCATCCATGGCGGTCCCCGTGCACATGAAATACCCACCGCCCTTTCCTGCTATGTCGATGACTTCCTTGCAATACGCCTTGACCTGCTCAGGTGTGCCTGCGAGTAGCAGTCCCGACGGAACATTCCCGCCGATGCAGATTGTGTCCCCGATTGCCTCCTTCGCCCTGGCCATGTCAGTCCGGTCGAATATCCACATGCAGGAGGCTTTGGGAAGCTCTTTCAGGTACTCAAGCCGCGTATTGTAGGATCCCTCACAGAAGCAGAAGGGCACGCACCCCTCGGCTGCCAGTCCGAGGATGACCGCTTTAAGGGAGGGCCAGTAGAACTTCTTGAACTGTGCGTCGGACATGAACCCGTCCGCGCCCTTGTGGAGGGGGATAAACACGACGGGACAACCGGCCATGGTTGCACCTCTCACGCCCTGGCTGATGGCAAGGGGCGTGATCCTTTCCACGGCTTTCAAAACCATGTCCGGCTGGCGGTACATATCCAGCATCGCGGCCCGCGTGCCTCTCAGCGTATCCGAGAGAATATCAAAGGGGGCTTTTGTGGCGCCTCCGAAAGCACCGGGAAAACCCATACCCCTGGCTTGCATCTCATAGCCCATTACTTTCTGTATCCATGTCATTGCTTCGGTTCCCGCGTCCAATAGCGCTTTTAAGGCGCTCTGAACGGGAGGAATGCCGAAGGGGATCATCTGGGCGGAGACGAGAACTACTTCCCACATGTCGGTAAAAGGGGCAATCATCTTCAAGGGATCGAGCGCTCCATACCCGCGGGGCATGAGAGTTCTGATCCAGAAATCCGACGGGTCCTGGATAAGGGCGGGGTACTCATCCGCCAGCATATATTCACCTTCCACGTATTGGTAGACGGATGTCTTCGCGATGCCATGGCCGGGCAGCCTGTACTGCTTATAGTCGAGAATGTCGAAAACTTTGCCGCAGCCGATGAGCGCGGGTGTGGTGTAATAGTCAGGCTTGTAATCCCTGAGAAAGCTCAGTTGAGCAGCGAGCATTTTTTCGGTGTCGTACATCGCCTCAAAGGGCGTGACGCCGTACAACTGCGGAACCATGAACGTTCCTAAAGGAAATACGGGTACCCTGTCGGGTGTCTTCTCCACGAGAACGACGTCCCTGAATCGCGCGACTGCTGCATTGTAGGAGGCTTTTGCTTCAGGGCTCTCGAACTGAACACCCTCGGCAGCGCTCCACGTCTCGAATCTTGCCTCTCTCTTTTCCGCCGGCGTCTTCTCCATGGCATTATCCTCCTATCCAGCCTTTGGCTAACTGAACCGCCTCCATAGCATCCTTCCCGTAGGCGTCCGCTCCGGTAAATGTCTTCACCTGATCATCGATCTGGCCGCCTCCGATCATGATCTTTACCTT
>JBEKHB010000047.1:0-31474 GCA_050012495.1 Syntrophorhabdales bacterium
GAAAAATCCATTTTAGTCGTCACCCCGGTGAAAACCGGGGTCCAGACTGTCTGTAGTTGGCTGACATTCCTGGATTGCGGCTTTCGCCCCCGGAATGACGGGAAACGACACCGCCTGATTATCTCACAGCTTCTCGACTGCGGGCGCCCCCCATCGATGAAGCCGGCCGGACGCGAAAGCGGTTGGTCGGGTAGCGAGCGGACGCGGCCGTCCTGACGGCCGGGTCGCACCCGCCTGTGCCCCGAAGGGCGCGGGTCGAGGTTCAATTGTCAAAGAGCGACGCCGGCTTAGGGTACCTCTGATGCCGGCTCAAACGGGCGAGGCTATGTCATCTCTCTGAGGCCTCTCAAAATGACTGCCCGGACTCTTAAGATTTTCCTATTTTTCCCGCGTCCTGTCAAAGTGACAAGGAGGGGTGACAACCAGAAGTGACAAGGGGGCATGACAACCAGAAGTGACAAAAAGCACCTGGGGCGGTTTTCCCAAAAAAATGACGATACGCGGCGGGGAGCCGTCAAGCAGTATTTCCTGGAAGAGCGTTTTTCTTCGGGTGTGCATCGATACAGTCTTTCTCACGGAAAGCCTGAAATAGTTGTTGTAATCTTACGGCATTTCTTGGATAATTGAGGACAATGACATGGCAGCCGGAATGGCTGACACGCTGATCCGGTGAATGAGAATGTACAGGATGAAATAACGTACCCACCCTCCACGTTATAGGATGCCCCTAGCGCTCCACACGTCCCTAGCGCCCACGCGCACGGGGGTGGTCATGGGATCGGCAGTCGGAATAGTCGGATGAGAATGTGAACTTCGAAGTCCTCGGTGATATCCTGTGGATTGAGACTATTTGCTCGGGTCGCGCTATTCGTGAATTGCGTAGGCTTAATCGCATCTATGGGAAAACGACCTGGAGAAAACGGAAGGGAATTGCTAAAATTAGACTAGCGGACGGAACTGAAAAGCTTGCGGAACTCCACTGGTACGAAGGACACGGCAAGGGAAGAAAAGAAATGAAAATCAAGAAATACTTGGGGTGATCAATGACGAAACATAAGTTTTTGCTTTGCGTCCACAATGAGGGGTATGAAGCATCCCTGGAGATAAGGAAGTTGTATGAAAAGCTTCCAGACAAGGAGGCTGAGCGCCACGATCAAGTCAGAATTATTGACGAGTCCGGAGAAGATTATCTCTATCCGTCAACTTTCTTCGCTCCTGTCAGGCTTTCAATACTCACCAGGAACAAGCTCCTTGAAAAAGCAGCCTAAGAGTAAAGGGGCAGAGCTATTTCCCCGTTCCCTTCTCGGCACGGAGCACGCAGGGGAAAGTTGTCAATCCGGACCGGCTGTTTCACATGGCGGGGGAAAAGGCAGGAAGCTCCGTC
This sequence comes from Syntrophorhabdales bacterium, assembly GCA_050012495.1. Lineage (GTDB taxonomy): Bacteria > Desulfobacterota > Syntrophorhabdia > Syntrophorhabdales > WCHB1-27 > BOG-1155. The sequence continues at coordinate 1,385 of JBEKHB010000047.1, forward strand.
ACTACGCAATGGGGGTAGGTCTATTTTCAGGAGAAAGGGAGCGGCTGGGGATAGATGCGCAGGACCGGCCGCGACCATCATGAAGTTGACAAAATGACTACGACCCTCTGGCGGTCCCTCTAATGGGTGACCCCAAGTCCCCCCATTTAGGAACGTTGAGACACAACGTCCCCAAACTGCTCCCTTTTATGAGAATACGGATTGGCGCAATCGCGGTCTTCCTGTTCTTCTGCCTTTGCAGCGTCTCCCACCTTTTCCCGCAGTCCCGGTCCCCGGCAGAACAGAGGGAGGAGCTCGTAGCGTTTCTCGCGGGACAGGGTATTACCAACGCAAAGGTGCTCGCCGCCATGGGAAAGGTCCCCCGCGAGATCTTTGTCGAGGCGCCTTACGTCAGTAGCGCCTACGAGAACACGGCCCTCCCCATCGGCGACGGCCAGACGATCAGTCAGCCCCTCACGGTCGCCCTCATGACCCAAGCCATCGGCCTCAAAGGGGGTGAGCGGGTGCTGGAAGTGGGAACCGGCTCCGGCTACCAGGCAGCAGTTCTTGCAGAAATCGCTCGCGATGTCTACACGGTCGAGATCAAGGAAGGCCTTGCAAAGAAGGCCAAGGACCGTCTCGACCGCCTCGGGTACGGCAACGTGCACGTCCTGGTCGCCGACGGCTACCGGGGCTTGCCCGAGCACGCACCCTTCGACGCCATCGTGGTCACCGCCTCGGCCGGAAAAATTCCCGAGCCACTCCTCGACCAGCTCTCCGAGGGCGGCAGGCTGATCATGCCCGTGGGATCCGACCCTTACAGCCAGGACCTCACCCTGGTCGAGAAGAAGGGTGGAAAGTTCCGTACCTCCCTGCTCGGCGAGGTAGCCTTTGTGAGGATGACCGGAGAGGCTGAGGCCGTGAGATGAGGGATGGGGTAGCCGGGACAGGTGAAGCAGGACCGACTGACGAGGGACCGGAGGGCGATTGAGAGAAGCCCCGTGATTCGTCACATAGCTTCGTGAAAGAGAACCGATGAAGGTTTTTGTTGCATTGCGCCATTATCAATCGGGAATACGAAGTCTCTGCACATTCTCGGTAGTGTCTCAGTTTGACTTTGGGAGGTGAGGGGTATGGCATAGAAAATGCGTACTTGACAAAAGTTACGGTAGTGTGCCAGTTTAATAATGTGTTTAGATTTAAGTTTGAAGAGGACAAAGCTCTATCTGCCCTTCTCTACATTTCCCGCGCTCTTCTGGCAGGACGATTTAAGTCGGACCTACATAAAATCTTTAAAATAATGTACTTTGCCGATATGAAGCATATGGTGAGGTACGGGAGATCGATAACAAAAGATTTCTATATCGCGATGGCGGATGGGCCAGTTCCGAGTCAAATATATGATATAGCAAAAGCTGTCCGGGGAGATTCTAAGCTCTGCGTGCCGGGTAAGTATGCTGAGTTTTTCGAGGTAAGGGGAAAGTATATAGTGGTTCCGAAGATAGAGCCAAATATGGAAGAACTGTCTCGTTCTGACATTGAATGCATCAATGAATCCTTAAGAGAAAACCAGGGTCTTTCTTATACCCAGTTAAAAAGAAAATCTCACGATAAAGCTTATGATAATGCAGATGGTAACAGAAATAGTGAAATATCCCCAAAAGACATCGCGAAAGTAGGCGGTGCAGACGAAAGAGTACTTGTATATATACAAGAAACTAGCAGAATACAGTAGCATGTCGGGTAGGAAGGAAAGTGCCGGTTGCCCCAGCTTGGTAATGTTGTTCGCCAATTCGTTACAACCACTACTCCTCCTAAAGTTAAGATATTTATCGTCGTATCTATTGTTCCTTTGCTCAACTCCTTGAGTTATGTGTTTATCAATAGGGAACCCGCCCCGTTTCCAGCACTTGCTGATTGGCAGATTGGAATTACAACAGACGCCTACCCATTTCTAGAAGGCGCCTCTCACATTGATTGTTCCAGAATCATAGAGGCGAACTTTGACTGGCTTAGAAGAGATTTAAAGGCAAAGCCGGATATTCATATAGGTAATATTGGAACGGAAATGCTCGAAAGAATCATTGCCCTGGTATCCACATCGCCCGTTATCGCCGACCGATTACGACGACGTTACGGTTTCCAGACTGTCCTTTAAGATAACCCTTTTGTTCTGCGATCCTGCACAATCGAAGCCCTAACCGCCTTCTCCGGTAAGTCTACTTTTTGCCTTGACTAGATGGACAAAACAGAAAGGCCGTGCTAAACTTATAGCATGCCCAAAGGCCCGCAAGGACAGAAGAGACCCGCCGACGTGATCGGAAATGCCATAGCGGTTGCGAAGATCGCCACGGGCGAGATAGAAGAAGATACTACCGACAACAAGCAGTATGCCCGTGAGGGCGGACGGAAGGGCGGTAATGCACGGGCAAAAAGCCTCACCGAGCAGAAGCGCAAGGAGATTGCCCGAATGGCCGCTTTAGCGAGATGGAAGAAAACTGAAACTAAATAGCCGCTTCTTTTTCTCCCGCAAGGCCGTTTTTGCGCCACTCAACATCTTCCGTAAAATCTAGTGGAATAATGATCGGCTCTTGATCCGGGTTTATACTATTCCAATGATCAGCGTCATAAGTAGCAAGTAATGCGTCGTCTACCATTTGGCCTCGTCGCATTATGAGGCTTTTGTGCATCTTATTGCCTTGATATTCTCGTTGTTGTCGCACCATTCGCTCTTACCGTATTGGGGGCCGCTATGGGCATAAAGCTCAGTAAACAGCGGTCTCATAAAGGGATATGGTGCTTAATCATATTTCTGGGAATAGCAGGAAGCGTAGGGACCGGCATTCAACAAGATCGGGAACGACGAGCGCACGCAGGCGAAATTAAAAGTCTAAAAACGTCTATAGACGGGCTAAAGGGGCAAAATGACAAAATGGTGAGTCAAATAGAAAATCAGCGCTATTTGAGCAAAGAAGAACTAGCGTTGAACTACGCACCAATGATTAATTTGGTTCATGTTAATAATCAGTTTCAAGTATGGAATCGTGGCAAAACCGTTATCATGCTTTGGGGAAATAAGTATGGTGATATGGCACCAGATATGAATGATCCCCCCGTGAGTATAACTCCTCAAGACTATTCATATTATGCGACAGACAATACAAAAGAATTGATATTGTCGCACTTAGGCAACAATGGGGAAGCATGGGTACCCTTAGAGATTTTTATCAGTACGGCAAATAACCAGAAATACGTTGTACATTATCGACTATGGGAAATTGTGAAGGATGGGCAAATTACAATTCATACACAGAATAACGGATTAGAAAAAAAGGATTGGTCTAAAGTTAGGCACGGTTGTCAACAAGTTCCTTAAACTCCATCCTCGGGGAATTGAGCAGCCCCCAAAACTTATTTTTCAAACTGAGTCACTACCCAATAACGGTGGTAATTGAATTCAAGGGGATCAAGAGGGACAAGTACGAGCAGATCATTCAGGCCCTCCAGGCCAAGGGGGCCGCTCCGGTGGGCCGTATGTTCCACATCGCCTCCGAGAAGCCGGACGGCGTGCTTGCCATCGACGTATGGGAATCGCCGGAGAAGCTTCAGGCATTCGCAGGGGTACTGATGCCCATTATACTCGGTCTGGGGATCGCTCAGCCCGAGCCGCAGGTTTTCCCGACGATTGCCGGCTATTGCCGGGTAGCGCACCGGCCCCGCCGGCGCGAGAGCTCCGGCGGGGCCTTCACACCCAGCCGGTAGTCCCTAATAATTGGTATCTTTTTCCTCGGTGCCAACACAGGCAGCCGAATTATCCGGGCTGAACAGCAGAACATGCTACAATGAAAGACCTGACCCCATATGCCTTCCTTGTTGATTCTCTTTGATTTCACTAATCGTAAAGGAGTAGAATAGGGTAAGCAGGGGTGGCTGTCGCAGACGGTGAGGCGGCAGACGACCGGGGATCGAAAGCCTTAAGATCGTAGAGGCGTAGATGGTGAACGTGGATATTCTGAAAGAAGCCACAGAGCGGCTGGTTTCCCGTTTTCACCCGCAACGGATCATCCTCTTCGGATCACAGGCCTGCCATACAGCCGACGAGAGAAGCGATGTAGACCTTCTGATCATATCTCGTTTTGAAGGCGACCGTCGTCAATTGATGGTGGCCATGGACAGGGCGCTGAGGGGTCTGCCGATTGCCAGAGATATAGTAATTCTCACCCCTGAGGAATATGAGCGCGACAAAGAGATTCCCGGTACGATAGCCCGGCCCGCTTCAAGAGAAGGCAGGGTGCTGTATGAAGCCGCCTGATTCGTCAATACTCGAAAAAGTGAGGGAATGGATCACCTATGCCGAAGAAGACAAAGGTAGCGATATTATAGGGCTTTTATAAGATTCCTGTCCTCAGTCAAGGGCTGACCCCGTGACAGTCCTTGCCAACGTCAAATCATTGAACACAAAAGACCGCCTTGGATACCGCACTTTCTCTCGAAAAGGAAACCGTGTATCCTGAACAAATAGTCAAGAAAATCATGGCGCTAAGGCTCAAATAGCTGGCTATTCGATGCTTCATGGTCATCACCTTTGACTTATTCTACTCTCCCCTCATGTGCGGGAGGGCCGGGCGGATCACGATAGATCACCAGGGTTTGGTGAAACCGGGGAGAACATTGTCCCCCCCGGTGCAACGGCTGATATTCTCACTTGGCAGGAGCGGGCGCCGGCTCCTCCATCTTCATTTCCTTCTGCATCTCTTTCTTCTTCATCATCTTGCCGCCGGCCATCATGACGGAGGTCGCCATCATCTTGCCATCTTTTTCCATATACTTCACGCTCACTTTGTCGCCGGCCTTCATCTCTCCCTTCATCTTTGCTCCGGAGACGTCGAAGGACATATCACCCTTTTTCCCCTTCACGGTCATCATCTTCATCGCCATATCCATGTTGGTGACCTCGCCTGAGAATTTCATCGTCTGAGGCTTCATCTCTTTCTTCTCCATCATCATCTTCTCAGACGCCGGCTTCTCTGCAGGGGCCTGGGCAAAAACCGCGGTGACGAACGCGGCGCTGATCAATACGGCTAGGGCGATCGTCAATACCTTTTTCATGTGTTACTCCTTTTCCTGATTATGATTATATTGTTGCTTCCTCCATTCCTTTCCCCGTGCACAACCACGCCAATCTTCTGATCAAGACGAACCGACTGCACTAAGGAACCAAATCAATTCAGCGGGCAGCGATGCCCTGCGCAAAAATCGAGAGCCCTCCGGCCGCCGACCCCAGGTTGGTCAAGGTGCCGTCCGGTTGGATTTCGAACATGTCCACACCTCCACCGGCGGGGTCTAAAGCGTAAAGGAACCGACCGTCCGCGGCAATAGCCACGTCGAGCGGTTTGTTACCGGAGCCGGCCGCTCCGTTGAGGAGAACAAGATCGCCTTTTTTATCCGTGAGCTTGTAATTGGAAATGGTCCCGCTGCCCGGATTGTCGGTGAAGACATACCCACGCTCATTTCCGGCTATCCAGCAGGCAGCCGCTTGTCCATTGGCCACCGACGGACTTATCACCTGCAAGGTGTCGTTGTGAAGTATCTTGTAAGATGAAACAGCGTTGCTGCCTGCCTCGACGACGAGTAAGTGTCCCCATTGGTCGAAGATAAACCCGAACGGGGTATTGCCATTCGACGTCGACGTTACCGGATTCATGGAGGGCAATCCTTCATCGTCCAGCGAGAAAACAAGAATCTTGTTGTCGGCCTTGTCCGTCACAACGAGTGTTTCGCCGAAAGGATCAAACCCCACCTCGGCGAACCCGCCCGTGCCAAGCGACCGGGTGGAGTGGTTAAGCGGGACCAACTCACCTTTGTGGCTCAGGTAGAAACCGGTGATGTTGGGCGACGCCCCGGCGTTAAGGACGTAGACGAGGTCATGGAAAATGGTCACGCTCACGGGTAATGCTCCGCCTGAACCAACCTTGTCCACGAAATCCAGTCCGTCCGGCCGAACTTTGAAGACGGAAATCTCATTGCTTCCCGCATTTACCGCCAGCAGCCACCGGTGGTCCTGGCTCAGCGCGAGGGACCCCTGGGAACCCAGTGGATCTAACGCACTGCCAAAACCGGGACCGCCCGTCGCCACTGAACCTGCTTTTGTCAGGATACCGTCCTCATCGCGGGTAAAGACAACCACTTCGTTGCCGGTGGCGTCGTTGGTCATGGTGTACACGGCCCCGGCCGCATCTCCCCACGGCGGGCTTTCTGCGTAGGTGCCAACCGTGAAGATCATCAGGAATGCTCCGGCCAATACCGCTACCCATAGTTTCTTGTTCATTTCACCCCCCCTATCACTTTTGTGAGTTTTCAGGTACAAAGCGCCCATGGATGCTTCCTAAATTTCTTTTTTACCACTCGTCCCTTTTGATGTCCCCACTTGTACTTCCTCTGATCTATGGTTTCTTCATCACCTCCCTTCTCATCGCGTTACTGCATGCACTGCCTGACTCCGTGACAAGCATCAAGAACTCGAGTAAGTTCACTATAGCTCGCTGCCCACGCTCAATTTCATACGGGTATGCATATGGAGTCCGATTGTGCCTCCTTGATTCCCTTCAATCATAAGGATTCTGCGAGGTAAGGGTTCCTATATACCTACCGTCCGTTCTTTTTCACAAGCTCCAGGAGTGTGCGCTGCGCCCCCGGCGAGAGGTCGAGACTACCGATCTCCTCTTGAAGCGCTGCAGAGCTGCCAAAGCCACTCAGATAGCCGTTCACGCGGGCTGCCACGGTTGAGTTCATAAGCGCCTCGTCGGAGGGATAGATGCTCCGGAATTCCCGCATGAACTCGTTATTTCCGCGCAGGCCGTACTTCTGATGGTACGCCTCCGCAACGTAGAACCGGGAAAGCGGCAGGATCTCTGTCTGAACCTTGATTTTCTGCGCGGCCTCGATCCTGTCCCGCGTCTCTTCGGCCACTTTTCTCTGCGCATCGTTGTGATAGAAGACCGCCGCCTTGTATTGGGTCGACCAGGAACGGACGCTCGGATCGTGCCCCTCCCAGAAGTGCTTGAGCAGCTCCTCGTATGAGATCACCGTCGGGTCATAATCTATCTGGATGCTCTCCGAATGGTCTCCCAGGCCATGATACGTAGGATTTGCTTTCGTTCCTCCCGTATAGCCGACCCGCGTGCGAATAACGCCTTTGATGCTCCCAAACTGGGCATCGGGACCCCAGAATCAGCCAAGCGCGAAGGTCGCGGTTTCACTCGTTCCCGGTCGGGAAGCATCTATGGGCGGGGAAACGGCCATCCGATCCGCCGCCGCACACTGCATACCTTTTTTCATGCTCACATCCTTCTCCTTTACAGATTCATACGCGTACAACCCCGATATAAGCCCCAAGAGTACGACGCCCAGTCCTGTCAACAGCGCCGGTTTTCTCACACGTTGCCGTTCTCTATCCTCCACCGCGACCTCCGTTGCGCTCCATTTGTCGATGACTCGACATGATCAAATATAACACCTGACCTTAAAGAGGGTACAAAGGGAATGTAAAGAGTTTGTAAAGACCTGTCTTCACCCCAAGGGTGCGGGCAACGAGAACCATATGCGGACATAACCCTGTGACAATTCAGCACCGACGTGGCCCCCATGCGCCTCGATCAGCTCCTTGACGATGGCGAGACCGATGCCCGCGCCTCCATACTCGCGGGAACGGGACTTCTCACCGCGATAGAACCGTTCGAAGATGAAGGGAAGGTCCTTATCCTCCAGTTCCCCTCGCGTATTCGCGAAGACGAACAGGACCTCTCCCGGCGTCGTCCGCTCGATCGAGATCTTGAGCCTGCCCCCCATAGGCGTATAAAGGCAGGCATTCTGGAGCAGGTTTGTCATGACCTGCGAGAGCTTCTCCGGATCGGCCGACAGCCGGATGTCGCGCTGCAACGGAACCACCTTCACCTCGATACGCTTGGCGTCGAGCCGGTGCTGAAACGAGTCCAGCAACTGTGTGATTGCGCTGTGAGCCTCAATCTCGACCCTGTGAAGGTCCGCCCGCGCTGCGTCGGCTCTGGCCAGCCTCATGATATCCTCGACCAGGTTGGCCAGGCGAAGCGTTTCCTCCTGCAACAATAGAAGGGTCTCCCGGGAAGGAGCCAGGACATTGTCCGCGAGCGCCTCGAGATAACCCTTGATGTTGGTTAGGGGGGTCCTCAGCTCGTGGGCGACGTCGATCACCATCTTCTTCCGTAGTTGCTCGGTGTGTCGCAGGCTGGCCGACATCCGGTTAAAAGCCTCCGAAAGTCTTCCAACCTCATCGCGCGAAACAACCGGTACCTCACCGGTGTAGTCGCCCTCCGCGATCCTTTGCGCAGTGCCGGTCATTTTGGTAAGCGGGCCGAGTAGCCTCCTCATCAGTACCACGCTCAGGGTCAGTGCGAAGACAAAGGCCGCAACGCTCGCCCAGATGAGATACCGATGAACAGCACTGACAAACATCTGATGGCTCTCCGCAGGATCTATGTGATACTTTTCCATCAGGATCATGAAGTAGCCGGCAGCGAGGTAGTCGATGGCGAGCCACACGACGCTGATCACGAAGGCAATGACAAGTACGTTGACGCCGAGAAGCTTCCACAGAAGGCTCTGTCTCAAGGCCTAGTCCCCCTATGAGGCTCCCCGCTCTCTTCGTCAGCAAACCGGTAGCCGGATCCCCTGACCGTCAAGATAAGTGTGGGGTTCGATGGGTCTTTCTCGATCTTCTGTCTGATCTTTCCGATGTGGACATCCACAACGCGGTCGATAACCACTGCTTCCTGTTTCGGATAGAGGCAGGAAAGCAGTTCGTCCCGGGTAAAGACCTTGCCCGGCGCCGCCATCAGTGCATGCAGTATGTTGAATTCGTGGTGGGTCAGCTCAACCCGTTGCCCGTCCAGCGTTACTTTCCGTTTCTCGGGGTCCAGCATAAGACCGCCGTGGCTCAACGCAGGCTTGGCTTCCGTGGATGGCCGGTTTTGTGCCCGTCGCAAAATCGCCTTCACCCGCGCAACCAGTTCCCGAGGGCTGAACGGCTTGACCACGTAGTCGTCTGCGCCGAGGATGAGCCCCGAGACGCGGTCTACCTCTTCGTCCCTGGCGGTCAGGATCAGAATCGGCACGTCCGAAGCCTTCCTCAGCCGCCGGCAGACCTCCCACCCGTCCACCCTGGGAAGCATCAGGTCGAGCACCACGAACATGGGTTTGCGGTCCGCCGCCAGTTCCAGAGCAGTCTCACCATCGTATGCAGCGAGCGTGCGAAACCCTTCCCTTTCGAGATAGAGGGCTATCAGGGAGGCAGTCTTCTTGTCGTCTTCTATGATCAGGATAGGCGCCTGGTCAGATGGAGCAGTCATCCGGTCTCACTCCGCAGTGGTGTCATGCAGAACCGACGACCGGTGCTCGCCGATATGCATGAGCGGCCTGAAATTCTATGCAGCCTACTCAATGTGTGATACCGGATATCGATACAAAAGTCAAGCTCGTCGGCAGTCGCCATAGAATGGGCACGGACTTGCGCGCCCTCACGCGGTGGCGCCGAAAAAGAGAACTTGACCCTGAAAAGTGGATTCGCTTGTCTTAAATTCAAATCATCAAGAAACAATACTGCATCAGAATCGGGTACTGGATCCTAAGAGTGATAAATAATGGCGAGACGAATGAACAAGACAATATACGGCAGGCTGAGAAAACGTCTGAAAGACTTTAGCCTCGCCATTTTCAGAGGATATCCGTATTACAGGCATTCGCTGTGGGTGCGCATTAAGCACTGGGGCAATGCCGTTGTTCTTGCCGCACTGCGGATGAGGCGAATAATCAAGACGATGTGGGTCAGGATGATAAAAGTTTTGAAAAACTTCAGCCGTGCCGGATCACGTGGATATCCGTGTTACAGGCATCCGCTGCCGGTGCGCATTATGCACTGGAGCAATGTTGTTTTTCTTGCCGTACTCCTGATGAGCGGTCTCAATATCCTCAGTGCCCATCCGGCGCTCTACTGGGGCAAGTCGTCTTACCTCGGCGTTCCCCCCTTATTGGAGATACGGGGCCAGGAAAACGATAAAGGAGAAATCACCGGCGTCACCCGCATTTTGGGCCACGACTTCGATACAACGGGATTCCTGGGAGCCTCCGGAGGCCCGGAGGGAGAATTAACCATACGTGAATTCCCGTCCTGGCTTACCATACCCGACTCGCCATGGCTTGCCATGGCGCGGCGATGGCACTTTTTTTTCGCCTGGCTGCTAGTGGTAAACGGCATCGCCTTTGTGACCTACTCAATTGTGAGCAGGCATTTGCATCATGATCTTCTTCCCACCAGGCAGGATTGGCGTTCAATAGGCGGATCGATTATCGATCATCTGCGCTTTCGGCTTCCCACAGGCGAGGCGGCCAAGCACTACAACGTGCTCCAGAAATTCGCCTATCTGGGGGTGATCTTTTTCCTTCTCCCCCTGATGATCCTGATGGGACTGGGTATGTCGCCGGCGCTGGACGCAGTGTACCCCGGCTGGGTGGATATCTTTTTCGGCCGGCAATCCGTAAGGACAATCCATTTCGTTGTCGCCTGGGCGCTGGTGCTGTTCGTGATCGTTCATGTGTTTGAGGTAATCGTCAGCGGCTTCTGGAACAACCTTCGCTCGATGATTACAGGATACTACAGGGTAGAATCGGAGGCGGATCATGAGTAATGACGACAGGCTCACCCGGCGTGGTCTCATGGCGCGCCTGCTTGCGGGGGCAAGCGTATTGGTGCTTAACGGCTGCGATAAGCTTTCGGAAACCACCTGGTTCCCCGGCGTGTTGGGTCTAGGTGAGAAGGCCACGCATAAAATTCAGAGACTGGTCGTGCCGCGAAAGGCGATGGCGCAGGAATTCCCGGCAACCGACCTGTCGCCGCAGTTCCGCAGCAACGGCACGGCAATGCCGAATAATCAAACGTACAGGGCATTGGCAGCCAAAGGATTTACGGACTATCGCCTCGAGGTAGGCGGTCTGGTCGAAAGGCCCGTGACTCTAACGCTTGCCGAAATCCGAAGGCTTCCCAGCCGGACCCAGATAACACGGCATGATTGCGTCGAGGGGTGGAGCGCAATAGGCAAGTGGAAGGGGGCACGCCTCAGCGCACTGCTCGAAGTAGTACATCCGAAGCCCGATGCCCGGTATGTGGTTGTCTACTGCGCAGACCCGATGGGAGAAGACGGCGGCTCCCTCTATTACGAGAGCATCGACCTGGAAGACGCTTTTCACCCGCAGACGATACTCGCGTATGAGCTGAACGACGAACCGGTGCCGATCAAGAACGGCGCACCGCTTCGCTTGCGATTGGAGCGGCAGCTTGGCTACAAAATGGCGAAGTATGTCATGCGCCTTGAAATCGTCGAAGATTTTTCCAGGATAGCCGGTGGGAAAGGTGGCTACTGGGAAGACCGGGGATACGAGTGGTATGCCGGCATCTAAGAAGTTCCTATAAGGTGACATCATTTTCGAGATGGCCCTTCTTTATTCTCAATACTTCATACAGTTACCGCTTGTAATATGAAGCATTTAATACGTGCCGCTCTTGAAGAGGAAGTGAGCCAGCACCCATGGCGCAGTATCTCGCGAGTATCGGCAGAGGCGGACGAGCCCTGCCAGTCGGATTACTCCGACTGGCTTGAGTACACTATCGGAAGAATCCGATTGATTCGCCACCACCTCGGGTATATCACCGCACAACCGAGCTTGGTAACCCTCCCTCAGTAGGGACAGCTTTCCTTGAAAAAACAATGACATCGATCCGTTTCGCATCGAGGGCCTTGCACCAGAGCGCCGCTTATTTCCGGGATACCGGCGTGGCACATCCGATGCATTAATGACCCGGTGAAGACAAAATAAAAGGAGGTAAAAGAAATGAAGAAAGTACTGGTATTCGTGTTTGCAGTAGTGATTGCGGTTGCATTTGCCGCAACTGGATTTGCCCAGGCGCCGGCAGCGGCACCTCAGACACCGGCGGCCGCACCCGCTCCTGAGAAGATGGAGAAGCCGGCGATGGAGAAGAAGGTAACGAAGAAGAAGGCGAAGAAGGCGAAGAAAGAGACGAAGATGGAAGCTCCGGCTGCCGCGCCAGCTCCTGCCAAGTAAGAATTCAAGGCTTACGACAAAAAGGGGGAGATTCGTTCTCCCCTTTTTTGTCATGCCGCCGCGCCGTCGATCGCCTGGATCTTCCCTGCGGTTTTTGGTAAGAGCGCTTTAGGGGGTGGCTACTTGTTTGCTGTAGGTTTGTCGACGGTATCGGCGTACGCAACCGCCACGAGGGTAAGAAAGAGTGGCCATGACCTACCGGGTTGCATGTCCTGCGTGTAAGAAATCCTTTCGGCTATCTTTGGAGGAGCTCCATCCAGGCGTAGAGCACCGCTGCACCCACTGCAACACCACGGTTATGCTGGCTAACGGGGATATTCCCAAAGCCGCTCACCTCCTGTAGGCAAAAATCTTAGCTGACATTTCTAAGGTACTCAATAAGTGAGCCCAGATCAGCTATGCCTCGCACCAGAATCTTCTGCATGGCCTTGCTTGAGCAACAGGATTTCAGGGGTTGACGATAATCCTCCGTGGCCTTGTTTCAAAGACTGGACGACGATTCTTCCCTTCTTCAGCAAGTCTCAACGCAATAGGGTGGGACACGAGCCATCGACGATCGGGTAAGCCTTCCGCAACGATTACCGCTCCAAATGCCTTACAGGTGAGCAAGGGTTGAGGCACTCGACTACAGGAAGGAGGTCACGTGAGTTCAAAGCGACTGGTAGGTGGGAACTAATGTACATTATTTGATACAATTATTGGTGTAATGCTGGTGTAATCGTGCCAAGAAAAATACCGAAAAAGGCAGAATCAGGCAGAAGATGTTGACAGGTGCAAGGTGGTGATAGTAGAATAATTTCAAATAGATAGGAAGTTTATAGAACTTGCTGGAAGGGGTATAATCAGTCTTCCTAATCCTCGTGTCGCCTGCTTAAGCCGTGTCACTCCACTGTGCCTTGCTTACTACGAGACGAATCTTCACAATCTCCCCGGCCGGTGATTCGAAGCCTCGCAGGTGTTGTGGTTGTATCTGCTTTTCCGGCCGGAGGAAATTTTGATGCAAGGTGCCGAAATCGAGGGGCCGCCGCCCGGAGGCGTACTCTTTCGTACGTCGAGGACGCGCGGCCCCTCGATACAGGCGCATGGCGCGAAATTAACCCGGCCGTTCTTACACCTTTTACACCTTTGCCCAGCGTAGTGCCCCCAGCGCCGACAGGCTGGCGATTGCCCCCAGGAGGCGTCGCTGGTCCGCGAGCAGGTTCTTGAACTCATAGCGGACGCCTATGAGGCCGACGACGTCGTCTCCCGATTTCATGGGCAAAAAGCAGGTCTTCGCATTGGCGAGCGTCTCGGTCCCGGCCCCCGCCATCCGCCCGTTTATCATGCTCCATTCCGCCACGGTCATTTCATGCGGGTCAAGCTCCGTCTCATTCCTGCTCTTTGCCCATACCCGGAGCCTGCCGTCCTGGCCGGTAAAGAGCACGAAAAAAGGCGCGTCTACCACCTTGACGACGTATTTGGTTACAATATGGCTTACGTCGTCGAGCACCGTGGTACGCAGCAAAGGCAGGACGCTTTTCCATTCGTCGGCATTCTGAGCGAATCCGCCTATCAACTGCTCCACGGGCGGGAGCATGAGAAATTCTTTGCTCATCTGCTCTATGAGCGCCACCCGCTGCAGGCGGAGGTTAAGAGCAAAATTCTGCCGCTTCGTTACCTTGACAAGCTGGCCGACAACCAGCGAGGTGAGGAAGAAGACAATGGCGTTTATGACATCATTGGCGCGGTGCATCGTGAAAGTGTAGCGGGGCTCGACAAACAAGAAATCGAAGGTGAGCAGGCTCAAGATGGAAGCGAAGAGCGAAAGACCCGTACCGAAGCGCAGGGCTGCGCCGATGGTAACGATAAGATAGATGAAGACAAGGGATGCGGGCTCGACAACTTTCTGGAGGAAGAAGTTTATAAGGGTGATAAGGGCAACCAGCCCGACGGTGATGAGGTAGGACGCCGGATCGAAGCTCACCTTTCTCGGGAGTTTTACGGCTGCCCGTTCCTTCTCCTTCAAGGGGCTGACGAGATGCAGCTCGAATTGGGCCGGGGCGCGGAGCAGTCGATAGACCGGCGAATCCTTGAAGAATTCGCTGAGCCTTGAACGAAGGGGCTTGCCGACAACTATGCGAGTGATGTTATTCTCCCGGGCGAATCTCAGAATTTCCCCCGCGACATCGGTCCCCTGCAGGGTGGCCACTTTTGCGCCCAGCTCTTCGGCGAGGTTAAGCGCCTCCGACAGGTAGAGCTTTTCTCTGTCGGACAATTCCCTGAGAGTTGGAGGAGACACGTAGACGGCATACCATTCCGCGTTGGCAGCCTTCGCGATCGTATATGCTTTTCTCAGCAGTTGTGGCGCGTAAGGACTCGCCGCAACGCAGACCATCACCTGGTCGCCCGCGGGCCATGGACCCGCGATCGCCTTCGCCCTCATATAGTTGAGGAGCTCCGTGCCCATCTTCCTCGCGGCGAGCGTCAGCGTGAGCTCGCGGAGGGCGACAAGATTTCCCCGTTGGAAAAAATTTTCCATGGCCTGGCGGGCCCGGTCGGGGACATAGACCTTCCCCTCTTTCAGCCGCTGGGTCAGCTCCTCAAGGGGGATATCGATCACCTGGACTTCGTCCGCCTCCTCAAGGATGCTGTCAGGCACCGTCTCCTGCACATGGATGCCCGTAATCTGCGCCACCACGTCTACCTGGCTCTCGAAGTGCTGTATGTTGACCGTCGTATACACGTCAACCCCTTTTTCTATCAGGTCCTCCACGTCCTGGTATCTTTTGGGATGGCGGCTGCCGGGGGCGTTCGTATGGGCAAGCTCATCCACAAGCACGACAGCCGGTTTCCTGCGAAGCACCGCGTCTATATCAAATTCCTGCAGCGCCATGCCTTCGTAATCGACGAGCCTCCGGGGAACCATCTCCAATCGCGCGAGGAGAGCGTCCGTTTCAGCCCTGCGGTGGGTCTCCACGATACCCACCACCACGTCTTCTCCCCGTTCTTGCAGCACATGGGCCTCCTGCAGCATCGCATACGTCTTGCCCACGCCCGGCGCATAGCCGAGGAATATCTTCAGCCTCCCCCTCTTCGCCTCCTCACGGCCGATCTCTTTCAGGAGGGCATCGGGATCGGGCCTCAGCTCCTCTTTCGGGTTTTCTCGTTCTTTCATCTACCCCCGCAGTCTATTCCAGTAATTGCTAGCTATTATACTATTTTTCAATCCCCTCCGCCGGTTTTCATGCGCGATCGGCCGGTCCGTGTGGAAACTGTCTATGCGCCGGACCGTACGGCATCTGCGTTCCTTGACCTTTCAAACCGCTTCAGGGTAAGATGTGGAAGAGTTGCGGAAGCAGGGCTTTGCTCAAAATCGTCGATGAACGGAGACAGCATGAGCAGGTTTACATGGGTTATTTTGCCGATCGCCTTGATCTTTTTTGCAGGGGCTGCCGAGGCGAAGGTCTATCTCGATGTATACGGACAATCATACAAGAAAATCAGCATTGCGGCGCCGCCATTCGCAAGCGCTGAAAAACCGAGACCGGAAATAAGCGACCTTCTCGGTCAGGACCTCGACATGTCGGGTTTCTTCATTGTCGCGCCGCGCTCCCTCATGGATAATGCCCTTCTGAGTGAAGGTGTAGACAGGAAGAGCATCAGGTTCGACCAATGGCACGCCCTGGGTGTGGAACTTTTGTGCAAGGCCGTCGTGCAGGAGCAGGGGGATGGCTTTTCCCTGGAGGCGTACCTGTATGACGCGAACGACGGCACCCTCCTCTTTGCGAAGAGATACCGGGCCGCGCCGCCGGAATGGAGGAGGGTCGTTCACCGGCTCGCCGATGAGATCATATTGACGGTGACGGGGGAGAAGGGCATCATGAGCTCGCGAATCCTCTTCGTGGCGGGGGATAGACGCCATAGAGACGTGTACGTGGCCGACCTTGACGGCATGGGGTTGGGGAAGCTTACGGACCAGAAACAGATTATCGTCTCGCCTTCGGTGTCGCCCGACGGAAAATATCTGAGCTTTACCTCTTACAAGGAGGGCAGGCCGAATCTCTACGTCGTCGACCTTGCAACACACAGAGAAGTCTACGTGGACAGGCAGGAAGGGATGAAGGTCGGTTCAAACTGGATAGACAGGAGGACTATCGCCTATGCCCATACCCTTGGAAAGTTCTCGACTATTTACGCCGTCAACGTGGAGACGAAGGAACGGACCTCTCTGCTCCGGAAGGAAGGGATCCTCAGTTCACCGGCCTTCAGCCCCGACGGCAGCAAAATGGTCTTTGTCTCCGACATGTATGGAGGCCCGAATATTTTTATAAAGGATATGGCGTCAGGAGACATAAAGCGTCTGTCCTATTTCGGCAACTATAATACGTCTCCGGCTTTCTCGCCCAAGGGCGATCTCATTGCCTTCGTATCGAAAACCGAGGGCGCCCTCGAAGTGTGCGTGATGAGAACCGACGGGTCCAACGCGCGGGTGCTCAGCGACGGGGGGGTAAATGATTCGCCCCATTTTTCGCCGTGCGGCAGGTATATCCTTTATTCCTCCCAACAGGGAAGAACGGCCTCAATCCGGCTGATGCTGCTCAACGGAGAGAATAAAAGGGAGCTGAAGTTCACCGGCGCCGAGGAGACCCAGCCAAGATTTATGCCTTAAGGCTTTTCTTTGAGGGGAAGGCTCCATGAGCTTTGCTCATGGAGGGGGCGACGCTAGCCCCAATAATTGCTTTTCTTTGAGGGGAAGGCTCCATGAGCTTTGCTCATGGAGGGGGCGACCGGGTACCCGCGCGCGGGTGTCCCAATAATTGAGAGGAGGGGGAGATGAAGCACTATGTAGTTCCCTTATGTCTGGCTGCCATGACCCTGCTTTTTTACGGATGCGCGTCAAAGCAGGCGTCCGTGCCTATTTCCGAGCGAATCCCACCGGGCGTGAGCACGGGCGGGCGACCAACTCCAGCGGAAGGAGCCGTCAGCCAAAAGGGGAAAGAAGGTGTGATTACCGAGGAAGAATTGTCGAGGGCGGAGCAGGAGAGGAGAAGGGCGGCTGCGCAGGAAGCGGTCGCAGCGCATCTTCGGGACATCTACTTCGATTTCGACAGTTACATCATTAGATCTGACGATATGCCCATTTTGAAGAAGATGGCCGAATGGCTTACGGCCAACCAGGCAATAAAGCTGACTATCGAAGGCTATTGCGACGAGAGGGGAACGACCGAGTACAACCTCGCCCTGGGGCAGAAAAGGGCCGAGGCGGCAAAGGACTACTTTGTAAAGTCGGGAGTGAGCGCGAGCAGGATAAGGACGGTCTCCTATGGGAAGGAGGCGCCGGTCGACCCGGGTCATACCGAAGAAGCCTGGGCCAAGAACAGGCGAGCCCATGTTGCAAGCCCATGATTTGATACTTCTTCCTTTTTATGAGGGGGGAGCCTCCATGAGCTTGCTCATGGAGGGGGCGCTGAGCCCCGATAATTGAGCCTGGGCCAAGAACAGGCGAGCCCATGTTGCAAGCCAATAAATGAGGAGGCAAAGCATGAAAGTTTTTCCGCTTCTTTTGATCGCCCTTTTTCTGTTCGGCTGCGCTTCCAGCGGAGAAGTGAGCCGGGTCAAGCAGGACGTGAGCTCCGTCTACACAGAGCAGACGGGCTACATGGAAAAGACCGACGCCCGTCTCTCCCGTCTGGAAAAGGCGGTCGGCTCACCCGATGCGGGCCTCCGAAAACAGGTGGTCGATCTCTCGGTGGCAAGCGAGAACAGGGACGAGAAAATCAAGGTAATCCTCGGCAGGCTCGATGAGCTGGAATCTCAGCTCCGTGCCTACTGGGAAGACACGAAGGTCCAGCTCAGAGAGCTGAAGAAGGCGAGAGAGGAGACCGCCAACCCAAGCGGCGAAGCAAAGGGCGCCCCTGAAGACCTCTATAAGCAGGGCTTCGATGCCTTTCAGAAAGGGGCATACAGCGATGCGGTGCCCTTGTTTATGCAGTTCGTGCAGCAGAACCCCACTGCGCCGCTCGCCCCCAACGCCTATTATTGGATGGGCGAGAGCCATATGAACCTGAAGATCTATGAGAAGGCGATAGTCCAGTTTCAGGAGGTCATCGACAGGTTCCCGAAAAGCGACAAGGCGGCAAGGGCCATGTTCCGGCAGGCGGAGGCTTTCGCCGCCATCGGCGATAAAAAAAGCTCTACGACCTCTCTGAAAAGAGTCATAGAGCTTTTTCCAAAAACCGAGGAAGCCCGGCTTGCGAACAGGGCGCTACGGAGTGGCGCCTTCCAGTAGCGGCTGCTCCCCCTGCGCCGGCTCTTCCGTTTTGTCGAGGGCGCCCATTTCGTAATTCCTGTACTTCGAGAAGCCGGTGCCCGCGGGGATAATCCTGCCCATGATCACGTTCTCCTTGAGTCCGCGCAGATAGTCTACCCGGCCCTCGATAGCTGCCTGGGTGAGCACCTTGGTGGTATCCTGGAAGCTCGCTGCTGAAATGAAGCTGTCCGTGATCAGAGACGCCTTCGTGATGCCGAGGAAGAGCGATTCCGCTGTCGCAGGAGTGCCTCCCTTTTCCATCACACGCCTGTTTTCCTCCTCGAACACCCACCACTCGACCGGTTCGTCTATGATGAAATTTGTGTCTCCCACCTCTTTTATCCGCACGCGCTTGAGCATCTGCCTCACGATGATCTCGATATGCTTGTCGTTGATCTTCACACCTTGGAGCTGGTAGACTTCCTGTATCTCATCGACCAGATAACGGGCGAGATCCTTTGTGCCAAGGATCCGGAGCACGTCGTGGGGATTGACGGGACCGTCGATAAGCGCTTCTCCGGCCCGCACGTAATCACCCTCGTGCACGATGATATGCTTCCCCCTCTGGATGGTATATTTACGGAATTCGCCGCGTTCCGGCGTCACGATAATCTCCCTCTTTCCTTTCTGAAGCTTGCCGAATGAGACAAGACCGGATATCTCCGTCACGGTCGCGCTTTCCTTTGGCCGGCGCGCCTCAAAGAGCTCCGCAACCCTCGGCAAGCCGCCGGTGATGTCCTTTGTTTTGGTGGTTTCCCTCGGCATCTTCGACACGGTGTCGCCGGCAAAGATTTCATCGCCTTCGTTCACGACAATATGGGCGCCGATGGGCAGGATGTAGCGGCCGGGGCTTTGCGTGCCCGGTATCATTATCGTCCTTGCCTTCTCGTCCTTGATGGAAATGCGAGGCCGCAGATCGGGATCCCGCGACTCGATAATGACCTTGTACGCGAGACCGGTGACTTCGTCGACCCGCTCCTGCATGGTGACGCCTTCACTGATGTCGCCGAACTTCACCTTTCCCGAAACTTCTGAGAGTATAGGTGTGGTCCAGGGGTCCCACTCGGCGAGGGTCTGTCCTTCGCTCACCTTTTGCCCGTCGGCAACCTTGAGCTTGGCCCCGTAGATGATCGGATACTTCTCCCTCTCGTGGCCCGCCTCATTCACCAGGAGGACTTCGCCGTTCCTGTTCATGACTACAGGCTGCCCTTCCTTATTGAGGATCATCTTCACGTTGACGAGCTTCACGTACCCTTCGTTCCTGGCCTCGAGTGTCGACTGCTCGACCCGCCGCGACGCGGCCCCACCGATATGGAACGTCCTCATGGTGAGCTGTGTTCCAGGCTCGCCGATGGACTGGGCCGCGATGATGCCCACGGCCTCGCCGATGCTCACGAGCCGACCGCGTGCGAGGTCCCTGCCGTAGCAGAAGGCGCATACACCCCTTCTCGATCTACAGGAGAGGACTGAGCGGATCCTGACCGTCTCATACCCTGCTTCGTCAATCATCGGCAGGTGCTCTTCCCTGATCTCCTCGTTCCTGTGGACGATGATCCCACCGTCAGGGTCCCGGAGGTCTTCCAGGGAGACCCTTCCGAGGATCCTCGTCCCGAGCTGCTCGATCACCTCGCCACCTTCTATGAGGGACGTCACTTCTATCCCGTCGAAGGTGCCGCAGTCCGTCTCCCCCACGACCACGTCGTGGGCCACGTCGACGAGCCTCCTGGTGAGATAACCCGAATTGGCTGTCTTCAGCGCCGTATCCGCAAGGCCTTTCCGGGCGCCGCTTGTGGAGATAAAGTACTGAAGGACGGTGAGGCCTTCCCTAAAATTGCTCGTGATCGGCGTCTCTATGATCTCGCCGGAAGGTTTCGCCATGAGGCCCCTCATGCCCGCGAGCTGCCTGATCTGCTGCGCGTTGCCTCTTGCGCCTGAATGGGCCATGATGAACATCGGGTTGAGGCTGTTCTGATACTCTATCGTGCCGTCAGGCGCCGTAATCTTTTCCGACCCGAGCTCTCTCATAAGCTCGTCGGCGATCCTCTCGGTCACATCCGCCCAGATGTCGATGACCTTATTGTATCGCTCGCCATCGGTGATCAAACCTTCCGAATACTGGTTCTGAACGACTTTGACCTCCTCATAGGCCTTGTTAATCAGCTCTTCCTTCCTGGTGGGGATAATCATGTCGTCGATGGAGATGGAGATGCCGCCTATCGTGGCAAAGCGGAAGCCGATGCTTTTGAGCCTGTCGGAGAGGATGACCGTTGCCTTTTCGCCGCCTTGTCTGTAGCATATGTCGACGAGCTGTCCGATGGACTTCTTGTCCATGACCCTGTTTATAACCGAAAAGGGGATCATGTCCGGGATAACCTCGCGCAACTGAATCCTTCCGGGGGTGGTGTCAACCAGCGTGCCGTCCATCCTCACCTTGACCCGCGCGTGAAGGTCGACCTCCCCGGCATCATAGGCGATCCTCGCCTCTTCGGGGTCCGCAAATATCCATCCCTCTCCCATCCTGTACTTGCGGTCTATGGTGAGATAATAAAGTCCAAGCACGATATCCTGAGTCGGCACGATGATCGGTTTGCCGCTCGCGGGGGAGAGTATATTGTTCGTCGACATCATGAGGACGCGCGCTTCCGACTGGGCCTCGATCGATAGAGGCACGTGCACGGCCATCTGGTCCCCGTCGAAGTCGGCGTTATAAGCGGGACAGACGAGAGGGTGCAACTGGATAGCTTTGCCATCGATCAACTGCGGCTCGAAGGCCTGGATGCCGAGCCTATGCAAGGTAGGGGCCCTGTTAAGGAGCACGGGATGCTCCTTGATCACCTCTTCGAGCATGTCCCATACTTCCGGACGCTCCTTCTCCACGAGCTTTTTTGCGTTCTTTATGGTCGTGGCAAAGCCTTTCTTTATGAGTCTGTTATACACAAAGGGCTTAAAAAGCTCCAGGGCCATATATTTAGGAAGGCCGCATTCGTGGAGCCTCAGCTCAGGACCGACCACGATAACCGACCTTCCGGAATAGTCCACCCTCTTCCCGAGGAGGTTCTGGCGGAAACGGCCCTGCTTGCCCCGCAGCATGTCGGAAAGTGACTTAAGCGGCCTTTTGCTCGTTCCTGTCACGATCCGGCCGCGCTTTGAATTATCGAAGAGCGCGTCGACCGCCTCCTGGAGCATCCTTTTTTCGTTTCTGATGATAATCTCCGGCGCATTCAGCTCCATCAGCCGTTTCAAGCGGTTATTCCTGTTGATGACCCTCCGGTACAGGTCGTTGAGATCGGAGGTCGCAAACCTGCCGCCGTCAAGGGGCACCAGAGGGCGAAGCTCGGGTGGGAGGACCGGTATAATATCAAGAATCATCCAATCCGGCTTGACCCCCGATATGCGGAACGCGTCGACAACCTTCAATCTCCTCGCAAGTTTCTTCCTCTTGGCGTCGGACGCGGTTTCTCTCATTTCTTCCCTGATGGCCTTCCCGACCTGCTCCACATCGATTCTCTTGAGGCATTCCCGCATCGCCTCAGCGCCTATGCCGCCCAGGAATTTGTCCCCGAACTTTTCCTTGGCCTCGAGGTACTTTTCCTCGGTGATCAGCTCGCAGAAGTTGTACTGGGAGGGACCGGGCTCGACCACGATATACATCTCGAAGTAAAGCACCCGCTCCACTTCCTTGATGGTCAGCTCCAGCAGTGTGCCGATCTTACTCGGCATGCTTTTCAAAAACCAGATGTGGGCAATAGGGGAAGCGAGGCGAATATGACCCATCCGCTCCCTGCGGACCTTCGATTGTATCACCTCGACCCCGCACTTTTCGCAGATAATGCCACGGTGCTTCATCCTCTTGTATTTGCCGCAAATACATTCATAGTCTTTCACGGGACCGAAAATCCTCGCGCAGAACAGGCCGTCCTTTTCCGGCTTGAAGGTCCGGTAATTGATGGTCTCCGGTTTCTTTACTTCGCCAAATGACCACTTTTCGATGAGCTCCGGCGAAGCCAGAGAAATCTTCATCGCCGAATAACTTAACGGGTCTTTCTGCTTATCGAAAATTTTAAAATAGTCGTCCAAAACGACCTCCTTATTCTTCTTCTTCTTTAATCAAATCGACATTGATGCACAGGCTTTGCAACTCCTTCACCAACACGTTGAACGATTCAGGGAGACTCGGCTCCAGCACGTCTTCACCTTTGACGATCGACTCGTATGCCTTCACCCTGCCGCTCACGTCGTCCGACTTGATTGTCAGGAATTCCTGAAGGGAATAGGCAGCCCCATATGCCTCTAGCGCCCACACCTCCATCTCGCCCAGCCTCTGACCGCCGAACTGTGCCTTCCCGCCGAGGGGCTGCTGGGTCACCAGCGAATAAGGTCCAATGGAGCGGGCGTGTATCTTGTCATCCACAAGGTGGTGGAGCTTGAGGAGGTACATG
Source organism: Syntrophorhabdales bacterium (assembly GCA_050012495.1). Taxonomy (GTDB): domain Bacteria; phylum Desulfobacterota; class Syntrophorhabdia; order Syntrophorhabdales; family WCHB1-27; genus BOG-1155. Next base: position 24,242 of record JBEKHB010000047.1, read on the forward strand.
TTGCCGATCGTCACCTTGTGGTGGAACGGCTCCCCCGTCCTGCCGTCGTACAGCGTAATCTGCCTGGATTCGGGCAATCCCGCCATCTTGAAGGCCTCACTGATCTCCGCCTCCTTTGCGCCATCGAACACAGGGACTGCAATATGCACACCATCTTTGAGCTGGTTTGCCAGCTCGATCAATTCGTCCTCGCTCAGTTTGTCCAGGAATTCCTGCATGTCCCCATCTCCGAAGATTTCTTTGATGCGACTCCGGACCAGGGACGCGTTATTCGTCTCGATGAGCTTGCCGATTACCTTGCCGAGCTCTTTGGACGCCCAGCCAAGGTGGGTCTCAAGTATCTGGCCCGCGTTCATACGTGACGGCACGCCCAAGGGGTTCAGGACCACGTCGACCGGAGTCCCGTCCTCGGTAAACGGCATATCCTCTTCAGGCAGGATCACGGAGACAATCCCCTTGTTTCCATGCCGTCCCGAAATTTTGTCGCCTACCGCGATCTTCCGCTTCATGGCCACATATACCTTGATCGTCTTCAAGACCCCCGGCGGCAGCTCGTCACCCTTTTTGATCTTGTTTATCTTGTCTTCGTAGTACAGTTTTATCAACTCTACCTGGTTTTCTTTGCTGTCGACGATCTTGGCGAGCCTCGTCTCGAGGTCCTCGTCCTCAAAATCTACCTCCCGCAGCTTGTCCGGGTTGATGGCGTTGATCTTCTCTCGCGTGAAGGCTTCGCCCTTTCTGACAATCGACCTGCCCTTACCATCTCTTATCTCTTTGGGAGCGGTTTTTCCCAGGAGCAAATCCTGGAGTTTAACGCTCGTGGAGTCGAGAATGATCTTGATCTGGTCTTCCTGGTCCTTCAAGATGTTCGATATCTCGATATCCTCGATGAGCCTCGACCGCTCATCCTTGTCAATGCCCCTTCTCGAAAGGACCTTCACGTCGATGACGATCCCCTCAATGCCGTGGGGAATTCTGAGTGAGGTATCCTTTACGTCGCCGGCCTTCTCGCCGAAGATCGCACGGAGCAGTTTCTCCTCCGGTGTAAGCTGGGTTTCTCCCTTTGGCGTCACCTTGCCTACCAGGATGTCCCCGGCCCTTACCATCGCGCCTATGCGGATGATGCCGCTGTCGTCCAGGTCTTTGAGCGCTTCGTCGCCGACATTCGGAATATCGCGGGTGACCTCTTCTTTGCCGAGCTTCGTATCCCTCACCACGCACTCCAGTTCCTCGATATGAATGGAGGTGAAGGCGTCTTCAGCGACGAGCCGCTCGTTAATGAGGACCGAATCCTCGTAGTTGTACCCTCTCCAGGGCATAAAGGCAACGACGACGTTCTTGCCCAGGGCCAGTTCCCCCCTGTCCGTTGAAGGCCCGTCAGCAAGGACCTCCCCTTTCTTGACGTAATCCCCTTTCCCCACGATCACGCGCTGGTTGATGCAGGTATCCTGGTTCGATCGCCTGAACTTCAAGAGGTTGTACACATCGATTTTCGTGACAGGCTCCTCGCCGTCTCTCGTCTCCTCATACTTGAGGATGATCCTGTTTGCGTCGACGTTTTCCACCACCCCGTCGTGCTTGGCGACAATACTGACCCGCGAGTCCCTTCCCACGATACGCTCCATGCCGGTGCCGATCAGGGGTGCCTCTGTCTTGATGAGAGGCACGGCCTGCCGTTGCATGTTCGAACCCATGAGAGCGCGGTTGGCGTCATCGTGCTCCAAAAACGGGATAAGGGATGCGGAAACGCTCACGAGCTGCTTCGGGGAGACGTCCATGAGATCTATGCTCACAGGGTCTATCCAGAAGAAGCCGCCGCCCTTCCTCGCAGAGACCAGGTCCGTCGTGAAACGTCCTTCTTCATCGACCGGTGCATTTGCCTGGGCGATGTAATATGGCTCCTCTTCGAGGGCGCTCATATATTTGATGTTGTTCGTGACGCGCCCGTTGATCACTTCCCTGTAAGGCGTCTCGATGAAACCATATTCGTTGACCCGCGCATAGGTGGAGAGCGACGCGATAAGACCGATGTTCGGCCCTTCCGGCGTCTCGATAGGGCAGACCCTGCCATAGTGGGTCGGGTGAACGTCGCGCACTTCAAAACCCGCCCTCTCGCGCGTAAGGCCGCCGGGACCAAGGGCCGATAACCTCCGCTTGTGGGTGATCTCGCTCAAAGGATTCGTCTGGTCCATGAACTGGGAAAGCTGGCTGCTCGCAAAAAAGTCTTTCACTGCCGTCGCAACCGGCTTCGGATTCACGAGGTCATGGGGCATGAGCGTCTCCATCTCGGGGAAGGTGAGTCTTTCCTTAATGGCCCGCTCCATTCTTACGAGACCCATTCTGAACTGGTTCTCCAGGAGCTCGCCTACCGTCCTTACCCTTCTGTTGCCCAAATGATCGATATCATCGCCAGGACCGCGGGAATCTTTGAGCCGCAAGAGCTGCCTCACCACCTCGATAATGTCCTCCTTCCGCAGCGTCGTCACGTCGAGGGGGATGCCGAGGCCGAGGCGGTGGTTTATCTTGAGCCTTCCCACCTTGGAGAGGTCATAGCGCTCCGGGCTAAAAAACATGTTATGGACAAGGGCTTCGGCAAACTCGTAGGTGGGCGGGTCGCCCGGTCTCAACTTTCTGTAGATCTCGAGAAGCGCTTCCTCCTTGCTGCCCGCCCTGTCGATGAGAAGCGTATCCCTGAGTGAAGAGCTGACGTTGAGATTGTCGATAAAGAGCACTTCGAAGCTCTTTATGCCCCGGCTTACAAGCTTCTCCAGATCGTCTTCGGTGATCTCCTTGTTGATCGGGACGATAATGTCTTTCGTCTCCGGGTCGATAATATCGGCCGCAGCGATCTTCCCGATGACGTCCTGTTCCTCTACCGGGATCTTCGCAATATTCGCCTGTTCCATCTTCTTGATGACGGCCTTGCTGATCTTCTTGTGCTTCTTCACCAGCACCTCGTCAGTGTCGGTATTGACGATGTCGGCAGGGGCCTTCTGGCCGAGGAGAAGCTCGAAGGGGGTTTCCTTGAAAACCCGTCCATCCTTTATGATGACCGTTTCCCTCTCGTAAAAGTAGTCGAGAATCCCCTTCTCCGAATAACCGAGCGCCCGGAGGAGAAGGGTAACGGGGATTTTTTTGCGCTTGTCTATACGTACGTAAAGGAGTTCTTTGTGATCGAATTCGAAATCGAGCCAGGAACCACGGTAAGGGATAATTCTTGCCGTGTAGGCGAAATTGCCGCTGAAAGGCGCTTTTGACTGGTCGCAGTCGAAGTAGACGCCCGGCGACCGATGCAACTGGCTGACGATGACCCTTTCAGTCCCGTTAACAATGAATGTCCCTCTCTCCGTCATGAGGGGGAGTTCTCCGAAGTACACGTCCTGTTCTTTTACTGCCTTGATATCTTTTATCTTCGTATTGGGATCGATGTTGAATACGACGAGCCGTATGGTGACCTTCATGGGGGAGGCAAAAGTGAGTCCCCGCACAATACACTCCTCTTCGGAGTATTTCGGGTCGCTGATTTCGTACTTCACAAACTCCAGGGAGGTTGTCTCGTGGGAATCCTTGATCGGAAAGACACTGGTAAAAACCGCCTGGAGCCCTAGAGCGGCACGCTCTTCGGGGGGAGCGTCTTTCTGGAGGAAGCTCTCGTAAGAGTTGAGCTGAATTTCGATAAGATTGGAAATATCGAGAACCTCTTTGAGCTTCCCGTAGCTCTTCCTCACAATCTTATTATGAAAGGTCTGCCTCATATGCTTTTCACCTCTTGTCTGAAGGTACAGGGGCAAAGCGCGCTTTGCCCCCCGGTAGTCCGATGCCGCACGTTCTACTCGACCTTGACCTGCCCGCTGACCTCTTCGAGCTGCTTCTTGACATTTTCAGCTTCCTGCTTCGACACGCCTTCTTTGACAGCTTTCGGCACGCCTTCGACAAGGTCTTTCGCCTCTTTGAGTCCGAGGCTCGTGACGGCCCTCACGACCTTGATTACCTGGATTTTCTTGTCTGCTTCATATCCGGTGAGCACGACGTTGAACTCAGTCTGCTCTTCCACCGGCTCAGGCGCCGCTGCCGCGGCTGCTCCGCCTGCCGCGCCGCCGCTCATCATCTGCATCGCCGCCTGCACGCCGAATTTCTCCTCGAGCACCTTGATGAATTCTGAGAGCTCGAGAACGGTCATGGTCTCAATATAGGTGATTACTTCTTCTCTTGTCACAGCCATTTACTCTATCCTCCTTTACACCGTCTCTTTTTTTGTCTTGATCGCGTTCAATGTCAGCATGAGCTGTATGAGGTTGCCGGAAAGGGCGCCGACAAGCCTCTGAGGCAGACCGAGCAACAGACCCAAAAGCTTCCCGATGAGGATATCCTTCGACGGAAGCGTCGCAAGCGTCAGTATCTCCTGCGGGTTGATCCGTTGTGTCCCAAGAAGGCCCGCTTTCAACTTCAGCTTCGGCATATCCTTCGCGACTGCCGCAAGGACCTTTGCAACGCCGACCGGGTCTTTGTAGCTGCAAATTATCGCATTGGGACCCGTGAACTCGTCCTTTAGCGCCTCCGCCCGAGTCCCGGCGGCGGCTATCTTCAGGAGCGTGTTCTTCGCAACCTTGAATTCTCCGCCCACATTGTCGAGATCTCTCCGGAGCTTCGAAATCTGAGCCACGTTCATGCCGCTGTATTCGGCAAGGAACAGGGCGCCGGCCCGCTTGAGCTTGTCGTCAAGCTCCTCCACTACTTTTTCTTTTGCCTTTCTTTCCAATGGTTTTCATCCCTCCTTTCAAATAAGATTATGTATGGAAAGCCAGAAGAGACGGAAATGCAAAAGCGACTGTCTCGGCAGGCCGCAATCGTTTAACCAAACCGGCACCTGCTGTCTCTGACTCTTTCCCTATTTCGCTAAGCTTCTCACATAGGTAGGGTCTATTTTGACGCCCGGGCTCATAGTTCTTGAAATGGCGATGCCTTTCACGTAGGTGCCTTTGCTTGAGGCGGGCTTCAGCCTGATAACCGCGTCAAAAAGCGAGCTGATGTTCTCCGTCAGTTTTTCCTTGCCGAAGCTTCCCTTCCCCACGGGGACATGGAGGTTTCCCGCCTTGTCTACACGGAATTCAACGCGGCCCGCTTTTACCTCGTTCACGGCTTTCGCCACGTCGAAGGTAACCGTGCCGACCTTGGGGTTGGGCATAAGCCCTCTGGGGCCGAGTATCTTGCCGAGCTTGCTGACGGCTCCCATCATGTCCGGTGTTGCGATGGCCTTATCGAAATCGAGCCAGCCTTTCTGGATCTTATCGATCAGGTCATCGGACCCGACATAATCGGCGCCCGCATCGAAGGCTTCCTTTTCTTTCTGCCCCTTCGCGAAGACGAGGACCCTCACCTTCTTCCCCAGCCCGTTGGGGAGCACCACGGAGCCTCGCACCATCTGGTCGGCATGTCTCGGGTCAACGCCGAGCCGCATGGCCACTTCAACAGTCTCATCAAATTTTCTTTGAGGCATTGCAGAGAGCACTTCGAGGGCTTCTTCGAGGGTATACCTCTTTTCCCTATCGACCTTCTTCAAAGCTTCCTTGTAGTTCTTTGTTTGTTCTGCCATTTCCCTCACCCCTCAAAAAAATAATGACTCCCGGAACAGTAATCTTCCCTTACTGCCCGGTCTGGCTGCGCCCTCACATCGATTGCTATTCTCGGTTGCCCTATTCGCTCTCTACTACCTCCAATCCCATACTTCTCGCAGACCCCTCCACGATCTTTACGGCCCCTGCCAGATCTTTTGCGTTGAGATCGGGCATCTTCAATTGCGCGATCTCCCTGACTTGCGCGTTGGTGACCTTCCCCACGGTCTCTTTCTTGGGGTTGCTCGCGCCTTTTGCGAGCTTTACGGCCTTTTTGAGGAGAAAGGAGACAGGGGGGGTTTTCGTGATAAACGTGAAGGTCCTATCGGAAAATATAGTGATAAGCACAGGAATAATCGTCCCCTCCTGTGATCGCGTCCTCTCGTTAAAAGCCTTGCAGAATTCCATTATGTTAACCCCGTGCTGACCCAGTGCCGGTCCGACCGGCGGCGACGGGGTTGCCTGCCCTGCCGATAACTGCAGCTTGACCATAGCGGCAACTTTCTTCGCCATTTCACAGCTCCTTTACATTTTTTCTATCTGCATAAAATCCAGCTCTACGGGTGTTGTCCTTCCGAAAATGTTGAGAAGCACTTTCACCTTCCCCTTTTCGGGCTTGATCTCTTCCACGCTTCCCGTAAAATTGGAGAAAGGCCCCTCGATCACCTTGACGTTGTCGCCTTTGTCGAAGCGAATCTTCGGCTTTATCTTCCCCTTTCCTTCCTGGATGGCGGACACGAGATCCTTGATCTCGTCGTCCGGAAGCGGTGTGGGCTTCATGCCGTAACCGACGAACCCGGTCACTTTCGGCGTATTGCGCACGAGATACCATGTATCTTCGTTCATATCCATCTGCACGATGATATAACCCGGGAAAATCGTCCTCTGTGATTTTTTTGCCTGTCCCTTGACCCGCTCCATGATGACTTCGGAAGGCACGATTATCTCAGCGAAATGGCCTTGCATGCCGTTCGTCTTTATTCTTTCTTCCAGTCCTTCCTTGACTTTCTGCTCGTAACCCGAGTAGGTGTGCACTACGTACCACTTCTTTTCCATCGAGTTATCCACGGAACAGGACCTGGATGATTTTTGCCAGCCCCACATCGACCATGCCAAGGAAGGCGGCGGCGATAATGACGGTGATAAGGACCACGTACGTGCCTTTCATGGTCTCCTTTCTGGAAGGAAAGGTCACACGTTTCGTCTCCAGGTACACCTCTTTAAAATATTCCCTGACCTTGTCAACCTGCTCTTTTACATTCATCGCGTCTCCAGTACAAGCAGGCCAGGAGGGATTCGAACCCCCAACACCCGGATTTGGAGTCCGGTGCTCTATCCGTTAGAGCTACTGGCCTTTCTATTTGGTTTCCTTGTGCGCCGTATGTTTCTTGCAAAACTTGCAGTACTTTTTCATCTCCAGTCTGTCCGGCGTCTTCTGCTTGTTTTTCGAGGTTGTATAGTTCCTGTTCTTGCAGTCGGAACAGGCCAGTATCACCAGTTGCCTCATCTCATATCCTCTTCTACTCTATGATCTCCGTGACGACCCCTGCGCCTACGGTCTTGCCGCCTTCCCTGATGGCAAAGCGCAGCTCCTTCTCGAGGGCGATGGGGGTCACGAGAT
>JBEKHB010000048.1:0-30676 GCA_050012495.1 Syntrophorhabdales bacterium
ACTTCTGCTGCTTCCCATAGCTTTATATACAACATTGATGAAATGGATAACTATGCAACAGGAGCTACTTATTTCTGTAGTGCTACGGTTGCATACAAAAGCACGGCAGGAACAACACCGACAGCACCACCCACTACGCCGCCGACCGTCCCTGCCAACGTAAAGGCAACCGTTGTCTCATCGAGCCAGATCAATCTTGCATGGACCGCTTCTACGGATAGCGCGGGCGTCGCGGGCTACACAATTTATCGAAATGGCGCAGAGGTGGGAACTGCCGTCGGTACGTCCTATAATGACACGGGACTCTCTCCCGATACCACGTATACCTATACGGTATCCGCCTATGATGCATCGGGTAATCAATCGGCCCAATCGACCCCGGTATCGGCAACCACACCAAAGGCTTCTGCCAGGCGGAGAAGATGAGCAACCGGGTCGGCTCGCCGGTCGATCGGATTTTCCTGGTCGACGATCTCAGGGCAGTCGCGGGAAGATGAGTCGAGGAGGGACATGAATCTGCCCGGGTACCGGCTGCATCAACCGGCCGGAGACGAAGCAGGCGTGTGGTCCGTATGGGGTAATTGGCGCGTCACCTTTAGATTTGAAGAAGAGCATGCGATTGTGGTCGATTACCGGGACTATCACTAAAGGAGGCAGATATGCGTAAGAGAAGACCGACCCATCCCGGAGAAGTTCTTCTGGAAGACGTGATAAAACCCCTGGGAATTACCATTACCGAGGTTGCAAAAGACCTGGGGGTTTCCCGCAAGACCCTGTCCGAGATCATTAATGGCAGGTGCGCCCTGAGCCCTGAAATAGCTGTACGCATCGGAAAGGCAACGAGCACATCTCCCGGGAGCTGGCTTGCCATGCAGAGCACACTAGACCTGTGGAAAGCGATGCTGAAGGAGCCAAAAGACGTGACCAAATTTCAACAATCGGTTGCGGCGCACCGGTAAGGTGTAGGCTCAGGAAGTCCCTAGGCTCAGCCCTTGAGGGGCTGTTGCCCGAAAGGTATCGACAACCGACTAAGGGTAACTGGACGAATAGCCGGTGAAGGGGGTATAATTATGGATTACAGAGGATATATGGGTGCATTTGCAGGACGAGGCATCCTTGACCTAAGCGTACCGGAGCGCATTCAGCTTGCTCAAGACATCTGGGACAGCGTTGCCGAGGTGCCTGAGGCTCTGATCCTGGCCGACGAGGAAAAGGTCGAAATTGATCGTTGGCTCGATGCTTATCACAAAGACCCCGGTACGGGATCTCCCTGGTCGGTAGTGCGAGAGCGCATCAAAAGCCGCGCATGACTCGCCAACTCATAATCCGACCGGAGGCTGAAGCAGACATCGCAGAAGCCTTTAGCTGGTATGAGGCTCGCGTCTCCGGACTTGGTTCGGAATTCTTGCGTGTTCCGGACGCTGCCTTCAACTCAATCCTCAGAAATCACGACGTTTATCCCGAGGTCCATAGAAACGTTCGTCGCGCACTGACTAGAAGATTCCCGTTTGCCGTCTTTTTCGTAGTTGAAGAGACTCGGATAGTCGTTCTTTCTGCATTCCATGTGAAGCGGAACCCTCAGGAATGGGAAAAGAGAGTGTAATAGTTTCGAGCCGGTCATTGCAGCCGACCGGTAACATTCGCGGTCAATATGCGGGGGTCGATGGGGGACATCAGGGCAAACGCATCTGGAAACCGGGAGTCATGTGGGGTCAGGTTTTGCAATCACACTTTCCCTTTTTTTTTCAAGAAGTACGACGAGGGGGACGCTGTTCCGGAAAGCACTGGCCCTGCGGCAAACTTCAGGGGGGCAATCGAACATCCCGGTCGCCGATTTCGGAATTCATCGGAATGCCACAATACTCTTTTCCCCTGCGCGCGCAGGATAAACCCGAAGGGGGAATCCGTGAGAAAGAGAAAGGCATCGTTGACAGAGAAGGAAGAACCGATATAGAGTACACAAAGACCGGCGTCGCCTGACGGCTGCGACGGGAGCGGCTGTTTTTATCGCATCGGGTGGCGGGATTCGTCTGGAACGGATGGCCGGTTTCGATCATAACGCACGGCCGGTTCCTCGGAATACGGCGGGAATGCTTTGGAACGATCAGCGATACTTCACATTCTAAACAACTCATTCGGCATTCAGTCCTTTCGTCACGGCCAATGGGAGATTATTTCGTCGGTTTTGAGCAAACAGGATACGCTGGCCGTAATGCCGACAGGCGGAGGAAAATCCCTTTGCTATCAACTTCCCTCCCTCTGCCGGAAGGGAATTACATTGGTGATAACGCCTCTCATTTCACTCATGCGCGATCAAGTGGCGGCTTTGAAGGCAAAGGGCATCCCTTGCGGCTGCATTAATTCCAGTCAAGACACGACCGAAAACCGACGGGTTTTCCGCGAGCTTAAGGCAAGCGATTCATTCCTGCTCTATCTTTCTCCCGAACGACTTCAGAAACCCGGTTTTGAGCACTGGGTGAAAACTGCTCCTATCTCTCTGTTTGCCATTGATGAAGCACATTGTGTATCTCAGTGGGGGCACGATTTCAGGCCCGATTACGGCAAGCTCAATTTGCTTCGCACATTACGCTCAGACGTTCCCATTCTTGCCACCACGGCCACAGCTACGCCGCAGGTTTTGAAAGACATCGCTAAGCAACTGGCGTTGAAGGAACCAAGGCGGCATGTCTACGGCTTCTATCGCCCCAATTTATATTACCAGGTGGAGTACTGCGCTGACGAGACAGAGAAAATGACCCTTGTCCGGGAAGCGTTGGACCGGACACCTCAGGGAAGGATCATCATTTATGCAGGAACACGAAAACAATGTGAGAATCTACATAGCGAACTGTGCACGAAGTACCCCGGCGTTGATTACTATCACGCGGGGCTTTCAAGCGAAGAGCGAGACTCCATACAAGACAAATACGACAAAGGCGCCGTCAGAATACTGGTGGCCACAAATGCCTTCGGCATGGGTGTAGATAGCCCGGATGTGAGACTCATCGTCCACTATCAGATGCCGGCGAATCTTGACTCGTACTACCAGGAAGTGGGGCGAGCAGGCCGGGACGGAGAACACTCTACTTGTCTTCTCTTATATGCAAAGAAAGATCGCGGGCTTCAGTCGTTTTTCATACGTGACAGCAATGCCCCGGTTGAAATCAAAAACGCACGTTGGAAATCTCTGGATGCCATCATTCAATACGCCGAAGGGGGTGAATGTCGGCACTCTGGAATTCTCACATACTTCAAAGATGTCGATCGGATTCAGTCCTGCGGCCATTGCGACGTATGTGACCCCGGCTCCTCGAGAAGAGTTCCGCATACCTTCATGGCTCCCACAAAAACACCTACCCGGAAGGGAAAACCAAAGGAGAAAAAACCCCGGATCGAGAGCATTGCAACTCCATTGAGTGCTCAAGAATCCGCGAGGATGAGGGCCATCAAAGACTGGCGACTTGAATATGCGAGGAGACTGGACATGCCGGCCTTCCTGGTCTTTAGCAACCGAACATTGGAAGACCTGGCCAGAAAGGCCCCCGGAACCTTAGCCGAGTTGGAAGAAGTATATGGACTGGGCCCTCAGAAGATCGAAGTGTTTGGGAAAGAACTGCTTGAAATCCTTTACGGGGTAGTCTAAAGCTGACCGGCAGGACATTGCCGGCTCTAAAAGCCATAACAAAGAATTCAACATGCAAAATTACTTTTCGTCCCTCGGTCTCTTTAGGCGGCGGGCTTGGTGCGGCGGCGTTCGAGATCGTCCAGTATCTGCTTGCGCAGTCTGATCGAGAGAGGTGTGATCTCGACCAGCTCATCATCGTTAATGTAAGAGATGCACTCCTCAAGGCTCATTCTTATGGGAGGTGTGAGGATGACCGCGTCATCCGAGCCCGCGGCCCGCATGTTGGTGAGCTTCTTTCCTTTCGCCGGATTGACCACGAGGTCCGTGTCCCGGGAATGCTCCCCGATGATCTGCCCCTCGTACACCTTCTCCCCGGGTCCTAAAAAGAGGCGGCCCCGCTCCTGGAGGTTAAAGAGGGCATAGGCAACGGTGGTGCATTGATTCATGGCAACGAGCACACCCTTCGTCCTGTTCTTGATCTCGCCGGCATACTCACCAAATTGGAGAAAGACGTAGTTCATGACGCCCATTCCCCGCGTATCGGTGAGGAATTCCGAACGGAAACCAAGGAGTCCGCGTGTGGGTATCCTGTAGGTGAGCCTGGCCATTCCATTCTTCTGATGCATTTCCAGGAGAGCTCCCCGCCTGCTGCCGAGGTTTTCAATCACCTTGCCCATGTAATTCTCATCCACGTCGACGATCAGCTCTTCATATGGCTCAAGCTTCCTGCCGTCAACTTCTTTGAATATCACCTGGGGTCTGGTCACCTGGAACTCGTACCCTTCCCTTCGCATCTTTTCGATAAGGATCGAAAGGTGAAGCTCGCCTCTTCCCGAGACCTTGTATCCTTGCGCGTCTCCGAGCTCCTCGACGCCAAGGGCCACGTCTGACAGGGTTTCCCTGAAAAGTCTCTCCCTTAAGTGTCTGGAGGTCACGAACCTGCCTTCTTTGCCGTAGAACGGCGAATCATTAGGCACGAAGTTCATGGAGACCGTCGGCGGGTCGACCGTGATGCCGGCAAGCGGTCTGGGGTCCTGGGGGTCCGTGAGGGTCTCGCCTATGGTAATCGATTCCATCCCTGCTACCGCCACTATCTCACCCACGCCCGCCTCATCCGTCTCGGCCTTCTCAGTCCCCTTAAACCGGTAGATCTTGGTTATCCTTGCGGCCCGGGGCGTGGTCCCCGGCGTTGCGACAACGACTTCCTTATCTATATGGATCAGGCCCGAGGTGATCTTTCCGATAGCGAGCCTGCCCAAAAAGGGGGAGTAGTTGAGTGAGCTGACAAGCATCTGGAGGGGACCCTCAGGGTCTCCCTGAGGCGCCGGGATCGCATCGACGATCATCTCGAACAGGGGCATCATGGAACCCGACCTTATCCTGTGGTCGAGCGTCGAGAAGCCCTCCTTCGCAGAAGTGAAGATCACGGGGAAATCGAGGATACGGTCCGGCGCATCGAGCTTCACGAAGAGGTCGAACACCTCGTTTACCACGCTGTCGCAGCGGGCCGCCGGTTTGTCGATCTTATTTATCACCACGATCACGGGCAGGTCTAAGGCCAGCGCCTTCTTGAGGACAAAATAGGTCTGCGGCATGGGGCCTTCGGCGGCGTCGACGAGCAGCAGCACCCCGTCCGCCATCTTCAGCACCCTCTCGACCTGCCCACCGAAATCCGCATGTCCCGGTGTGTCGATAATGTTGATTAAATGGCCTTTATACAGAAAAGAACCGTTTTTCGAGGTGATGGTGATGCCCCGCTCCCTCTCCAGGTCCATTGAGTCCATAAGACGCTCTTCGACAACCTGGTTGTTCCGGAAAAGGCCGCTCTGCTTGAATAATTGATCGACGAGCGTCGTCTTGCCGTGGTCCACATGAGCGATAATTGCAATATTCCGTATTTTCTCTTGTTTCATTGTCCCTCTGACCCATTCAGTTTACGCGGCGGAAGGGGTGCGAGATTTTAGTATACACGAAAAGGGGGGGTAAATCAACCGGCCGGGGAAGCACACGGGGTCTGCCCTTGACAGAGGGCAATTCCGGAGCCTACCAGGGAAGGGCTCCAGGGAATGTTGGTTCAAACTCAACTTTTCGAGATAGCAATCCAACTGGGATGCCCTTCGCCATCGGCCGCGCCGCTGACAAAGGCCCTCACTTAAACACTGATACCAATTCTATCTGTTCGTGGTCAAGCACAAAAAAAACTCTGGATATCCGACATAAACCTCGAGGATATCGCGAGGTCAACCGAATGGGGCCTGCCTAAAAAAGACGACCAGCAAGCTTTTTTATGTCAACCTGTGTTATCAATAATTAATGGGCCCCGGCGGCCCGGGAGACTACTCCTCCCATTTCAGGTAAAAAGGAGCATATTGATGAAGGATAGCGAATCGTCGGTGCTGGAAAAAGATTCTCTCTCCATACTGAGGTCTGCCCTCGACAGGCTTGATTCCGGCTTCAGGGACTTGCCGTCCCTGGCATCGCAGCCCCAGGACGCCCCGGCTATCGAAAAAGTACTTCTCGAGGCTGCCGACCGTCTCCGGGACAATTATCCCTACTTCCATCCTCTTTATGCCGGCCAGATGCTTAAGCCGCCGCATCCCGTGGCGAGGCTCGCCTACGCCCTTGCCATGTGGATCAATCCCAACAACCATGCCCTTGATGGAGGACGGGCCAGCTCTGCCATGGAAAAGCACGCAGTGGCAGAGATCGCCCGGATGATCGGGTGGGATACGCATCTCGGCCACCTGTGCGGCGGGGGAACTATGGCGAACCTCGAGGCCTTGTGGGTAGCAGGCCAGCTTCGTCCGGGTTCCACGGTAGTAGCCTCTCAGCAGGCACACTATACCCACAGCCGGATCAGCGCAGTGCTCAAGCTGCCATTCGCTTCTATGCCCTGTGATCGCTTCGGCCGCATGGATATGGGGGCGCTTGAGCTTCGCCTGAAAAAAGGCGACGTTGGCGCTGTCGTTGCCACCATCGGCACTACTGCCACGGGCTCCATCGACCCCTTGCCCGAGCTGCTCGAGCTGCGGGACCGCTATGGCTTCCGCCTCCATGCCGATGCGGCGTACGGTGGATATTTCTGCCTGGCCGACAACCTCTCTGCTGCGGCGCGTCGCACCTATGACCGCCTGTTCGAGGTGGATTCCATCGTAATTGACCCTCATAAGCACGGTCTACAGCCCTACGGCTGCGGCTGCGTGCTATTTCGCGATCCCGCAGTGGGCCGTTTCTACAAGCATGATTCGCCATATACCTATTTCAGCTCGAAGGATCTTCATCTGGGTGAGATCAGCCTTGAATGCTCCCGCCCGGGGGCAGCCGCCGTTGCCCTTTGGGCGACACAGAGATTGCTCCCCCTGACCAAGGGCGGGGAGTTTGCTCAAGGCCTTCAGAAATGCCGGTCGGCAGCCATGGCCCTGCACGAGAAACTCGTGGCTGACGGGCGGGTGATGACACCGTTTTCTCCGGAGCTTGACATCGTTGTCTGGGCACTTGGCGCACCGAAAGTAAGTCAATCGTCCGAGATGGCGAGGCGGGTGTTTACCGAAGCCGGCGACCACAACCTGCACCTGGCGCTCGCCGAGCTGCCCCTCGAATTCTACGGTCTTGACGACAGAAAGGTGGAAAAGGACAAACCGACGATTACCTGCCTCCGTTCCGTGCTCATGAAACCGGACCACCTGGAGTGGATTGACCGCATATGGCATATCCTGGATCACGTGACCGGAGCGGTTTGAAGGAGCGGGTAAATCTATAGACTAAAGGAGTGTGTGCGATGGATCGCGTTCTGTCGGTGACAAACCACAAGGGTGGCGTAGGAAAGACCACAACGGCCGTGAACATAGCCTACGCCTTCGCCGAAGCAGGGAAGGAAGTGCTCCTCATCGATCTCGACCCGCAGGGCAGCGCCACGGTGCACCTCGGGGTACGGGACGACGGAAGCGGGCTTCTCTACGCCATGCAGAACGCCGTGGCCCTACCCGTCGTACCGACCGGGGTAGAGAGGCTGGCCCTCGTGCCGGCGGGGCCGCTCTTTGCCGAGGCGAGGCAGAGGTTCAGCGGCGTCCTCGCAACCGAGCTCCTGTCCCGGTGCTTTTCGAGGACTGAAGGGCCGTGGGACCTCGCGATCGTCGACTGCCCGCCCAGCTTGGACATGCTCACGCTGAACGCACTGCGGGTGAGCCGCCACGTTGTCATCCCGGTCGAGGCCAACCCTCTGGCTCTCGGGAGCCTGCGACAGACGGTCGAGACCATCGCGTCGGCGCGCAAGGATAACCGCGCCCCCGAGCTGCTGGCCATCATCGTCTGCCGCTCCCATCCCAGGCACCGGATACACAGAGAGGTGATGAGCGAGATCGAGAAGACCTTCCCGGGTAAGGTAGCTCCGGTGGTCCGGGAGAGCGTCGCCCTGGCGGAGGCGCCCGGTCTTGGTCTGCCGGTGGCACTGTATGCGCCCGATTCGTCGGGTGCAGCCGATTACCGGGCGGTTGCGCGATGGCTATGGGCCGGACTCTTTTCCCCTCAAAGCCAGCCAGGGCGACGACCGTAGATGAACGGTCGTCCCTCGTCCATCGCCGAAAGGCAAAGGCCCCGCTTTCGCGGGGCCTTTGCCTTTCTGTGTGGTTGGGGCGGGAAGCGTATCTTTAGTTTCCCGCCCTTATTAAGATGATATCTCCATCCTGAACGACGTACTGCTTTCCTTCGAGCCGCCAGACGCCCGCCTTCTTGCAGGCGGGGAAGTCGCCATAGCGGATAAAATCCGTGTACGCCACCGTTTCCGCGCGGATAAATTTCTCGGACAGGTCCGTGTGAATCGCGGCTGCCGCCTCCTGGGCGGTCATGCTTCTACGGATAGGCCAGGCCCGGCATTCGTCTTCCCCGACGGTGAGAAATGAGATGAGCCCGAGCGTCTCGTACGCAAGACGTATCAGGCGGCCCCTGAGCGACTCGGCGAGGCCATATTCCTCCATGAAGGCGGCGCGGTCCTCCGGCGCCATCATGACGAACTCCGCTTCGAGCCGCGCACATGCAGCGACTACGGGCGCCGCATCCGACAAAGCCAGCCTGATGTCAGCGCTAATAACCTCTGCGCGGCTCATCATATCCTCCGAACAGTTCACTACCGCCATGAGAGGCTTCTGGGAGAGGAACTGAAAGCCCCTGAGCGCCTTTGCGTCAGACTGCGGAAGAACCAGCGTGCTGAGAGGCAATCCCTTATCGAGGTGCGCCAGACAGTGCGACAGCATGGCCTTTTCCTGCTCCAGCACGGTCCCGTCCTTTCTGCCGGATTGTTTCTTGATCCGGTCAAGACGGTTTTCGATCTGCACCATGTCGTCGAGAATGAATTCGGCGAGGAGGCCGTGAAATTCGGCAGCAGGTTTGGCGGGCAAGGCGTCGTCGAAATTCTTGAGCACTACCAGAAAGGCGTCGCTCAGCCGCATCTGCTGGAGTTGTTTCGCCGGTATGGCCTCGTTCTTCATGTCGCCCTCGCGGATCGAGTCTATATCACAGAGCTCGATGCGGCCGTACACGGTCTTTTTCGGATGAAAGACGGCAGAGAGCCTATCCACGCGCTCGTCCGGCACATCGACAATGGCCACATTCGACCTGCTCGGACCGCTGTCGGCTGCGATCCCGCTCATAGCCTTGAACAGGGTCGTCTTGCCGCATGCAGGGCTGCCAATAATCGAGAGGTGCATCTATTCCGTCTCCTTGTTCCCGGGGCGTCGAGACTGTAGAGAATAGCTCAATTGCCCTCGAAAAACAAGACCGGAAAGACTTGTTTTCTCGCCTGAATCGCCTTATAGTATGGGCTGTTTGAGGCCGGTTCATCACACAACAGCCAACACCCGAACATCGAAGGCGCCCCGCATCGGGTAAAGGACGCCCCAATCGGCGCGGGTAGAAGGAATAAGGAGGAAGAGGGTGACAGATAACGGAAACACTAAGATAGACGCCCAGGAGCCTAGTATCCTTGGAGAAATGAGCCGGCCCGCAGCGATGGCGGCCCTGCCCGAGTTTTGTGACTTTGTCGCGTCGATTGAAAGGCAGGAGGGCTTCAAAGACGAAAGGATAACGCAGGTAGAGTCCGCCCTCAAGGCGGCCCTTGAGAACGTCGTCACCAGGGCGTACGGGAGCAGGAGCGGAGAAATCAAGATTACGTGCAGGCACGACCCATGGGGAAAGCTGCTCATCGTCATTACCGACACCGGCGAACCCGTCAACATACTCCTCGCCGACGTTGTTTTTGCAGGCGAAGAGCCCAGCGACGACGAGCGGATGAGGGCGTCGGCGCGGCTTTTAAAGAGGACGATCGACAACATCGAATACAAGAGGGTAGAGCAGGAAAACACGCTCTCCCTTTTCGTCTCCGGCGAGTTGAGCGGGAAGCGGTGAGGGACGAGCCATATTGCAGCAGAGAGAGTAATGGTATAGAATAGTAGTGCCGGCCCGGCATGGAAAAATGGAGATCATAGAAGAAATCCTTCTCAATGCGACAAGGGTGCGCGTCATACGGGGAGACATCACCGAGGCGCCGGTAGACGCCATCGTCAATGCGGCCAATTCCCATCTGCAGCACGGTGGCGGCGTAGCGGGCGCTATAGTGCGGAAAGGCGGCAGCATCATACAAGAGGAAAGCGACCGGATAGGCTACGTACCTGTTGGAGAGAGCGTGGTCACCACGGCCGGCAGGCTTCCGGCACACTACGTGATGCATACGGTAGGACCCCGCTGGGGAGAAGGCGATGAAGAGGTGAAGCTTCGGTCAGCCGTGAGGAACACGTTGGAGCTTGCCGAGAAGGAAGGGTTTGCGACCATTGCGATGCCTGCCATAAGCGCCGGCATCTTCGGCTTTCCGAAAGATCGCTGTAGCCGCATCATCCTCCATGAAATCGCCGAGTTCGCTCCCCGGGCGAGGAGAGTCAAAGGGGTTGACCTCTATCTTATGGACCCGGAGATAATCGGTTTGTTTGCACAAGAGCTGTCACGGATAAGAGAGGTCTGAAACAGCCATGTGCGGCATATTCGGCATATTTAACCACCGTGAGGCCTCCAACCTCGTATACCTGGGGCTCCATGCTCTCCAGCACAGGGGACAGGAAAGCGCGGGTATAGTGAGCACCGACGGCGCCACCATGTACATGCGCCGGGAAATGGGTCTTGTCTCCGATATATTCGACGAGGAGGGGCTGCAGGAGGTCAAGGGGCACGCGGCCATAGGACATGTGCGGTATTCGACTGCGGGATCGAGTTCCCTCAAGAACGCTCAGCCCTTTGTCGTCGAGTATTCGAAAGGCGCCCTCGCAATAGCCCACAACGGGAACCTCACCAACGCAAAGATCGTTCGGGACGAGCTGCAGAATTACGGGTCTATCTTCCAGTCAACAATGGACACGGAGGTGATCGTCCACCTCATCGCCCTCTCCCATGAGAATTTGACCCTTGACAGGCTCATCAGCGCCCTGCGGAGGGTCGAAGGTTCCTATTCGCTGCTGCTTCTCACCGACAAGGAGATGATCGCCGTCCGTGATCCCTACGGCTTCAGGCCTTTGGTCCTCGGAAAGTTGAAGGACTCCTATGCAGTCTCCAGCGAGACGTGCGCTTTCGACCTGATCGAGGCGGACTACCTGCGAGAGGTGGAGCCGGGAGAGGTGATTCACATCTCGAAAGACGGCATCCGTTCTTATTCCCCGTTTAAGAAGGTGGAGCCGCGCCGCTGCATCTTTGAATATATCTACTTCGCCCGGCCGGACAGCCAGGTATACGGCCGGACCGTGTACGGCGTGAGGAAGGCCTTCGGGAGAGAGCTTGCAAGGGAAAGGGGCGTCGAAGCGGACATGGTGATCCCCATACCCGACTCAGGCATAAGCGCCGCCATCGGTTATTCTCAGGCCTCGGGCATTCCTTTTGAAATGGGCCTTATGAGAAACCATTACATAGGCAGGACGTTCATCGAGCCAAAGGAGTCGATCCGCCATTTCGGAGTAAAGCTGAAGCTGAATGCCGATCACGAAACGGTGAGGGGGAAGAGGATCGTCGTGGTCGATGACTCGATAGTGAGGGCGACCACGGGCAGGAAGATAATCACCATGCTGCGCCAGCGAGGGGCTAAGGAGATACATTTCAGGGTCACCTCTCCTCCCACCCGCTTTCCCTGTTTTTATGGGATCGACACACCGTCCAGATCGGAGTTGATCGCCTCCTCGCATGAAATAGAGGAGATAAACAGGTATATGACGTCAG
This sequence comes from Syntrophorhabdales bacterium, assembly GCA_050012495.1. GTDB lineage: Bacteria > Desulfobacterota > Syntrophorhabdia > Syntrophorhabdales > WCHB1-27 > BOG-1155. The sequence continues at coordinate 11,873 of JBEKHB010000048.1, forward strand.
ACACCCTCGAGTACCTGACCATAGACGGGCTGAAGAGGGCTATCGGCAACGGATCCGGTTCTTTTCACTATTCCTTCTGTGACGCGTGCTTCTCGGGTGACTATCCTCTCCGGTTCCCATGGGGGATGGAGTTGGAGCAGATGGAGCTCTTTGTGAAGAGATAGCTCCGGCGGTTTGCTTACCGGTTGGATGCCGTACCCCTCACCTAACCCTCTCCCTCAAGGGCATAAGCGCTAATATAAGAGGGAAGGGAGTTCCTTGTGAGGATTCGTCATACCGGCGAAAGCCGGTATCCAGGGCAATTTAAGGGGTCTGGACCCCGGTTTTCACCCCCGGATTCAAACCTTCCGGGGCAGGCTTGGTGACGACCTGAGTTAGCGCTTATGCCCTCAAGGCGGATAGGGAACAATTATTGGAGCAAAGTCGACCGGAAGTTTGACAATACTCAAAAAATGCCGAGGAGGTTGCATGGAAGAGGAAAGACGATTGCTCAGGATACTGAAGAACCTCTCTTATGAAGAAGGAGACTTCCTTCTCGTCAGCGGGAAAAGAAGCACTTTTTACATAGACTGCAAAGAGACTACCCTTAACCCCGAAGGCATGTACCTTGTCGGCCACCTCATGTATCAGCGCGTCCTCCGGGTGCCGGGAATAGAAGCGGTCGGCGGTGTGAGTATCGGCGGTGATCCCCTGGTATGCTCCACCGTAATCGCCTCTTACGCATTGCGGGCGCCAATCCCGGGGTTTTTCATACGGAAAGAGCCCAAGGGCCACGGCACGAACGTCTGGATCGAAGGGGGAAAGAACCTCAAGAAAGGCATGCATGTGCTTATCCTCGAAGATGTGGTCACCACCGGCGGCTCTTCCCTGAAGGCAATAGAGGCGACAGAACGGGAAGGCTTGCATGTCAAAGGCGTCATCGCCCTGCTCGATAGGCTGGAAGGCGGCAAAGAGGCTATAGAAGGAAAGGGTTATCTATTCAGCTCTTTATTCACTATCGACGATATAAGGCAACTCGTGTAAATAATGACCGATATGCCGGCACTGGACTTTCTCACCGGCTCGTCACAGGTCCGCAAGCGGACCTACTGGGCCATGATAGGGTCCACTTTAAACTGCGGACAGCTCTCGAATTCGACGAGAGACGCCCTTCCGGCCAGAGAACAGCACTTTCCGCATTTCGCCCATTTCACACATGTGGCAGGGCCCTGACAAAGCTCACAGGAGGCTGCGTCGAACCAGGCACAGGCAGAGCATCTCGGCCCTTCTTTCCGTCTTTCCACTTCGCCCCTGAAGAGCACTTCCAGGTCCTCGTGCGTATACGGTACGCCGGTTCCATAATCAAAGACCTCATTCATGAAGGCGCCTTCCTTGCGTCGTTCCGGTATAACGGCCCTTCTTTGCCCCCTTACGCCTCCTTATCCAGTGCCCTTGAGACGTGAACGGAAGCTCTACAAGAATCATGCCTTTTATCGGCAGTCTGCTATTCCTCTTAAGTTCCATGTAAGTTCCACGGGAACCGGCCGTCGTGGATGCCCCTTCTCGCCGGAGTAATGTCTTGTTTTATAAGACATGTCTCGTAAGACAAGACATGTCATCTCGTCACACAAGACAATCGCGCTTCCCCTTCCTGCCGCGTGTTAAGGCGCCGGCCTGGAAACGTCACGCGACAAATCACTTGGAATTACATCCTGACCCATTGTACATTATAAGACAGGCGTCATTACGGCAACATGAGAGGATCTCTTGGAAAGTGCAGGCGCGGAACCGAAAGGGGTGAGGGGCTGGCTGCTGTTCCTCTGCGTCACCCTTACCGTTCTTGACCCGTCTGCCGTTCTTATCAACCTTTTCATTGTCACTGATGCGGCAAAGCCCTATTTTGCCCGGAATCCAGGGTTTTTCCGGCTTATCCTGGTGAACGGCGTAGCGGGGATAACGCTCTCTGTCTTCAGTCTGTATGCCGGGATATCGCTCTGGAAACGCCTCCCCGGCGCCCTCACCGTCGCGCGCAACTACATTAGGACGGTTTTCGCTTACTCGATCCTTGCGCCGTTTCTCCCCCGCCTGGTGGGTTCAACCTTCCATGCCTCACGCGAGACATTCGTCCTCACTTGTCTCAACTCGCTCTTCACCATATTCTATCTCGGCATCTGGTATCTCTACCTCAACAGGTCAGCCAGGGTAAGGGCAACCTACCACGATAACCGGTAGGAAAGAAAAGTGCTCATCGAAAATGGTGATTCCGACCGGGATGCCGATGTTGATTCCGCCTCACTTCGGCTTGTTTGCCCCACCCCCCCTACCGCAGGTGGTGCTCTTCGGCCCACCGGGCAACGTGGACCGGACTATCCAGGACTTCGACCCCCCGGCCTTGCGCAGCGCCGCTTGTTTACCCTCGACCGTCCCCGTACTCCCCCGCACGATCGCCCCCGCATGGCCCATGCGCTTGCCCTGGGGCGAGCAACGGCCGCCGATGTATGCAGATACGGGCTTTGTCATGCGCTCTGCGATGAAACGGGCCGCCCGTTCTTCCTGTTCGCCTCCCACTTCTCCCACGATGATGACCCCGTCGGTATCCTGGTCCTTCTCAAAAAGCCGCAGGATATCGGTGAGGTTGGTCAGCACCACGGGGTCGGCGCCCATGCCGACCACGGCGCTCTGGCCCACGTGGCTCTCGGAGAGGATGCCCGCGAATTCATATGACAACGTGCCGCTCCGGGAAATAATCCCGACGCGTCCGGGGGCGAAGAGGGACGCGGGCATAATACCGATCTTGCTCTTGCCGGGGACGAGGATGCCCGGCGTTGTGGGGCCAAGGGCAAAAACACCCCTTGCAATGGCATATTCGCGCATCTTCATCACGTCGTTTACCGGTACGTGCTCCGGCACCACCACGATCAGCTCTATCCCCGCGTCGATGGTTTCAAGGAATGCATCCAGGACAAACGGCGCGGGCACGAAAAAGACCGAAGCATGCGCGCCCGTTTCCCTGACGGCCTGCTCGACGTTATCGAAAACGGGCAGCCCTTCGACAGTCGAGCCACCCTTGCCGGGGGTGACGCCGCCCACGACCCTGGTGCCGTAGTCGAGCATCCAGTGCGTTTGCACCGCGCCGATCCGGCCCGTGATTCCCTGCACGATCACGCGGGTTTCATTATCGATCAATATACCCATCCTTAGGACCTCGCTACCCTTCTTCGTCGGTTGTTCTTTCGGTCCGCGCCCACCCGCAAAAGGGACGGCGCCCTCAAAAAACCGTCAACCCGTGCCGCAAAGCTCGTACAACCGCTCGACAGCCTTTTCCGTGGCAGGCTCGGTAACCACGTGGACGCCGCCCGACCTGAAGATCTCCCACGTCTCTGCCTGGTGGTTGCCGAGGGCCTTCGCCACGATGGGGATTCGCACATTGTGCTCCTTGATATAGCGGACCACACCTTTTGCGCCCTCATGGATGGGGTTTATCCCCCCATAGACATTGATCAGGATCGCACGCAGCCCCGGCTTCATCATCACGAGGTCCATGCACTTATACAGCAGGTCGGCGGTAATGCCTCCTCCTGTCTCCAGGAAGTTGGCGGGCTTCATGGTCTTTGCGATGATGTCCATGGAAGCCATGCCCAACCCGGCCCCTGACGAGATAAGCCCGATATCGCCATCAAGGTCCACGTAAGTGACGCCGATCTCTTTCCCCCTCCGTTCGCGGGGGTTCTCGATCCGCTCCACGGGATCAGGCAGGGGATGCCGCAGCCGCGACAGCGCGGAGTCGTCTATCTCCAGCACCGCGTCGACCGCGAGGAGGCCGCCGTTGGGGAGGACGGCCAGCGGGTTGATTTCCACAATGAGGGCCTCGAAACGGGTAAAGACCTTGTAGACCTGGGCGATCACGTCCGTGAACGCATTCAGCAGGTTGTGACCGAGCCCGAGTTTCCGGAGCAGCGCCCTGGCCTGGTAAGGATAAAAGCCGACCATCGGGTCTACCTGTATCGACGCGATTTTTTCCGGCGAGGTGCGGGCGGTCTCTTCGATATGCACGCCGCCTTCCGTGCTCGTCACGATAACCGGCCTGCCCGTATACCCGTGCACCGTGACACCGACGTAGAGCTCTTGCGCGATGTCCGCTTTTTCCGCAACAAGGATTTTCCTCACGGGAAAGCCGTTGATCTCCGAGATCAGAAGCTCTTCGGCCATGGTTTTCAGTTCCTCGGGCGTCGATGCGCTCCTAATGCCGCCGGCGAGCCCGCGGCTCCCTACCAGAACCTGCGCCTTGAGCATAACCGGGTACCCGATCTCTCCGGCCACATGGACCGCCTCCTGGACTGAGCTCGCGATGCCCCGGCGCGCGACCGGAATGCCCATCGATTCAAGAATGTCGGCTGCCTCGAATTCATGGAGTCTCATGGTTGATCTCCTTCTTCCCTAGACGATTCTTACCGCGTGGAATTCGCAAGTATAAACAGGCTCTCTCCCGATTGTCAAGATTGATTTCAAATGTGATTTGATAATAAATCAACGTGAGAACACGCAGGATAGTATGAAGCATCGCGCGGTATTGAGGAATTTACTTGACAGAAGCATCATAAAATGAAATCTTAATGTGATTTTCAATCAAACTTACCGGGGCTTTTGCCCCCATCCGGTGACCATGCAGAAGAAGCCTCACAGCCAGGAAGACCTGAGCCGCGCCGCCTACCAGGGGCTTCGCCGCATGCTCTATAACAAGGAGCTTGTGCCGGGACAGAAGATCGCCTATCGCGAGCTTGCGGAGCGGCTCAAGATGAGTCCTACGCCCATCATACAGGCGCTGAAGTGGCTGGAATTGCAGGGGTTTGTCCTCCATGAGGCGAACCGGGGCTACTCCATGGCGCCCTTCAGCATGAAGGAGATCGAGGAGATCTACGAGCTGCGGGAGCTCCTCGAACCCTCACTTGTTGACGCCACCGTGCAGCGCCTGGACAAAGAGGGGGTCGGCCTGCTCAGGGCCGCCCTCGAGGCTCACCGGTCGGCACAGCGCGAGTTTTATCTCAAGGAGAGGCTTTTCAAAAACAGGGAATTCCATGTGACCCTGGCGGCGCTTTCAGGCAAAGAAACCCAGATGCGCATTCTTCAGAACCTTTTTGACATGCTCTTTCTAAAATACGGCGGGAATTATCTGCCCACGTCATCGCTTAAGTCCGTCGATGAGGAACACCAGGCGATTTATGACTCCGTGGTGTTGCGGGATGTCGAAAAAGCGCGGGCCTTGCTCGCAAGCCACGTATCGAGCGTCAAAAGACAGGTCCTGGCCAGTGTCGGACAGATGCTGGCGGAACAGGAAAGGTCGGAATTCTGATGCAGCAGATGTCCCTTCCTTTTTGTGAGCGGGGAGGCTCCATGAGCTTGCTCATGGAGGGGGCGCTGAGCAGCGGATAAAAGCCTTTGTGAGCGGGGAGGCTCCGCCGGCTTTGCCGGTGGAGGGGGCGCTGAGCCCCAATAACTGAATCGAGGAGGTAGTGCGTAATGGGGCTTAAAACAAAAAAAGAGTATATCGAATCGCTGCGGGCCCTCCATCCCACGGCGTACATGTTCGGGGAGAGGGTGACGAACGTCGTCGACAATCCCCGGCTCCGCGCAGGTATCGAGGCAACGGGCGCCACCTACGAGATAGCCGAAATGGACGAATACCGGGACCTCGTGGTCACCACGAGCCCTCTCATCAACGAGCCCGTCAACCGGTTCACCCTGCCCCCCTCCAGCATCGAGGATCTGGTGGCGCGGGTAAAGGTCAACCGGAAACTGGGCAACTTTGTCGGTACCTGTCACCAGCGGTGCACGGGGCTTGACTGTCTCTCCACCCTGTCGATCGTCACCTATGATATCGACAGGAAGCACCGGACCGACTACCACAGCCGCTTCACCGAATTCCTGAAGTACGTGCAGAAAAATGACCTGTCCGCAAACGCGGGCGTCACCGACGTCAAGGGCGACCGCTCCCTCGGTCCCTCCGACCAGACCGACAAGGATATGTATCTTCACATGGTCGAAAAAAGGGACGACGGGATCGTGGTGCGCGGGGCGAAGGCCCATCAGACCGGCTCTCTTTCATGTCACGAGATCATCGTTCTGCCTACCCGCGCTCTGGGCGAGGCGGATAAGGAGTACGCCCTCGCCTTTGCAGTCCCCTCCGACGCGGAAGGATTGATCCACGTGGTCGGCAGATCGACCCTCGACATGCGCGAGCTGGACGGCTGCGACATCGGCAACACGCTCTATTCGAAATACTGTCCCACCCTCATTTTCAACGATGTCTTCGTGCCGTGGGAGCGGGTCTTTATGGCCGGCGAGACCGAATTCGCCCAGGAGATGGTGGTCAAATTTTCCTCCTTGCACCGCCAGAGCCACGGCGGGTGCAAGTCGGGCAAGATCGACTGCATGATCGGCGCGGCCCTCACCCTCATGGATTACAACGGGACCGCCAAGGTCAGCCACCACAAACAGAAGATCATCGATATGATCCACAGGGCGGAGACGCTTTACGCGTGCTGTCTTGCGGCCTCCTACGAAGGCACGAAACAGCCGTCGGGCGCCTACTATATCGATACGGTCCTCGCCAACGCCTCAAAACTTCACGAAGGCAAGGAGGTGACGGAGGCGATCCGCCTCATGGTCGACATATGCGGCGGCTTTGTGGCCGACCTGCCTTCCGAAAGGGATTTCGCCAACGCCGAGGTCGGGCCGCTCCTCCGGAAGTACCTGAAGGGCGTTGACGGCAACGAAGTGGAAAACCGCGTGAAGATGTACAGGCTGGTGGAAAAGATGGCCCTTGAGAGCGCCGACATCATCTCGGATATCCACGGAGGCGGGTCGCCCGAGGCACACAGGGTGACGATCTACCGCGAGACGGACCTGCAGAGTAAGAAACGGGCTGCCAAAAGGCTCGCCGGGATCGAGAAGTAAGCTATGCTCGCCATTACCCATCCCCCCTTATCACGCATACTGGTCTCCAAACGCCGGGTTGTCAACGAAATGCCTAGGGATGTCTGTCGCGCAGCCCTTTCCCGAAGCAGACGGATAGAATGAAAAAGAGCAGCAAGAACATAGCGAGCAGCCTGGAAACTCCTATCACCACGCCGTCCAGGGGCTCCGGCAAAAATGCCGACATGTCCAGAAGGGACGGAATACCGAACAAATCGCCCCCAAAGCCTACAAGGCCTGCGACCGCCGCAAGCATGAGGAAAACCATGGGCTTTCTGTGCATGTGGGTCTCCTTATCAGACTACTTTCATGCAACCTCCATGCCATTTCGTAACCCGCTGATGTAAGGGACCGCGCGCCGGTCATGAGTCGCCCTTACTCCCACTCCGTATGGAAGAGGCCCTCACGGATGCCGTCTACACACCCCTTGTCCCCACGATCACGGCCCGTTCCACGAGCTGCCGCAAGAGTGAAAGACCCTTCTTCACGTCATCCCCAAGATCGACGCGCATCACCCTCCGGCCATGCCTCGTAAGCGCCTCAAGATCACCCATGGCCTGGGCCTTCTTGAAGATGCCGAAGGTGTACGGCCTGCGGGGAATGGAGATGTCGGTGGCGTCATGACAGGTCAACTGCATGAAAAGACCCGTGTTGGGACCACCCTTGTGCAGTTGTCCCGTGGAGTGGAGGAAGCGAGGCCCATACCCGACGGTGGTGGCGAGTCTCAAGACATTTCTGAGACGGAGCCGGATTACCTGCAAGAGCTCGTTCGTGGACTCCTCTTCCGGCAGATAGGCCAGGAGTGCAGCGTAATCGCCGGGATGGCCCTGTGAAAAGAAGGTCCAGAGCAGTTCCTCAGGGTTTTCCGCGCCATCCTTGAAAAAAAAGCTCAAGGGACCGTGCGCCATCACAGGGGCAGGTTCCGTGAGCGAGCCCCGCTCCCCGACAGAGGACAGGAGGCGGTCCGTCGCATCCTTGCTCTCCTGCACGTTGGGCTGATCAAAGGGGTTTATGCCGAGTATGGCGCCCGCTATCGCGGTCGCCGCTTCCCACCGGAAAAATTCCTGCGCGATGGCGCACGCGCCGGCCACCTCAATGAACACAAGGGGCAACGCGGCAGTCTGAAGCATTCTCACCGCTTCCTCGAGCCTCGCGTCGCTCCGCCCTTTCAGGTATATATGGACAAAGAGCCGGTCGCTGCCGTAAACCAGGGGTGTGCCCGCGGGCTCACCGGTGACCGGGAGAAGGCCCGTTCCCTCCTTGCCCGTGCTCTCCGCGATAAGCTGTTCCACCCACATGCCGAACGTGGCCATATCGCGTGAAAGGAGGAACGTCACTTTGTCCCTGCCCACGCGCGCCATCTCGCCCATGACCGCCCCCAGCAGGGCGCCGGGGTTCTCCTGGACGGGCACGGAGGGCCCGCACAGCCGCGCCATATGAAGGGCCTCATCGAGGAGCCGCTCTACATCGAGACCCATCAGGGCCGCCGGCAGCAGAGCGAAATAGGAAAGGGCCGAATACCGGCCGCCGATGTCGCTGAAGTTGAGAAAAACCCTGCGAAATCGCCTGTCCCGGGCAGTTGTCGCCAGCGGTGTGCCGGGGTCCGTCACCGCGACGAAGTTCTCTCCTGCCCTTTCCCCTTTGACGGCCCTCACGCGCTCGTAGAAATAGTCGTCGAAGGCGAGGGGCTCGGCGGTTGTCCCCGACTTGCTCGCCACGATAAAGAGGGTTTTTTGCAGGTCGATCCGCTCCTCGAGGGCCGCAATCGTCACAGGGTCCGTCGTATCGAGTACGGTCAGGGGGAGTCCGCCCGGCCCCGGCTCAAACATATCCCGGAACACGAGCGGTGCGAGGCTGCTCCCGCCCATCCCCATGTGGACCACGTGAGAGAAACCCGACGCGGCGACCTGCCTCGCAAACCCGATGAGATCCGGCAGATTTTCCTGCATCTTCTCTGCCACATCGAGCCACCCGAGGGCGTTCCGTATTACGTCCTGCTCGGCCGCGTCTTCCTTCCAAAGCCCCGCGTCCTTCTGCCAGAGCCGCTCCACGAACCGCTCCTTTTCGAGCCTCTCAAGGCAGGGCTTCACGCGCGCTGTCTGGAACGAGGCAGTGTCATGCGACATCAGGTCCTGGCGCCCCAGGTTCAACACCAGCCGGTTGATCCTGCCGTCCGGCGCCTGCTCCTCCTTCGTTGCGGCCTTGCCGGCCCCCTTCTCCTTATCAATCATTGCGCAAGCTCCTTTTTCGCTATATTGGGGCTCAGCGCCCCCTCCACCGGCAAAGCCGGCGGAGCCTCCCCGCTCAACCTCGCTTCGCTCGTAGCGCAATTATTATTGGGGCTCAGCGCCCCCTCCAGCGGCAAAGCTCATCGGGGCACCCGCTTGCGGGTCGTCCCCCCTCAAAACTGCTCTAACCGCCGCACCTTCTCCAAACGCCGCGTGAAGCGTACGGCGCCGGCGAAACGGGCGGACAGGAAGGCTTTCACCAGATCCCAGGCCAGGGCAACGCCGACCACCCTGCCGCCAAGGCAGAGCACGTTCATATCGTCGTCCTCCACCCCTTGATGAGCGGAAAAAATCTCGTGCACGAGGGCCGCGCGCGCGCCCGCCACTTTGTTGGCCGCTATAGACGCCCCCACGCCGCTGCCGCACACGGCTATCCCCCGCTCCACCTGCCTTGCGGCCACGGCCTTCGCCATGGGGGCCACAAAATCGGGGTAGTCGTCCGCAGGGTCAAAGGCGGAGGGACCGAAATCGACGACCTCATGGCCCGCTTCCCTGAGCAGCGTTGCGAGCCGTTCCTTCAATTCGAAGCCCCCATGGTCCGCCGCCATGCCGATCCGCATGGTTTTTAGCCTCCAACCGGGCCTTCCGCTTCGCCGCCAAATGCGCGCATCGCGAGGCTTGCCGCCCCCACGACCCCCGCGCCCGGCCCAAGCATGCCCGGCACTATCTCGCAAGACGCGCTCGCAGAGGCGAGGGCGTCTTGCATCACCCCGCGGCGCACCCGGTCGATCATCTCGGGCAGGCCGTCGATGACGCCTCCTCCGAGGACCAGCCGGCCGGGGTTAAAGGCGTTCACGAGGCTGACGCAGCCCGCCGTCAGCGCCCGGCCCACGCTGTCGAGGAGGACTAAGGAAAGCACATCCCCGCGATGCGCGCACTGTGCGACCGCTTTCGCGCTTACCGCCTCCGCGGCGCCCCCTGCCGCGGCGAGGAGCATGCTGCCCGCCCTAGGGTCCAGGCTTATCATCTCCTGCGCCTGCCGCGCAATGGCCCATCCGCTGGCGAGGGCCTCCAAACACCCCCTGTTGCCGCACGTGCAAGGCGGGCCGTTCATGTCGATGACGATGTGACCTAACTCCCCCGCGCTGTTGGCGCGGCCCGACAACACCCGGCCGGCACTGACCACACCGCCGCCGATGCCGGTTCCCACGTAGAGGCATATCACGTCATCGTATCCCTTCCCCGCGCCATAAAGCCATTCCCCCCACGTGATGGCCCGCACGTCGTTGGTCACGACAGCGGGCATTTCGAGAGCCTCCTCCAGGTCGGCCCGGAGCGGCACCTCACGCCAGTTGAGATTCGGTGCAAAGAGGACGCGGCCGGTCTGCCTCTCGATCTGGCCGGCAACGCCGACGCCTATGCCGAGAGGCGCTGTCCCCGCTCTCTCCATCAAGAGCCTCGCCGCCTCCACTATATCGCGCTCCACCGCGGCCGGACCGCCCTCCACCTTTGCCGGTGTCCTGATCGAGTCAACGACCTTTCCACCCCACTCGACCCTCGCCACCTCAAGCTTCGTGGCGCCCAGGTCGACACCCACAGCCCAGTATCCGTTCATCTTACCCCCCCTCTCGCCTTTTGTCCCGGCTGGTCGTCAATGAAGCCGTCCACCGGAAGATCCGGCCCATGTGCACCGGCAGGTCAACCCATGCGATTCTCATAGTTCTTCACCGCCTTCTATAACTTGGAGCCAACCGGCGTAAGTTGCAAGTAAAAAATGGAGGCGGGTGAGGGGAAGCGACAAAAAAACCTCCCGCGAGAACAGATCGGTCCCGTCCTTGACGTCCCTCGGGAGCGGGACTTATATAACATATAACCGGGTAAACTCCGGCGACCGTTATCATTCAAAGAGCAGGCAAGACGGAACAAGAGAGGGAAAAGGAGACATGCCATGGCCCGGGAAACAGCAGGATACCTTGAGAAATTGGCGAAATTAGTCCGGTACTATATTATTACCGCGACAACGAAGGCGGGATCGGGTCACCCCACCTCCTCCCTTTCCGCGGTCGAGCTTACCACGGGCCTCATGTTCGGAGGGTTTTTTCTTTACGACCCTGACCGGCCGGCACTGCCGAACAACGACCGTTTTGTCCTGTCGAAGGGACACGCTTCGCCCCTCCTCTACGCGCTCTGGGCCGTTGCGGGCCGTATAACGGAAGAGGAGCTGTTGCAGTACAGGGTTTTCGGTAGTCCCCTGGAGGGCCATCCGACACCTCGTTTCCCTTATGTCGACGCTGCCACCGGCTCCCTCGGCCAGGGGCTTTCCATAGGCGTGGGTATGGCCTTGAATGCAAAATATCTCGATAAGCTGCCGTACAGGACCTATGTGCTCATCGGCGACAGCGAGATGGCCGAGGGGTCGAACTGGGAGGCTCTGCAGATCGCCGCACACTACAAGCTGGATAACCTGGTGGGCATACTCGACGTGAACCGCCTGGGCCAGAGGGGAGAGACCATGTACGGATGGGACGTGGAGGCGTATGCAGAGAGGGTTTCCGCCTTCGGCTGGGAGGCCGTAGTAGTAGACGGCCATAACTTCGACGAGGTTCTGCCGGCCTTCAGGAAGGCAGCGGAGGTCAAAGGGAAGCCGGTAATGATCGTCGCCCGCACCATCAAGGGCAAGGGCGCCCCGGCCGTGGAGAATAAGAACGGCTGGCACGGAAAGCCGCTCACAAAGGAGGATGCCGGCGCTGCGCTGAGGCTCCTTGAGCCGCTCGACAAGTCCCTGCGCGGAGAAATGACCCATCCCGCGGACCTCGCGCCTGCGAGACGGGCGCGCCTGGCTGTCCCCGAGCCCGCGTACAAGCCGGGGGAGGCCGTGGCCACAAGAAAGGCATACGGCAACGCCCTCGCCCGTCTCTACCCCGCTTTTCCTGAAATGGTGGTCCTTGACGGAGAGGTGAGCAATTCGACCTATGCCGAGATATTTCACGAGGCCTTTCCGGAGCGCTATTTTGAGATGTACATTGCGGAGCAGAATATGGTTAGTACGGCCGTGGGTCTGTCCAGCCGGGGGAAAATGCCCTTCGTCTCCACCTTCGCCGCCTTCTTCACGAGGGCCTTCGACCAGATACGGATGAGCGGGTACTCGAGGGTCAACATAAAATTCGCGGGCTCCCACGCCGGCGTCTCCATCGGTGAGGACGGTCCTTCCCAGATGGGGCTCGAAGACATCGCCATGTTCCGGAACATCATCGACAGCGTCGTCCTCTACCCGTCTGATGCGGTCTCGACGGAGAAGCTCGTGGAACAGGCAGCGGGCATGAGCGGGATCGTCTACCTGCGGACGACGAGAGGCGCCACGCCCGTGATCTACGATCCGTCTGAGACGTTCGAGATAGGGGGGAACAAGGTGCTCAAAAGCAGCGCCGGGGACCGGATTGCCGTGGTCGCAGCGGGCGTCACCCTCTTCGAGGCCCTGGACGCATACGAGGAGCTGAAGAAGGAAGGGACCTCCGTAAAGGTGATCGACCTTTACTGCATCAAGCCTATTGACGCATCGAAGCTGAAGGCGGCCCTGGCGGCGGTAAAAGCGGTGGTCACGGTCGAGGACCACCATCCGGAAGGGGGCTTGGGAGAGGCGGTAAGGGCCGCCCTTGCCGGTGACGCCATAGCGGTGCACTCCCTGGCGGTGCGGCGGATACCGAGGAGCGGGCATGCGGCGGAGCTGCTGGCCTTTGAGGAGATCTCGAAGGCCGCCATCGTAAAAAAGGTGAAGGAGCTTACATGAGACCGCAGTGGATGAAAACGAGGATCTTTCCGGACGGCGGAAACTCTGATGAGACTGGAGAGGCGAGGCGGCCTCAGCGCTTGCGGGGCCCATCGGGTCGTAAAGGCAGAACCCTCTCGACCGTTGCGCCGATCTCCCCCGGATTCCTCGTCACCACGATCCCTGCTTCTTCCAGGGCCCGGATCTTCTCCTCCGCACCCCCCCGGCCCCCGGAAATGATGGCGCCCGCGTGGCCCATCCTTCGCTCGGGCGGGGCCGTTACCCCTGCGATATAGGCGATGACGGGCTTCGTCATGCGGGCGCGAAAGAAAAGCGCGGCCTCTTCCTCCTGGCTCCCGCCGATCTCCCCTATCATGACCACGGCCTCTGTCCCCCGGTCCTCCTGAAAAAGCCCCAGGAGTTCGACGAAGGAGAGGCCGACTACCGGGTCTCCTCCGATGCCGACGCACGTGGACTGACCTATCCCCCTCAAGGTGAGTTGGAGCACTGCCTCATACGTGAGAGTCCCACTCCTTGACATGATGCCGACCGAGCCTTCCCGGTGAATGTAGCCCGCCATGACCCCTATCTTGCACCGGCCGGGTGATATGATCCCCGGCGTATTCGGCCCGACCAGCAGAGTCCCGGTCTTCTCCAGATAACGGCGGGCAAGCACCGCGTCGAGCGTCGGTACACCCTCGGTCATGCAGACAACGAGGCCGACGCCCGCATCGGCGGCCTCCATCACCGCATCGGCGGCAGACGCCGGCCGGACGAAGATGGCCGACCCATTTGCCCCTGTCTCCCGAACCGCTTCGGCCACGGTGTTGAAAACCGGGATGCCCTCATGGCTGCAACCCCCTTTTCCCGGTGTCACGCCTGCAACGATGTTGGTGCCGTATCCCCTCATCTCACGGCTATGGAAGGCGCCTTCCCTCCCCGTGATGCCCTGGACCACCACCCTTGTCTCCTTATCTACGAGGATGCTCATGGGCTGACAAAAGCTCCTTTATCCTTTCCGCCGCCTCCCCCATCGCCCTTACGGGGATAAAGTCGAGACCGGCTGAGGCGAGGATGCGCTCCCCTGCCTCCCTGTTCGTCCCCTCGAGCCGGATCACGACCGGAAGCGGGACGCCGAGACGGGACGCCGCCTCCCTCACCCCGGTGGCGAGGGTATCGCAGCGAAGAATTCCGCCGAAGATGTTAATGAAAACCACTTTCACGTCCCTGTCGGAGAGGAGAATGCGCAGCCCTTCCCCTATCGTCTCCGCGGTGGCGCCTCCGCCTACATCAAGAAAATTTGCGGGCTCGGCGCCGGCCAGCTTGACCAGGTCCATGGTGGCCATAGCCAGTCCTGCCCCATTCACCATGCATCCCACATTGCCCTTCAGCTTTATGTAGTTGAGGCCCAACCTCCCTGCCTCAACTTCCCGCGGATCCTCCAGGGTCGCGTCGGCGAGGTCCTGGAGGTCAGGGTGTCTGAAGAGGCCGTTCTCGTCGACATTTACCTTTGCATCGAGGGCCACCACCTCCATGCTACGCGTGACCACGAGGGGATTGATCTCCACGGCCGAACAATCTTTCTCTGTGAAGAGGCGGTATAGGTTAAGGAGGACAGGGGCGGCCGCCGCACAGAGACCGGCGTCGAGGCCGCAGGAAAAGAAGAGCCTGCGGGCCTGGAACGGGCGAAGACCAAAGGCGGGATCGACCGCCTCCCTTACGATCTTCTGCGGGGCCCTTGCCGCAAGCGTTTCAATCTCAACGCCCCCCTCGGCCGACGTGAGCACCAACGGGCGCCCGGCCGACCTGTCAATGGCAATACCTGCATAAAGCTCCTGTCGGACCGCGACCGCCTCCTCCACGAGCAGGGCCCGCACAGGTTGCCCCTTGGGTCCGGTCTGGGCCGTCACGAGCGTCCGGCCAAGGAGCCCGGCCGCGGCGGTCTCTACCTCATCGAGGTTTGCGATGACCCGCACGCCGCCCGCTTTGCCGCGCCCACCGGAATGGATCTGTGCTTTGAGCACGATGGGCATCGCACCGAGCGACCGGGCAGCGGCAAGGGCCTCCGCGGGTGTGACTGCCGCGACGCCCTTCGGGACGGCGATGCCGTACCGGCTGAAAAGCCTTTTTGCCTGATACTCATAAATCTTCATTTTCCCAGACGATCCCTTGCGAGAGCGCGTGATCCCTCCCGATCCGCTTCGCTGCCGCCACTCCTGCCCGGAGTGCCTCCCGGTTGAGCGCCTCGGTCTCCTTCGGCATCCGGCTGAGCACCGCCTTCTCCAGGCTCCCCTTCGAGACGATGCCGGTGAGCTGGCTGAGGGCGCCGAGGGCCACCATATTGGCGACCGTCTCCCTTTTCAGCCTCTCTCGCGCGATCCGGGTGAAGGGGACGGCAAATACCTCGGGCACGGGGAACTGGGTCACAAACGTGGAATCGACGATGAACGTGCCGCCGGGCTTCAGGTCCCGATAATATTCGTCGCATGACTTCTGGTTCATGACCAGAAGGAGGTCAAGTTCCATGGCCTTCGGGTAATCGATCTCCTCGTCGCTCACGACAACCTCGGCCCTGCTCGAGCCTCCCCGGGCCTCGGGACCGTAGCTCTGGGTCTGGGCAACGTACTTTCCTTCGTGAAGACCGATGGCGTCAGCGAGGATAATACCCATTGTGATGATCCCCTGGCCGCCTGAGCCCGAGAGCCGGATGTCGTAACGCACCTTACCCTCCTTCCGTCGCTTGCGCTCGCGCCCTGACCTTCTCGTATTCGTCTTCGTAAACCGGCATCTCCCTGTCGACGAGCACGCCTGTCAGAAACATGCCCGCAAGGCTTTCCTGCGACATTTTTGCAGCCTGCTCCACCGGCACGGCATGGTCGCGCTGCCATTCCAGCATTGCCACCGCACCGCCCATTCGATTCAGCTTCCCGTACTGGGTTTGACAGTGGGAGATCACCTCGACCACAGCAAACCCCGGCTTCAGAAATCCCTTTTCCATCAGTCCCGAGAGCCGGTTCGCATCATAGACCGTCCCCCGGGCGACGAAGGAGGCGCCGGCGGCCACGGCAAGCTCGGAGATCTTGAATGCCTGTTCGATGCTCGAATAGATCGTGGTGGTCGATTTCATCCCATAGGGCGTCGTCGGTGAATACTGGCCCCCCGTCATGCCATAAATGCTGTTATTGACGACAATGGCGGTGAGATCGATGTTCCGGCGCGCCGCGTGTATGAAATGGTTCCCGCCGATGGCGATCGCGTCTCCGTCTCCCATGACCACGATTACCTTCAGCCGCGGTTTCGCGAGTTTCACCCCGGTTGCAAAGGTGAGGGCGCGGCCATGGGTCGTGTGGAGGGTGTTGAAATCGACGTAGACGGGCAGCCTGCCGGAGCAGCCGATACCCGAGACCAGCACGATGTCATCCTTTGCAAAACCGGTCCTGTCGATGGCGCGGATAAGGGCGCCGAGCAGTATGCCTATGCCGCAGCCCGGACACCACACGTGGGGAAACTTCTTGTCGTGACGGAGATACTCATGGATGAGCCGGGTTATTTCCGCCATCACGACATCTCCATGAGGGGCCTCAGTATCTCGTCGGGCTTGATCATCGTCCCGTCAACCTTGTTGATCCCTCTCACCAGGGCCTTCCCCTGATTCACCCGCTTCACTTCCCGCGAGATTTGCCCCATATTCATCTCCGGGACGACGAGGACGCGCGCGGTCCCGAGTACCTTCTCCACGGCGGCCCTCATGAAAGGCCAAAGCGTGTTCAGCTTCAGCAGACCGGCCCTGATACCGTGGGCCCTGGCGTCCCGCACCGCCCGCTTCGCCGAACGGGCCACACTCCCGTAAGCGATGACCACTATCTCCGCATCCTCGGTCAGGTAGAACTCGCCCTGCTGGATCTCCTCCATATGCTGGCTGATCTTCCTGAAGAGACGGGCCATGAAAGGACCGATCTCGTCGGGCCTCTCCGTGGGAAAACCGCGTACGTCATGGGTGAGACCGGTCACGTGGTGGCGGTAGCCCTCACCGAAATCGGCCATTGCCGGGACCCCGTCCGGAGTATCCTCATAGGGTACATACCATTCGGGCGGCACTTTCGGCCTCATCCTGTTGATGATCGGGATTGCGTCATCGGGGGGGAGCTCCACCTTTTCCCGCATGTGGGCCACCACCTCGTCGAGGAGCAGGATAACGGGGTTCCTGAACCGCTCGGAAAGGTTGAAGGCACAAACGGTGAGGTCGAAACATTCGCGTACCGTGGAAGCGGCAAGGACGATAACGGGATGGTCTCCGTGGGTGCCCCATCTCGCCTGCATCACGTCCCCCTGAGCGGGAAGCGTGGGAAGTCCCGTGCTCGGGCCTCCCCGCATCACGTTCACCACGACGCAGGGCGCCTCCGCCATGACCGCAAAGCCCAGATTCTCCTGCATGAGCGAGAACCCCGGACCCGATGTTGCCGTCATCGACTTGACCCCGGCAAGGGATGCGCCGATCACGGCGCCCACGCTCGCAATCTCGTCCTCCATCTGAATGAACGTGCCCTTACGGGCGGGGAGCCTTACGGAGAGGATTTCGGAAATCTCCGTTGCCGGTGTAATAGGATAGCCCGCGAAGAACAGGCAACCGGCCCGCAGGGCGCCTTCGACGACCGCCTCATTCCCCTGGAGCAACACCACTTCGTGGTTTCGCTTTTTCATGTTTTTCCCCCGGCTTCTCCTCTTCCTTATCCTCTTCGATGGTGATGGCAAAATCAGGGCACCTCAGCTCGCATAGACCACAGCGGGCGCAGAGTGCCGGGTCCAACACGTAAGGTGAGCCGGTCTCGTCGACCGCAAGCGCCTTGTTCGGACAGAAGGCCGCACAGATGCCGCAGCTTTTGCACCACCCCTTGAAGATGTTGATGCGGGGCGGGCCTTTCTTGTTCCGCCCTTCCCGGTCGGTCATACTCCTCCTATGGTGCTATATTATTATCCCACGTTGATCCGGCAGTCAACGTTCTCTGTCTCTCCGGGCGGGCGTTACAATCAGGAGTGACAAAAAGCAACCGTTCGGGTTTTTCCAAAAAAAAAGGACGATAGGCAACGGGGAGCTGTCGAGCAGGTCTTCCTGCAATCGGGTGTTTCAGGATTTTGCAGTTTTGTTTTTCTTGTTGCACGGCTCTCCTTCGTATGGTAATAGTTGATAATATACAGATTTGGTGGCGCGGCCGGTGCCTTAAGTCAAGAATAAACGGCCTGTTGCCCAAATGGCCTTTGTGGGGTACTTTGTGAAAAACCCTATCAGTCGGTGGCTAATGCCCCTTGGTATCATTGGAGTCTTGAGCGATGCTCTTTCACAAAGATAGAGAAATTGGTTTGGACAACAGGCCGTAAAGATTTGACCCCATGCCCCCTCAACGACCCTACCGCCCCTCCAAATCGCTTCGCCGCTTGTCATACTCCATATCATGGAGTACAGAAAAAGGAATGTGTGATTGCAAGACCTGACCCCATATGCCTTTTGTACCAATGTCCCCACCGGCTCTCCTTGCAGAAGAGGAGGGGCCGTTGTGCACAAACAAACCCCAAAACAGTTGTTTTTGGCATTTCTTACTCTCTTTTACCCTTCTTTTACCCTCTTTAGCGTGCATTTTTCACGAACCGTCTCACCACCCCGTTTTGGGATTCCCTTCTCTCGCAAGCCTTTCAGAAGGGGTGTGCACGAAAGTACACTAAAGTACACGGTTTCAGGGGGGGGGGGGGTAGGGTAAAGAGAATGTTGAATTATAAATTATCACTGGTGTCCCAACGTTGATTTTGGGAGATAGCGAAAAGTGAACAGTGACAAGGGTTTTGGAATCAACATGGCATTTTTCG
>JBEKHB010000049.1:0-30626 GCA_050012495.1 Syntrophorhabdales bacterium
GACCAGGTCCTCATCAACCTCGCCACCAATGCCAGGGATGCCATGCCTAAAGGCGGGAGGCTCACGATCGAGACGGGGCGGGTCGTGATCGATGAGGAGTTCAGGAAGATCCACGGCTACGGCGAACCAGGAAAATATGCCCTCGTCTCAGTCGCCGATACGGGTACAGGCATAGACGAGAAGACGAAAGAAAGAATGTTCGAGCCCTTCTTCACCACGAAAGAGGTGGGCAAAGGGACCGGCCTCGGCCTTTCCATTGTCTATGGCATCGTGAAGCAGCACAGCGGGTACATCACCGTAGAGAGCGAACAGGGCAAAGGCACGGTTTTCCATATATACCTGCCCGAAGTGAGAGCGGAGGTAGCCCCCGAGACGAAAGAGGCTCAGCCCGACATGCAGGGCGGCACGGAGACCATCCTTCTCGCCGAGGACAACCTCGATATACGCAGGGTGACCTCCCACACCCTCGCCATATCCGGATACACCGTCATAGAGGCCGCGGACGGACGGGATGCAGTTGAGAAATTCAGGGAACACCAGGACGAGATAAAACTGATCATCCTCGATGTCGTGATGCCGGAGAAGAACGGGAAGGAAGCCTACGAGGAGATACGGACGATGAGGCACGACATCAAGGCGCTTTTCATGAGCGGCTATACAAGCGACGTAGTCTTCGACAAGGGCGTTCTCGCCAAGGCCCTTGACTATATCGCGAAACCGATTGCGCCCAACGAGCTCCTTCACAAAGTGCGGAACATACTCGACCGATAGCCCTTCTCACGGGGCTCGTCGGTCCGTGTGCTGATACCCCATCCGCACTCCAGGTCCAGAGGGAGCCCAAGCCGAACAGCAGCAAGGTGAAATCCCGGTCTATCCACGGGGAGGTTGCTTTGCCTACGATAACGCGGTGGCCTGTCCATGGATAAGAGTCTAATCCAGCCATATCGGTCACCATGCCTGCCCGCACCGGGTCGAGATGGATATATCTCACCAGCTCAAGGAAATAGGGCTCTTCTTCACAGAGGATTGATTTGTAGCGATTCTCGAAGAGGTGGCCCTTATTGATACCCCGCAACATGATGTGGTGGAGGGCTCCCATTGCATCCAGGCGGGCATGACGTGGCATAAGGCTGCTTTACTATGACGAGGGAGGGGCTGTCAAGAGCAACGTAACGAATGAAACAACGTCCCTACCGCCCTTTCGCCGACTCGTCCCCGACCTTCGGGACCGGTCGCGTTCGCGCATGCGGGCTTCAAATATGACCCATCGGACACAGGTCCATGCACTGTATCTTCTCGTGATTTTGTATTGAAATATACTCCTGATTATTATACTGTAAAGTATATTCATTGAGAGGTGAGCCGTGTTCGTAGACCGCGAGATAGAATACAGGTTTCTGGAGGAGAAGTGGCACGAAGCAGGCGCCCAGTGCATCGTGCTTTGGGGCAAAAGGCGCGTGGGAAAAACAGAACTGGTCAAGCAATTCATCAAAGACAAGCCGCACATCTACTTTCTGGCCGAAACAACCAACGAGAAGGAGCAATTGGCGAGGTTTTCCCGGGCCATAGGCGAATTTTTCCACGATCCTTTGCTCGAAACACGCGGCTTCCCCGGCTGGGAGGAGAGCTTTCGGTACATCAAGGAGAAGGACGAGAAATTCGTTCTCGTCATCGACGAGTTTCCCTACCTGGTCGAGTCCAGCCCGCCGATCATAAGCCTTTTTCAGAAAGCCTGGGACGAATACTGGTCGAAGGGCAAGCTCTATCTTATTCTGCTCGGTTCGAGTATGGCGATGATGGAAAATGAGGTGCTTGGTTATCGGTCCCCCCTTTACGGCAGGAGAACGGGGCAGTGGAGGGTTGATCCGCTGTCCTTTGCTGCTGCCGGTCAATTCCGAAGGAATCGGGACTTTGCCGATAGAGTTTCTCACTTCTCCGTGGCGGGCGGTGTACCTGCCTATTGGCTCCGTTTTTCAGCGGAGAAGACCTTCGCCCAGAACGTGAGAGACCACGTTCTGAGGAAAGGCGAAGTGCTCTACGACGAGGTCGAGTTCATCCTCCGGGAAGAACTGCGGGAGCCGCGCTATTATTTCGCTCTCCTTCAGGCGGTGGCGCAGGGGAAGAGGAAGCTTTCCGAGATCGTCAACGCCGCCGGCCTCGCTCAGCCCGCGGCAAACAAGTATCTCGGGGTTTTAAGCGATTTGAAGATCGTGGAACGGGAGGTGTCGGTTACCGAGGAAAAGCCCCTGAAGAGCAAGAAGGGCCTCTACCGGATAACCGACGAGTTCTTCCAGTTCTGGTTCAAGTTCATCTTTCCGAATCGGGCGCGCCTCGAGATGGGGGAGGTTCAGCTGGTTTGGAGTTCGATCAGCCGTGAATTGCCGCAGCATCTCGGCTCTGTTTATGAACAAATAGCTCGCGAGGTTCTCATGAGAAACAGCCAACTTTTTTTTCCTATCAAGGCAATCGGCCGGTGGTGGGACCGTAACGAGGAGATCGATGCAGTCGCCCTGGGAGACGATTCGATTCTTTTCGCCGAAGTAAAGTGGAGCAAGAATCCCGTCGGCGTGGATGTCTATGAGGCGCTCCGGGCTAAGGCGGAGAAGGTCGCCTTGGGTGTCAAGGCCAGACGGGAACGCTTCTGCCTCTTCAGCAGGAGCGGGTTTACAAAGGCAATGCTGGATCGAGCCGAACGAGAGAACGTCATCCTTTTTGAGGACGAGCGCCCGGCGGTCAAGAGGGGATAACGGTTTCACGAAAACTGGCGGGCAGCCCGCCGAAGCGGTTCGGCATCGATCGGCGGGACGCCGAAAAAACCGCTTTAGACATAAAATGGGCATGCGGACTTTTGCGTCTTGCTAGTTTCTATCGGATTATCTGTTCCTTCCTGGAGTGCTAGATTTTGCTCGACCGAGCCGATAGCAAGTGTTACAATTGGCAATGCTCGCAGAAACAGGGTTATGAGCTTTTGGAGAAAGGGCAGGGGGCAGGTTATTCACTTTCTCAAGAACGGCCCCTTCTCCCTCTTGACCGACACCGCTATACTTTGCCAAAGGACAACAAGACCCGAGTCAAAGAGAAGAACAAGGGGGACCGTGTGTGTAGTATTGTCGAACGGTACCGATCATGTTCGACAGTTATGTCGAATCTCTTCCGAAGAAACCACTGAAACAGTAGTGGTTTCATGCCTTCCTGGAAACGTCCTTCTGGTATGGTTATTGCTTAAGATGCTAGATATGGGGAACTAATATAGGGGGACAATATGAAAAAGCTTCTATTGGTCGTGGTGCTTTGTGTGGTTGTAGCCGTTGTAGCTGTTCCATACCCCTCTTATGGACGAGGCGGCGGTCACGGCGGTTTTGGTGGTCATTTCGGCGGTGGATGGTACGGAGGTCACGGCGGTGGATGGTACGGGGGAGGCCGTTACTGGGGAGGATATGGCTACCCCTACGGAGCATATGGCTACCCCTACGGAGGATATGGCTACCCCTACGGAGCATATGGCTACCCCTACGGAGCATATGGCTACCCCTACGGAGCATATGGCTACCCCGCTCCGGCTTATGGGTATGGGTATCCTTATTACGGACCGAGGTACTATTCCGGCTACGGGTACCATGGTTATTACGGTGGAAGGGGCCATTATGGACACCGGTGGTAGATCGGGACAAGCCCGTTCTCTCATACATATATTGGAGGGTAGAATCAGTCGGAGTGAACACGACGCCGACAAACTGAGGCTTACAAAACGGCTGGTTCTCCGACAAAGTAATTGAGTGCATACTGCAGTCTAAGTGTAGTATGGGAGTTCGTATCATGAAAAGTTTAACGGTAGTAGCAATAATGGTATTAATTGGAATTCTGGCAATTGTGCCAATGACATATGCACGTGGCGGTGGCGGTCACGGAGGTGGCGGCGGTGGCCATTTCGGTGGAGGTGGCCATTATGGAGGATTCTCTGGAGGTAGCCATTACTCATCAGGTGGAGTTTCGCACTATGGAGGATCTTCACACTATGGTTATAGTGGAGGGTATGTCGGAAGAGCTTACGGGGGGTATGGAGGCGGATACAGAGGGGGGTATGGAGGCGGATACAGAGGGGGGTATGGAGGCGGATACAGTAGGTATTATTACAGAGGCTATGCACCAGGAGGGGCCATATTCGGAGCTTTTCTTGGTGGAATAGTTGTCGGAGGCGCCTACAGTCCATTCTGGTGGCCTTACTATGCTGTAGCAGTACCTCCATCCTATTATGATCCCTACTATGACTATCCATATCCTGCACCTCCTTACGTAATGGAGGTTCCACCCCCTGAGGCTACTACCGCTTATCAGCAGGGACCTCCACCGGCAACAATGCCGCCAAACCAATGTTATGCACCCAAAACCGATCCGAATGGGAATGTAACCAAAGACAATAGTGGTAAAATGACTCCCGACTTTTCTAAGCCGGTACCATGTCCTCCACAGCAATAGCAAGGAAGAAGGAGAATATGGATAGCTCCAGAGTGGTGTGTAAGAATACATTTCAGCCGGGAAAGGAGAACATGATAAAATGAACTGGACACGAGGTCTTCTCATATTCTTGGCTCTGACCCTGCTCGGCGGATGCGCAACCATGCCCGCCGGCCCGACCGTCACGGCCTTTCCTGGCCATGGAAAGCCTTTTGAGGTATTCCAGGCCGATGATTATGCGTGCAGGCAATGGGCTCTGCAGCAGATAGGCGGAGCGTCGCCAAGCCAGACCGCCAATCAGAGCGCTGCCGGCGGGGCCGTGCTCGGTACGATCGTGGGGGCCGGACTGGGAGCGGCAATCGGTGCCGCTACCGGTAACGTTGCTGCCGGCGCTGCAATTGGCGGCGCCACCGGTCTCCTCGGTGGAACAGCTATGGGAGGGAACCAGGGCGCTGCTTCCGGGTATCAGCTCCAGAGGCGCTACGACATCGCCTATCAGCAGTGCATGTATGCGAAGGGAAACCAGATCCCCGGTGTCCGGCCGGTGCGGGCCTATGGGCCACCGCCACCCGCCTATGGGCCACCGCCGCCAAGGGTAGTGGTGGTGCCTCCTCCTCCGCCTCCTCCAGCAGCTGTTCTCCAGCCAATCTATTTCGATCTCAACAAATCCATTATCAGACCTGATGCTGCTGAGACTCTAAAGAAAAACCTCAAATGGTTCGCGCAGAACCCAGGCAAGAAGGTGAGGATCCAGGGAAACACCGACCCAAGGGCAACAGAAAAGTACAACCGTGCTTTAGGTCAGAGAAGAGCAGACGCAACGAAGGAGTACCTTGTCGGGCTTGGCGTGAATGCAAGACTCCTTGAAACAATCAGCCATGGAAAAGACAGGCCAAGTTGTGAGGTAAAAGACGAATCGTGCTGGTCAAAGGAGAGGAGGGTCGACTTCGAGCCAAAGGGGGACATCTTAAGTAAGTAAATAACTCTTGACATTCTTCCCTTACCAGTGATACCATCCGTCATGCCCCGCCGATCCCCCTCAATCGTTGCTCGTAGCGTTTACGGTGTACGGTTTCTTTGCAGGTGAAAGCAATTGCGGACGATCTTGCGGCCGGGGGGATTTTTGATGGATGTACCACCCCCGTCCCAAGTGGTTCCTTCTTGCGCGAGGTGGGTGCTCGGGGGTGTCCGGCAAGCCAACTTGGATCTTGCAACATGGGGCGGCGTCCGGGCCGGAGCGTACTTCGTGCGTACGTGAGGACCCGGACACGCCCCGGCGACCGCGCCGGGCGCAAAAATAGCCCGGCCGCCCCCTACACCCCTACCCAACCCCCAGATACGCCTCCACCACCTCCGGACTACACTTTATATCCCCCGATCTCCCCTCCATCACGATGCGCCCCGTCTCCAGCACATAAGCCCTGGCGGAATAATCGAGTGCCATGTGGGCGTTCTGCTCGACAAGCAGGATCGAGATGCCTTTCTCCTCGTTTATGGTCTTGACCAGGGAGAAGATCTCCCTGGTCAAGATCGGCGAGAGGCCCATGGAGGGCTCGTCCAGGAGAAGGAGCTGGGGGTCGGCCATAAGGGCCCTTCCGAGGGCGAGCATCTGCTGCTCCCCTCCGGAAAGGGTGCCTGCATGCTGGCGGAGCCTCTCCCGGAGCCGGGGAAACGTAGCCAGCACCATCTCGAAGAGCGCCTGTTTCTTGTGCCTCCCGCGCAACACGTGGCCGCCCACCTCCAGGTTCTCTCGTACCGTAAGCTCGGGGAAGATCTGGCGCCCTTCCGGGACCATGGAGATGCCGAGCCTGACGATCCTGTCGGGTCTCTGCCTCGTGATGCTCCTGCCCGCAAACTCTATGCCCCCCGACAGGGGTTTCAGTATGCCCGCCACCGCCCTGAGAAGTGTGCTCTTTCCCGCGCCGTTGGCCCCGATAAGGGAAAGGACTTCGCCCTTATGCACCTCCATGGTGACGCCGTCGAGGGCCTTGACGGCGCCGTAGGAGACGTGGAGATCGGAAATGCGCATCAGCATGTAAATTCTTCCCCCAGGTACGCCTCTATCACCTTCCGGTCTTTCCTGATCTCCTCCGGCGTGCCCTCGGCGATTTTTTCTCCGAAATCGAGCACCACAAGCCTGTCCGCAAGATTCATGATAAGCCCCATCTGATGCTCGATAACCAGGATGGTAAGGCGGAAGCTCTTTTTGACCTCCCTTATTTCGTCCAGAAGGCCCCGGACCTCCCGTGGGTTCATACCGGCCCCCGGCTCGTCGATGAGGAGGAGCTTCGGGTCCGCCGCGAGGGCGCGGACAAGCTCCAGCCGCCTCTGCTCACCGTAAGGCAGGCTTACCGCAAGAAGGTCCGCTTTGTGGGAAAGATGAAAAAAGTCGAGCAGCTTCATTGCCTTATCGACTGCCGCCTCTTCCGCCTCACGGTATTTTCTTGATTGGAAGATCGCCGCGTGCGGCCCGTACCCGATCCGCCCCAGTATGGGGACCAGGACATTTTTCAGGACCGAGAGGCTTGCGAAGAGCCGGATGTTCTGAAAGGTCCTCGCTATGCCGAGAGAGACCGCATGGAAGGGCGGCATGTGAGTGATGCTTTTGCCGAAAAACTCGATCGCCCCTGAATCGGGTCTATAGAACCCGGTCAGGAGGTTAAAGACCGTTGTCTTGCCCGCTCCGTTGGGTCCTATCAAGCCCACGGCCTCGTGCTCCCCGACAGAGAAGGAGAGATCGTCGACCGCCTGCACGCCCCCGAAGCTTTTGCTCAAGCCCGTGACCACAAGTGCTTTCATGTCTTATCGATCCCGAGAAATTTCGATTCCTTTTGGGCGAGCAGGCCGTAGGGCCGCAGCATCATCAAAATGATGAGAAATATCGGGATGAACACCCATCTCAGCTCCAGCATCCCCGAAGGCAGGGCAATGCGCAAGCCCTCGATGAAGCCTACCCACAAAAGGCCCGCAAAAATAGTCCCCGTGATGCTGCCCATGCCCCCGACGATGACGATGACGAGAAAGTCTATCGACTTCAGCAAATCGAAATTCGACGGGTGGAGAAAGGTGTAGAGATGCGCGTAGAGGCCGCCGGCGATGCCCGCCAGAAAACAGCCGTAGCTGAAGGCCATCGATTTCATCCGTGCCGTATCGATGCCGAAGGCGGTCGATGCAAGCTCGTCGTCCTTGATGCACTGCCAGAAGAGCCCATACTTCGAGAAGATGAGGTTTCTCGTCACCACAACCAGGAAGACCAGGACCACGAAGACAAGCTCCAGATTCGTTATCCTCGGTATGCCGATAAATCCCCTCGACCCTCCCACTACGTCGGCCACCTTGTCCGAGTTGTCGAGAAGCACCCGCACCAGCATGCCGAAGCCGAGGGTTGCGATGGCCAGAAAGTCATCTCGAAGCTTCAGTATGGGGACCCCTATCAGGTAGCCTATGAGACCGGAAAAGAGACCTCCAAAAAACAGGATGGGCAGGAACGCATACACCGAGTCGACGCCGAAGGCGTGGGTCAGACAGGCGGAGCTGTAGGCGCCGATACCGTAGAACGCGGCGTGGCCGAGAGAAAACTGACCCGTGTACCCGTAGATGACATTGAGGCCGAGGCTGCCGAGAATCATGACCAGCGCGTAAAGCACGACCTGCTGCACGTATTCCGTCGCCAGGCCGGAGAGAAAGAGGCATTTCAGCAGGATGTAGACAACTGCGGAGACAATGAGGAATCGTTTCGCGCCCTTGAGAAATGTCATACCTTCTCTCTCCTTTTCCCGAAGAAACCGTTCGGTCGAAACAGGAGGACGAGGAGAAGGATGACAAAGATCACGCCGTCCCTTAAAGAAGAGGAGAGAAAAGCGGAGACGAACACCTCCGAGACGCCTATCACCAGGCCCCCGAGGACCGCTCCGTGGACAAGGCCGATGCCCCCGAGCACGGCGGCGATGAAGGATTTGATGCCGGGCATGATCCCCATGAATACGTTGATCTGGGGGTAGGCGAAACCGTAAAGGATGCCGCCAAGCCCGGCGAGGGCGGCGCCGACCGCGAAGGTAAAGGAAATAGTGGCATCCACGTTGATGCCCATGAGGGACGCCGTCTCCTGGTTGTGGGAGACGGCCCTCATGGCCCTGCCGTGCTTCGACCGGTAGACAAGCAGGTAGAGCAGGAAAAGGGATGCGGCGGTGACGGAAAAAATGATGAGCTGTATATTGGTGACCGCGACGAGGGACAGGTCGTAGGCGACTACGTCGAAGGGCCGCGGAAAGGCAATATAGTTTGGGGTGAACATGCTGTCGAGGCTGAGAAAGTATTCGAGGAAAAGCGAGACGCCCACCGCAGTGATGAGGAGCGAGATCCTGGGGGCGCCCCGGAGCGGCTTATAGGCGACCTTCTCCACCACGAGTCCGAGAAGGGCTGTGGCAGCCATGGTGATCACAAAAACCAGGTAGAGGGGCATCTGCCATTTGGCGATCAGATAATAGGCAACGAAGCTGCCGAACATAAAGATATCGCCATGGGCGAAATTTATGAGCCGCAGCACCCCGTAGACCATCGTGTAGCCGAGGGCTATAAGGGCATAGATGGCGCCGAGCTGAAGACCGTTGACGAGCTGCTGGAGTATGTAGCCGAGAACTTCCATATATCCGGCGCTTGAAGAGGCGGCAGGACCTTCTTTTACGGTCTTACCGTAGTCACGTACCTGGGGCCGTCCTTTTCCATTCTCAGTATGACCGCCGATTTGACTGCATCGCCGTTCTTGTCGAAGCTGATGACGCCCGTGACGCCCTGGAAATTCTTGAGCTGCGACAAAGCGTTGGTGAGCTGCTCCGAGCCCGGTTCTTTGAGCTTGTCCAGCGTCTCGAGGAGTATCATGGCTGCGTCGTAGGAAAGGGCCGCAAGGGCATCGGGCACGCTTCCGTGTTTTTCCCTATACCTTGCGATGAACCGCTCTGCTATCTTGCCCTTCCTCTCGGGTGAGTAGTGGTTCGTAAAGTATCCGCCGACAATCGTATTCCCCGCGATCTTGATAAGCTCGGGGGAGTCCCATCCATCGGTGCCGATAAGCGCGCAGTTTACCGCCTTCTCACGGAGCTGCCTCACGATGAGACCTGCCTTGTTGTAATAATCGGGGATAAAAACCAGCTCGGGCTTTTTCAGCCGTATCTTTGTCGCAAGGGCCGAAAAATCGACATCGTCCTTCTGGTAGGATTCGTACGCAACGACCGACCCTTTGCCCTTCTCGAAGGTTGACTTGAAGACCTCCGCAAGGCCCCTCGAATAGTCATTCCCCACATCATAGAGGACTGCTGCCGTCCGCACCTTCAAATCCCTCAATGCAAAAACAGCGGCCACATATCCCTGGAAAGGGTCTGTGAAGCACGCGCGAAATACGTAGGGCTTTCGCTTGCCTTCATAGACCGTGACCTTCGGGTTCGTCGCCGCCCCGGTTATCATGGGCACCTTATACCTGGCGGCGATCTCGCTGACCGGTATGGCGACCTTCGATGTCAGGGGACCGACAAACGCGACCACCTTGTCCTGACTGATGAGCTTCAGGGCGCCGTTCGCGCCTTCCGTCGGGTCGTTCCTGTCGTCGACGACAAACGGGCTGATCGTATACTTCCCGGTCTTCCCGTACTCTTCAAGGGCAATGTAAAACGCGTTCCTTGACGACTCGCCGAAGGTCTTCACATCGCCGGTCAAAGGGCTGATCAGTCCTATCCGAACCGTCTCTTTGGCCCCCGCGAGGCCCGTCCCGAAGAGAAAGATCATTGCCGCAATCAGCACGCGTGTTCTCATCAGTTCATTTTCTCCTGTCGTCCGAAGCTGCCGGCGCAAAGGACACGCCCCCCGCTTTAGGAAAAGGCGTGTAATATTTAATAGAAAACAACGAATGTTGTAAAGCCATTTCTGGGAATTACCCTGCGCCGATGACAAGAAGCTTGTAAACCGCCGTAAAACCGGCTACGCTTAGGAAGATCGCAAAAGGTAACGTGGTGACGCCTTCCCTGAAGAGTACCGCACCGATTGGCCCCTCGGCCCTTTGATATGCAAGAACCCTCACGTATACTATGCAGGAGCATACGCGGGCTTTGAAGAGATAAAGGATGGAGCGCCCTCGATTACGTCGTATTTACAATAAATTACGGAAATTCTTCACCGACCCGGCGGAACTTTTCCTCGTCCAATCGATTGAGACACAAACCCTCCTTGTCTGCAAGAAAGAGACTATTATCGAGCGATACGACGCCTCTACCTCCCGTTTTGGCAATGGCAATCGAGAGAACTCGTTCAAAACACCCCTCGGTATCCATCGAATCAAGGAGAAAATCGGCTACGGCGCTCCTGGGGGGCGCATTTTCAAAGAACGCACGGATACGGGCATCAACTGGGATCAAGGCTCGGCCGCGGATAATCTGATACTGACCCGTATTCTGCGACTGGAAGGTCTGGAGGAGGGGATCAACAAGGGCGCCGGGGTCGATTCCTATGAGCGCTGCATTTATATCCACGGCACCAACCGGGAAGATCTGGTAGGCACCCCCCTGTCCCGCGGATGCCTGGCTTTAAGGAATCCGGATATCCTTCGCCTTTTTGACCGTGTCAGAGAAGGTACCCTCGTCTGCATCGATCCTCCGCCCATAACTATCGGCAAAAGCCGGTGCCGGAGTATCCATTTTACCGGTATTTTCGGCTCCGGCATGAGTGCGCTCGCGCAATATCTGCGCTTTCAGGGCATCACGGTCTCCGGCTCCGATCGGCTGCTTGCCAGTGAGGATACCGCTTCCATCCGGCAATCCCTTGAGGGACTCGGCTGCACTATCGTCCATCAGGACGGCTCGGGTGTCGGTGAGGAGACCGATGTCGTCTGCGTCTCCACGGCAATAGAAGAATCGAACCCCGACATCGCTGCCGCAGCCGCCTGTGGTCTTCCCGTCGTACATCGCTCCGATCTGCTTGCCGCAATCATCGCATCGAGCAGGACGATTGCAGTCGCCGGTACGAGCGGTAAGTCGACGGTGACGGCAATGATATTTGAATTCTTGACCGCATGCGGGAGATCGC
Organism: Syntrophorhabdales bacterium; assembly: GCA_050012495.1. GTDB lineage: Bacteria > Desulfobacterota > Syntrophorhabdia > Syntrophorhabdales > WCHB1-27 > BOG-1155. The sequence goes on from JBEKHB010000049.1 coordinate 11,527, forward strand.
CCTCTCTCATAAGCGGTGCGGCCTTGCTCAGGCTCGAAAAACAGGGACTGATCGGCAATGCCTTCAGCGGCGGCTCCGATCTCCTGGTCGTAGAAGCGGACGAGAGCGACGGAACACTTGTCAAATATGCTCCCGAGGTCGCGGTCATTCTTAACATTTCCAAGGACCACAAAAGCATTGACGAGATAAAAGGGCTTTTTGAAACGCTTCTGTCGAACGCTCTATGGACTGCGTCAAATTCGGACGATCCGATCGTCGCAACCCTACCGGCAACAGTGGGCTTCGGCCGAAGCAGCTCGGCCTCGTGGCGACCGGACCGTGAACAGCTCCTGCCGGCCTCGGTCAAGCTTTTTCGCAAGGGCATTGAATACCATTTGCCGCTTCCGGGAAGCCACAACCTTGAAAACCTCGCTGCGGCGCTTTGCGTCTGCGAACATTTCGGGTGCGAGGGGTCTACCCTTGCCGATGCGGTAAGAACGTTCGAGGGTGTGGCTCGACGCTTTGCGGTAACCGAGACGGAACAGCACGTGCATGTGGTCGATGATTTTGCGCATAATCCGGCAAAGATAGCGGCCGCGGTGAGCGCCGCACGGGGCTTATCCAGCCGCATTATTGCCGTATATCAACCGCATGGGTTCGGTCCGACGCGATTCTTGAAGGATGACTACATTGCAACCTTTCGAACCGTCTTCCGGCAGAATGACTCGTTCTATCTGCTGCCGGTCTATTATGCCGGGGGCACCGCCCAAAGAACTATTTCCTCGGAAGATATCATAAACGGGCTTGGCCCCGTGTCGTTCAATGCACAGGCGGTAAGCGATCGCAATGAGTTATTGACCAGACTGAGACTCGACGCGAGACCGGGGGATTGCGTGCTTGTCATGGGAGCACGGGACCCGTCGCTCCCTGCCCTGGTGCGGAAAATTGTGGAGTTGTTCGGCGGGGAAACGAGGAAGCCATAAGACGGGTGCCCGCGTGAGGTTTACCGGATAGTCTCGGCGCGCACGGTAAGGATTGAGGGCACTCCCGGTGTGGATGCGGGAAGGCTACTCGGCTACCTCGCCGACTGCCTTGATCACCACGTTGGCAACTTCCTCCACCCCTTCTTCGATGCGGTCATCCAGGGTCTTCGCCTTGAGGTGATCGAAATACCCGCTTTTATCCAGCAGACCGATGAGCGTGGTGTGATCGATACGCGTCCTGTCATAATGCATGATTGCGCTGCCGATATCCACCTTCATCTCCACCGACGTGACACCTGGAATGCTTTTTACAAAGGCCTCGAACTTTTGTGCGTGGGCTTGATTGTTTTTGAGCACCGGGCTTTCAATCCTCAGCCTGCCCGGGATATCATGGATATAATAGTCCATCGTTTTCCTCCACGCCCTATTTTACCCGATCTGCCCGGACACGTCCAACGTAATTATCACGATTGCCGCTATCTTGCCCTGCATATCTCCTCATCCCTGGCGAATAACGGGTGCAACTACTGCTCCCAGGCGGTTATCGGGACAATGAGGCCGCCCGACGGAAATATGGCGACCCGTGCCTTTGGGTATGCCTTTTCGAGCAGCCTCAAACCTTCTTCAAGAGAGGGCGCATGTTCGAACCCCATCGTGGCGGCCTGGGCCCGGGAGACCGTGGGCGACACAAAAATCGTCCGTATGCGGGGCCGTATGATCAGGCACTTCATGGCCATGTTGAACTCCACGGGCTTCTCCGGGAGAAAGGGCATCCCCTTCGACATGGCCTCGGTCACGTACTTTGCGGATTGGTCGTGGGACCTCTCTCTGACGACGTCAAAGGAGGTGATAAACTCCTCCGACACGGGGGTTACGATAGGGGCCATAAGGAGGATTGCCCCGGTCTGCTTAGTGACGATGTCGGTTGCGCTCAAACCCTTAGAGAACTGGTGCGCATGGGTGTGGGGATAGGTCGAGGCAATCGTGACATCGACCTTCTCGTCAAACCTGGCCCCGAGCTCCTCAAAGCATACGTCGACCGCCGCTCCAAACGCCTTCTCCAGGCTGCCGCCCAGTATGCGTATCAGCTCCGCCCGCTGGTTGTAGACGCAGTTTATGGAAAAGGTGAGCCCTACGGACTGAGCGGCCCTCATGCAGTCTTCGTGGAAGGGATTTCCCTTTGTAATCCCGGCGACTGCGCGCGGGTGAATCGTGTGCGTCATGTGATGGTTTCTTATGAACTCAAAATCGGACACGCCGGGCATGAGAATCTTCGGTCCGCCTCCGTATCCGGCCATGGGGTGGGGCAAGATGGAGCTGATGCCTATCTTCACATCCGCACACGCCACCTCCGGATTGATTTTCAGCACCCTCCCGTCACCGGGGATCAAGACCTGCACAAGGTCACTCTGCCACGCGTCGTGCTGCACTATCCCGTAGCCTGTCGCAACCTCCCTCCCCAGCCTTGCCTCAAGCTCCTCCTTCTTCATCGGAGCGTGGGTGCCGAGGGCGACAACGATGGTGATATGCTCGCGCAAAACGCCGGCTTGCGCCAGTTGAGGGAGCAGAACCGAAAGGATCTCCGCCACCGGAGTGGGACGGGTTGCGTCGTCCACGATGACGGCAACCCTCTTTGCGCCGGCCGCCAACTCTTTCAATGGCGGCACACCCCTCGGCCGGATCAGGGCCTCAAGGGTCAATTGTGCAACCGAGGGCAGGGGGCCTGCTTCTTTGCTTTCCACGAAATGAGAAACGGCCCATCCTTCCGGAAGCGCGAAAAATTCTTTCTTATCCCGACTCAGATCGAGATGATACGTTTCTTTCATCTTTCTTTATCCTCCCCTCGAAGAATTCTTCTATGGGCGGCAGGACGTTTTCCGTTACTTGGCTCTCTTGTGCTCTTTTGCGAGAGAGATCATCTCTTCGACAATGCTGCTTCGTTCTTTCTTGTTGAAAGGGGATACCGACAGAAGCTCCAACAATCGCAAGCCGTCCGTCGCAAGCGCAATGACGGCGGCTCGCTCAAACCGGAGCCCATTTCCGGTTACATCATCCATGAGCGTTCTGTACTCCTTCTTGATGGGTGCAAGGAGCCCGGGATCATGCGCCCCTGAAGCAAGAAGGGCAGCGGCACGAGCCCTCTCTGCTTTGTCGTCCTTCTCCAACGATGAGAGCACATGCGCGACAATTTCCCGTTCCGTGCCTTCCGCGAGTTCGGCGCGTTTTTTCGCTCTGCTCTCTTTGGCGCGTTCAAGGAGACGATCGAGCATGCCCTTAAGAAGCGCTTCCTTGTCGGGGAAGTGATAGAGGAGTCCGCCCCGGCTTACGACTGCTTTTAAGGCCACGGCATCGAAGGTTAAATGCCTGGCCCCACGCTCGATAACCACCTGTTCGGCGGCGTCGATTATCCTTTCTCTGGCGTTGTCTGAATGCCGGCCCATATCAGCTCCCCCACTCTTTTCTATCCCGTCTTTTCCCGAGCCGTTCCTGTAAACCCTTCACGACAATTACTTTCACTGCACGCCCCCGCCGCCCAGTACCTTATAGAGCGTCACCACGTTATCGGTCCCGGCCAGGCGGAGGGTGATGAGACCCTGCTGCGCGGCATAGAGGGAGCGCTGTGCATCAAGGACGGCCAGGTAGCTGTCAATTCCCCGCATATAGCGGGCGTTGGAGAGGCGATAGGTCTCTGCCGAGGCTTCGACAAGGGATTCTTGCGCCGCTATCTGATTTTTCACGGTTCCCCGTTGGGCAAGGGCGTCCGCCGCTTCCCTGAAGGCCGTCTGAATAGCCTTCTCATACTGGGCGAGGTATATGTCACGATCAGCCTTTGCCACCTTAAGACTTGCCCACCTTGAACCGGCATCGAAGATGGGCAGGGTGATCTGCGGCGCGAAGGTCCAGACGCCGGAACCCGCCTTGAACAGACCGGACAGATCCATGCTGCTTGTTCCGATGCTGGTGGTGAGGGCGATGCGGGGGAAGAAGGCTGCCCGTGCAGCGCCGATGTTGGCGTTGGCGGCCTTGAGCTGGTTCTCGGCCTGGAGGATATCAGGCCGTCGGAGGAGCAGCTCGGAGGATAGACCGGGGAAAATATCCTTTGGCGGCGTCACCGCGTTCAGCTCTTCGGGCAGTAGCTCTGGAGGCACCGGTGCGCCGACCAGAAGGCTCAGCGCGTTTTTATCCAGGGCTACGAGACGGGTGTATCCCGCAACATCGACCCGCGCCGCTTCCACGGTGGTTTGGGCCTGACGCAGGTCCAGCGCGGATGAGACGCCGACGTCAAAACGACGCTGAATCAGGTTGTATGCGGCCTGCCGGGCCTCCAGCGTCGATTGGCTGAGTTTCAGGTTCTCCCCGTCGGCGGCATAGGCCAGATACGTAGAGGCAACTTCGGCCATCAACGATATCTGCGCGCTTCGGAGTGCCTGCCCGGTCGCAAGGTACTGCTCCAGGGCGCTCGCCTTCAGGCTTCGAATGCGACCGAAAAAGTCGAGCTCCCAGGAGCTGACCCCCAGGCCGGCCTCGTAGTATCTGAGGGTCATGGCTTGACCTGTCGGGGAGAGATAGGGAGGGTACTTCTCTTCGGTCAGGCCGCCGGAGGCATCGACCGCGGGAAAAAGCTCGGCCCGCTGGATCCGGTAAAGGCCCCGGGCCCTTTCGATGTGTAATGCCGCCACCCGCAGATCGCGGTTGTTGCCCAGGGCAAGGCCGATAACCTTCTGCAACCGCTCATCAGCATAGAACTCGCGCCACCCGACGGCCGCGACCGGCGGACCGGTTCGGCTCATCTCAGCCTTGTAGGCCGGACCCGTCGGCCACTCCGCGGGGATGGGCGGCGACGGGCGCACGTACGCGGGAATCATGGCGCACCCGGCCAGGCAGGTAATTGCAAGGATGATTGTCAATGCGTCTCTCATCATATCTTCTGTCCCTCCGAAGGAGCGGGGGAACCGGGTCCGGGTTCAGACGTCTTATTATCCGGTTGTTTCCCCTTGAATATGCGGGATACAAGGACGAAGAAGAGGGGAATATAAAGGATGGCGATGAGCGTCGCCGTGAGCATTCCGCCCGTCACCGCCGTGCCGATGGCCTTCATTGCGCCGGCGCCGGCGCCTGTTGCGATTGCCAGCGGCAGGGTGCCGAAGAAAAAAGCGAGCGATGTCATCACGACGGGCCGCAGCCGCACCCGCGCCGCCCCAAGGGTTGCTGCGATCAGCCCTTCTCCGCGGGCCATCCGTTCCCTTGCAAACTGAATAATAAGGATGGCGTTTTTTGTTGTCAGACCGAGGGTGGTGAGGAAGCCGATCTGGAAGTAGACGTCGTTGTGGAGACCCCGCGACCAGGTTGCCAGCGCCGCGCCGAAAATCCCTAAGGGCAAGACCAGCAGGATCGAGATCGGAATCGACCAGCTTTCGTAGAGGGCAGCGAGAAAGAGAAAAATAACGATGACTGAAAAGGCGTACAACAGAAACGTCTGGGAGCTTGCCATCCGCTCCTGATACGAAAGCCCGGTCCATTCAAAGCCGATCCCTGTCTGCAATCGCGCGACCATCTCTTCCATCGCCTGCATCGCTTCGCCGGAACTCCTCCCCGGCGCAGGCTCGCCCCAGATGTTCATGGACGGAAAGCCGTTGTAGCGCTCCAGCCTGGGAGAGCCGGACGTCCAGCGGCTGGCGGTAAAAGCGGAAAAGGGGACCATCTTCCCCGTAGTATTGCGTACGTAGAGCTTCTCTATATCCTTGGGCAGCATGCGGTAGGGGGCGTCGGCCTGCGCGAACACCCGCTTGACCCTGCCCGCCTGCACGAAGTTGTTGACGTAGGCGCTGCCGAAGGCCTCCGAGATGGTGTTATGGATAGAGGTGATGGGGACCCCGAGGGCGCCGGCCTTTGCCCAGTCCACGTCGATCCGGTATTGAGGCACGTCCTCCAGGCCGTTGGGCCGGACTTTGGTCAGGCGCTTCTCTTGTGAAGCCATGCCGAGGAGCTGGTTGCGCGCCTCCATCAGCTTCTCGTGGCCGAGCCCGCCCCGGTCCAGCAACTGGAAGTCAAACCCGGTGGCGTTGCCCAGTTCGATCACGGCAGGCGGCGGAAAGACGAACACCATAGCGTCGCGCATGTGAGAAAAGGCCCTCATGGCCCGTCCCGCAACGGCGTTCGCCTTCAAGTCCGCCCGGTTGCGGAGCTTCCAGTCTTTGAGCTTGATAAATACCAGGCCGTTCGTTTGGGCCGTTCCGGAAAAGCCGACGCCGGCAACCGTCATGCAGGATTCCACGGCCTCTTTTTCGTTCTCCTGGAAATAGCGCTGGATTTCCCCCACGACTTTCCGCGTCTGCTCCAGGGTGGCGCTCGTCGGCAGCATCACCTGGGAGAACAGGATACCCTGGTCTTCATCGGGAACATAGGACGTGGGCATGCGAATGAAGAGAACTCCCACGGCCGCCACGATCAAAATATAGATAATGGAGTAGCGCAGTCTCCTTGAAAAGGAGCGCTCGACCATTCTCACATATCCGTCTCTGGTCCGGAAAAAGATGCGGTCAAACCTTGAGAAAAAGGGGCGCAAGAAGAACACCGCGTTTTCCGCAGGTTCATGTCCCGCCGGCACCGGTTTGAGGAGGGAGGCGCAGAGCACCGGCGTCAGGATCAAGGCCACCACCACGGACAGGAGCATGGAGGCGATGATGGTCAGGGAAAACTGGCGATAGATGACGCCGGTGGAGCCTGTGAAAAACGCCATGGGACCGAAGACCGCCGAGAGCACAAGCCCGATGCCGATAAGGGCGCTCGTGATCTGCTCCATGGACTTGCGCACTGCCTCCCTCGGCGAAAGCCCTTCCTCGCTCATGATCCGTTCCACGTTTTCCACCACCACAATGGCGTCGTCCACCAGAAGGCCGATGGACAACACCATGGCAAACATGGTCAACATATTGATGGAGAACCCGAAAAGCCCCAGCACCCCGAAGGTCCCCAGGAGCACCACCGGCACGGCGATAGTCGGGATCAGGGTGGCCCGGATGTTCCCCATGAAAAGCCACATGATCAGGAAAACGAGCAGGATGGCCTCAAAGAGGGTCTTGACCACCTCCTTGATGGCTACCCTGACAAAAGGGGTGGTATCGTAGGGATAGACGACCTTCATCCCCGGGGGGAAGTACCGGCTCATCTCCTTCATTTTTGCTTTGACCGCATTGGCCGTATCGAGGGCATTCGCGCCCGCGACCTGCCGGATGGCCATGGCCGCGGAGGGTTTGCCGTTGTAAAAGGACTCGACATCATAGACCTCGGTTCCCAGCTCCGTGCGCCCCACGTCCCTGATCCGCACGATGGCGCCGTCGGGGTTAACGCGGACGGGAATGGCGGCAAATTCTTCAGGGGTCTTGAGCAGGCTCTGGACGATGATGGAGACGTTGAGGCGCTGACCCTTCATCGCCGGCACCCCGCCGAACTGGCCGGCGGAGACCTCCACATTGTAAGACTGGAGCGCGGCGACCACATCGTCGACCGTCAGAGAATAATTGGTCAGCTCGTCAGGGTTCAGCCAGACGCGCATGGCGTACTGGGAGCCGAACTCCTCCACCTCGCCCACGCCGGGCACCCGGGCGACCACCTTCTCCAGGTTCGATTGGGCGTAGTCCATCAGGTCGTGTCCGTCCATGCTGCCGTCTTCCGAGATCAGGCCGATGAGCATGAGATAGTTTCTGGTGGCCTTGCCTACCGCGACGCCCTGGCGCTGGACCACCTGGGGCAGGCTCGCCATGGCGAGCTGGAGCTTGTTCTGCACCTTGGCCCAGGCGAGGTCAGGGTCCATCCCCGGGGCAAAGGTCAGCTCGATGCGGGAGGTCCCGGACGAATCGCTGGCGGCGGACAGATAGAGCATCTTGTCGAGGCCGGTCATCTTCTGTTCAATGATCTGGGTTACGGTGTTTTCTACCGTCTCCGCCGAGGCCCCGGGATAAGAGGCCTGAATGTAGATCGATGGGGGCGCGACCGGGGGATACTGTGATATGGGCAAATTATATATGGCGAGACCGCCCGCCAGCATGATGATGACGGCGATGACCCAGGCGAAGACCGGGCGGTCCAGAAAGAATCTCGATAACATCAGGTGCCTCCGCTCGATGCGCTTTTGCCGGCCTCCGGACTCTCCTTGCGGCCGGTGTCAAAGGGGATAACCCTTACGGAAGCGCCGGGTCGCACTTTCTGGACGCCCTCGACGATTACCCGATCGCCCGGCACAAGGCCGGAGGAGACGAGCCATTTGTCGCCGATGGCGCGGTCGACCGTGATCATCCGCTGCTGCACCTTGCCCGAGCCGTCCACGATCAGCGCCACGGGATTCCCTTTCAGGTCCCGGGAGACCCCCTGCTGGGGGGCAAGGATTGCATGATCGACTACCCCTTCCTGGACCAGTGCGCGCACATACATGCCGGGCAGAAGCACATGCTTCGGATTGGGGACGACAACCCGGAGGATGAATGATCCGGTGCCGGGATCGACGGTGACATCGGAAAACTTCAGGGTTCCTTCGAGTGGGTACGGCGTACCGTCTTCAAGGAGCAGTTTCACCCGCGCTTGAGAGGGACCGCCGCCCTTGATCCGGCCGGCTGCGATGTTGCGTTCAAGCTGCAGCAGATTGGCGCTTGACTGGGTCACGTCCACATAAATCGGGTCAAGCTGCTGAATGGTCGTGAAGGGGGAAGCCTGACTCGCCGTTGCAAGGGCGCCTACGGTCACGTTCGACTTGCCGATACGCCCGGCAATAGGCGCGATGACGCGGGTATATGCCAGATTGATGCGGGCGGTCTCCAGGGCTGCCTTGTTTGCTTCAATATCGGCCCCGGCCTGCTGGAGCGCCGCGGACGCGTCGTCGTAATCCTGCCGGCTGACCGCATTGATGACCACCAGTTCCCTGTAGCGCTCCATTCTGGACCGGATGGCGGTCACATTTGCCTCGGCCCTGGAAAGACCCGCCCCGGCATTGGCATAGGCAGCTTCATACATAGCCGGATCGATCTCGTAGAGCACGTCGCCTGCCCGCACATCAGAGCCTTCAACGAACAGGCGCTTCTTGATGATGCCATTCACCTGGGGCCGCACCTCAGCAACGAGGAAGGCCGACGTTCGTCCGGGCAATTCCGTGGTGATCGGCACGCGCTCCGGCTGCACGACCACCACGCTTACTTCCGGGGCGATACCCTGCGACGGGCCTGCGCTTTCCCTCGATTTTCCGCAACCGACCACCATGAGGCCGGCGAAAAGAACGGCCAGGGTTATAATGATCTTACTTGTCTGCGTGATCTGCATCCAACACCTCTGAACGTTGAATCTGAATGTCCTTATCCGGCGACTGCCGGAAGGCTGCATCTACGTCCCTTACTCCACCATGGCCTCTATGCCTGCCTGCCGATTATGATGTACAGGATATACTGTATGGTAACAAAGGACACCTGTCAATGGATAAAGTCACCCGGGGCAGTCTGCCGATCCGAGATTCATTTCCTCGATCACCCGTACGAGCCCACGATTTGACACGAAGGACCTTCTGTAGTACTTTCTTTTCACATGCATCTTTTTGAGAAGGAGGTGAAAACATGAGCGAACGCCCAACCCCTTTTTCGCTTGTATGAAAGGCCGGGTACGGCCGGCAGGGACCTAGGTTAGGTCTCCGATTCCGTAGAAGAGGCGGGAGAAAAAGGGTGTTCCTCATCGATTCGCACCTCCTCATGCCCCGATGATCCTTCCCATTTTCTCCCTATCTTCCCATGGCTAAGGCCACATAGCAAATCGACACACTTTCCCCGGCTCGGTCGCCGCTGGCGCAAAACAATGGCGGCTGTGCGTGCCGGAGCGTGTCGGCGGGCAAAAACAAACTGGAAGGAGAAGAGTATGTCAGAAAATTACCAGGAAATGTGGGCTTCCCTCGGCCTCAATCTCGAAGCGCACCAGGGATTGCTCTCAGTGTTATCGGATGCCTACCAGAGTATATACCTATCTCAAAAGAACAGACCGGCGGGAATGGGGTATTTCGATTTCGTCGTCTCGGAAGTGCATGGTCTCAGGATTGTCGAGCTCCTGAAGGACAAAGCCGCAGGCAAGCTCATAGTGGGCACCTTTTGCGTCTACGTTCCGGAGGAACTCATCCTTGCCCTGGACGGCGTTTCCATCGGACTGTGCGCCGGGGCGGACGTCGGCACGGAGGAGGCGGAGAAATTCATACCCCGCAACACCTGCGCCCTGATTAAGGGATTCATGGGGTTCAAGCTGGCCGGGCTCTGCCCGTACGTTGAGTCAGCCGATCTCATCATAGGCGAGACAACCTGCGACGGCAAGAAGAAGGCCTACGAGATATTCGACGAGATTACCAGGAAAGTGTACGTCATGGAACTTCCGAACAAGAAAAGCGATGAGGGGAGAGCGCTCTGGACGAACGAAATAAGAAAGCTGGCTCAGAAACTCATCGAGGTCACGGGCAGGGAGATCACCCTCGACAAGCTGAGGGAGGCGGCCCGGGTCGTCAATGCGAAACGGCGGGCCTTGCAGAGGCTCTCGGAGGCGCGGGCCAGTGACCCGGCCCCCATCTCGGGGCTCGACGCCCTCCTGATAAACCAGATTTCCTTCTATGATGATCCGCTCAGGTTTACCTCCAAGCTGAACGAGCTTTGCGATGAGCTGGATGAGCGGGTGAAGCACGGAACCGGCGTGAGCCCGAAGGGCGCCACAAGAGTGCTCGTCTCCGGGTCGCCCATGGCTCTCCCCAACTGGAAACTCCACTCGATAATCGAGAGCAGCGGCGGCATCGTGGTGGGTGAGGAGGCGTGTGTGGGGGAGCGCAACTTCCGAGACCTTCTTGACGCGTTTTCCACCGTCGACGAAGCCCTCCGGAAGATGGCCGACCGGTCCATGGGAATCAATTGTGCCTGCTTCACCCCAAATGACGAAAGGCTGACCGACATACACAACATGTCATCAAAGCTGCATGCTCAAGGTGTAATCCATTATGCCCTCCAATTCTGCACCCCATACCTGGTAGAAGCGTACCGGGCAAAGAACTCGGTTGAGGCCGCGGGGTTGCCATTCTTGCGGATCGAGACCGACTACAGCCTTGAGGATGCGGGTCAACTCAAGACCAGGGTAGAGGCTTTTATAGAAATGATCCGGGACGTGAAACGATCTTGATTATCGCCGGTATCGATGTAGGTTCCCGGTACATTAAGTACGCGGTGCTTCACAAGGGAGTGGCGCGCTTTTTGCGAGAGGAGACGGGTTATGATCCCCTGGCCGTCTGCAGGCGGCTGATCGAGGATACTGCCCCCGACCGTGTACTCGCGACCGGGTACGGGCGGCATCTTCTGGCGGCCGATAAGGAGATGGCTACGATAACCGAAATAAAGGCGGTGGCGAGGGGGGCACGGGCGGTGTTCCCCTCGTGCCGCACGATCATCGATATCGGAGGCCAGGATACGAAGGTAGTGCTCCTCAAGGCCGACGGGACCGTGGGGAACTTCGAGATGAATGACAGGTGTGCGGCCGGTACGGGAAAATTCCTGGAGATCATGGCCCGGGCCCTCGGCTTTTCCATGAATGATTTCGGGCTTCGCTGCGAGACGAGTCAACAGGTGACTATCAGCAGTCTGTGCGCGGTTTTTGCCGAGTCGGAAGTAATCACGCTCATCGGGAAAGGAGTGAGGAGGGAGGTGATCGCGACAGCCCTGCATAACTCGATAGTCACACGCATTCTTCCCCTTGTGAAGAGGGTCGGTCTCGTCGAAGAAATTGTGTTTGCGGGCGGATGTGCCCGCGATGCCTGTTTACAAAAAATGCTGACGGAACGATTGGGCAAAAACGTCCTCGTGCACGATCAGCCCGACATGCTGAGTGCATATGGTGCTGCCCTCTGCGCTCTCGATTAAATCCCTTCGGGTATATTCCCCGCGGCTTGCCGCGAATTCGTCATACCGGCGAAAGCCGGTATCCAGAAAATCCGACTGGATTCCGTGTCAAGCACGGAATGACGTCCAGACAGAAGACGATACCCCGCTGCTTGCGGCTGGGGTCGTTCATTCGCATATCCGGAAAACCTCTTTCTCTCCCTAACCGGCGGCTGGAAGACTGACGATGACCCTGGTCCCTTCCCCTTTTTCGCCGTAAATCGCCAGCGTCCCATGGTGTTTTCTTGCCGCCAGCCTCGCGATGGGAAGACCGAAACCCGTGCCCTCGGTCTTTGTTGAAAAAAACGGGGTGAATAATCTCTCGCTCTCGTCGAGGGGAGGCTCGCCCGAATTGAATAACTCGATCCGGATGTTGCACGGCGGGGTATCTTCGAGAAGAGATGAAATTGTCACAAACGCCTTTTCCTTGCCTGCTGCTTCCATGCCGTTCTCAATGAGATAGTAAAAGAGATGCTCCATCCATTTCTGATCGCCCTTTACATACCGTGCCTGCTCTTGCACCTCGACGTGAAGAGCGACGTGTGAGTACATGCCCCCGTCCTTGACCTTTTCAAGCACAGAAGCGACAACGCCCTTCATATCAACCACGTGAAAGTCGGGCTCCCCCTGGAAGATATCCATGTAGACCTTGATATCCCTGACCATGTTTTCGAGCCTCTGGTTTTCACCCATCAACATTTGGAAAATGTCGTATTCCCTGGTTCCTTTCTCGACCCTTCCCTGCATCCTTCGTATATTCCACCCTATTACCATAGCAGGATTTCTGACCCTGTCCGCGACCTCCCTCATCACCTCTATATCGCAGCTTATCGTATTCTCGATATAGGCACTCGTTTCAGCCAGAACACAGAGATCGAGTTTTTTGTTTATGGCGGAGAGGGCCAGGTTTCTCTGTTCCGGGGGGACCTCTGTTGCCACGATTTTGTGGCAGAACTGTCGTATCATGGCGAAACCGAGGTTCGAAAATCTTTGATCGAGGCTTATCTCGACGTGCCTCACTCCGACGCCCCAGAGGTACGCGAGGAATTCATCGTCGGGCCTTGACCGGAAAAACGATGCGAACCAGCCTGCCCATACACGTTTCATATGGCCGGGCTGCTTTTCTTCATCCAGGAACGGCCTGGTATCCGCCAGGCGATGGAAGAAGTCGTAGAAATAATCGGCAAACGCATCTTTCTTGCCGACGAAAAGTTGCGTCAGCTCTTCGAGGAGATCTCCTTCGCTCTCATGGATCCCGATCATATCGAGAAAAAGGCGAAGTTTTTGATGAGGGGATGTAGACGGCACCATTCCTATCCTGGATATAGTATAAGCACGCCGGCTTTCCGGACGCCATATTCATCTATTGGCAGTTGCCGTAGCCTGTACCTGCCGGAGATAATCGCACCAGGCATCCATCCCCTTATCTTTGCGGGCAGACACCTCGAAGATACGGGCGGCCGGATTGATTCTACGGATGTTCGTCAGGGCCGCGTCGCGATCGAACTCCGCAGCCTCACTCATGTCCGTTTTGGTAAGAACCACAATGTCGGCAGCGTGAAAAAGGGGCGGATATTTGAGGGGCTTGTCCTCCCCTTCCGTCACGGACAAGAGTACCACACGAAGGTTCTCTCCGAGGTCGAACTCAGATGGGCAGACGAGGTTACCGACGTTTTCGATGAAAAGAAGATCGAGCAGCTTCGGGCTCAGGTTCCCGACAGCCCTGGCGACCATATCCGCATCGAGGTGGCAGAGAGTACCGGTCGTGATTTGAACAACCTGAGCCCCGGTGGTGCGAAGACGTCGGGCATCATTGTCCGTTTCGAGATCACCGACTATCACCCCGATCCTGCCCGGCTGACCGAGCTTCTCGATGGTTCTCTGCAAGAACGTGGTTTTGCCGGAACCGGGTGAGGAGAGGACGTTCAGGACCGGAAGACCCAGGGCGCTGAAAAAACCTCGGTTCCGTTCGGCGAGGCGGTCGTTTGCGGCGAAGATCGACTGGCGCACCTCGATCACCCGACTCGATGCGTGATCGTGGTGATGATGTGGGTGTTCATGATCGTGCTCGTGCCCCTCGTGGACATGCATCCCGATCTGCCTTTCCCCGGCGTCCGATCCGTCTGTCTTCACAAGCGGCGAGGCCACCTCTTCAGCCGGCTTGCCATCGATTTTTGTCGGTCCCGGCAGACCACATCCACACTCTTCGCACATGTCTTACCCTCCTTCAAAAAATGCTCCTGTTTTTCATGCCTCATGCCTTCTTCACCGATTGGCGCTCAGGCATCCCTTAGGGTTAATCTATCGTGTTCTTCGCGACAAGTAAAGACACCTTTTGACCGCGTTGCTCGTGCACGTCTTTCTCGCCGGCCATCGTGGGGCAGGGAAGTGAGGGTTTTCATGAAATAGCGTGCGGAAAAAGCCGCAATTGCGGAAATCTGTCCCCACGGGCTTTTTATGGTATACTATCGTCCATCGTAACCATTTTTTCAAAGGTTGAAGCTCTTGGTAAAGTCAGGTCTGCGGCGCTTTCCGGGTGGGGAGCACACCCCTTGCGCTGCAACGGATACGGACCTAAAAAGGGGGAGGCATGGGATTTCCCGAATACCGGCCGAGGAGGCTGAGGAAAAACGCAAAGCTGAGGGGTTTGATCCAGGAGCATGAGCTTTCGGCGCAGCACCTGGTCTACCCGATATTCATACGGGAGGGCGGTCAGGATAGGGTGGCCGTCCCGTCCATGCCGGGTATTTTCCAGCATTCTCTTGACGGGGCATTTCAGGAGGTCGAGGAGGTCATCAACCAATCCATCCCGGCAGTGCTCCTCTTCGGCATTCCCGCCAAAAAAGACGAGTTCGGCAGCGGCGCCTACGACGAGAACGGGATCATTCAAAAGGCCACGGCTGAGATAAAGAAGCGGTTCGCGGACGACGTGCTGGTCGTCACCGATCTCTGTCTCTGTGAGTATACGAGCCACGGCCACTGCGGGGCTGTAAGGGGCGGCGAGGTGGACAACGATGAGACGCTCAAGCTCCTCGCCAGGGCCGGGCTCGCTCAAGCCTATGCGGGGGCGGATATCATTGCCCCATCCGATATGATGGACGGCAGGGTGAAGGCGATAAGGGAAAGCCTCGACGGAGGCGGCTTCTCCGATATCCCGATTATGAGTTACGCGGCCAAGTACGCGTCCGCCCTCTATGGTCCTTTCAGGGACGCGGCGGAATCGACCCCCCAATTCGGCGACCGGAAGGCCTACCAGATGGACCCGCCGAACCAGAGGGAGGCCTTGCGGGAAATGGAGCTGGATGTGGAAGAGGGCGCCGACATCATCATGGTGAAGCCCGCCCTCTTTTACCTCGACATACTGGCCCACGCGAGACTTAAGATCGCCAGGCCCCTTGCCGCCTACTGCGTCAGCGGCGAGTATACCATGATACAATGCGCGGCGGCGCAAGGGTTCCTCGATTACAGGAGGACCGTCATGGAATTGTCCACCAGCATCAGGCGGGCCGGCGCCGACATCATCATCACCTATTTCGCGAAGGACCTCGCGAGATGGATGAGGGCGGATGGATAGGGGCGGCTTCCCTTTCGAGGCGGAGCCGTACTGCTCCTACGGGACTTAAGGCGTGTCACGATGCGGATTTTCCTTGTAGACGGTAATTCCTACGTATATCGCGCTTTTTTTGCAACGCCCTACCTTTCCAACTCGAAGGGCATGCCGACGAACGCAATCTATGCTTTCATCAACATGCTGAGGAAACTGATCAACGAGCAGAAGCCGGATGGGCTGGTGGTGGTGTGGGATTCGAAGGCGCCCTCTTTTCGCGCGCAGATCTCCGCCGAATACAAGGCGACGAGGCCGCCCATGCCCGGCAACTTAAGCCTTCAGTTCCCCTACATAAAGCATATCGTGGAGAAAACGGGCATAGCCATGCTCGAAAAGGAAGGCTTCGAGGCGGACGACGTGATCGCGACCCTCGTGCGGAGGCTGGAGGGCGGGGAGGCGGAGGTTTTTGTCGTGACGAGCGACAAAGACCTGATGCAGCTTGTGGGGGATTCCGTCACCATAGTCGACACCATGAAGAACCTGGTGATGAAGAGAGAGGAAGTGGCCGGAAAATTCGGCATAGACCCCGCTCTCATCCCCGATTTTCTCGCCCTTTCCGGCGACTCCTCCGACAATATACCGGGCGTACACGGCATAGGAGAAAAGACGGCCAGGGACCTCGTCGCCACCTTCGGCGGCCTCGACGAGATTTACGCCAATCTCGATCGGATAAAGAAACCGCGCTTAAGGCAAAACCTCGCGGAGCACAGGAACCTGGCTTTCATGAGTAAAGAGCTCGCCACCCTGCGCTTCGACGTCCCTCTCGACATACCCCCGGAAAACATGAGGATCCGGGCGCCCGACCTGAACGAGCTGCGCAGGATATTCAGGGAGCTTGAGCTGGTCTCCCTCTACAAAGAGGTGAAGATGGAGGGGGGCGACGTCCCGCACCCGGAGGCGTCCGAATTACGGGAGGTCCTCGGGGAGACCATCTCGCTGGTCGCCCGTATTCGCGGCCGCTGCCCCTACGATGTGACCCTCGACAGGTTCGCCGCGTCGAACGGTACGGAGGTATTTTATTCGGAAGACACGGATGAACTCTTTTCGGCCCTCTCCTCGGCCCGGGAGGTGATCGTCTACGACCTCAAGCCCATTTTTCTCGCTGCCGTACGGCGCGGGGTCGATCTTCGCCCCGCCTTCTTCGATGCCATGCTCGCCGTCTACCTCGTCAACCCGGGGAGAAAGGACTACGCCATCGACAGCGTCCTCGGCGAATTTATCGGCATCGACATCAACGGCGGCGACGAAAGGCGGACCCTTGCGGAAAGCGCCCTCCACCTCGGGGAGCTGAAAGACGCGCTCCTCGCGAGGATCGAAGGGCTCGGGATGCACGACCTGTTTTTCAACATCGAGATGCCCCTCGTCGAAGTCCTCGCCCATATGGAATGCTGCGGGGTGAAGGTGGACAGGAGCGCCCTTATGGCACTTTCGAGGGACTTCGACTCGAGGCTGAACACTATCATCGCGCGAATCTATGAGACGGCCGGGGAGACCTTCAACATCAATTCGTCGCAGCAGCTTGCCCGCATCCTTTTTCAGAGGTTCAACCTGCCGCCCGTGAAGAAGACAAAAACCGCTCTCTCAACGGACAACGAAGTGCTCCACACCCTTGCCGACCTCCACCCCCTGCCCGCCCAGATACTCGAGTACCGGATGCTCGCGAAGCTGAAGAGCACGTACGTGGACAGCCTCCATTCATTGATCCATCAGTCCACCGGCAGGGTCCATGCCGCGTTCAACCAGATGGTCGTCGCGACGGGCCGCCTGTCGAGCAGCGATCCCAACCTCCAGAATATCCCCGTGAAGGGGGTGGAAGGCAAGAAGATAAGGGAGGCCTTTGTGCCGGAGGACGGGTTTCTCTATATATCGTCCGACTATTCCCAGATCGAGCTGCGCGTGCTCGCCCATGTAGCGCAGGACGAGCTGCTCATCGACGCCTTTCGGAACGATCAGGACATCCACACCAACGTGGCCCGGGAGGTATTTCAGGTGGATGCGGACCGGGTGACGCCCGACATGCGCAGGACGGCCAAAGTGATAAATTTCGGCATTGTCTACGGCATGAGCGGGTATGGGCTGGCCAAAGAGCTGGGTGTCGGCCCCAGGGAAGCGCAAAGCTATATCGACGTCTATTTTGAGCGCCACAAGGGCATCAAGGCGTACATCGAGAGAATTTTGGCGGAGGCGCGCGAATTCGGCTTCGTGAAGACCCTCTTCGGCAGGATAAGGTACATACCCGAGCTCGCGAACAGCGATGCGAACGTCAGGCAGTTCGGGGAAAGGACGGCGATGAATGCCCCTATCCAGGGGACCGCCGCAGATATCATCAAAATGGCCATGGTCAACATCTACCGGCGTATGAAGGAGAGAAAGTCCAGGTCGCGCCTCATCATGCAGATCCACGACGAGCTGGTCTTCGAGGTCCCCGAGTCTGAAGTAGAGGAGATGGAGCAGGTGATCAGGCATGAGATGGAGCACGCCTGCCCCTTGCTGGTGCCGTTGAAGGTGGCGATGGGGAAAGGGAAAAGCTGGGCGGAGGCACACGATTAGGGGGTGTGCGGCCGGGTTAATTTCGCGCCATGCGCCTGTATCTCGGGGTCGGGCGATCCTCACATACACAAATAGTATGCTCCGGTTCGGCGACCCCGAGATTTCGGCGCCTATCATCGAAATTCCCTCCGGCCGGGAAAGATGTTACCTGCTTCACCTACAACTATTGACTTCGGGCCTCTAGAAATCATTAAACATTGCCGACTGAAAGAAGCAACCGTCACAATTCACTTGACATTTTTGTATGATGTTGTATAAACAGAGATGCCTTATCTCATAAGGCAGGGCATAATATTCGACGATGATGACAAAGCACAAGGGGGAAGACAATGACCGATAAGATGAGCGATAAAGAGAAGACTCCGGAAATCGACGATCTTCTCGACGACGAACTGAAGGAAAAGGACCTGGATAGGGTGAGCGGCGGGATAGGAGAGACAGAGAAAAACCATAATACGGTGGCGTGAGGAGCAGATTCCAAAGAGGAGGATAGCATGAAGAAGAATCCCGACAAAAAAGTTGCAACCGAGAAACCGTCGTTGGACGAAAAGGTCACGGATCAAGAGCTCACGGAGAAGGATTTGAGTAGGGTTGCAGGTGGTGGTGGTGGTACCACTACGAGGGGTTCAAGGTAGTAGCAAGGGAGACCAAGGGGTCAGGCAGTGACGTTTAACATGGTCACCTCCTTACCTCTCTTCCCCCTGGCATCCTCTCCCCTCCGTCCGGCACCGCAACGATTACGTATAGGCTCTTTTCCGATGCGAAGTTTCGGAAAAGAGCGTGAAGAACTATGCCGCTTCGCGGTCCTATGGGTTTTCGATACGGTACGTCTTTATGGATTGCGGGATGACGGATAGGATGGCGGTGGTTCCCTCCGCACCATTGAGTGATGAGCAAGCAAATCGAGTAGAAGGGATAAGGGGACGTTCTTAAGAAAGTGATTCCTGAGAAGTAACTCCCGAAATAACTATTGCATTAAATGGGATACAATGGTAGATTATTGTATGTATAAACGAACATCTCCCCAACAAAAGCTCTTCGGCGTGG
>JBEKHB010000050.1:0-30454 GCA_050012495.1 Syntrophorhabdales bacterium
AACCGATTCCGAAAACTTCTGGTCAGATATGAGAAGCTGTCTGAAAGCTACGAAGCTCTTCTTCATCTCGCCGCTGCAATTATCTGCTGGAGGAAAGTTGCTCCTATTTACGGATAAGCCCTTAACATGCTTGTATATCTCGTAGTCTTCTTTGCGCTCATAAATCCAATGATGCAGTCCGTCGATCACAATGCCTAGAAGGGTCGCAACTATGAACATTCCCGCCAGAGTCAACACGAGCCGTAGCGTGGAATATGTTCCGGCACCGTCGGCAAAAAGAAGTGAGTAGATGGACATGTCTAATTTTGTGAAAAACCTAAATGCGAGAATTGCCTCTACCTCAAACAAGAGACCGGGGAAGGTATGCGATAGCAGGAGACCGTAAGACATGCCTTTGACCTTAAAGTCCATGTTTCACCTGCGACGCGTCATGGTTTGTTTCCATTCCCGACATTTTACCCCCTCAATAGAACAAAAGGCAATATGAAGTCTAAAGGGGCGGTAAGGGCTCGGCCAACTAGATCAGAAATACGCGCTATTTGAAGCGGAATCTTCAATTTTCGATAGCGATCCGTTAGCCACTCTTTGCACGTGCACTTGGTAAGTTCCCTCCCCCGGCCGGAGGAAATTTCGATGGATTTCGCCGTGATCGAGGGGCCGCGAGCCGGAGCATACTGTTGTGTATGTGAGGACTCGCGGCGCCGATGAGACAGGCGAAAGGCGCGAAATTAACCCGGCCGCCCTCCCCACCCCTAGCCGAAGCGGCCCGTAATATACTCCTCCGTCTTCTCGTGCGTGGGCGAGGTGAAGACCTCCTCGGTCGTGCCGAATTCCAACAGCTCGCCGAGGAGCATGAACCCCGTATAATCGGATACACGGGCAGCCTGCTGCATGTTGTGGGTGACGATGAGGATCGTGTAATCCCTCTTCAGCTCGATCATCAGCTCCTCGACGCGCATCGTCGCAATAGGGTCGAGGGCGGAGCAGGGCTCGTCGAGGAGGATGATCTCCGGCTCTATGGTAAGGAGCCTCGCTATGCAGAGCCTCTGCTTGGTTTCGTCGGACAGAAGGAGGGCGGGTTGTTTCATCTTGTCTTTGAGATCTTCCCAGAGGCCGACTGCCCGGAGACATCGTTCCACGATCTCCTGGTGCCGCTTCTTTTTTATTCCGTGGATGGCCAGGCCGTAAATCATGTTCCCATGTACCGAGAAAGGGAACGGGTTGGGCCTTTGGAAGACCATCCCGACCCTCCGCCTCAGATCGATGATGTCGAAAGTTTCCAAAGGCGCATTATCGATCAGGATACGGCCGTCTATCCTCACGCCCTCCACGAGGTCGTTCATCCGGTTGAAGCAGCGCAGGAGGGTCGACTTCCCGCATCCTGACGGGCCGATGAGAGACGTAATCGAATTCCTGTAGACCTGGAAATCGATGTGCTGCAGGGCGTGGAAAGGGCCGTAATAGAGGTTGACATCTTCCGTGCGCAGCACTGTCCGTCCGTCCACTGAAATGCTCTCTCTCATCCGAATTTCCCCAGGACATAGTCTTCGGTCAGCTTCTGCTCAGGGTTGGTAAAGACCTTTACGGTGGGACCGAACTCGATGAGCTTTCCCATATAAAAAAAGGCGACGAAGTCGGATGCCCTTGCGATCTGCTTCGTGTTGTTTGAGACGAGGATAATTGTATGGTCCCTTTTGAGCTCCGAGAGGGCCTCTTCGATTTTTGCGGTAGAGATGGGATCAAGGCCGGAACAGGGCTCGTCGAGGAGGATCACGTCGGGTTTCAGCGCAAGCGTGCGGGCAAGGCAGAGTCTTTGCTGCTGGCCGCCCGACAGCTTCAGGGCCGATTCCGATAGCCTGTTTTTCACCTCATCCCAGAGAAACGCCTTTTTGAGACTTTCTGCGACGAGGG
This sequence comes from Syntrophorhabdales bacterium, assembly GCA_050012495.1. Lineage (GTDB taxonomy): Bacteria > Desulfobacterota > Syntrophorhabdia > Syntrophorhabdales > WCHB1-27 > BOG-1155. The sequence continues at coordinate 1,912 of JBEKHB010000050.1, forward strand.
CGTTCAGCTCTGACCGCTTCTTCACGCCTTTCAGCCTCGATCCAAAGGCGACGTTCTCAAAAATGGAGCGGGGCAGGGGAATGGGGGTGGCGAAGACGGTCCCCACCCTCTTCCTGAGCGCGACGTGGTCGGTTTTCTCGGAGAGCTCGCCGAACCCGTCGATATGGACCTGTCCCTTAAAGCAGGCGTGGTCCTCGAAGTTGATCATGCCGTTGATCACCGAGATGAAGGAGGACTTCCCGCTCGCTGAAGGCCCCATCAGCCCCATCACGCGGTTTTCATAGATGTCGAGGTCGATGCCGTTCAGCACCTCTTTTTTCCCGAAGCAGAGCCTGAGATTCCTGACCCGTATCTTCGTGCGGTGCATCAGGAGAACCTTGCGATCATTCTGTGCATGATGTAGTATGCCAGAATGTTGATGACGAGAATTGAGAAGATCAGGACAAGGGCGGTTGCGTAGGCCTTTTCCAGGGAGATGCCTTCCCTGGCGAGGATGTAGAAGTGCACCGCCATGGTTCTGCCCGAGTCCATGATGCTCGCAGGCAGCCTGAGGGAGCTGCCCATCGTGAAGATGACGGCTGCCGTTTCACTTACCGCCCTGCCTATGCTCAGCATGATGCCCGTAAGAATGCCGGGGGCCGCCGAGGGGATGATGACGCGCGTCACCGTCTCCCACTTGGTTGCGCCTAAGGAGAAACTGACCGTCCTCAGGTTATTCGGCACCGCCTTGATGGCCTCCTCGCTTGTCCTGATGATGGTGGGCAGGACCATTATAGCGATGGTAAGGGTGCCGGAGAGGAGGGACCAGCCCATCCTCAGCTTTATGACGAAGAAGATGAAACCGAAAAGGCCGTAGATGATGGAAGGTATGCCCGCAAGCGACTCGACGCCGAAGCGGATACAGCGCGTAAGGCTCGATTCTTTCGTATATTCGGTGAGATATATGGCAGTGCCGATCCCGAGGGGTGTGGCAAAGGCGATGGAGAGAACGCCTAAGAACAACGTGCTGACGAGAAAAGGAAAGATGCCGCCGAGCCTGCCCATGTCTTCGGGATAGGAGAAGATGAATTCCGTCGTGACATAAGGGAACCCCTTGACGAATATGATGAGGACGATGGCGACGAGGATGGCGACCGTGAAGAGGGCCTGAAAGGTAAGGCCGCCGCGCATCAGCTTGTCGATAAGCCGGGGATTTATCCTCATTTGTCGACCCTCCTCTTCACCCAGAAGTTGGCGACGAGGTTGAGACTCATGATAATAACGAGCAGGACGACGCCCGTGGAAAAGAGGGCCCTCCGGTGGTCCCCTGTCGCATAAGCCAGCTCTAGGGCTATATTGCTCGTCAAGGTCCTCAAAGGGTCGAGGAGGCTCGTCGGGATCTTGAGTGCATTGCCCGCGACCATGATGACGGCCATGGTCTCTCCGATGGCCCTCCCCATGCCCAATATGAAGCTCGCGAGGATACCGGACCTCGCCGCCGGCAGGACGACCTTGTAGACCGTTTGCCATTTGGTTGCGCCCATGGCCAGAGACCCCTCGCGAAAGGCGGCAGGCACGCTCATCAGGGCATCGAAGGAAATGCTCGTGATCGTGGGCAGGATCATGATCCCGAGAACGAGGGAGGTGGCAAGGATCGAGAAACCCGAGCCCCCCAGATACTCGCGAATGAGAGGCACGATGTAGACCACGCCGAGGAACCCGTAAACCACGGACGGGATTCCGGCCAGGAGCTCGAGAGACGGCTTGAGAACCATCTTGGTCTTTTTCCCCGCATATTCCGAGAGGTACGTGGAGCAGCCGAGGGCCAGGGGAGCACCCAAAACGAGGGCGCCGAGGGTGACCATAAAAGAGGAGACGATCATGGGGAATATGCCGAAGAACCCCTTTGTGGGCGCCCACCTGGTGCCCATCGTGATGTTCTTCACGCCCACCTTGGCAAAAAGCGGCACTCCCTCGCTCAGGATAAAGATGAAGATGATGAAGAGGAAGAGGAGGGACGAGAGGGCGAACAACAGGAGCACAAGTCTTATCGCGTTCTCTTTGTTGGCTAATCTTCTATTCATTAATGGGAACGAGACCCTCTTTTTTCAATATCATCTGCCCGTCCTTCGAGAGCACGTAGGTAATGAAGAGACGTGCCGCACCTTCCGGCTCTCCCATCGTAAGATAGAGAAACGGCCTTACCATGCGGTACCTCTGCGTCTTTATGTTTTCCACGTTCGGCGCCACGCCCTCCACCTGCAGGGCCTTTACCTTCGCATCGACCACCCCGAGGGAGATGAAGCCAATGGCGTAAGGGTCGGTGGCAACGACTTCCTTTACGGACCCGTTCGAATCCTGCACCATGGTGCTGTCGTGGATATCTGTCCCGGCCATGACGAGCTCCTCAAAGGCGCCTCTTGTCCCCGAGCCCTCTTCCCTGGTCACGGCGTCTATGTTCCTGTCTATCCAGCCGAGCTGCTTCCAGTTCCGCAAGCGTCCGCCGTAGATGGCCCGTATCTGTTCCAGGGTTATATCTTTTATAGGATTTTGCGGATGAACCACAATGGCTATACCATCATGACAGATGATGAGCTCATCAAGACGTTTTTCGTCCCCTTTCAATTCTCTTGACGACATGCCTATATCGACGGTTCTGTTTAGACATGCCTGGATGCCCGCTGAAGAGCCTCCGCCCTGAACATCGACCGTGATCCCGGGGTCCTCTATCTTGAAATGTTCCGCGAGCTTTTCGCTGAAGGGCATAACCGACGTAGACCCCGCGATAGTCACCGTGGATTTGCGGCTTTCGGAGCCATTCCGGGTATAGTTGCCGCAGCCGAGCAGAAACGGCGTGACCGAGAGCAGCAGCAGGCCGGTAATCGTAATTCTCATACTATATTTTTTCAGAATACTTACGGTGCCGTATTATTTTGCCTTCCACGAGGAAGATGACCAGCTCGGCGATACTGACCGCATGGTCGGCCAGTCTTTCAAGATATTTGGCGATAAAGAGCAGCCTCGTGGACCGGGATATGGCTTTCAGGTCTTCCGACATGTAAGTCAGCAGCTCCCGGAATATCTGCTCCGTAAGCTGGTCCACCTTTTCGTCATCGTTCGTCACTTTCCACGCCAGATGTACGTCCTCCCTTACAAAGGCCTCGAGGGATTCCTTCACCATCATCTGGGCAATTTCAGCCATTTCCGGCAGGTCGATATACGGCTTGAGCTGCGGCTCCAGATTAAGGTCGAGCACCCTTTCACACACGTTGACCGCCATATCTCCCATGCGCTCCAGATCGTAATTGATCTTTACCGCAGTGGTAATAAAACGGAGATCTTTTGCCGCGGGCTGTCTCAAGGCAAGGAGCTTGATGCAGAACTCCTCTATCTCGACCTCCTTCGTATTGATCAGGTCATCATCTTCGATCACGCGCCTCGCAAGCTCGGAATCTCTGCTCTGCAAAGCCTTGATCGCGTTGCGCACAGCCTTCTCGACAAGGGACCCCTCGAACAGGATCTTTTCCTTCAGTTCCCTCAGTTCCTCATCGAAGACCTTGTAAATGTGTCCTTCGATCATGCAATGCCTCCTTAGGCGCGCCACAATTATAAGATGGATTTCCGGCTGATTGCAAGCGTCGCGATAAAGTGGGGCCGGCCGGGCACGTTTTGCGCCTGCCTTTGTCGTGCCACCCGGCCGGGCACTACGGAGCTGGTGCCCGGCCTGTGGTCGCGACGCATCGACGTACAACAAAGCACGCCTATCAAATTTATGTATGAGAAGATGAACCGGAGGTGTACCTGGCCTTCGCGCCGGCACAAAAGTCTTGACACGGCCGCCTGACCGATTTACTACCGGTCAGGCGCTGGAGCGCACTACGGCCAGAGCGGGCTATTCACCAGGTTCTGCGCGTTGACGGTACCTATTCCCGTGGCGAAGTCCCAGCCGGTGGTTGCGCCGTATGCTTTCGAGTACGAGCTGCCGGAGGTGGAAAGCACGCCGTTCCTGCCGGAAGGCAGGTAGCAATTGTGGGAGCCCGTGCAGTTCACGTCCATGTCGCCCATGGTCACGTCATAGAAAGTGCAAGAGCCTGCCGCGCCGCTCTTATTTGTGGAGTTGCAGGAGGTGGAGCCTGTCGCGCCGTATTCGCCGGCGGCTATACTGTAATAGACGGGATTGGGATTGCCCTGGCGCATGCCGGTGCGCTGGTTGACCAGCGCCTGGATGCCGGCCATGATGGGCGACGAGAACGACGTTCCGCCCGCGCCGGACCAACTGCTGGGAGCGCCGGTGCAGGGCGCCCCGCCATTGCGTGTATCAGACCAGCAAAATACGTAGTAGTGGCCCCAGACGCCGTTCGCGGCGAAGAGCGAGACGTCCGGAATGTCGCGCACGCCGTCGCTCGGGTTGCCGACGACTGACTGCCACGTGGGCTTGTGGTATCCCTTGCAGGTCCCGCCGACGACGCCTTTGGTGGACGGCGCTCCGGTCGCGCAGCCGCTCGGGCCCCCGCTGCCGGACACAACATCCAGGAATTCCTCGCCCGTGCGACTATTGCAAAAGCCGCTAGAGCCATAGGTGGTGGGGAACCCCAGGTAGCTCGCGATCAGCACACTGGCGCAGGAGTCGTTCCATGGGATTTCGGGTATGTACGATCGTGCCGAACCGTAGGTGGAGGTGTTGGCTGTGGTCCAGTAGGTGCTGTTGGTGCCGGCGTAGGTATCGCCGAAGTCCGTGCCGCCCACCGCCACGTTGTAGGGAGTGGAGGCTAACCCGCTGACGCCGATGCCGTGGGTTGCGGACATGGCGCCGGCATCGCAACCGGCCGCGCCTTCATCGCCCGCGGAAACGAAAACGGAGACCCCCTCTGCCGCAGCCTGCTGATACGCAGCGCTGTATACCGCGTTGGCAGATGCGCCGTTTGCCGCCTCACACTCTCCGTAACTGATGCTCACGATGGCGGGCGGCGTCCCCTTGTTCACGAGGTTCTGGAGGGCAATCAGACCGCCGAAGGTGGTGCGCGTACTCGCGCAGGATGCCAGCTCGATGGCCGCGCTCGGCGCGGCGGCGCTGGCCCACTCCGCATCCAGGATCGCCTCACCGTCGTCGCCGTTGACGCCTGGATAGCTGCAGTTGTTGGCGCCGCTGGGAGGCGCCGGCTGGAGCTGGGTGAAGGTGCCTGAGGTGTAGCCCGAAAGGCCGAAGGTCTTACGGAACGTCGTCCAGTCCGACGTGCTGTAGACGTTGGTGTCTTCGATCACCACGATGGTTTGCCCCTGGCCGGAGTAACCTGACTTGAAGAGTGGATTTATGTTGTAAATGGTGGCCAGGTCCGCAGGCGTCACCGCCTCATAGGTGTCTCCACGGTAAGTAAAAGTGTAGTTGTTATGCAGCTTGTGCATCGTGCGGGGCAGGAAGTCATGCAGGGAGACGACGCCCGCCACTGCCGGCCCCAGGGCGGCCGGAATCTGAGGGTCGCTCATATTGGCGATGTGCTCCACACCATTTACCTCAAGGTGATGAATCTCAGTCCCGAAAGCCTCGCGCACCTGACCTGCGGAGCCGGAGAAATCAATCACCATGCCGCTGGGATAGACCACGTTGACCCGAAAACCGTGTTTCCGGAGCCAGGCGGTGATCGTGTTGAGGTCTCCCTCCGCCGAACCGAAGGTCTCTCCGAATTCTTGTGCGGTGAGCCATCGGTGGAAGTTCGGTGAGGCAGGGTCGTAGAGTTGGTCGATAAACTCCTTGACCGCCTGTTCCTGCTCAGGAGAGCGCTGCAACTGGAGGAGCATGTGCTCCATCTGAAACGCGTCGGCCGCCAGGCCACGATCGTTCGTCGCGCTCGCTTCGGGACGCACGTTGCCCTTGAGCGTGACCCGATGGTTCTCGTCAAGCGCCTGCCTGATGAGGCGCTGCCCCGGTGTAGCAGCAGCTTGTAGATAGGATGCAAGACTGAACGTGAAAACAAAGGCGAGCAAAGCGGCTGCAAAAGACGTGAATCCGACCCGTCGAACCATGAGATTCCCTCTGTCGTGGTGGCTTATGCGCCCTATCATACCGGTACCTCCCTTGTGTATAAGAACAGACGGCCATCCTTTGTAAGCCGTATTGCGTCCCGTTCTCCCAGGTATTATCGGAAGCCCGCGTGAAAACATAAGGGCTTGAGAAGCTACGCCGGCTCTTTTTTTTCCGTTCCATCGCTGCCACGTTTCTTAACGACGATGCGTGGACAGGATGTGGACTCCTGTTATATCCTAGGCACGGCAGAAGGGTGTTGTCAACCGGCCGGTGGGACAAGCTGCTCTCCATGTCTATGTCTTTTTTTCGGTCGGGGTCGTATCAGACGACGGCACGTTCGGAGATGTCGCGACCCGCATGCTGAGGCGCCCCGCCGCGTAAATCCTGGAAAGATTCATAGGAATTTCACTTACTCAACGCACACAGGCTTCTCGGGCGAGTGAAGAATGCCGTCTGGAAGCGAGAGGAATCTATTCTTCCAGAACCTCTGCGTTTTTTCTGTCATTGCAACATACTAAGGGGGTCATAAGTAAAGCCACATGAGAGTCTGTGAAGAAGCATCTTAAGAAGGTGTGTTGCGAGCGTCACGTGTGAGACTATTAATGACCTGCTTAGTAACTGGAGTTTCCTGAGTTTTTGGGGCGGGAATTGATGTGAGCCAGGAATATCGAGATTTCTTGCTTAAGATCATCTGAACCGCCCTGCATTTTGAATCAAAAAAGGTGGTGTAATAATTCCAGATAGTTGGAAAACTGAATAAACCCGAAATGCTGAGAGTAGTGATATTCCCGCCCAAAACTCAGGAAACTTCAGTTATTGCAACATATTGCAACATAAGCCTTGACATTGCCCCTGGAACCTGATAAAGGTTGATTATGAAGAGTTGCCCGCGGTTTTCGACGTCGAGGAATCCATGACGGAAAACCCACCCGCTGTTATTCATCCAAACAGAAGCATGTACTTCGCGCTGCCTGCCTTGGCCAATGTGAGCAGGGGACTCGAACTGCCGAACGTATTCCACAGGCGGCATTACCTCAAGGGAGATGTCGAGAAAGGATTTGAAAAGACTGAAATAATTGTCGAGAACAGGTCCTCCTTTGGCAGAGTCCAGCATTGCCAGTTGGAGGGTCATGTCGCCGATGCCTGGCTGGAGGATGACGGTACGTTCGTCGTACGCCACATTCCACTCCTGGTGTACACAGCGATATCGTCGAGTTGCAGCATCTTTTCTTGCTATCGGGGGCCAAGATAAGTGTGCCGGCGCCGCATGTGGGTGGGGCTTTCAGAGGCAAAGGATTCCCTGGAGGCGTATCCTCAAACAGGTTGAAGGGCTCTTCAACGAGGGCTGGGGACCATACTGGCGGAAGGCCGATGCTGAATTCTGGAAGGAATTCGAAGAAAAGTGTGTCGGCCCGGGTAAGGAAGCATAGCGCGGATCCATGCCATCTGGCGAAATGCATTTCGCCAGATGGTCCTCACAGGTTCGCTAGGGACAAAGAATGATCTCCGATCCCCTAGCGGCAAAGCTACCGTGGCCCTCAAGGTTCCGTCAGCGCGACGTTGAAGCCTTGTTTGAGATAACCGAGATCGCCTTCACCTCACTCCTGCCGACCCAATGCATCATGATGCCGGCCCCTCCCCGCGACGCGAAGAAAGCATATGACCTCATCTCCGCTCATCGCCGTTTCCTGGTTGAATCGAGCTAACGTGACGTTACGAGCCAAGATAGTTCTCAGTTACCTCACCATTATCCTAATGGCGTGCCTCATTGCCGCCGGTAGTGAGTATTATGATCGAACGATCAGTTTCTTCCTGGTTGTCGTCGGGGTCATAACAATCCTCGCTATTTTCTCTTTTGGCGTAGCCCTGTCGAATCACGTAACTTCAGCACTGAATAGGGTCGTGGGTGCGGCACAGGCGATTGCAGCGGGTGATTTAGGGCACCGGATCCCCGGTGCGCAGGGGACGGCTGAACTTGATTCGCTCGTCCGGGCCTTCAACCACATGGCCGAGAGACTTGAAGAAAACATACGCGCACTGCGAGAGTCTGAAGAAAAGTATTCTGTATCGGTACGGAATGTCAACAATGGAATCCTTATCATTCAGGATGAAAAAATCGTCTTCTCCAACAGGGCTTTTTCAAGCATAACCGGATTCGATGAGGCTGACCTGCTGGGCATGCACTACCTTGATTTTGTAGCGCCGGAAAGCAAAGACCTTATTCACGAGCGGTACACTAAGTTGGTCGGGGGTGAAGGAGAACCCATAACCATTGAGACAAGGCATGTCGGCAAGGACGGAAGGATAGGATACCTGGAGGTGATAGCCGGGCGCATGGAGTACAAAAACAAGAAGGCGGCTCTCGTTGTTCTGAGGGATATAACGGAGAGAAGAGAATATACAAAAAGACTCCGGAGACTTTCCGACCAGATCATACGAGTTCAGGAAGAGGAGAGAAAGAGAATCGCCCATGAGCTTCACGATGAAATGGGCCAGTCGCTGACGGCAATACGCCTCAGTGTGGATCTCTTGTTGAGACACCAGGAACTGCCGGCAAGCAGCAGCGTTTCGAAAACGTGCGAGGATATTAAGGTACTTGTCGCCAAAACAATTGATGACATCCACAGAATCTCCTCAGACCTGAGACCGTACGTACTTGACAATCTCGGTCTTGTGCCGGCCCTCACGTGGTACTCAAGGGAGTTTCAAGAGCGATCGGGGATAAAAGTAGAACTACAGGTAGAAGGCCTATCGGAACGCCTCTCACCAGCCTTGGAGACTCTTGTCTACAGGGTTGCTCAAGAGGCGCTTACAAATATTTTTAAACATGCAAAAGCGGAACACGTCCTTATTCTGTTGAGCTGCAATCGGGATATGTTGAGGATCGTGATCGAAGACGATGGAAGAGGTTTTGATGTCGAGGCCACGTTGACCAGTCACCCCATGGGCAGGGCTGGTCTGGGGATCTTCGGGATGAGAGAACGCATTTCGGCTTTCGGCGGCACGTTTTCGATAGTATCTGCTCGGGGCGGCGGGGTCAGAATTACCATCGAGCTTGCTTCGCCTTCTTTTGGCGAGGCTCAGGGAGGAATATACGAGAAAGATACGCGTCCTTCTCGCTGAGGACCATGCCATTGTCAGGCAGGGGATCCGATTGCTGTTCGAGTCCAGGGATGACGTGGAGGTAGTCGGGGAGGCCTCGGATGGGAGAGAAGCCATCCGAAAAACGGGTGAGCTCAGACCTGACCTCGTTCTCATGGATATCTCCATGCCGGGTCTCAACGGTCTTGTGAGCCTGAGTGAGATCGCAAGGCAGTTTCCAAGAATCAAAGTGCTCGTCCTGACCATGCACGAAGATATGGAAACGGTTCGCCATGTAATGAAGGCCGGCGCAGTCGGTTACGTTCTCAAGAAATCCGGGGCGAGTGATCTTTTTGCTGCCATTGAAGCAGTACGCCATGGAGAAGTCTTCCTCAGTCCTGCCATTTCAGAGATGACCGTGGAGAACTATGATACTGTGAACGATGAGTCGGAGACAACCCTGTCGCTCCGGGAGAAAGAGATTCTCCAGCTAGTTGCTGAAGGACACCCCAACAGGGAGATTGCCGATGCGCTCTGCATCAGCGTGAAAACAGTGGGGTGCCACAAAGAGAATATCAAGCGAAAGCTCTGCGCGAAGGGCCAGGCAGAACTCATCAAGTATGCAATTTCTAAGGGTGTAATCGAGCTACCCAAGATCTAACAATTTCCTGCCCGGCGGTTCCGCGCAGCATGTGGTGATAGAACCACTTTCCGCAAATCCAACCGATTGAGGATAATAGCAGCACGACTATAGGGTCGAAAAATAGGTTTTTTGCCTATTTACACTCTTTGCCCCGTTCAAGTAATCTGGTTAAACCGGCAGCGGCCTTCGCAGCGCCGAGACTCAAAGGAAGACAACGCAAGATCGGGTTAAGGCGGTAATTGTGGGCTCCAGCATAATGGGACCGGGAATCGTACGTTTTGTGAAAAGCGCTGAATAACGCGAAACCAAGGGGACATGGAGGCGATCAGGCAAAAAAAAAGGGGAGGCCGATGAAGTATTATCAGAAACTCGCAATACTGCTTGGCTTGATCTGGGGATTCAGCACCTATCAGAGGATCGTGATCGCTATTATTATGCCCGAGATCCAGAAGGATATGAATTTTTCTTATACGAAGGTGGGCCTGGTCTTCTCGATTACCGGGTTTGTCTGGGCCTTTGGCACAATTATCTGGGCAACCATCGGCGACAATCACGGCCGCAGGAAAGTAATCGTCTGCTGCACCATGGTGGCTTCCGTTTTCTCGTGGTTTACCGGTACGGTGCACAGCCTGGGCCAAATGCTCTGGGTTCGGGGGGCTCTCGGGTTTTTCGAGGGCGGTCCCTGGGGCCCGGCCAATGCATCACTGGGCGAAGAAGCCCCGGCGGAGAAGAGGGCGATGTTCGTCTCCTTTCCCTCGGCCGGTGCGATGGTTATCGGCACCGTCCTGGGACCTATCATCGCGGTGAAGCTCATGGGGGCATTCGGCTCGTGGCGTCCTGTGTTCTACATCATATCCATCCCATCGTTCATTCTTGGCGTAGTTTGCGCGTTTGTTATGCGTGAGCCTGCCTCGGTCGTAGAACGCATCAGGTTGCGTAAGGCGGGACAGAAACAGGTTGTCACGCAAGAAGGGCACAAGGCGAAGCTGAGGGATGTCCTCAAGTACAAGAACGTCGTTGTCTCCACCGTTAACAGCATACCGTGTATGGCATGGCTTTGGATATACACGGGATTCTCGGCGCTTTTCCTCACCAAGGTGCACAACCTGAGCATGGACGCGGTCGGCCTGGTCATATCCGCCTCCGGCCTCGGCGGATTCATCGGTATGGTGGGCGTGAGTCGCGTGTCGGACAGCATAGGTCGTAAGCCCGCCATCATGATCTCGGGGTTTCTCTGCTGCCTCCTGGGGCTGGGGATCCTTGCAGCGCCCGTTCGCTCTTCTATGGCTGCCCTTGCGGTTCTTTTCTTTTTCTGGGCCATGTTCGGGGGCGGCATGTTTCCTCTCTTCATGGGCCCCTTGCCAATGGAGGCAGTGCCGCCCGAGTTCGCAGGGACGGCCGTCGGTGTTCCGACGGCAATCGGTGAAATACTCGGCGCGGCTGCCCTGCCCGCGCTTGCCGGCTTCCTTGCCGACAAGTTCGGTCTCTACGCGCCCATCCTGATGGCGACCATGGCCGGTCTCGTCGTCGTAGTCGTCTCTCTGTTCTATGTGGAAACGGCCCCGAGGAAGGTGGCACGGATGCTTAGAAAGCCAACGCACGACGACCATCTTTTCAGGAGGTTCAGGTCCAAGGTGACGCCGGCCGTCTGATCTTGCCTGTGTCTCGTGTTTGCCGTATCGACGGCGCGAAGTGAATAACCGGCCGTTAAAATAGGTTTTTTGCCTATTTACGTCTTTTGTCCGGTTCAAGTAAAGTGGTTGAATGGCTTTGGAAATCTTTGCAACGCCGAAGCCCCAAGCAAGATAATGGAATTTGAAGCATCCTGAAAGGAGGGCAACAAGTGGAACGCAGATTCTGGAATGAGGCAATCGAGACCCTGCCGAGAGAAGAGTTGAGGGAGCTTCAGTGGAAAAAGCTTCGGAAGCAGATGCGCTATATCTACTACCATTCGGCATTCTACAGGCAGCAGTTTCAAGCCCTCGGCATCCATCCCGACGGCATCAAGGACATCGAAGAATTCCGGCAACTGCCGACCTTTCTCGATAAGGAGAGGGATCGTCTGACCCAGGAGCGGACGCGGCAGGAGCAAGGTCACCCCTTCGGCGAATACCTCTGCACACCCCTTCAGAACGTGCGGGCCATCAGCACTACCTCCGGTACGACGGGCATGCCCGTCTTTGAAGCATTTACGGAACACGACATCAACGTCCAGAACGAGGTGGGGGCCAGGGCCTTCTGGCGGGAAGGGGTGAGACCTGGGGACGGCGTCATCCACGGCTTCGGGCTCAGCATGTGGCTCGCGGGCATCAGCCCGCTCCGGTGCCTCCAGTACATGGGCGCCCTGGGCATTCCCGTCGGCGCAGAGGGGGGAACCGAGCGCTTTCTCCAGTTTGCCCAATTGACCAGGCCGAAGCACATGATGGTGACTCCGTCATTCGCGGAGTACCTGATTCGAAAGGCACCCGAGATAGCGGGAATAGAGGTTAAGGAACTCGGCTTGCAGACGATACATGGAGCCGCCGAGCCGGGCGCCGGCATACCCGAGACGCGAAAGAAGATACAGGATGCCTATGGCGCAAAGCTCTACGATTGCACCGGCGGGATCTGGGGGCTCTTCGGCATCTCCTGCGACGTCGAGCCCTACCAGGGCATGCATATGGTCGGAGAGGACTATCTCTTTATGGACCTCGTGGATCCCGAGACAAAGAAGCCGGTCGACATGAGCGGACCCCGCGCAACCGGCGAGTGGGTGCTCACCGCCCTTGAATGGGAGGCTGCGCCTGCATTCCGCTATGCCTCTGCGGACATCATCGAGGTTATCAACGAACCGTGTGTCTGCGGAATGCCGGGGCTGCGCATGCGATATCTGGGCAGGGCCGATGACCTCCTTATCGTGAAGGGTGTCAACGTCTATCCGATAGCGATCAAGGGCGTGATCGATGGGTTCTATCCAAGAGTCACCTCTGAAATGAGGATCGTTCTCGACGAACGGCCTCCACGGGTGGTGCCGCCCCTCAAGATCACCATCGAGCATGGTCCTGACGTAATGGAAAGAGACCTCGATGGTCTAAAAACCGAGATCGAGGAGGCCGTATCGGCGCGGCTAAAGATACGCCCGGCCGTCACACTCGTTCCACCGAACACGCTGCCGAAAGATCCAACGAAGAAAGCCAAGCTGATTGAAAAGCGGTATTAGGCATCGCGCGAAGAATTAGGGAGGCATGCTCATGTGTACGAGCTCACGAAAGCTGCTTTTCTGGTTTGAAGAGATCGGGGAGGAGCACACCGATGCGGTGGGTAAGAAGTGCGCGAACCTGGGCGCTATGTCCCGAATGGGATTTCCCGTTCCTTCCGGGTTCGCTATCTCCATAGAAGCGTACAAGAGGTTCATAGAAGAAACCGGGGCTGTTGAGGAGATGCATCATTATATAAGCCGGCTGGGAGAGCTCAAAGCCCTCAAGCAATTTGAAGAGGCAAGCGAAGCCATCCGAGACATCATAGAGGCTCGAACAATGCCGAAGGGTATGGAGGAAGAAATAACCTCATACTACGGGAATCTGTGCAACAGGTTAGAAACTCGCGATGCACCTGTCTCGGTCAGGTCAGCGGGCACTGTGAGCAGACCGGGCATGTTTGAGACTTATCTGAATGTGAACGGCGGTCAGGAGCTGTTGGATAAGGTCAAAAGGGTCTGGGCAAGTGCGTTTACCCCCAGGGCCATCGCCTTTCGCGTCAGCAAACAAATACCGGTGGATGGGGATATGTTGGGTGTTGCTGTCTGCGAGATGATAGATGCCCGGTCTGCAGGCGTCGGCTTCACTGCGGACCCGGTTAGCGGCAACACGTCAAAGATAGTCATCGAAGCGAATTGGGGGCTGGGGGAAAGTGTTGTGAGCGGGACAGAAAACGTGGATAAGTACGTGGTCGACAAGCGCACGTTGGAGATAAAGGAAAGATTAGTAGGCAACAAGGCGAGGCGGGTAATCAACAAGAAAAAGGGGGTCGACTATGAAGACGTGCCTCCCGACATGCGTTTAACGCCTTGTCTGGACGATGGGGAGATACAAGAGGTTGCAACAATTGCTAAAACCCTCGAAGAAAGGTTTGGCTGTCCCCAGGATGTGGAGTGGGCTATCAAGCCGGATCTTCCTCTGCACCAAAGTGTCTTCTTGTTACAAAGCCGGCCGGCAAAAATAGCCGTGAAGAAATCGGAAACCGTTTCCGACCGGGTTATCGACCTGATTCTTGAGAGATTCTACGAGCGCTGAGCGATTCCGGGAATGGGAACCATTATCAAAAAAGAGGGGGAGAAATGAAAGGGGAAGAAGAACAAAAACTCTGGAATATTGTACCTGGATACGACTTTAACGAAGAGATCGATATGGCCGATGCGTCTTCCTGGTTCCTGGACGAGATCCATAGGGGTCAGACGCCGCTGAGTCTCTGGTTTTGGATCAAATACTGCTGCAACGGATTCAGGCAAGTGGCCGAGACGCTAAGTATCCCCACTTTTAAGGGATTCGAGTTGAGGCTGAAGAGAGACGGAGACTATGGGCACCCTCATATAGTTTCCGACAAAGAAGAGATAAGGGCGCGAGAGGTAAAATTCAGGGCGGCCCTGAAGCCCTGGATAGAGAATTTTGACGAACTTTGGGGGACCAGGAAGGAAGAATTACTCAGCATTTATTCGAAGCTTAAAGATCTTGATGTGGAGCAGGCCTCAAATATTGACCTGTATCACCACCACTATGATCTGGCGCGCGCATATCAAAGGGTGCTGGAAATCCACTTCGAGGGTTTCTATGCCTCTTATCATGGCTGGATAATCCTCGAGGACCTGTTGAAAGAACGCTTCCACATAAACGATCAGAGCCCGGACTTCGTAGATATGATGAGGGGTTTCGACAATAAGCTGTATCAGGTTGATAGACAGCTATGGGAATTTGGCCGCCTTGCTTCTGAAATGGGTCTGGCCGACACCTTCAGGGAGAACGAGCCAAAGGCCGTCATCCCGAAGCTTGAAGAGACAAGCAGAGGGAAGGACTGGGTCAAGAAGTTTTCGGAGTTTCTCCGGGTGGAAGGATGGAGAATGCTCTCTTTGACCGATTTTACGGAACCCTATTGGCTGGAAGACCCCAGCCTACCCTTGGGAACTGTGAGGCAATTCATTATGAAAGACACTTCCTTTGCTTTGGACGATGTAAGGAAGGACCTGGCTGCAAAAAGGGAGAGCGCAGTAGCAGCGATGCTGGCCCGATTGCAGCCGGATGAAAAAGAGGTATTCGGATCCTTGATAGGATTAGCTCAGAAGTGCTCGTCCTACAGCGAGGAACACGACGTGTACTGCGAACTCTACATCCATGCCCTGTTGCGCCGGGCATACCTGGAGATAGGGAAGAGGCTTGCACGGGCCGGATCGATTGACAAACCCGAGGATATTATGATGCTCAATTTCGACGAAATCGAGCGGGTCATAATACGCCCGGACAGGCTGGACATGCGCTCTATCACCAGGGCCCGAAATGCCATGTGGGCGGAATGGAGGACGCAGCCACTACCGCCTGTTATCACGAATCGAAGTTCAATTGAAGAAGCCTTTGCACTCGATATGATGCCCGCGAAGGATCCCGTCGGCATCAAGGTGGTGGTGGGTGAATTGCCGGTGGTAAGACCGGAGCTGCAGGCTGATCTCTATGGTCTATGCGGTTCCCCCGGCGTTGTTGAAGGGGTGGCGAGGGTTGTGAGGTCCTACGCGGAGTTACAAGAGGTACAGCCGGGCGAGATTATCGTCTGCCCCGCTTCCAATCCTTCATGGACCCCCGTTTTCGGTATCATCAAGGGGGTTGTTGCCGATAGGGGAGGAACCCTTTCCCATACCGCCATCATCGGACGGGAATTTGGGATACCCGTGGTGTTGAATACTTTCCAGGGTACTGCGAGGATTACTACGGGCCAGCGCATAAGAGTGGATGGAAATGTCGGGACCGTCCACATTTTGGGTTCGTAATAAGTCTGAGGTGGGAGAATGGCCGCAAGAAACATAGTAGTGATCGGCGCCCTTGATACAAAAGGCGAACAAATACTGTTCTTGAAGCAGTGTCTGGAGAGAAAGAAGTGCAGTACCACCGTCATCGACATCAGCATGAGAGGCGTCCCCCTTTTCAAAGCCGATATCACGCCGGAGGAGATTGCCAGAATTGGAGGAATGAGTCTCGAACAAATCAGGATATCGGAAGATAGGTATACGATAACGCAAGTCATGCAAAGGGGAGCCGCTGAACAGGTAAAGAAGTTGTACTCTTCGGGGATGGTGGACGGAATCATCGCCCCAGGCGGCGTTACCATGGCGTTGTTTGCCTCATCGGTAATGAACGCAGTTCCCTTCGGCATACCAAAAATGATCGTTTGCCCAGCTGTGCAGCCTGTATATGTAAGCGGTCTGTTTGGTCCTAAGGATGTTGTCATAATGCAGTCCATTGTGGAAATGGCGGGATTGAATGCTCTGGTGAAAAGCGTCCTGGCAAGGGCTGCGGGTGCCATATGCGGGATGGCGGAGGAAGCGGGTGCAGTGGTTGGATTCCGGCTTCCAAAGGGGTCCATTGCCATGACGCAGGACGGCTTTTCCGAACAGTGCGCCAGGCGTGTGAGAGAGGGGCTGGAAGCCAGGGGGTTTACTGTCTATTCGTTCCACTCTCAGGGGATCAGCGATCGCGCCCTGGAGAAACTGATAGCCGAGGGGCTGTTTGACGGCGTTATGGGTATAGTCGCGAATGGTGTAATAGAGGAGATTTTCGACGGTAACCGGGCAGGGGGGAAGGAAAGCCTGGAAGCGGCGGGCAAAAGAGGTATTCCGTTGGTTCTTACACCTTGCGGAATAAATATTACGGGATGCGGACCGACTCGAAAACACTCGGAAAAGTATGCCTCACGGGAAAAGGTCGAAAAAATTGATGAGTTACGTTGGGCCACCAGGTACAACGCGGAGGAATTGGCGATCGGGGCAAGGGCTTATGCCGAGAAACTGAACAGGGCAAAAGGACCGGTGAGGTTTCTGGTGCCTTTGAAGGGCTGGGGATCGAGTAACAGAGAAGGCTCCCTACTCTATGCTCCCGAAGAGGATAGAGTGTTTGTTGAGGAACTGAGAAGACATCTGAACCCGGAGATTGTGATTGAGGAGATGGACTGCAATCTCGAAGACCCTCAATTCGCTGCTGCATTGACAGAACACTTGGCCAAAATGCTGCCGCACTGAGAAAAGAGCGAAATATTAGGTGAGTATCTCAACATGAGAAAGAACTGCTACCTATACGGAGGTGTGAACTTGCCATGAGACGCATTACAGAGAATCTGGACATAGATCTGGAAAAGGACGTGTGGCGCTGTCATCACTGCGCAAGGGAATTGGTTTCCGCGCGGGAAAACTACAAGAAAGGATGCGTGGTTTATGAAAGGGACCCCGGGGAGATCTACCGGCCTGTGGTCGAGGGCGAATACAGTTTTGCTCTTAATCGGGAGTGGACAAGCATCATAGAATTCTACTGTCCCGGATGCGGGACAATGATCGAGAATGAAATGCTTCCAATAGGCCATCCGATTACCTATGACATCGAGATCGACATAGAGGCGCTAAAAAAGAAGACCAAGGAGGGTAGATAAGTTGAAGGCTCACATCGATATAGATACAGGGGGCACGTTTACTGATGCGTTTATCGTCCTGGACGGGAAGAGCATCTACGGAAAGGCCCCAACTACTCCTCATCGGCTCTCGGAGGGTTGCATGGAGGCCATCCGGGTCGCGGCTGAGGAGTTGGGTCTTACTCTCGAACAACTACTTGAGAATACTGAAACTTTCAGGTTCTCAACCACCTATGCCACTAATGCGCTCATCCAGAAGATCGGTCCAAAGCTGGGCCTGATCACAACCGAGGGATTTGAGGACTTGGTGATAATAGGCAAAGGCTCCAGTTGGGCCGACAAAATGACCGTTCGAGAAATGCGAAACCCCGCAACCGTCGAAAAACCAAAACCCCTCATCCCGCGAGATCTCACGATTGGGGCGAAGGAACGTGTGGATTACAAAGGAAGGGTTATCAGGCCTCTTGATGAAGACGATTTGACTGAGAAGATCAACTACCTGGTCAAAAAAGGCGTCCGAGGACTGGTAGTCAGTCTGATGTTTTCATATTTGAACCCCGTGCACGAGAAACGGATACAGGAGCTTGTTCGAAAGGTGTTTTCAAGATCGTCCCTGGGTTCCATGCTGCCCGTGATACTATCATCTGACGTCTGTCCGAAAGGCGGCGAATACACCCGCACTACGACCACTATCCTCAACGCTTACCTCCATAAGCCGATCCAGGCAGGCATGATGGACCTCGCTGGTGAAACGAGGAAAAGTGGCTACAAGAACACTCTCTTCGCAATTCACTGCACAGGCGGCATGGCGCCCGTCTACCGCACCACACCCCTTCAAACCTATGGCGCCGGACCGATTGCCGGTCTGATGGCGGGGTCCTATTTGGGGCAAGAGCTTGGATATAACAACGTGGTAGTGAGTGATATGGGAGGCACGAGCTTTGATCTTTCCCTAGTTGTACAGGGGAATCCTCGTTTTTATGAGATCAAGCCCGTCGTGGAGGATTGGTGGGTAGACATGACCATGCTCTGGGTGCGATCTATCGGCGCCGGCGGCGGTTCTATTGCCTGGCTCAATCCTCTGCTCAATGACCGGCTGGAGGTGGGGCCAAGGAGCGCAGGGTCCGTGCCGGGGCCGGCTGCGTACGGCAAGGGAACTGAGCCGACGGTTACCGATGCCGATATCATATTGGGTTACATAGATCCTGATTACTTCTACGGCGGGAGGATAAGACTCAGCAAAGAACTTAGCGAGAACGCGGTAAAGGGCAAGATAGCGGATCCGATGGGTGCCGATGTCGTTGAGGCCGCAAGGCTGATTAAGAAAGTTGTTGACTACAACATGGCAAGCATAATCGTCAAGGAGACTTCTCTTCGAGGCCATGACCCGAGGGATTTTGTTCTATTCGCTGCGGGCGGTGCAGGACCGACCCACTGTTGTGGGTACGGATTCAACAGCAGATTGGAAACAATCATGGTTTTTCCTTTCTCCGCTGCTTTTTGCGCCCTTGGCTCAGCGGGGATGGATATCGTTCATATATATGGACAGTCAAAGAAAATAGTAATGCTCAGGCCGGAAGGTGGAGGATTCCTCGAAGACTACGACAGTTTCAATGAAGTGGTCAAAAGTCTGCAGCACAGGGCCGTCCTGGATGCGAAGACTGAGGGGTTCTCTGTAGATGATCTGGCGTTCAGGCTTGAATTGGAAATGAAGTTTGGCGGACAAGTCAACGCGATTAAGATGAATTCGCCCCGCATGCTGCTGCAAAATGAAGAGGATGTGAAAGCGGTATGCGATATGTTTTTGAAGGAGTTTAAGGAGCTTTATACGCCTCTTGCAATGTATCCCGAAGGTGGGATTGAGCTCCAAAGCTTTAATCTGCACAGCATCTTACGGAGACCCAAGATTAAGCTTCCCACGTATCCTCTCTGCGGTGAGGGTCTTTCTAAAGCCGCGTGGAAAGGAGAAAGGATGGTGTACTGGGAAGAGTACAAGGGGTTCCAAAAAACCCCGATTGTCGACCAAGCATACCTTCAACCGGGAAACATAGTAGAGGGTCCCGCGATTATCGAGATGAAAAGCACGAGCCTGGTCCTCGATCCGGGAGCGAAATTGAGAGTAGACAAGTTCTTGTGCCTGCAGATTGAAAAAATGGTCTAGATCCGGAACAGGTGTTGTGGCCGGACAGGCCAATCTATGAAACCAGGAGGAATGAATGCGGCCGGATTTCGATACGATGATTAAGTGGATACAAGTCGAAGCTCCTGACGAGGAAGAGCTGGAGGGCATGAAGTTACTGGAAGAAGGCGATCTCGAGATCTACGGTGAAAAAATTAATCAGTTGCTCTCGGAAGCGTACATCGTGATGGAAAGAATAGGCATCGGCATGATGATACGATCGGGCGATTGCGTGGTGGGTCTCTACACGGCAAACGGCGACCTGGTCAACTGCAGCACAGGCGTCCTGTTGCACGCTATATGGCCACAGGTGGTGTTGAAATGGATCGTAGAAAACTATGTGAAAAACCCTGCCTCCAACGTAAAACCCCGAGAGGGGGATGTCTATTATTGCAATGAGCCGCTCTACGGCGGGGTGCACCCCCCTGATCAGACAGCGATCATGCCGATCTTCAGTAACGGAGAGCTGTTAGGATGGGCGCTCTCCTCTGTACATACTGCTGAAACCGGAGCAGTTACCCCGGGAGGGATGCCGCTCAGCGCCAAGAACAGATTCTATGAGGGTATGAGGCTGCCTCCGGTTAAGATCGGAGAAAACTACTCTCTTAGAGACGACATGCTGGAGCTCTTCTTGAACTACATGATGAGGGCTCCCCGTGAAGCCATCAATGATATAAGGGCAAGGGTAGCCGGATGTAATCGTCTGGAATCAAAAATAAAGGAGTTTGCCGCAGAAAAAGGAAACCTGTTTACAAAGGGTTTGATGCGGAGAATGATTAACCTGGGTGAGGAAGTGGCAAGGAAGCGGGTCGAGAGCTGGAATGACGGCGTATATCGGGCCGTCGCATTCCTGGATCACGTCGGCTTGGAGGAGAGCTTGCTCAGATGCTTCGTGACAGCCAGAAAAGAGGGGAATACGGTGACATTCGATTTTACGGGAACATCGCCGGAGCATGACGCCGGTTCCTACTTGACCTTTCCGCACGTAGCAGTCGGGGGCACGGCATCTTACATATTACAGTACGCGTTTCACGACCTGCCGATCGGTACCGCAGCCTATTCCCAGTTCAGATGGCACATTCCGCAAGGGTGCATATTCAACGCCGGTCCGATGGCTCCGACGTCTCGAGGCACTTCACTTACTTTTATTCTGCTCGCTGCCTTTCACGAGATCTTTGCAAAAATCCTTTTCGACAGTGAACAGAGAGACCAGATTATTGCCCCCACCGGTGCGGGCTCTTCTATGAACATCTCCGGTATAACGCAAGACGGCATCCGTGTTTCTGATATGTTGAGCTACGTGTTCAATACCGAAGGGTTGGGCGCCAGGTACGAACTCGACGGGTGCAACAGTAATGCAACAGCTTTTACGCCCGCTTCCAGGGGGTATGATGCCGAGGTAACGGAGTCGGAGATGCCCCTCCTGCACCTGTATCAAAAACATCGCAAGGACAGCTGCGGCTTTGGGAGAATCCGAGGTGGGTCAGGCGTAGAAGCGGCTTATGTCTGTTTTGGCGTACCGGAAATATCGTTCTTTAGCGGCGGCAGAGAGACGCACATACGGGCGTGCCAGGGACTCTTTGGCGGCTATCCCGGGACGGGAAAACTGGGCATTGAGGTCCATGATACGGATGTCTTAGAACGCTTGGCGAAAAAAGACCCTGATATACCGTCAAGCACAGTCGATCTACTGGAACGGAGAAAAATCAAAGGCGATTATGTAATTACCCATAATACGAGGGAGTACCACAAGGTGAAACGCGGCGATATTGTCGTTCATATGAATGCCGGAGGGGCGGGCTACGGGGACGTGTTGTTACGTGAACCCGATAGCGTTGTCGAGGACGTAAGGAATGAGATCGTCTCTCACTGGGCGGCCGAGAACGTATTCAAGGTAGTCTACGACCGTGAAAAACTTATTGTCGATTATGAAAGGACTGAGCAGGAGCGGCAGAAGGAGCGAGAACAGAGAAAAGAACGGGGAAAGTCTTATGATGAGTTTGAGAAAGAATGGCTCAAGAGAAGACCGCCGGAGCAGGCCATAAAGTACTTCGGCTCGTGGCCCGAGGGTAAGCAGACCAGAAAAATCACGAGAGTATGAACTTTATGCTGAATGGACGTAAACAGTGTATGAAGTCACTTCAGCGTGGACAAAATAACTGACCACGGAGGCGCAATGAAGCTCGATTTGGCGATTGAAGTAGGTATAGCGTTTAGTGAGGGCTTTTTCAGGGATGATGCAGGCAGAAGGGAAGGCGTTAAAGTAAAGACTACACCTCATAACTTGATGGAATGTTTTGTGGATTGTATCAGCGAGGGCGCCAAGCGATGGGGTATTTCAAGTACAGCCGGTTTCATTGGGAATTTGGATGCGGTGCGCATTTCTACGCCCGCTGTTTGCCACGATGCCCTCGTCGAGGGAACGCGGTTGAGGGTCGGCCTTATTGTCACGGACGGGTTCGAGAATAGTGCCTATTTTGAGAAGGGGAAGAAAGGCCCCGTGGTAGGCCATTTAGTTGATCCTGAGATGGTTATGGGCGTGCGAGAGCAAGTGAGTGTTAATGGAGAGAGACTTATGGCGCCGGATGTTGGCCAGGTGAGGGAAGTCGTAAGGCTCCTACTTGAATCCGGTGCGGCGTCAATTGTCATAAGCTTGAGGAATGCTTCAACTAATCTGGTAAACGAAGAAACAATCAGAGAGATGATAGAGTCTGACTATCCCAAGCATTTCCTGGGGGCCGTTCCCATATCTATTTCGACCGAAGTAAGCAATGAAGCCGACGATTTTACTCGGACGAGTATCTCTCTGTCGGACGCGTATTTGCGACAGGCCACAGCCGATTTCCTGGATAAAGCGGCAATCTTTTTGGGCAATCATAAGTTCAATGGCTCTCTGTCGGTTGTCACATGACGACGGCGTCTTGATTGTTCCGTGGGGCAGAGAATTTGTCCTCGCCAAACGTGATGATGGGTTTTCGTGGAATACCTGAATTGGAGGTCGGAATGACTGACGCAGCACTAGGTGAGATGGCATCGCTTCAGACTTTAAGGCATATTGTCGGACCCCACCGATTCTTTGATGATTCCCAGAGTCTGGAAACATATTCCAGAGATTATAGTTTTGTACATCCAATACGCCCTTGTTGCGTAGTCAAGCCTGAAAATGTGGAAGAAGTGCAAGCAATAGTCAAGTGGGCCAATTCTACCCACACACCCCTTGTGCCAGTAAGTTCCGGCCCGCCTCGCTTTCGAGGCGACACCGTAGCCGGCGTAGGGGGGGCTGTTATAGTAGATTTGGCTGCCATGAAGAAGATCATAAGGATTGACAACCGAAACAGGGTCGCCATGATTGAGCCGGGAGTGACGTTCGGTCAACTCGTTGATGAACTGAGGAAAGAAGGGTTGGCGCCTTTCTTGCCCTTGGTGCCCCGCAAGTCAAAATCGGCGCTGGCAAGCTTCCTGGAGAGGGAGCCGATAACTACACCACGGCATCATTGGGAAGCACAAGACCCATTGCTCTGCCTCGAAGTAATCTATGGAAGCGGTGATCTGTTCCGAACCGGTTCTGCTGCCGGCCCAGGCACAATAGAGGAACAATGGGAAGTCGGCCGGGCTCAAGTCAGGGCAATGGGGCCGGGGCAGGTCGATTTTGTCAAGCTGATCCAGGGGGCGCAAGGAACTCTGGGCATTGCAACATGGGCAACGATAAAATGCAGGCGGCTCCCTGACGTTAAAAAAACTTTCCTCGTGCCGTCTGAGAATCTTGATCGCCTGATCGATTTTGTCTACCGGCTTATGTGGAAAAAGCTGGGCAGCGATTGCCTGATCCTCAATGCCCATAACCTGGCCGGTATTCTTGCGAAGGACTACGAGCATATTGGAGTGTTGCGTGAGTCCTTAGCACCGTGGGTTGTCGTTTTTTCTATCGAAGGAGCCGGACTATTACCTCAGCAAAAGGCGGCATATCAAGAGGCTGAATTTATTGAGGTTGCTCAGATGTTTGGACTTGAGCCAATGACGGTGGTTCCGAGAGCGCGGGCCGAGGATGTGTCGACAGCATTGTCCGAACCGTCAGCAGAGCCGTACTGGAAGCTCCGATTCAAGGGCGGATGCCAGGATCTTTTCTTCCTGACCACCCTTGATCGAAGTTCGGAGTTTGCCGGAAAAGTGTACAACCTGGCGGGAGCCTACCGATACCCCGCGGCGGATATCGGCATTTATGTTCAGCCGACAGTGCAGGGCACTAATTGCCATTGTGAATTTACATTTAGCTATGACCCACAAAGTCCGGTAGAAACGGACAGGGTAAAACGCTTTGTCGCCGATAGCAGCAAGATCTTGTCTCACATGGGAGCCTTCTTTTCTAGGCCCTATGGTTGCTGGGCCGATATTGCCTACGGCGGCTCTGCTGAAACAATCATTGCCCTGAAAAAGGTTAAGGACATATTTGACCCGAACCATATCATGAATCCGGGGAAAATTTGTTTCTAGGAGGATCATAGGAATGGCGCTACAAGATTACAAATCGGATATGGTGAGGTGTTGTCGGTGCTCATACTGCAAGTGGGTGCCTCATATGAAAATGACGAACCGCAGATTCGCTACAGTTTGTCCAAGCATAGGGCGATATAATTTTCATGGTTGGTCTGCGGGAGGCAGGATGGTTGCCGGACTATCCTTGCTCCGCGGCAGGGTTGATTATTCAAAAAGATTATTGGACATGATCTATCAGTGCCAGATGGATGGCGGCTGCGACGTTTCGTGTAAAAACCAGAGGGATCTGGAGCCCCTGGAGACAATGCTGGCGCTCAGAGCCAGGTGCGTTGAGGATAACCAGGTCGTTCCCACCCACGCTGCCATAATTGATAGCTTGAACAAACAGGACAACATGATGGATGGATCGAAGACTGAGCGAGGCAAGTGGGCTGAAGGGCTTGAGGTAAAGGAACTCGCAAAGGAAAGAGCAGAAGTCGTATATCATGCCGGTTGCCGACTCAGCTTCGATGAGGGTCTTTGGCCTGCGGCACAGAGGGCAGTAATGCTGCTGAGGAGCGCCGGGGTCGACGTTGGAATTATGGGGAAGGCAGAAGTATGCTGTGGAGGGCGAGCTTACGAGTGGGGATACCAAAAGGAACTGGGCGAATATGCGGAGCGTAATGCCAATGCATGGGATACGGCAGGGGTGAAGACGGTAGTCACCTCCTGTGCTCACTGCTATCAAGCGTTCAAGGTTCTCTATGATAAAATCGGCAGCAAATTGAACATAAAAGTATACCACATTACAGAATACCTCAATCTCCTGATAGGAGAAGGCAGGCTTAAGCTCACCACGAAGGTTCCGGTGACAGTAACTTACCACGACCCATGCCACCTTGCTCGTTTGGCGGAGCCCTGGATACATTGGGATGGAGTAGAAAAAAAGGTCATGGGCCAGCTTATCGTACATGATCCACCGAAGGAGTTCAGGCGTGGTGCAAATGGAATCTATGACATCCCACGAGATTTGCTCAGGAGGATTCCCGGTTTAAACCTGGTCGAGATGTGCCGAATTAGAGAATATGGCTGGTGTTGCGGTGCAGGCGGCGGGGTAAAGGAAGCCTATCCCGACTTTGCTATCTGGACTGCTCATCAAAGGATGGATGAAGCAGAGGCGACTGGTGCAGAAGCAGTAGTGACGGCGTGTCCATGGTGTGAACGGAATTTCCTCGATGCTGCGAGAGGGGGAGATGTGAGGATTAAGGTCTATGACATAGTGGAGTTGGTACAGAGGGCGGTTTAAAGACAACGAGGGCGAAGGAGGAATCCAAGAAATGGCTTTAGCGAGGGAGGCTTATCGTGCGTTGGAGGATGTAGTAAGGCCGGAATATTTGACCGAGGAGCCGGCAGTGCTTGACGGTTACTGCTTTGTCTGGGGCAACGATGTGATCTTTGGCGATAACTTTGCGCCGCGACCGCATGCAGTTATTTTACCGGGAAGCACGGAGGAAGTTCAAGGCATAGTGAAGGTTTGTAACAGATACGGGATAGAATTCAAGGCCCACTCCACCGGTTTTGTATCCGCCGCTTTTTCTTCCAGAACGGGTTTTCTGTCAATTGATCTGAGGCGAATGAACAAGATTCTGGAAATAGATGAGAGGAATATGTATGCCGTGGTCGAGCCCTATGTCTCAAGCTGTGAGCTGATCACCGAAACAATCAAGAGAGGACTTCGGTCTTACAATCCGGCCGGTCCCAGCACGTCGATCGTTGCCAGCGCCACCTCCTTTTGTGGCTTGAGTTCAGCGCAAATAAGTGCAGGGTTTGGCGGTCGTACCCCCTTAAGTGTTGAATGGGTCCTACCTGATGGGGAGATATTGCGGTTAGGTTCGCTCGCAACGGGAGCCGGTTGGTTTACTGGAGACGGTCCCGGGCCAAGCCTGAGGGGCGTGATGAGAGGTTATAGCGGACCTGCCGGTGGTCTGGGGGTAATTACTAAAGCGGCAATAAAGCTTGTCCCCTGGTATGGCCCGCCTCAGATAGAGACAACAGGGAAACCTCCATCATACAGGGCAGAGATACCAGCCAGCTTCAGGGTCTACACTGTCGTTTTTCCTTCTCGCGACCAATTATTTGAGGCGCTCTATCTGACAAGTGAAGAGGCCATATCCTATGCCTGTAGCAGGCGAGGGCCATTTACCATGGCTGCGGGGATGACCGCGTCGAACAAGGAGGTCGAGGAAGTGTGGAGAGGTGGTTACTTCCAGAACAAATTCGCTCATTCCTTATCCGTTGTCCTAGATGCAAGCTCCCCCAGGGAAATGGAATACCGTGAGGCGTGCTTGCAAGAGATTTTAAGAAGAACGGAAGGCGAGATATTCCCTGAAGACAGCCGGGCGCAAAGTGCCAGGTTCGTCCATGCGTTCACGGGGCAGGGAGGCGTCAAGGGGACATTTCGTTCTACAGGAGCTTTTATAACTGGGGCGAATGCAGATGAGGCACTCAAGGTGCTGCAGAAAGCGAACGAACTGGCATACGGGTTGAAGGACAAGTTCGCAAAGGAGGGCAAGATTTTGGACGATGCTGACTCTGCTTGGGTGACCGGATATGAGGACAGCGCTTTCGGCGGCCACGAAGAGCTTGTTGTTCGATATGATCCTGCTGATCCTGATTCGACCAGAGCAGCGGCTGAGGTCATGTCTCTTATTGACAGTTTATGGCTCGAGAAAAACATTGACATAGGTGCATTCGCGGGATGCAGCCACAGCAGTTTTGAAGGGTCCATTCATGAGATCGCCGGGCCGAAATGTTTGAATTATCATATCTGGATGAAGAAGATAAAGAGCGCATTTGATCCCAATCTGGTGTCGGAATCTTCTTTTTATGTGAATCCTGATGTGAACAACACTAGTAGTGCTAATAGTCAAAAAAGCACACAAAACGATCTTGACAACAAACAACCTATCGCTTGAAAGGAGTTCATAATGAGAGAAGTGTATGTCCTTGGCGTCGGCCATACCCGTTTCGGGAAGTTCCTGGATCGTAATGTAAAGTCGCTGGCTGCCGAAGCCGTATCGGCCGCCCTTGCGGACGCCTGCCTGGACAAGAAGGACATAGCCTGTGTCTACTTCGGCAACGCGATGCAGGGTTTGGTGACGGGGCAGGAAATGGTGAGGGGTGAAGTGGCGCTACGAGCCTTCGGTATTGATAGTATTCCGATTGTCAACTGTGAGAATGCGTGCGCCACCGGCTCCACGGCGTTTCACCTGGCCTGGCAATCAGTATCAGGAGGCCACCACGAGGTTGCACTGGCCGTGGGGGCGGAAAAACTGTACATGGAAGATACGGAACGGATGTTCAGGAACTACGACGTGGGCATGGACATGGAAATCCTTGAGGAGCTTCGCGTGCGATGGAGCGAGGAAGCCAGACGATTTGGAGGTCACAAAGGCGGGGAGGACATGCCGAGGAGTTTCGCCCTGGACATGTATGCCAGTATCTGTCGTTCCCATATAGAAGCCTTTGGGACAACACAAGAAGACTTGGCCGTGGTTGCCTCGAAGAATCACAACCACAGCATCCACAATCCATATGCTCAGTTCAGAAAACCCATGACCGTCGAAGAGATCATGGCCGCCAGACCTGTCATCTATCCATTGACAGCACCCATGTGTTCCCCCATTGGAGATGGGGGAACGGCAGCCATTCTCTGTTCGGGGGAATTCTTGAAACGGCTGGAGGGGGTTCGTCCGGTGAAAGTACTCGCCTCTGTCCTTGGAACGGGAGCAGACAGACCTCCGGGCTTCGGGTCCGACTATATCTCTGCCAGGCTGGGAAGACAGGCGTATGAAATAGCCAGTGTGGGACCCGAGGACATCGATGTTCTTGAAGTGCACGATGCCACCTCATTGGGAGAACTGATCCAGCTCGCGGCGCTCGGTTTCAGCGGGTGGGAAGATGCAGCAGCGATGGCCAGAAGCGGCGCCACTTCCCTTGGCGGGAAGATCCCCGTGAACACGAGCGGAGGACTTGTCTCGAAAGGACACCCTCTTGGAGCGACAGGTATCGGTCAGATTTTCGAGATTGTTATGCAACTCAGGGGAGAGGCAGAGAAACGACAGGTGGAGGGTGCACGCCTCGGGATGACGGAAAATGGAGGCGGAGCGGTCGGAGTCGAGGAAGCCGCCATGACGATACACATATTTGAGAAGCTGTAGCGACGGCCAGAAGGGAGGTTAATCGAGACATAGTTGACGGGAGAATAAAAATTCGCCTCCCGGGTGAGAGAGACGAGAAAGCCTGAGCTGCCAGTGGGACCACCTGAAGGCATGTCTCCATATCCTCATATTCCCCGACATCGACAACTACTTTGAAAGGATGCTCGATCCCCGCCGGTTTACCTAAACTGATCTTTAACAGTTGCCAAAAAATAGTTTAGCTATTTCAGGCAGATAGGTACGTTGAAAAAGTTCTTGGCACCACAAAGCGTTCTTTGTACCCCTTATCAGCATCATGATACCTCCCT
>JBEKHB010000051.1:0-28601 GCA_050012495.1 Syntrophorhabdales bacterium
GACAATTGAGTTTCCACGCCGAAGAGCTTTTGTTGGGGAGATGTTCGTTTATACATACAATAATCTACCATTGTATCCCATTTAATGCAATAGTTATTTCGGGAGTTACTTCTCAGGAATCAAACAAAGGCAGACCAGAGAATCCTGGGGACGGGTGATTTCGTCAATTCCGTACCGAAAGGAGCGGAGGAAAGGCACCTTCGGCAACTGAGGGCGCAAAACTCCGGGAAGAAGGTTGTTCACATCGTTCATGAAGAGTGCCTGAAGCATGGGATATCCACCAAAGAGCTTCGTGCGGGGGGGCAGAAGGACAAGGGCTAGCCAGGCTCGGGCAATCATCGCGGCAAGGTGTGTTCGAGAACTTGGAGCTTCCGCCGCTGAGATTGCATGCGTGGGTCGGGGTCAACACTTCGTCGGTGAGCCGGGCGATAACGAGGATGGAAGGAGGGGCCAGGAAACATCAATGCACACCAGGAACCAACGTTCCCACGACCCCCCTTAAGAAGTCAGGGAGGGTGGGCAGAGGTTGTATCCATGAGACGAAGGCATGAGCCGGCAGCATTCGACGATCGCATCCTGGGCAGCGGAGCCCTCGTCGGAACTCTCCTTGCCGAAGCGGAACAGAAAAACAATGATGCCCTTCGGTTCAGAGCCGCCATACCCGATCTTGCGGCGTTGGCACACCTCATCGCACAGAAGGAGGGCGTCAGTCTTTCCGACCTTCTCTCGGGGGCCAGGAGACGCAAAGTAGCGCAGGCCCGACGCCTCCTCTGTCAGATTGCGGTCAAGAGGCTCCTCTATACCGGCGCTTCTGTGGCACGCTTCCTGGGAGTGAGTACCTCTCTGGTCAGCCGGATGGCTAATATGGAGGCATCCCATGTTGACTCTTATATCGAAAATTCACTTTGTACCAACGTCCCCTAAATGTGCTAGGCTCCGGTAGATGCGTGCGTCAAAAGGACCAGAAGCGGCACCAGCCAAGCGCCAGCTCTCTACTCTACCCCTAATCCCCCTTGTTTCTCTTACACTCTTTGCGCCGTTAACGTTACCATACTTTCGGCCGGATTTCATTCCTTGCGGCTTTGATCCATCAGTCAGGATGCGGTGAACCGTTCGCGCCGTCGACGAGACTCGCAGTACGGTTCTTCGAGGCAAGGCCGGCCGGCATCGTACCATAGCATACTGATAAACCTCTCCGGGCTTCATCGTTTCAGGATTCACGTGCGCGCTGGGGCTGGCGGGGCTTTGATTACCTCTCGTCCACGGTCCCGCGGGAAGCTTTCAAGTATCCCGCTCAGTCCAGTATTCGCCGTTATGGCGTCGCCAATGCTGCTTTGCTTTTCACTTTCGCGAGTACTCTCGGAGCGGTTTCCCGCACGAACAGTCCGCACAAGCCGCTTACTATTAAAAGACTGGGGCCCAGGTACATGGTGGCGCCCAATCCCAGGTGGTCGGCAATGCTGCCCCCTACTATTGGCAGAATTCCCCCACCGATCAGCTCGCCTACACCGATGGATGCCCCTATTGCGGTCGCGGCCAACCCAAACCCGACGGTTTCAGCGGCAACCGAGACGAGAATGGGGGCTGATCCGCTGGAGAAGAACCCAGCCGCCAGAATGAAAGCGAAGAGGATAGGCAGACCCGTGCCCGGGCTGAAGGCAGCGAAAATAAGGCCGGGGATGCCCCCGAGCACCTGACACAGGAAAAGGGTCTTCCTGCGACCAATCCGGTCAGAGACCATCCCGACAAAAGGAGCGCCGACAAAGACGCCGACACCGAATCCCGACAGGACCAATCCGATAGAAGTCATGGGCATCTGGTGTACCTTGGCCAGGTAAAGCACGCCGAATGAGGTGAGAATATAAAGCCAGGCCATGTTAAAGATCCACGTGAGCATCATGAGAATGATGTTGCGGTTCTTGAACACGTCCCAATAGCCGATTTCCTTTCCCGTAACGTCAAATTGTTTTTGCTTTGCCTGTCCCTGTCGGCGGGCGTTGATCGCCGCCCGCGTGGAGGCAGGCTCCTTCATCACGAGCCATATCAGGATGCCCAATATGATGGCCGGTATAGCATAGACGTAGAAGACAAATCTCCACCCATAGTGCACCATCAGTTGGGTGCTGAGCACCGGGCCGATGGCGCCTCCAAAAAGCACAAAGAAACCGGCCAGCAAGCCCACATTCCGGGCACGACTTTCCGGAGGCGACTCTTCGGTAACAGTAGCCGAAGCAGGCCCATAGATTCCACCCTCGGCAAATCCCATAACCGCTCGAATACCCAGTAAGAAAACGAAACTGCCGGCAATACCCGTGATCCAACTGCAAAAGCCGCCGAAAATCAGGAGCCCAACTATGACCGGCCGCCTTCCCACGTAATCGGAAAGGCTCCCCATGACCCAGGTCCCTATGGCCCATGCAAGAGCGAAAATGGCGATGACGGCACCCGACTGGGCATAGTTGAGCCCGAAATCTTTCTGCACGCCGGGGAGCACGAAGCCCATTACCATGCGCTCCAAACCGACAACCCCCCACATAAGGACCAACAGAAGAAGTATTTTTTTAAAGTAGCTCATAAGACCCCCCTTTTTTAGTTGCGTTTTGTCAAAACGTTTTCATTCTCCTGCATTGTCAAAGAACAGCAAGCTGAAGCTCACATTGCACGCCATGCTAGGACCAATCAGTTTGTCCTTCTTCTGAATCACGCCCGCTGTTCCTGCTTTCGTATCTCATTCCTGCTTTTCATAAAACTCTGACAATACTTCATATCACCCTATCCTTCCGCAGTCTGAGGGCCAGATTCTCAGCCTTTTCTACGGCTGATTTACCTTCGATGAAAAGGCAGGTCCTCGAATGGGAGGGAGGCAAAGTGAGAGCCCGAATTGCTTTTGTCCGCAAGAAGGCCGGGTCAAGGGCAAGATCTGCAGCTCTCCAAACTGTCACAGGCTTCCTCTTGGCATCCTGAATTGCTTTCAGGGTTGCCAGCCTGAGAGCGCCCATCTCGCTGCTCACCGTGATCAAAGCGGGAAGCGGTGCCGTTACCACCTCGTGACCGCTGCGCTTCAACTTTTCCACGATAACCTTGTCATCCTGCAACTCTGCCCTCTGGACGAGATTGATACCGGGGATATTCAGTATGCCCGCAATAAGGAGACCCACCTGTCCCGAATCCCAGTCAGCAGCCTGTCTTCCAGTAACGATGAGATCAAAAGGTTCAGTCTTCTTAATCGCCGCGGAAAGGACCTGGGCGGTTGCATGACTGGTTAGGTTCTGGAAACTAGGGTCCTCCACAAGGATCAGCTCATCAGCTCCAACGCTCAAAGCCTTCTTCAGGATGGGGATAACAGCCTTCTCGGACATATTGAGGGCGATCACCTTTCCTCCCCAGCGCTCTTTCAGTTGTATCGCCAATTCAAGGGCATTCTCATCGAAGGGATTGATGACCGGTGGAATCCCGACAGGGACAACCTTTTTGATATCGCTGTGAATCTCATAGGCGGAACGAGGCCCTTCAGGATCGGGCACGGCTTTTATACAGACGATGATCGTCGGTGCCTTCACGACAATGTGGCCAGTTTCTTGATAAATGCAGGGACAACGTCTTCATACTGACCGACGATCCCGTAATCCGAAGCTCCGAAGATAGCCGCCCCTGCATCTTTGTTGATTGTTACGATCTTCTTGGAGCCTCCCGCCCCGGCCATATGCTGGGCGGCACCCGAGATTGCCACAGCAATGTAGAGCTGCGGGTTCACCTTTTCCCCGGTTTGACCGATTTGGCGGGAACGGGAAAGCAGCCCTTCGTCCACCAGGGGCCGGCTCGCACCCAGTTCTACCTTGACGAAATACCTCTTGAGGACTTCCACAAGCCCTTGCAGTTGCTGAATGCCCTCTATGGTCTTGACCCCTCTGCCTCCAGCGACTATTGCATTTGCCTGCGTGAGACTCACAGTCTCTTCTCCGGGGACAAGGCCGAGTGATTCAGTGAGCGCCATGGACGAAACAAGCTCGCAGCAGAAAGGTATGATTTCACCTTTTGTCCTGCCTTTTTCGAGAGCCTCCGCAACCTTGGGTCTGACTGTCACCATTTGAGGAGCTGTAGCCAATTCGAGCACCGAGACGGCATTGCCCCCGTATATGGGTTTTGTACAAAGAAGAAAACCTGTACCCTTCTCCCTTTCTATCTTCACGCAGTCCGTAACGAGATCGTTCCCCATTTTGCACGCCAGTTTCGGGGCTAACTCCAGGCTGTCATAGGTGTGTCCCATGAGGACAGTGCGGGGCGCAAGGGTACAGCAGAGGGCTTCGAGGGCGGATGAATAGAGATCAGCTTGAAAACCGGAGAGGAGGGGGTCGTCAATCACGTACACTTCGCCAACATAATAGGCAAGTTCATCAGCGAGGTGGCCCACTCCATAACCGATGATGCAGGCGCATACCGCATCTCCTCCGTGTTGTGAAAGCTCCGCCCCTGTCTTTAGAAGCTCCAGGGTAATAGGGGCTATCCGTCCTTCTTCTTGTTCCGCCACTACGACAATACGATCCGTCATCGTCTTATCCTGCCTATTAATCCAATCACGGGAACACCGGCGGTACATAGGCTGACCAGTCACCTAAATTGTTCGGGTCTAATGCGTCTTTTATTTTCCTCAGCCAGACATCGTAGTTGTCATACACAGGACCCCAGTTTTGAACGACATGGCTCACAGGCTCAATTTGGAGCCCCCCGCCAAGACAGGGAACTCCAAATTTGCTGAATTTTCCCTTAGGGTCAAATGTCTCGGCTGTCCATTCTCTTACGCCCTGGAGAGAGTTATCATTGTAAGGATCGAAGAGGATGATGGTCTCTATGTGTGAACCAACAGAATAATTCTCGTAGGGGAGGTGGAATGGGACGGACCCGGGCTGCATAATGACCCCCCTCTGTACATAGGGCTTCAATCTTTCCACCGCTGCCGTGTTCTGGATTTTGATCATATCCTCGGTAGCATCGGTGCAAGGTGTGATAAAAAATTCGCTACAGGGCCGGAAAGTCTCTCTGACAGTACCAATGCTCCAGACCATAAGAGCAAACCTGAGGGCGAGATACTGAGGATCATTCAATGGAGGCAAGAACTGACCGTGCCATTTATCAACTATCTTATGCAAACACCTCTCTCGATATTCCATCTCTCTTGTGGTGTTTGCGCCGATTACGACTAATAGAGAGTGGGCAAGACGCTGCATTTCCTCCGGGTTTACCTTCTGGAACATTTCCCAGAACTCGTCATTACCCTCACACATCTCCCCCCCGATCAACATCATGACAGAAAATCCTATCTCTGCCTGTCCGACTTCACGCAATGCATCATACGCATCATCCCTGGTAGCGAAAGTGGGGACAAATGACTTGAATCCGTCAGGTACCTTCTCAAGCCGTTTTACTGCCGGCGGTGACCCTTTCAGTTCCCACTCAGGAGGACCATACCAGTGATACAGTTTGGCACTGCATTTTGTGATGACACCATGACCTCCATTTGCTCCTGAATGACCTCTCAGAATCCCTCTCAAACTGAATCCCGGTCCGTCAGCAGAATACCATCCGCTGCCTGCCTCGGCAGAACCC
The DNA here is from genome assembly GCA_050012495.1 of Syntrophorhabdales bacterium. Lineage (GTDB taxonomy): Bacteria > Desulfobacterota > Syntrophorhabdia > Syntrophorhabdales > WCHB1-27 > BOG-1155. Next base: position 5,605 of record JBEKHB010000051.1, read on the forward strand.
ATTCGCACTATCTCCCCTGTAGGGAGGACCCATTCGCAGCCGAGAACATTACGGCCCAGGCCACCGGCGTAAACCTGGGTCGATCCTGATCCGAAGTGGCAGCAGTGGCTTGCGATTACACCAGCCTCCGGACCGGCTGAGATCGTGCCTATGTAGAGGCCATATTTCGCAAGCTCCATCTCGAGTCTGTAGACCGAGACATAGGGTTCCACCACCGCATGCATGTTCTTCACATCAATGTCCAGGATTCTGTTCATCCTTTTGAGGTCCAGGATGATGGCATTCTCGCTTGCCAGTGCAGTAGACATAATCTCAAATCCTGAGGAGAAGGGTTTAAACGAGATCTTGTGCCTGTTACATACCCTCACGATAGATTGGACTTCCTCTGTCGTTTCCGGCATGAGTACTGCAGCCGGCTGGTTTGACCATTTCTCTCCGAAGACAAGTTTATTCCCCCATACCTGATTGTAGCTATCCCTTGTTGCCGTGTCTTGCGATATGTTTTCTGGGCCTACTACATCCTCTAATGCCCTGTAAGCGTCCTTTGTCAGATCCATGTTTCCCTCCTCATTTATTATTTTCTTGCCCGCTACATTGCCTGCTGCACAAGTTCGATAATGTCGTAAACCTCCATCTTCTGCCCGGTTTCTTTCACGGTATCTATAAAATTCCTGGTACACCACGGGCATGCGCTCACGATCGCCTTCGCACCCACTGTTTTTGCCTCTTTCAGTCTCTCTGCACCGGTCCAGATGGCGAAGTCGGGATAGGCCTCCTTTACTCCACCGCCGGCACCGCAGCACCAGGCAGATTCTCGTGTCCGGTACATCTCTACCAGTCTTACACCGGGGATACTCTTGAGTATCTCTCTGGGGATGTCGTAGACCCCGTTGGCACCGCGCCGGTATTTCTTCGGGGGTTCATGGACGATCATCTGACCGAGGACTTTCACCTCTTTTCCTTTCCAGTGTACCCAGGGTTCTGCAAGACGGCCTAAATGGCAGGGGTCATGGTAGGTGACGGTCAAGGGGACCTTTTTGGTCAGATGGATGGCTCCTTCCTTGATCAGGCGGTGAATGTACTCAGTAATATGGAGTACCTCGATATCGAGCTTCTGACCTATCTTGTCATAGAGCACCTTGAAGGTCTGATATCCATCAGAACAGGGGGTAACAAGTGTCGTGACGCCTGCTGCTTTAAAGACCTCCCTGTTATGCTCTGCGAATTTAGTCAGTTCGCCAAGGTACCCCATCTCGTATGCACGTCCGCCACAACAGGCTTCATCACGTCCCATAATACCGACATCTACACCTGCTTTCATGAGCAGGGTAAGACCAGCCCTGGCCGTGGGCCACAATTCTTCGTCAAAAGAATATTTGCAGCCGGCATGAAAGACAACCTTTGCCTTCTCCGTGGTAAGGTTCTTCACGGGTATACCTTCGGCCCACTTACCGCGATCTGCCTTTTTGGCCTGCACCATGTTGTCTTCTTTTTTGAGACCCTCTATGGCGAGCATGTGGGCAGGGTCCCCCTGACCATCCTGCACACATTTGATTCTCAGTTCCTGCATGTTCTGGAGGGGTTCTATATCCTGAACCGATTTGCAGGAGATATCACAACTGCCGTCCATTTGGCACTTGAAGATTGCGTCTAAGAAACCCTCTGTATAGTCTATCCTCCCCTTCATGAGAGACAGGGCAAGATTGAACTTTCCACCGGCAGCATAGGTATGGAAATTGTATTTCGATGCCGATGGGCACCCTTGCATGAAATCAGGGTGCCGCATATTCTCCCAAGGTACCCATTTACAGAATGAGCACCTTGTGCATCTTAAAGAATCGTGTTCGTATTCTTCTATTGCCATTGTGTTCCCTCCTTTTCAGAAACATAATCTTCCGGGGTTTAATACATTGTTGGGGTCGAAAATCTTCTTCACCTTTCTCTGCAGGATGTTGGTCTCTGCAGCACGGGTATAGGCGATCTTTGCCCAGGGTCCGTAAGGCCGAGAGAAGAAGGCCCCCATGTTGGCCATGTCTTGTGCTCCTTCAGTAACCAGTGATCGCGCCCGTTCCGTCTGGGTCATATCGGTAGGATCATAGTAAAGGTCGAATTCCATATGACAACTGGTGCCCTGGACGATGGGCTGGATATAGATCCCTATGTTCTCTGCAGCGAAGCGGCGGGATTGTGCCAGGGCAAGCATTGCCCCGATAAAGGCAGGGGTCTTGTCGAGGGTGGTGAGGAAGAAGATATCGGAAAAGCCTCCCTTGTAGCGGAGCTTCCAGTATGGTTCATCAGAGGGTTTGGCGAGGAGGTCTGCCACATAGTCGTCGCTGAAACCCCCGACGGTGTGTATGGGTTTGAGGTTACCGGCCTGTTTGAGCATGTCCCGGAAATCGGCCTCCTGGTACTCCACCTTCTCCTCCGGCAATGCGCCATACCCCTCGAAGGTAACGACAAGGACCCACTGAGAAAGGGCAGCTCTTAAGTCCCTAATCTCCCCTGGGCTCTGCGCAAGCAGCGAAGCGAGGTTCAAATCGTTCACGATGAAGCAGGTGTCACCCAGCCTGATCCGGATGAGGCGATAGCTGAGATCGATGAGCGGCTCGATGGTGTCGGACGAAATCAGAAAAGTTCTGGTCAACCTGGACAAAGGCCGGCACTTCATGGTTGCCCACGTCGTGATCCCGATGGTGCCCTGGGCGCCTGATATGAGTCTGCTCTCATCAAACTGGCCGAGTCCGAAGGGCACCATCTGGGCCTTCCCGATCTTCCACTGATCTTTTATCGAGTCCGGTCCTGCAGCTTCACCGCTTCTCAGTTTATCACCCGTACCGAAGATGATTTCTGCACACAGGAAGGGATCAAGTGAGTCCCAGTGGTGGTTCGGCATGGTAATAGGCTCCCTTTCAAGCATGCTCCCCATAACGGACTTGGAGCTCCGGGGACATAGGGGCATATAGGCAGAGAGACCTGCCTTTCCCAGTTTCGGCTGAAGCTCACCGAAGGTTACCCCCGGTTCAACCATGGCAACCCTGTTTTTACGATCGACCCGGATGATCTTTTTCATCCTCGTAAGATCGACTATGACCGATCCGCCCATGCGGGGAACCGTGTCTCCCCGAAAGTGCGGGGGGCCTGAGCTCACCGGCACAAGAGGCATCATGGTTTCGTTGGCCCATTTCACGATCTTCTGGACCTCGCCTGCCCTGCCGGGTCTTACTATGCACCGTGGTCTCGTCCGGGGAACAAAACTTAAATCAGAGGAATACTCCTCCAGAATGTCCGGGCTATCCATGACATTACCGGTACCGACAATCTTTTCTAACGCTTCATTACCTGACATCCTTCGCCTCCTTTAAAATTGATGCTGATGAAACCGCACCTCAATACCAGGGGTAATGACTCCTCCCACACAATAGATAACTTGGCACTAGCAACCGCTATGCCACCATTTGCTTACGCGAAACATCCTGTCATTGCAGCGTTTAACCGTATACGTGTCGTACACATATTTTCAAATGCGAAAAAGCATTTTCAATTTGAAAAATCTTATGCTAAACTTCAGATGGATTTATAGGATCAACCAAAAAGGAGGCATTGAGGCAGATGAAAGCGAGCGATCTTGATCTCCGGGACCTTCTATCCTTCAATCCCAGGGGCGGTGCCATTCAATTTATGGGGGACCGTGCCCTTCTGCTCGACGCCGTTGCCATGGGGCTCTTGCGCAGGGAACTGATAAACAGCCTCGGCCTGTCTGCGGCGAGGAACATCCTCACGCGCTTTGGGTATGCGCACGGCTGGCTCAATGCCGACAAGCTGGCCACCAAGTATCCCGATCTGGCGAAAGACCCCGCATGCGGACCTACATTTCACATGCTGCAAGGGGTGGTTGATGTCAAGGAATTCAACTCCACTGATATCGGCGATCCCCTCTATCACGTTACATCCATCTGGGACAATTCCTACGAAGCGGAGCAGCATGTCCTCCAATTTGGCGTGGCAAATGAACCGGTATGCTGGACTCTGACCGGCTACGTGAGCGGCTACAGTAGCCGCATTAGTGGTCTGGAGACCTATTGTATCGAGCACAAGTGCCGGGGAAAAGGCGACGCCTTCTGCCACATCGAAAGTCGGGCCAAGGAAGACTGGGGCGGAGCTATTGACGACTACCTGCCTTTCTTCCATGAGGAAACCATTGACGGGGTGCTCAAGGACGTAGCAGGTGAGCTACGTCGCTCTGAGAGACGCCTATCGCAGCTCAAGAAACTGATCGACAGCGATATCCACCCTTCGGGCATAATCGCGGGGAGTAAGGCCATGGAGCAGGTACTAGACCTTGCAAAGCGGGCAGCGAAGGTAGACTTCTCCGTTATTATCACGGGAGAAAGCGGGGTGGGAAAGGAGATGGTTGCCCGGTTCATCCACGATGAATCCTCACGGGCAGGACGGCCGTTTGTTGCCGTCAATTGCAGCGCAGTTACCGATACGCTTTTGGAGAGCGAGTTCTTCGGCCATGTGAAGGGGGCCTTTACGGGAGCCCATAACGATAGGGTGGGTCTGTTCGAAGCTGCAAACGGCGGTACCATATTCCTTGATGAAATAGGAGATATGCAGCTCGGGATGCAGGCAAAACTCCTCCGCGTTCTCCAGGAGAAGGAGGTACGACGGGTCGGAGAAAACAAGTCTCGTCCCGTTGACGTCAAGGTGATTGGTGCCACGAACCGCAATCTTGAGGAAGAGGTAGAAAGAAGTCGATTCCGCGGTGACCTCTATTACCGCATCTGTGTGTTAGAAATTGAAGTACCGCCTCTTCGGGAACGGAAAGAGGATATCTTACCCCTTGCACGGTTCTTCCTGGAAAAGACCGATAGGAGAATCAAACGCTCTGTATCCGGTTTTACGCCGGACGCCCTCGATCTTCTTCTCCACTACCAATGGCCCGGTAATGTCCGCGAACTTCAAAACGTGGTCGAACGAGCCGTAGCCTTCTCCCCAGGCAATGTGGTCCAGGTGGAGGAACTCCCCAAGGCTTTGCGGAAGTGCGTCTCTCTTTCTCACGGAGAGCATGAGATTCGCGCCCTTGAAGACATGAATCGCCTCCATATCCTTGCTGCACTGGAGAAAACAAAAGGAGACAAGAGGCTGGCGGCGGAGAAGCTGAATATCGGGCTTACATCGCTCTATCGTAGGTTGAAAGACTACGGTGTGATGTGTAAAGGTAATGGGAGGTGATTGGACGTCAATATTTCAATTGATCGATTATTCGTAGTATCCTGGCGTTTTCGGCTTGAAATCTGAACAACATTGGAGGGCAATGAACTTATCGGAGTGCAAATTAAGCGGCATGCAAATTGGAAAACTATCGAAGCGGAGGGTAGGGAGTTTGTCACGCTAGTGTACTGTCTCAGTAACGGCTTTACAACGGGCCACCTTCTTGGCGATATCTTCCGCCTTCTTTGTTCAAACAAAGGGCTTGGGGTTCTCGTTGTAAAGCCGGATGTACTCTTCGATGGCGGCTACCAGTTCCGGCACGCTTTTGAATACTCCCCGGCGAATTCTTTTCCGTGTGGTTTCTCCGAACCAACGTTCAACCAGATTCAGCCATGATGAGCTTGTGGGCGTGAAGTGAAGAATGGGGACATAGGGACGTTGGTTCAAAGTGAACTTATTCTTGACGTACCAAACCCTTCAAGGCGGCGATGCATATGCCCCGGCATACATGTCGAAAGTTCACTTTGGACCAACGTCCCCTTGGGGTTTCCCTTTCTTAAGGATGCCCCCCGCTTACGACCGCTCGATTGTTATAGAGAATAGAGGGGTCAGCCATTGACAAGGGGCACCTCGGGGCCGTAGTTGACCAACGTGACTTATCCTCTCTCCTGCATGATCTTCCACACGCCCGATTTGGTGACGTCCATTGTCAAGTCAGTCAGCTACGACCCCGACCTCACCGGCGATCCGCGAACAGCCGATGGTCATCCTGTTTTTGAAGTCAGCTCTCCCTCTATGTATCGATGGATTATGCCGGAAATGAGGGTTTGATAGGGTATACCCATTTCCATCGCCTTTTTTTGAATGCCCCGATAGTCGTGGTCGTAGAGACGTATGGTGATCCGTTTGTCCTTAACCGATGTCTTTTTAGCCATCGTCTTTATCGCTTCAATCTCCTTTTTTGACGGAGTGGAAAGCTTCATCTTCCCTTTCTCATAGGCGTCGATAATGGCCTTTTCTTCCTTGTCATATTTCATCTCTTGTTAACCCTCCTGCTCCTTCTTATATGCCCTGGTTGCCTTTCGGCTGGGGATAATCGTCTTCAAGAAAACGTAGTCTTTCTCAACCACGTGAGGAACCAGATAGATGTATTCCTCCACAATGACGAAATATATTTTTTGTCCGGGGTAATTCTCTTGGTCGGGATGATCGGCAAGCTTCCACACGTCGCCTCGCGCCAGATGGAAAACTATCTTCTCGAATGATATATCCCTTTCTGCTTTCAGAGACTCATTCTTCTGTGGTTCCCATTCATATCTCATGTTTCAAGTGTACATCATTTGTCTGCACAACTCAAGGCCATCATTTCGATTCTTGGGGGAGAAACGGGACGCTCTGTGCAGGCGCTAGGTACGTTGTTTCATCCGGTAGTTGAAATCGGTATGTGCTTTTTTACTTCCGGGGAGTATCAGCGAGTTACAGGCTGATAGGACCCGGATCGGGTGGACGCGGGGCACCCGAGCGACCATCGGCGGGTCGATGGAGGGATCGATGAGATGTCGATGCGATCTGAGCCTTGCTGCCCGTAGGCGTACTGAACGTACGTCGGAGGACGCAAGGCGAAGAGCGCGCGGCAGATCGCGATTCCTCCAGGCCGCCGGCCGACCGACAAAAGAGAAACACAAATACAGAGACAGAGATAGCCCCACAAATCTGCTACACTATACGCATGACGGCCGGTCACCTGCCCATGTCGAAAGAGGAGATGAAAAAGCGGGGCTGGGACGTCCTCGACGTGCTCCTCGTCACGGGCGACGCCTACGTGGACCACCCTTCATACGGGACCGCGGTCATCGGAAGGGTGCTCGAGGCCGCAGGTTACCGGGTGGGAGTGATCGCCCAGCCGGACTGGAGAAGCGTCGAGCCCTTCACCCGTCTCGGCAGCCCCAGGCTGTTTGTCGGCGTCACCGCCGGCAACCTCGACTCCATGGTCTCCAACTACACCTCGCATAAGAAACCGCGCCTCCGCGATGCCTATTCCCCCGGGGGCACACCGGGTCTCCGCCCCGACAGGGCGACAATCGTCTATGCCAACCGCGCGCGAGAGGCCTTTGGCCGCATTCCCGTCGTCCTGGGCGGTATCGAGGCGAGCCTTCGGAGGCTCGGGCACTACGATTGGTGGGACAACAAGGTGCGCAGGTCGCTCCTTCTCGACGCAAAGGCCGACGTCCTGGTTTACGGAATGGGGGAGGCGCAGATAACGGAGATTGCCGCAAGGCTCGGCCGCGGCGCGAGCCTTATCGGCATACCGGGTACGGTCGTCGCGCAAAAAACCCCGCCCCTTGCGGACAACGTGCTGGAGATCCCATCTTATGAAGCGGTCAGGGACGACAAGGACGCTTTTAACGAAGCCTTCAGGCTCATCGTGCAGAACCAGGACCCCTTCCGGGGAAAAGTCCTGATTCAGCGGCACAATGACCGTTTCGTGATACAGTTCCCACCCGCCGCACCGCATCCCGAGCATCGGCTTGACGCCATCTACGGGCTCCCCTACGTGAGGACGCCTCATCCTTCATATGGCGATGAGCACGCTGTTCCAGGCTTCGAGACGACCCGGTTTTCTCTTATATCACATCGCGGCTGCTGCGGCGCGTGCAGTTTCTGCTCCCTTTCCATGCACCAGGGAAGGATCATCCAATCGAGGAGCGTCGAATCGATCGTCCGGGAAGCGCGGGCACTCTCCGAAATGAAAGGGTTCACAGGGACGATTACCGACGTGGGCGGGCCGACGGCCAACCTCTATCAGGCCAGGTGTCCCTTATGGACGAAGGCGGGCGCGTGCGCGGAGCGGGACTGCCTCGTCCCTGAAAAGTGCGAACGCCTTAAGGTAGGTTATGGAGAGGCCCTGCGCCTCTACCGCTCGATCATGAGCGTGTCGAAGGTGAAGCATCTGTTCCTGCAGAGCGGCCTGCGATACGACTTACTCGTTCAGGCGGACGCGGCCGCCTATTTCGAGCACGTATGCCGGCATCACGTGGGGGGCCAAATGAAGGTCGCGCCGGAGCATTCGGTAGACCGGATGCTGCGGATCATGAACAAGCCCGGTTTCCACGTGTACGAGCGCTTCGTGCAGCGCTTTAAGGAATTGCGCGAAAAGACGGGAATAGACGAGTATCTCGTCAACTACTTCATCAGTGCTCATCCCGGGGCCACCCTCCGGGACGACGCGGCCCTCGCGTCATATCTCAGACAACACGGCATGCGGCCCGAGCAGGTGCAGGATTATACCCCCCTGCCCCTCACCTTGTCCGGGTGCATGTACTATACTGAAAAACACCCTTTCACCGGGGAGAACCTCCACGTCGCCAAATCTTTTCTTGAGCGCACGCTGCACCGGGCCTGCATTCAAGGCGCGCAGCCCCCTGTCGACCGTTCGGAGAGGACCGCCGAAAGCCGTAAAGCCCACCCACCCCGGAAGCCGCCGAACTTTCTACGGTAATCGCGCGGCCTCATGAACCGTTTTTTGCGCCCATCCCACCGGGTCACGAACCAAACAGACTCCCGAGCCTCATGAGCAGCGTGAGGTCCCCTTCGGCCTTATACTTTCCGGTCATGAACGCCGACTGACCATTCATCTCGCCTCTCGATACGGCAAGCCAGATGTCCGCGGGCGATTTGATGGTCACGTCCGGTTTCTCGTGGGGCCCGTCGACGTAGGTGCAGCGGCCGTCAGCAATGCTCAGGTGGGCCACGAAGTTCTCCTGCCCATTTATCTCGAACTGATAGACCGCGTTCAACGCCCCGGCCGCCTCTTTCTTGAACCCGAGAGGCATCATCCGGAGCAGCTCCCGGCAGGTTGCAGCCGACTTCGGGCCGGAAGGCCGGTCCGTCGCCTCCCCGGCCTTTGCCTGCCCTTTGTCTGCCTCTTTGGCGATCATGCCCCGTATCCATTCCTTCCGCGCCTGATCGTTGGCAGGGGGAACCGAGAAGCTCTGGTCGACATATGCCCCGAAGCCTTCAAAGAAACCCGATTCCTGCCAGTGCCTATAGTCGTCAGCCATGAACGCCTTCTCCCGCTCCACGAAGTCCCTCATGAAAAGATAGAAGAAAAGGTCGTTCTCGGTGGCGGGATATCGCCGCTTTTCCTTGATGGCCCTTGCAAGATCCAAAGCCATGTCCTTTGCCCTCGCCTCGACGAGCTCTATCCCCATGAAAGCGCCGGGGGCGACTGCTATCGCCGTGAGGCTCCCTATCGAAAAAGCCCCGTAAGTCCTGAGCGTACCCGCCAGATACTCTGCAACCGCCGTCTCCCCCATCCCGCCCGATACGCTTATCGCCATACCCGGTTTCCATGCGGTGCGGGGCTTGTGCGCGTAAGCCACGGACCGGTCGATAAATGTCTTCATCTGGGCCGTGACATGCCTGTAGTAGACGGGCGAGGCAAGAATTACCCCATCGGCGCCGAGCATCTTCCCGATGATCTCCGCATGGTCGTCCTGTCTCCAGCACGCGCGTTTCTCCATGCATACGGCGCACCCGACACAGTATTCGATGCGCATCGAAGCGAGAAAGACCTCTTCCAGATCGATCCCGACACCCGCGAGGACGGGCTCCATCATCCGCAGCATCAGGCTCGTATTACCTATCGCCCCATGGGGCGACCCGTTGATCGCCACGACCTTCAGTCGATTCGACATGACTTCCTCCTTTTCCGTTTTTGGATTTATTGCCTGAACAAGGTGGTCACCTGTGCCCTGTGTGTCGCTCCCGACCCACGGCCCTGGGGGCCGTGGGCGCCCCGGCTTCGTCACAGGGCCTCCTCGTCTTTCAGGGTCTTCGCGGCAGCGACACGGTGTTGGAAGACCCGGTCGATCACATAATTCCGCAGGGTCCTCGCCCCTCTGGTAAGCTCCGTGGTTACCCGTGCATCCCGGTCATCGGGCAGGCGCCCTGTGAGACGCCGGCGAAGGCTCATCTCCCGGTCAACCAACTCATTGGCGATGGCGGTGTAGAAGGCAAGGTCGCAAGACCCGAGACCCAGGGTGAAGGCCCCTGCATATACCCTGCCCGCGTCAATATCATCCTGTCTGAAAGCACCCTTTTCCAGCGGCATGAGCAGGTGCGCCTCCAAAAGCTCCGAAACCTGCGGCGACGTGAGGCCGGTGGCGCTCCGAAACGCCTCTTCGTGGAGGGCGGCCCCGTCGGACGTGCCGAAGACGACCGTGTTCAGCTCGATGAGCGAGTTCGTGTCTTTCCCTTCATCTCTCAAGGAGAGCAGTGTTTTGATCTTCGCGAGGGGGAAGAAGTACGTGGACTGCAGCGCCTTGACATACCTCGCCCGCTCGATGCACGCAGGGTCGTAGAACGCCATGTTCCGGCTTGTCCGCACGGGCTCCGGCAGCAGCCCCTGTGCCACGTAGTGAAGGATCGTCGACTTGGGCAGACCCGTTGCCCCGGTCAGCTCTTTCATGCGCACACCTTTGTTGACGTTATCCGAAAAAGGCTTCTTCATTGCAGTATCCCCCTCCCTGTCCGGCCGGTCGTCTCTTTCCCGGCTTCTGAGATAATAGTACATCATTAAGTGTACTGTGTCAAGTGTTACTTTACACTTTCTTTTTAGACGGATAGTAGTGTTCAGCGTCCCCGACCGGGAACATGAAAGAAGGCGGTTCTTCCGATCCCGCCCAGGCCCGCCCCGTATCCCGCGCCCCTGGTGCGCAAGTAATTTCCCCCGGTTAGGGCCGTTTTCCACAACGAATGTGCAAAAGATGTAGACAACCTGTGGAATTCCCCTCTTAAGCTGTGATTATTATACGCTTTTCGACGTTCTGCCTTTTCCTTAAGCAATCCGGAAAGCCCAATTGTTTCAAGGAGTATTCAGAAAACTGAATGTGTCTCTACGCCGTATCGGACAATCTACGCCCGAAGATAAATACCCTATAAAATGGCTCACTTGCCGAGTGTTGGTTTTCCGCCCACGTTTCCGGGCGTCCCTTATGGCTTTCCGGGTCGCGGACTTTCGAGTGCCTTTTTACCATCAAATACCGGCAAAGAAGGCACGTCGCAAAGTAGTGGACGCCCTCTCGCCGGGATAAGGGCGGCAATGCGGGGAATATCTGCGGCACCCGGGGGCCGGCTTTCGTCAGAGGCATTTTTGCAGGTATTGGTGGGCCTGCAACGCGGCCTTCGCACCCTCCCCCGCAGCTACCACAATTTGTTTCGCCGGCACATTCGTGACGTCTCCGGCTGCGTAGAGCCCCGGAACACCCGTCTCGCAGGCGCAGTTTATCAAAATCTCGCCGAACTCGTTCAGCGTCAGCATGCCCCGCACGAAATCGGAATTGGGTATCAGCCCGACCTCCACAAAGACGCCGCCCACTTCCAGCATCTGCTCCCGCCCGCTTTTCATCTCCTTCACCCGTATGCCGGAGACCATGCGGTCGCCTACCACCTCCATCGTCTGATGCTCCGTCATGATGGTGATGTTGGATGCTTCCGTTGCCTTCTCTCTCAATATATTGTCGCCGGTAAGCGGTGTCAGGGAGACAAGATAGATACGCCTCGCTATCTTCGTCATATCGATAGCTGCCTCCAGGGCTGAGTTTCCTCCGCCTATTACCGCCACGTCCATGTCCTGAAAAAGCGGACCGTCGCAGACCTCGCAATACGTGAGGCCCCTGCCCCGCAGCATCTCCTCTCCGGGCACGTTCAGCATTCTCGGTCGCTTTCCGCTGCAAATAATGGCTGTCCGGCCGAGATACTTTGTGCCGTCCACGTCCCCTACCTCGAAACCGTCACGCACCCTGATGACCGATTCTACGGCCCGTCCGATCTTTATATCGATAGGGAACTTCCTTACCTGTTCTTCAAATTTGCGTATCAGATCTATCCCTTCTATGAATTGATACCCCATGTAGTTTTCAATGCCCAGGGTCCAACTGAGCTGTCCGCCTACATCCCTGGCCAGAAGAAGGGTCTTGGCCTTCTGCCTCGCTGCGTAGACGGCTGCCGTCATACCCGCCGGACCCGCGCCTATAATGACAAGATCGTACACGCCGCTCACGATCTACAAACCCAGTTGCTTTTTCAGGGCGGCCTCGTCGAAGCCCACGGTCGGGACACCGTCGATCTCAATAACAGGCACGCCCATTTGCCCCGTTTTCTTGATCATTTCCTCCCGTGCGGCCTTGTCTGCGGCAACGTCGACCACCTGAAACGGAATGGACCGCTCCTCGAGGAACTGTTTTGCCCTCTTGCAATGCGGGCACGTAGGGGTCGAATAGACCACGATCTTCTTCGGCGCATCCATCTTCCACCTCCACTTTTCTGGTGACAAACAAGGGCGTTTAGCTTATGTTAAATATTATCGTTTCCCTGATAGTTGTCAACCCGCGATTCCCTTGACCGCACATGAGGGCGCACATTTTCCGCAAGAGGTGACTATGGCATCCATATTCAAGGCTTACGACATCCGTGGAACGTACCCGCACGAGGTAAACGAAGCAATCGCCTTCAAGGTCGGCGCTGCCTTCGTGAAGCTGCTTGCGGCGAGCACCGTCGTGATCGGCTATGACATGCGTCTCTCTTCTCCCACCCTCGCCGACGCCTTTGCGCAAGGCGCGATGAGTGCGGGCGCCCGGGTCACGGACATCGGCATGGTGACGACGCCCCTGCTCTACTTCGCCATAATCGACGGCGCCTATGACGGCGGCGCCATGGTGACGGCGTCCCACCTGCCCGGAGGATCGAACGGCTTCAAGCTGTGCCGGGAGAAGGCCATACCCCTGTCCGGCGACGCGGGCCTGCCCGGCATCGAACGTATGGTGAACGATATGGCCGGCGACGCGCCTGCCGGAAGAGGCGGCGCGTGCAGCCGGCGGTCGGTGCTCCCTGCGTACCTGGACAGGCTCAAAACTTTCGTCCATGAGCCCATGCCCATCAAGATGGTGATCGATGCGGGCAACGGCGCGGTGGGGCCCGAAGTGCTCCCCCTGACCCAACAGTTCCCCATGTGGCAGGTAGTGCCTCTCTACATGGAGCCCGACGGGCGCTTCCCCCACCACGTGGCAAACCCCCTTATCCCGGAGAACACGGCGGACTTGCGCGCCATGGTCGTGGAGGAGAAGGCCGACATAGGCATCGCGTTCGACGGCGACGCAGACAGGTGCGGTTTTATCGACGAGAAGGGAGAGCGGATACCGGAGGACCTGGTGACAGTCCTCATCAGCCAGGTTTACCTCGCGAAATCGCCTGGGGCCACGATCCTCTACGACCTCAGATCGAGCCGGTCCGTGCCGGAGACGATCACCCGTCTCGGAGGACGGGCCATACGCTCCAGGGTCGGCCACGCCTTCATAAAGGCCGGTATGAGGGAGCATGACGCGATCTTTGCCGGCGAGCTCTCAGGACATTTTTACTTCAGGGATGCAGGTTTCACCGATAACGCGATGTTTGCCATGATCCAGATGCTCAACCTCCTCGCCTTAAAAAAAACCGCCGTTTCCACCCTCATTGCCCCATTGAAGAAGTACTCCGCGACAGGGGAGATCAACATGCAGGTGACGGATAAGGAGGGTATTTACAAGGCCCTGGAGGCGCGGTACAGGGATGGGCAGCAGGACCACCTGGACGGCCTGAGCGTCGATTACCCATCGTGGTGGTTCAATCTCCGCGCCTCCAACACGGAGCCGCTCATAAGGCTCAATCTGGAGGCGGCCGGTCCCGGCGAGATGGAGTCGAGAAAGGGCGAGGTGTTCGAGACCATCCACGCGGCGGACCCCACCATGCAGGTGAAAGCATAGGACCGGTCCGTGTCGCGGTGCGGACGCGCCGCCCAGGAATTCCCGCCGCCTGCGTCTTTGACCCGGAAAGAGCTTGGTTTTCAGCTACTTCGGGTAGGCGGCCACGCAGATAAAGAACGTATTCTCGCTCGTATCGTTGATGAGCCGGTGGGGCTCTCCGGCCGGGATCCATATGGCGTCCCCCTGCTTCACCGCCTGCTCCTCATCCCCGACCTTCATCAGCCCGCCGCCGTAGAGGATAAAGTATATCTCCTCCACCTCGTCCACGTGCTCCTCGATGGTGTTGCCGGCGGGAAGGGCCGCCCATGCAAAGAATTCCATGGACCGCAGGTGCTCCCTCGTCAGGACCATACGGGCGATACCACCCCAATGCGCCCTGTAGGTAGTCGCCTGCACCACCGGATCGTCAATATTCCTCACAAGCATCGGCTATCCCCCTTGAGCGTTTCTTTTTTGAATTATAGCTCTTTTTGTTCGTTCGGCATACCTTCATCATGTTTCTTTTTCCCAATTCGAAATCACGTCCCCCTCCCCTGGAGCAAGCCTCTCCATGATTGCGAATTGGGTGGGATATTTTAAGGTATTGAGCTTCGGCGCCCTTTCCATTAGACTATGGGATGCCTGTAAAGCTCATTATTTTCGACCTTGACGGCACACTCGTCGATTCGAGCGTCGACGTCTCCAATGCCCTCAATTATGCGATCCGCCCTTACAGTTCCTTGGAGGTGAGCGTGGAGGAAACGATTGCCCTCGTCGGGGAGGGGGCCACCGCGCTCGTGGGGAAACTGATCGAGGAGAGAGGTTTGGACCTTGACCCGCCCACGCTGCTCCGGAGATTCTTCGACCACTACCGCACCCATATGACCGATCACTCCGCGCCCTATCCCGGCGCTGAAACGATGCTGCGCGCCCTCTCCCGGCAGAAGAAAGCGGTCGTCTCCAACAAACTCGAGGCCCTGTCGATCCAGCTCCTCAAAGCCCTGGACCTCCTGGAGCACTTCGACTATGTGGCCGGGGGGGATACGAGTCTCCAAAAAAAGCCTTCCCCCGAGCCCATCTTCAACGTGCTCTCCCGGTTCGACACCCTGCCGGGGGATGCGCTCTTTGTGGGGGACAGCATCTATGACATAACGGCGAGCCGGGCCGCGGGCGTGAAGAGCGTGGCCGCCCTCTACGGCTATGGCTTTCCCGGCTTTTCGGACGGGGCTGATTATTCCATAGAGCGCATTGAAGAGTTGATAGACCTGGTCGCGCGGCTCGCAGTCTGATCCGGACCCGCCGCACGGCCGAGGGCGCTACCCTTCCAGATAGGACCGGGGGGTTGTCGTCATGCATCTCACCACGTAATCCGCGTCGAAGCCGGCTTCTATGAGGCGCCGGCCTGCGTCTGCTATTGTCAGCGATCCCCCTGATAATATGCCTTTCTCCACGGGGGACGTCTTATACCGAGCCGCCTTCTTCGCCCCATCTT
This sequence comes from Syntrophorhabdales bacterium, assembly GCA_050012495.1. GTDB lineage: Bacteria > Desulfobacterota > Syntrophorhabdia > Syntrophorhabdales > WCHB1-27 > BOG-1155. The sequence goes on from JBEKHB010000051.1 coordinate 21,091, forward strand.
TGTTGGCTCCTCGTCGCTCTCCTTGACGTGCTAACGTGTACGCCTGCGTCGGCTCCTTGTCGCCGCCTCGATGTGCCTTCGTATGCGACTCGGTATTCCCGGAGATATCCGTATCCCGAATGGAATCGGAGACAAGAACGACTTTCCCGGCGTCTTTCAGCCGTACAATAAGCTCGACAGCGCTCGGGTGGAGATGCACGAGATCCCCGATGATCTCTACGTAGACGTCTTTGTTGAGCAGACCGAAGCCGGCAATCCCCGGCTCTCTGTGATGAAAACCGCGCATGGCGTTGAAGAGGTGCGTAATCCCCCTCGCGCCGGCCCGAAACCCCGCCTCGGCCTCCGCATAGGTCGCGTTCGAATGGCCCATGTTGACCCTGATGCCCGCGTCCGCCATCTGCCTGATCAGAGGGACGGCCCCGCCCATTTCCGGCGCGATCGTCACGATCCGCACCACCTCCTCGTAACCCTCGGTCAGTTCCCGGAACACGCGTTCCCCCGGCGGGATGAAAGAGCCGGGGTCGAGGGCGCCGGCCATCAGCGGATTCAGGAACGGCCCTTCGAGGTGAACCCCGATGATCCGCGCCTGTCCCGCGCCCTGCCGCGCCATGGCAGCCTTCACCGCAGCCGTCTGCCCCCGCATGACATCCAGGGGGGCAGGGTAGATGGAGAGCATGATCTCCGACACGCCCGCCCCACCCTCGATCTCCGCTATCCTCAGCATCGCGGCGGGATCCGTGGTCCGTGTGTCGAATCCCGCGATCCCATGCATGTGCAGGTCGATGATCTTTGCAGGCGCCTCACCCATCCTATGAGGATAACAGAAAACAAGAGGCGCGGGTAGACAGTTTTCAAATCGTTTGCCCGTGCCGGGTGCGCCCCAACACGTTGACAGGGGTGGGGTTAACACGTATAGTTAAGGGGTGGCAGAAGCTGTGAAAAAATCAAAAGCGTCTTCTTCCCCCTCATCCAACCCTCTCCCCCCACCGGGGAGAGGGAGACAACTATACGGAATCGCACAACTAAAAGGCGAGGGGTTTTCTCCCCGAAGGGGACACTAATCCCCTCCCCCTGATGAGGGGGGAGGGCGAGGGTGGGGGTGAAGGTACGACAAGACGACATTTTTTCACAGCTTCGCACGTTGCCGAAAACCGACCGCGAGGACCGAAGAAGACCGGCATGGGCACCACGCACCGCGTGCCTGATACCGAGGAGAGAGATATGGACCTGATTGAGGTAATCAAAGAGCGAAAGAGTATTCGGGCCTTCAAGAGCGATCCGGTGCCCAGGGAGAAGGTGGAGGAAGTACTTCAGCTCGCAATCCGCGCGCCCTCCGCGATCAACCTCCAACCATGGGAATTGACGGTGGTGATGGATGAAGAGCGCCAAAGACTGAGCAGAAGACTGCTCAAGGCTTACAGGGAGAAGCGGATCTCGTGCAGCCCCGGAAACGTGAAGCCTCTGCCCGGGGTGTTTACCGCCCGGGGCGTCGCCTCTTTTGAGGGGATGAAGCCCTATCTCGATGAAATAGGGTCCGATTTCAACAAGTATATCAATGAGGGGAGCTGCGATTTCTACGGGGCGCCGGTTGCCGTTATCATGTGCCTCGACAACGCTTTTTCACAGGCCCGTCTCGTGGACATAGGCGCCTGCCTCGGCTACCTCGTGCTTGCCGCCCATAGCCTGGGACTCTGGACCTGTCCCATAGGTCTCATTGCCGCCTACAAGGATGAGGTCAAGGAGGTGCTGAACATCCCCGAGGAGAAGGACGTGGTCATTGGGGTGGCCCTCGGCTATCCCGACTGGGAACACCCCGTCAACCGCTTCACGTCGCCAAGGGATGCGCTGGACAGGATAGTCCGGTGGATAGAGTGACGGCGAGATGCGGACTCCTACCGCTTCTTCTTCCCGTGCAGGTGCTCTTGCAGCAGTTCGCCAAAACTGCCGAAGGCAGATGAAGATGACGCCTGGTCGTCCCCCTTTTGCTGTGTCCGGTACTGCTTGAATTCGTCCTGCGCCGCCTTTTCGTTCACCGCATTCCGGCTCAGCGAGACCTTCCTGCTCTGTTTATCAGATCCTATGACGATGACCTGCATCCGCGTTCCCACCGGGAACATGCGGCTGTGGTTCGTGCCTTTGGGGGTACCCATCTCCGAGTTTGGAATGAGCCCGCCGGCCCCGCTCTCCAGTTTCAGGAAAATCCCGTAAGGCATTACCCGCTCGACGGTTCCCTCCACCACATCTCCCACCTCCGGAAGGGCGACTTCCTCTTTCGGCTGCTCCAGGGTGAGGGATATCTTCTTGTTGGCTTCGTCAACGGCCAGCACAATCGGCTCAACCCATTGCCCCACCTCGGCCACTTCCTTCGGGTGGTTGATGTGTCTTCCCGCCCCCAGATTGGAGATGTGGATCAGGCCGTCAACGCCCGGCTCCAGGTTGACGAAGGCGCCAAACGGCGCAAGCCTGACAATAACACCCTTTACCCTGGTTTCTACGGCGTATCTCTCCGACACACCCGTCCACGGGTCGGTCTTGAGGGCCTTAAGGCTCAAGGTCAGCCGGTTTTTCTCCCAGTCGAGACCTATGATCTTTAACGTCACTTCCTGGCCGACGGAAAGCACATCACCCGGTCTCTCGGCCCTGTCCCAACCGATCTCGCTCGCGGGAATAAGGCCGTCCACACCGCCCAGATCGACAAAGGCGCCGAAGCCCTGGATAGACCGGACTGTGCCGTTCAGCTCCATACCCACGCTCAGCGTCTCTTTGAGGCGTTCGGCCTGGGCCCGCCGCTCTTCCTCCAGGAGGGCACGCCGGGAAAGGACTATATTCCGTCCGTCATTCTCGAATTCCACCACCTTGAAGGAAAAGGTCTGGCCCACGTACTGCTCACTCTCCCTGCCCACTTTGAGGTCCATCTGGGAAAACGGGCAAAAACACCTGGCGCCGCCCACCGTCACCTCGTATCCTCCCTTTACCGCGGCCTTCACCTTTCCCGTGACGGGGAGGTTTGCGTGGTACGCATCGCGGATACCGGCCACGTCCAGCGTCGAATAGCCGCGAATGCGTGTAGTCAGGCGTTTCACGCCATTTTGTACGGCGAGGAAAAAGGCTTCCACCTGGTCGCCTTCAGCCACGCCGCCCGTACCATCCTCTCTCGCAAACTCCGACAGACCGATGACCCCCTCGCTCTTTCCACCCATGTCGACATAGACCAAATCTCCGGAAACGCTTATGACGGTCGTCTTTATTTTCTGACCGGGCGCAAGCCTGCCGGGCATTTTACTCTCCCTCTCCAGGAGGGCGCCAAAATCTTCCTCCGGCCGGCCGTTCGCCTCCCCGTCGTCGTCTATCCTTTCCATTGCCATTGTCTCTTCAGACATATCTTCTCGTCCTCACTTTCGAAACGTTATATCGTTATGCTGTGCTGCGAATCACTCAGGCATATAGTGTACTACGTCGCGGGCAATATGTCTATAGCACTCCTTTCGGCGATAGGGGCGGCCGGGTTAATTTCGCGCCTGGCGCGGGCGTCCCCGTCGCCGTGGCTCGTCACATACGCACGAAGTATGCTCCTCGCCCCGCCGCCGGCTACTACGCACTATCCATCAAAATTTCCTCCGGCCGCAAAAGAGGCATCCTGACACAAGAATCTTGACATGGCCGATACGGGGTGATGGCCGGAAAAGATGCGCGTTGACGCAAAAGTATGAGATAGCCGACAGGTCCCGCGGCGGCTGACCCTGTCTGCAAAGAGTTCGATATCCTCGGCCGGTCACTTGTACACACAACTCCTGTGCCCTACGCGAACAACGAGGACGACAACCCTTTTGTCTTCTATCGAGCAGATTATCCGGTAATCACCGATCCGGTATTTCCAGAGTCCTTTGAGCTCTTTTCTGAGGGGATCTCCAAAACGGCGAGGGTCATCCTCGGTGGCGATCTTTTCCCGCAGAAAGCGAACTATATTTCGCCGAGCCCGGGCGTCCAGTTTCTTGATTTCCTTGACGGCTTCGTCTTCCCACTCAACCCGCCAGGCCAAGTTCCTTTTCTACCTCTTCCATCGTCCACCGTCGTCCCGGGCTTCTAAGGCGGTCTACCGCCAAATAGTAGTCTTCGAGGTCATCGATGTACTCAATGATCGCTTCACGAGCGTAGTACGTTTTTGTTCTGCCCGTCTTTTTCGATAGTTCATCAAGACGCTTCTCAATATCCGGCGAGAGTCTGACTGCAAGCATGGGGTGACCTCCTGCTATACAAGTATAGCATCTCATTGTTTCGGATTCAAGCGCCTCTCCCGCCGCCTCATTTGGGCGCCGGTCTACTTGAGGGGCCATTCGCCCCTCTCTTTCAACACGTCGCGATAGACACCGAGCGCCTCGTTCACCTTCGGCATGCCCCCGTAAGGGGCGAGCTGAAAGAATACCTCGGCAAGCTTTTTCGGGTCGCATCCGACATTGAGTGCCGCATTCACGTGCAGCCGCAGTTCGTCAGTGGCGCCCAGGGCCGCAAGCATGGCACAGGCGACCATCTGCCTCTCCGGCAGCGAAAGCACGCCCCTTGAGTAGAGGTTCCCCGTAATGAACATGGAAAGGTCGTTCGCCAGGTCACGGTCGAACTCCTTCCACGTACGGTAAGGCGGGTCCATCTTGATGCCCTTTCCGAAGAGCGTGGCCGCGGTCTCCCGGGTCTTCTTCCTGATCTCGTCATCCATGATCGGCTCCTTGTTTTCTTGTCCTTCTTTTTCATTCCTTCTTTTTATTCGTTATTTCGGCCGGCCGACGGCCTGTTCGGAATCGCGATCTGCCGCGCCCTGCTGCGACCTTGCGGGCTCCAGCGTACGGGTACAGTACAGCTTCCGCCCAGCAAGGCTCGCATCGCATCCAAATCTCATCAATCCCTCCATCGACCCGCCGATGGCCGCTCGGGTGCGAACGTGTGAAAAAATCGTTTGAGGACCCTTTGCCGTCATTCCGGCGAAAGACGGTACTTGATGTCATAATTGATGATGAAGTCAAGCTCCTCGGGGGTAAAGCCGTAGTGGGTTGCAAGGACGGTGTCGATTTCGTCGATAATGGATTTGGAGGGCATAGCCTTCATCCTGTCGTGTTCAATCTTGTGTCCTTACTTTGGTGAGTATGGCTTTTCTCTGAGCATTTTCTTTCAGAAAGGCGAGGGGTCTGCCATTGACATGGGACGTACGTCGTCCCTGCTTGAAAACCCCCCAATTTCCATGCGTTGGACTCCTCAGACCTCATCCTGTCCCCATGTCAATGGCAGACCCCTTTTCTGTCCTGTGAGCACCATAGAGGGCCTCCCGTGCTCCCCCGCATGGCTGCCCCTGCGTGTCACCCCTGCCACCCCGGAAGCCTGTCTGTCGGTTCTGGTAGTTATCGTCAGGACAGACATAGCAGCCTTCCCCTAACGTCCACAGGGTCGGCGACTCCGATTTATGAATAACGAGGCTACATATAGGTTCGCTTTCGCTGCAAGTGCGCAGGTTTGCCGGACCCACTAAATGGGCCGTTGTCAGGGAACTTAATGCTTCGGGTTACCCCTTGCACCTCCCTCAAGCTACATCGGTGAACTACCGAATTCCCATGGCCGGACTTCAACCGGCAAGTCATACGATCTACACGGCATACGGGCGTTGTTTCATTTTGTACGTTCTCCTTCACCGGACCCTGCCACCCTTTTCAACTACCTTCGGGAGAAGGCGAGCGCATGGCGTTCTTCACTTGTACCGGTCTTTCCGCTGCCATCTCCTTGTCCTCCATTATCAGAGAAGTGCCGCAAAATTACAACAACTATTTCAGACTTTCCGTGAGAAGATGGTATTCATCACCACCGGGTGGGGAACCGTCTTCCAGAAAGATGTCCGCGCTCTCATAGCGTATAGGCTCTTTTCCGGAGCGAAGTTCTGGAAAAGAGCCTATACGTAACGCGTGATAACGATAAAGCTCACTGGTTGCTCTGGAGCGAAGTGGAAGCGCAATCCAGTACAGCGCCTGGTTAGGCGTCGTAGTCTTCACTGTAGTGTGGACGGGGACATAAGAACAACTATCCCACGACCACCGGCGCCTAAGAAACTTTCCACGTTGGCTCTATCCCCCCGCGCAGTTGTCGTAGCGTCGCTCTGGCGCGTTGTTGTAGTTCGGACTGGATACCGTGTGTGTGCGGTTGTTGTGGGTTAATACCAACGAACTTGAAATAGCCTACGACCCGGTTTACGAATTCCGTCTTCCCTTCCCCATGTTGCATGGTATTCGCCAAGGCGAACTGGATGAGTTCACTGCGAAAGGAACCAAAGCTGGAAGAGCCAGGGAGCATCAGAAGGTTTTGATTATGCTGACGCAATGCAACCGGTGGTTCCGCCCCTGTCCCTACGCCTACCAGTTCGATCCCTTTGTGGTTGGTGATCAGCTTGGTAGTACGGGTGGTGCCAAGCTCGAAGAAGACTCGCTTTCCCTCGTGCTGATAACCCGCGATTTTGTCGAGGGCCTTTGTTACTGCCGTGGCGTTAGCTAAGTAAATCACAATTGTGTCGAAGCGAGATTCCGGGCCGGGCGCCCCGACCTTAGCGTTGGAAAGCCCTGGATGAACATCGGGCCGATGCAACATATTTTTGCAGATGTATTGCATTACGGTTATCGCCTGCGACGGTTTTACGTGCAAATAAATTCGATCGGCGCAGTCTGCAAGATTTCTCCGGAAATGATAAAAGGTCTTTGCTAAAGCGTCGCGGACGCCTTGATCATCTCCAGCCACATTCACAAGTTTGGTAAAGTTCTGCCGATCGAGTGAGGCGAAACCCGATGGAGCCCTCTGGGCATTGAAATAGGTCCCAAGGCAATGTCCGAGAGCGTCTGTATCGTCCTCCGGGTCGCACTGGAGTTCCGGCAACTGGGTCATACTCAAAATTCCATTGAGAAATCCGATCATAGCGGCTGGACCGATCCAGAAGTTCCTGTGAATCCGTGCGTAGAGGCCATAAACATCAGCATTCTCGGCTTTGTAGCTACCGGGCCAAAAACCAGGTTTTTTCGGATCCGGTTTGTCTTGACGCTTGCGGTGGGACCATACCAAGTCGAGGAAGCGTTGAAGGTCGTCCGAGAGGGGTGCCTGTTTTTTTTCCCAGCCTGCAATTGTGTTTCTTACATCCACCATGTGTTTCCCTCCTTGGTTTAGGGTTGCCGACGGTGTTTAAGAAATCCTCGATAATACTCAAGCGCCTCACAATATACCAAGTTGGCATTTTCTGACATCTTACTCCTGCTCGATACGGGAGGCAAGAGCAAAATGGTTTTTCCTGCTACTTCGTTCACCATGATTGCCATTTCCAATCGTGACTTATGTCGGAGCAAGGCGGATTGACTCTTCCAGGAAGCTATACGCGACCTCGCGGTCCTCGAAAACACCTACGAACTTTGCATGGAGCAGCTCGATATAGGTCTATCGGTTACCAATCGAAACCGCACCAGAACTTACTCGCCGAGTACCTGCCTGATGGTCCT
>JBEKHB010000052.1:0-28585 GCA_050012495.1 Syntrophorhabdales bacterium
CAACCAGGGCGACGTTCTCAGGAGGGAGCGGTTTTATGCTGCCCCCCAGGGTCAAACGCAGCGCCTCTTTCAGACCAAGGGACATGCCTTTCATGACGATCTCCTTTCAATTATGGGGACACCCGCAAGCGGGTACCCGGTCGCCCCCTCCACTGGCAAAGCCAGTCGGGGCACCCACTTAAGTGGGTCGTCCCCCTCATAAAAAGGAAGAGACACAAATGGCTGTTTCATGTTCAGCCCCTCGCCTTTTCACAAAAGTTTTGACAATACCAAAGGGGCATACACTATGCATTTTTTCGGCCGGGGAGGCGAATATCTGTCATATCTCATCATGATCGATTAATTGAATCGTCACTTTTTCTCCTGCCTTCACCGCTCTGCTATGCTCCGGGATTACTATCAGACAGTTCGCCTTGCTCATTGAACGAAGGACGGATGATTTCTGGCTGCCTGTTGTTGAAACATAAAACTGATTATTCTTGATGGTGAAATAGCCTCTCAACAGAGTAACACTGCCCGCGTGTGTGCTGACATCCTCTTCAAGAAATGCGCCGACGAGCGGTTTATCTATTTTTGTTGCCCCCATCAGCGTGAGCAGGGCGGGCCTTACAAATTGAATGAATGATGTAAGAGCCGGAACAGGATATCCCGGCAGGCCAAAAACCAGTTTGTGCCCTTTCTTCCCAAAAGTGCACGGCCTCCCCGGTTTGACATCGATCCATTCAAACAGTATTTCAATACCCAGATCGGAATAGATCTCCTTCACAAAATCGTACTTTCCCATCGATACGCCGCCGGTGGATATCACTACATCCGACTCTAACGCTTCGAGAAGCTTCTCCCGCGTATCCATCATTGTGTCCCTGGCAATGCCCAAGTAATGGGGAAGGGCGTTGTATTTTTTTACTTCCGAGTACAAGGTGTACGCGTTGACGTTTCTGATTTGACCACTGTGAATCGCTTCGCCTATTTCGGCTAATTCATCGCCCGTAGAGATAATCGACACGGTCGGCTGTTTATATACGTGTACCACATTGTAATTGAGCGACGCAAGAATGCCCACATCGGCAGATCTCAGCCGGTCTCCTTTGTGCAGCACCTTGTCGCCTTTCCTGATATTCTCTCCCGCACATTTGCAATTCCTGTTTTTGACCGATTCGCTGAATATTTTCACATAATCGGCTTCTTCTTCCGTTTCCTCGAACTGAATTACCGAATCGGCGCCTTCCGGTATCGGAGCGCCGGTCATTATTCTTATTGCCGTTCCATGAGAGACCCTTTTACCGGTAATGGAGCCACCCGCCTGTATCTCTCCCATGATTCGAAGTCTTACGGGTGTATTTCTCGATGCCCCGTGCGTGTCATCTGCGATTATGGCATAACCGTCCATCGCGGAATCATCCACGGAAGGTATCATCGCGTCCGCTACAATATCCTCATACAAGATTCGATCGGATGCCTCCATGATGGAAATGCTTTCACCGCTCAGAGGGCTGACGGAATCAAGAATGATCTTTTGCGCCTCGCTGACGGATACCGTCACATTCCTCGTTTCTTGACGAGCGATTTTGCACGACCTGGCAATAGTTGTGTCGTTGCGCCGTGATGTCGCCCTTCGGCATCGTATCTCTCGAATCACTTCGTCAGCTCCTTCTTTGCCGGCAATTCCCCTGACAATTCCACGATTGCCCGGATGACCGTTTCATCACATTCCATCCTTTTGGCGAGAACGGAGATTTTTGCGGCCGGAACGGGTTCACCGCGGATGATGTCCGCCTTCCTGACGGCAATTTCGGCCGAGGGCTTCGGATTTTCGGCCGGGAGGTAGATAGCGCATTCAGGGGTGATCTCCTCGAGTATGCGGTTGCTCTCGATTATCAGAAACCGCGCATTGCCGTGCTCCGCGGCGATAGTGGAAAAGCCGGTCCCGATCCGGTAGAGATAACCGTCGCCGCCGGGTTTCCAGCCATGATCGCCGATCTTTATGCGTACTGCCCCGGGCAACAGTCTGCATAATGCACGTGAAAGATGCGTCTTCCCGACTTTGGAGCGTGCACCCGATACGACAATGACTTTCATAGTACTCAAAACAACCGGGTTCGCATCCGTATAGTGTGATGCGTACCGGGCTTTACCCCTTCTGCGCCAATCGGGCAACGGTATCGGCTATCGTTTTCAACCCATATTTGTCTATCAACGATCCTACTCCTGCCTCCACCGCCTCCATCTCCAGCCCTTCCTCCACTTCCTCTTCCCTTTCCTCGTACATCAGGACATCGTTGAGGCATACCTGAACGCACATCGGCTTTTCCTGGGGCGGATCGTCTTCGCACATGTCGCATTTGAGGGGAAGACCGGAATCGGGTTCTTTGAAGATGTCCCTGGATGGGCAGGAGGCCCTGCAGAAGTCGCACTCGTCGTATTCCTTTCCGTCGATCACATACTTGTCTCTGCCCATGCATTCGGCTGCCGTATACTCGCCCGCGAATACCGGAAGCCATTTATTTTGCAGCCGGTTGGTAATCACCTGAATGCGGGACCTAGCCGGGTTGTTGCTGCTGTATTTCGGGTTCGCGTGAAAGGCGGAGCAGACTATCTCACAGCCCCGGCAGCCATTGCACTTATCCGCATCGATCTTGATTGTCTTGATCTTCTTCTTAATCATGGCCATTTTTTAATATCCCTCTCTTTTCCAAGTCTTCGGCAGCATAACCCAGGTCTAATTCCTCCAGTCTTTCTCTCGTAGGAATGCCGTCATTATTCCATCCCTTGAATTTGTAATACGTAGACAGGAGTTGTTCTTCGAGATCGGGAAACCTTCTCTTCCAATGGTCTTGAGGCGGCTTCTCATCAGCCCTCGCCATGCCTCTTCTATTATTTAATGCCCTGTGTAACGTCCGGCTCCTATTGGCTATTTTCTTTAGTCCGGCTTCATCTATGTCCATCCCGGTCGCGGCCGAGATCAATTTCGGGTAGTTGTGTATATGATACGGAGGCTTGAGGCAGAATGACGACATACCGGCGCAGATACAGCAGGCGTCATCGATGTTGTGCAGCATCTCCATCCAATCCACAATCTCAGCGGCAATGTCGGGAGTCGGGAAAAATGGTATCGCCTTTTCTCCCCGTATCTCCCAGTCCAGCAAATACTGCTTAAACTTTTCATCGGGAAGCTGGGGCCAATCCTTTACAAACGCTTCTCTCTGCTCCATCGTGGGAAAAGCCGACTGGGGCCATTGCCCTTCGATCTGGGTAATGCTTATCTTCTCGTTGGTAGAATACATAAGGAAATAGATAGGATCCAGCGTTCCCAGCTTGAGAGGGAGCTGCTCGTGTTTCTTGATGGTATTATGATCGAATTCTTCTGCGCCCTTGCCGATCTTTCGGGCCGCAGCATACACGCCGTCAGCCAGCACATCTCCGATTCCTTCCCGCCGCGCAACCCTGTCGAGCAACCAGAAGAATCTTCCCTCTTTATCGGACGGACATCCTTCAAAGTCTTTGTCGGTCAGAATGCCGGCTTCATAGAGCTCAACAGCGAAGGCCAAAATCTGCGGGGTAGAGAATGAATCGACTCCATACTCCGTCGCACGTTGAAGGATCCTGAAGTTAAAACCCAGGTCGTCTACATAGGCCGCCATGCAATAGGTAAGTTTCCCGAAGCATTTCATCATGTATCGTGGACCTTCCCGGTAGGAAACCAACGCCCCGCAATGCTGCGGACAGTTAAAGCAGCTTATTAACCGCTGTACCGTAGCAAGTTGAGCCGTCGTCCAATTCTCTGCATTCTCCTTGCTCCAGAATTCTCTTCTCCGGGTGCGCGCATTTCCCCACATGAAATTTTCCGTGTGCCACTTCTCATCAGTGTGCACCATCTCCTGGGGTGAGCCGATTCCGGACAAAATGGTCATGACATCGGGAATGGGATTTGCGTTCCGGAACTTTATGTATTCCGTCACGCCCTTCATATGCTCCATAAACTCAGCCCCTCGGGCAAGGTTGACGTCCTTTGTTCCGCGCACCGCTATCGCCTTTACCTTCTTGTCTCCCATAACGGCGCCGCCTCCGAGTCTGCTGGCGCTCGACCTGGACTGCTCGATGGAAGCCGTAAAGACCTTGTTTTCACCGGCCAGGCCGATAGCGGCCACCTGGGCTCTCGGCTCGTTCAATTCCTTTCGAATGAGGTCTTGCGTTTCAACGGCGCCTCTACCCTTCAAATGGGAGGCATCACGTAGTTCCACTTTGTCGTTGTGTATCCATAGGTAGACCCACTCGGGGGACTTGTTGCGAAGGATCACTTTGTCGTAACCGGCATACTTCAATTCCGCCGACCAGAACCCCCCCATCATCGGATATGCCAATAACCCCGACTCAGGAGAAATGAAGGTAACAACGGTGCGATTGGCGCTGAAAGCGGGTGTGCCGTTGAGAAGGCCGGTGCTGAATATCAGGAGATTCTCAGGATCAAACGGCTTAGTCTCGGGGGGAACCCTATCCCAGTGTATCTTGACGCTCGTGCCGAGACCTCCCAGATGAAGCTCGGTCATTTTCGGGTCAGTTTCTACACGTTCAATGTTTCCTCTCGCTAAATCAATTTCCAGATTGTAACCGGTCTCCGCGTATCTCATGCTAACTCCTCCGGGCTATCGTCGCAGCCGTTGTAGTCAACTGCTTTATGCGTGTGCGTGTGCGCGTTTGTGAATTATATCTCAAACACGCCGGTGAACTATATACCAAACGCATACCTTTCTGTCAAGACAAAATATTTACCAATAATTACTAATTCCTACCAACGGTAACTAAAAGGTACTTTGCTGCGGTTGCGGGGGCAGGGGGGTCGGTCGCTATTATTTACTATGTGATGGCGGAATGGTGACGATCTTTCTCTTTGACACGCCGGTAGTGCTCCAGCGCCCGTCTGTCGAGAAACGCACGGTGGGTATCTCCAGGTTCGCCCCGGCAATGCCTTTTCGTATCGCGTCGACCTCGTTGAGCATGTGGAGGACTTCGCGGTCCGTTGGGCTGCCGCCTTTCCGCCTGTGTACGTCGATGTGCAGCCGGAACCTTCCGTCGCTCCCTTGTGAGACCGTGACCCGGTAGTCGAGCAGACCGGTCAGCCGGAAGAGCGCCTCATCCATATCGGACAGAGTCAGGGTAGACTCAGGACCCAGGCGAACATTGCCGTCCCACCTGCCTCTGACACGCTCCATCCGCCTCAGAGCACTGCCGCAGGGGCAGGGCTGAGGGATGATCCGGGCGATGTCCCCGGTCCTGTATCGTATGAGAGGCATGCCTCGTCTTGTAAGGGTAGTAAAGACGACCTCGCCCGTCGCGCCATCGGAACACCCCTCTCCTGTCTCATGATCGACTACCTCGAAGTAGAGATCACCCTCCCTGAGGTGGTACCCGTCCAGGGCCTCACACTCGACCCCGCCGCCGAGGCCCATCTCGGTCATGCCGTAATGGGTGAATACCCGGCAGCCCCAGACCTCCTCCAGGGTCTCGGCGATCGCCCGCGGGACGTAATCCGTGCTCAACAAGACGCTCTCTATGCTGCCTTTCCCGATTGCGGCCCCCGCACGTGTTCGGGCCACGGCGAAAACCTGCGTGGGAATACCAACGAGACAATGGGCGCCGAAAGAGGCGACCGCGCGAGCGGCGTGGAGGGGGTCCGTGACAGGGCCGTACGCAAGGGTACGGACATCCATCCTTCGAAGGCCCCGAACGAGGAGGTCCCCCACGCTGTCCGGTCTCTCAGCGGGAAGGAGGACCACTACTCTCTGTCCCGGTCGTACAAGGGTCGACATGCCGTGATGGAAGAAGTCCACGGTCAGCTCCAGGTCCCCTTCCGTGAAAAAGAGCCGCTTTGCCTCCCCTGTGCTCCCCGACGTGCGGAGAGTGACGATCCTGGCTACGTCGTCCTGACAAACCGCCAAAAAACCGGAGGGGTCGTCGGTGAGATCCGACGGTGTGGTAAAGGGGATTCGGGCGACATCGGAAAGAGCGGACAGCGGCGCAGCCGGGAGGGAGGCCAGATGACGACGGTAGAAAGGGGCGTTGCGGCGGGCGTAGTCGATGACCTCGTTCACCCTCCGGAGCTGGTAGGCCCTGAGTGCTTCCACAAAGCACCTACCCCCCAATCCGGGGCCGATGCGGGCCTTTCTTGCGATCCATGCCTCCAGGGGAGTGATGCCGATCGTCGTCACCCCGATCCGTTCCGCCGGCGGTAGAGGCTCCTTCCTTCTCTACTGGTAAGGTTGTAGGCACAGAACGGGACAAGCCTGCCGTCGGCGGATACGACCGATATGCAGCAGCCCCTGAGCCGCTCCAGGTCGAGGTTGTCCGCATCCTGGAAAGCCATGGCGGATATGGTGAAACTCCGGACGGCGGCCTCCCGGAGAAAGAGATCCAGGTCAAGGAGGCCTTCGACCCGGGTCGCGTCCGGGCTGCCCCCGCAGCAGCAGGGGGTCTCCGCAGGTAGCGGGGAGCGGCATAAGTTTGGCGCTGCGGACGGCAGTGTCCAACGGCGTGCCACGGTCTCTACGGTCCGCCTGACTCCTCCTGCGCCGGTGTCCGCCGAACAGCAGTTGTCCCTGCTCGCCGCCCCTATCGGTCTTAAGTCCCCTTCGGCCGAGTGCATGTAGGTGGCGTGGAAGGAACAGTGGGCGTGCTCACAGCCGGGAGGGGAAAAGTCGCTGACCTTGAGAAGGCCCCCCGTCTGCTCCTCGAGACACCTCATCAGCTCGGGGAGGGTAAAGCGGCCTTCGTCGCCGCGCTGCTCCGGAAAGCGGCCGAAATAACTGACCGGCTGGAAATGGATGCCCCGCACGAAGGGGGCCAGTTGCAGGGCTTGCCGGACTATGGCCCCGATGGCGCCGGTGTTTACCCCTCTCACGAGGGTAGGGACGAGGACGACGCCGAGGCCTGTCTCTCCGCAATTCCTGACGGCCCGGAGTTTCCGGTCCAGGAGCGCTCTTCCCCTCAAGGAGCGGTAGATCTCATCATCGACCCCGTCGAACTGGAGGAAGACCGATGAGAGACCTGCGGCCCGGAGCCGTCTTCCGTAGTCAATGTCTGCGGCAAGGCGGAGACCGTTCGTATTGACCTGGATGAAGGAATAACCGATCCGTCGCGCGATTTCGACGATCTCCGGAAGGTCGTCCCGCAGGGTGGGTTCACCCCCTGACAACTGGAGATTGCACGGACCTGCCGCGGCCATGGCCCGTTCCAGCAGCCGCGAGATGTGCTCCAACGATGGGTCGTCTGCCTCCCCACGGCCGGAATCGGCAAAACAGACGGCGCAGTACAGGTTGCACCGGTCCGTCACCTCGAGCAAAACCGAACAGGGAAGCTGTTCGTGGGCGTCACAGAGGCCGCAGTCAAAAGGACATCCCGCATTAGTAGTCCCATAGCAGAGGTCTGGATGGACTGGGTCCTTCGGTCTCCGCCATTCGGCCATGGACGGCTCGCCGCGCCATATGACGGTGCTGAAGGAACCGTGGTCCCCGCATTCCTTGACGAGAAAAACCTCGTCGCCCCGAAGCAGCCGCGTCGCTTTGATCCTCCTGAGGCACACAGGGCATAGGCTTTCGGTTTCATCCGGGTGCGCCTTTTCCATGACGTCACCCATTCTTGCCGACAGCGGGATCGAACCCGTGGCTCACGAGGATATCCATGCACTTCCCATAGGTATCGGCCACAATCCGGCCGCATATGCTGCGGTCGGGGAACCTTTCCAGGATCTCGCTGCATCGCGTCCCGCCGTACTCGTCGCAGGCTGCCCCCCCGAACCAGTCCACGAGTTCGCCCATCATCGCCATGTACCGGTCATCGTACGCCTCCTCGTCGCCCCCCTTTCCCGCATAAAGCGAGATAAGGCAGGCTCCCCCCGACAGGGCTCCGCAGACCTCGCCGCTCCCGTTGATGCCGAAGCAGAGGCCGCCTACCGATCTCACGAGATCGGCGTTGGTCTTGCCCTGGGCCTCCAGCGCGAGGGTCAAGACGATCTGGGCGCAGCAGAACCCCTTGGCTTTCAGTCTCATCAATTGCAAGATCATGTCGTCCATGATTTACCGTCTCCTTTGTCTCTGACCGGGTGAAAAGCGGCCCCCGGTCTTTCGGGCAACCAGGAGGAAGTAGCTGATTCCTGGGCGGTCCGTCTTCTTTTGCTCCCGTCTCTGTCTGCACGCCCATGCATCCGGGATGCGTTTGCCCGCAAGGATCATACGGGCCTCGAATTCCTTAAGAAGCCTTTCGTGTTCTTCCCAGAGGAGGAGCGAAAAGCCGAGCCTCGTCAAGAGGTCGAGGAGGTCCTCCTTCGCGAGAAGCCCTTTTGCAAGGAGGCGTTGCGCGTTCCCCTCCGGCCGTCCCTGCCCGGGACCGCCCTGGGCGAAAACGTCGCTTACTATCAGAAATCCCCCTTCCTTCAAGACCCGTGCACATTCGCGGAGTGCCGTTATCCTGTCGCTGAGAATGGAAAGGACGCACTCACAAAAGAGGGCATCGAAGGAACCTTTTTTGAAGGGGAGTGTTTCCGCCCGGCCTCGGACGAGCCGCCCCGACCCGAGCCGGGGGACGGCTTCCCCGAGAAGCGGCTCCGAATAGTCGAGTCCCACCGAGCGGTACACGCCGGTCCGTTCCAGGTGCTCCAGGGTTCCCCCTCCACCGCAGCCGATATCGGCGACGCGGGCGCCCGGGGGGAGGCCGCAGACTTCGAGCGCCCTCTCAGTGAGGACAGGTCCTCCCGGCCTTATGCACGGCCCCGCGATGCGACGGATCTCCGGCCAGTTGAAAGAACACGCGATCGTCATGCCACCGGCCCACCAGGGAGGCTACTTGTCTTCAAGGGCCTGCTCTGCCTCGGCCATCTTTCCTGTCGCCAGCTCTTCCGCTACCAGTATCATACCGCACCGGGGGCACGCGGGAAGATCGAGGGCGAAGATGGTCCTCAAATACTGAAGCCTGACCTTTTGAATTTCCAGGGGGACCTTGCACCGATTGCAGATCCATCCGCTGTCACTGCCGGACTTCGCCTTTTCCATTAGAACCCACGCCCTCTCTTCATCTCCATCCTGTGGGAATAGGCGCTATGGACCTGATAGTCTTCACCGGCCCGACTATATTCCACCCAGTAGGTGACCCTATCGGGCCTCGAAGATGTGAGAGACCGGCCGGTGGAAGGGTTGATGAACTTTTCCCCGGTGGTCTCGGCATGGTGGATTGCCT
Organism: Syntrophorhabdales bacterium; assembly: GCA_050012495.1. Lineage (GTDB taxonomy): Bacteria > Desulfobacterota > Syntrophorhabdia > Syntrophorhabdales > WCHB1-27 > BOG-1155. The sequence goes on from JBEKHB010000052.1 coordinate 9,226, forward strand.
TTTGCAGTTCCTCCGCCAGGATCCGCCGGTCCTTCATAAGACGCTCGACTTCCTCGGGGATATGCAAACGTATCTGTTCATATGCATTCATCTGTTCCTCGATCCTGCCGCGGCGCTCTCTGAGCAGTCTTTTTTTGAGATGATGCCCGTTTTCGTGACAATCGGCAATATTTACCGCTTTGCGGAGACATTGTCAATAGTTGCATCCAGAGTCGGTCCCAACCCACGCTGACTTTGTTCTCCCCGCCCCTCCGACTCCAGGACCTCCTTCAGCATCTTTTCCAGCTTTGCCTCTTCGGTCTCATCCGCATACTTCGGCCTCTCTACATCGGGAAATAACCTGAATATGCCGTTCATGATGACTTCGGCGTGGGGAGGGCAGCCGGGCAGATGCGTGCCCAGCCCCGCGTGATGCTGCTGGCAGATGCCCATGAAGAGGTTTGTCTCTCTCGGGTCGATGCGGGTGGGAGTCGAGGGGCCGAGAAAGATATTGACCTTCGGCTCAAAGGGCCGGTCGATGAGCAGTCTCGTCGTCTCCAGCGGATCGGGCCTCCGGAGTTTGTTGATGGTGAAATGGAGGTACCCCCTACAGCCGTTGCAGGCATCGACCGCGTGGATGGTAATATCCCTTCCGCTCTGCAGATTGAGCTCCGGCTGCTTAAACGGGCTTGCTACTTCATCGATAGCGGCGCCGACCACCTGAATTTTCTCAGGCTCGATAGGACCCAACCCCTGGAGATACGCGAGGAGCACAGGGGGGGAGAGGGTAGGGTCGAGGCCCATGATCCGCATGGCGACAGCGTCCACCGCGACCGGGTTCGTTCCCCCTATCAACACGTTCATCTGCTTTGGTGTGCCTGAGACGGGACCGAAATCCTCCTGTCCCGTGAGCCCATCGATAATGGACAGCGTCGGCTTAATGAGGCGGTGGATGTTGACAAGATTCTGCCAGAGTCCAAAAAAGTGGGACATATACTTCTCAAGAGGCGGCATAGCTCCCTGAAGGTTCTTGATAGCCAGGGAGACGCCCGCGGCAAAATGGATCTTCAGGACGGGAAGATTGATGATTGTATCGGCCTCCGCAATCGTGACGGGCACTTTGCGGCTGGCCATCCTCTTGCCTGCCGGAACAGGTTTCTCCACGAGCCTGTCCGTGTTCAGATCGACGACGCGTACTTTCCTGTCCATGTCCGCCAGCCGGTCATAGCCGTAGTGGGCAAACATCCTGCCTGTCTCGCTTCGGTTGATCGATGACCCTTCCGCAACCGTGATACTCCCCGCCACGGGCAGAAGGAGCTCGATTAATGCCCTGACGAGTCTTATATCCGTCACGACACCCCCCGTATAGATGCCGTCTTTCATGCCGTGGTCCGCGACGACATTCGGCTTGATGAGCGCTTTCGCGCCCGGCTTGACGAACCGTTCGATACCCCCGAGCCGATCGATCAGGTTTTCGAGGGACCTCTTGATCTCGTCCTGTGTCTGCGTGGCCGGGACTCGCTCCACGGCGACCCGCTCCCTGCGGCCGTATGTCCTGGCCGGGCCGCGCTGTTGGTGACGCTGAAAATAGACGGCGGTGCTCAAGTCCATCTTAAGGAAGGAAAGGCCGTCGGCAGAGTACGAACGGGTCGGACGAAAACCATATGCCACCATCCACCTGTATCTCTCCCTGTCCGCCTCGAGAATCTCCGCTGCCACAAGGCTCTCCCGGGCAATCAGGGCATCGACCACATCTGGCAGGAGGTCCACTCCCTGATCCTTGCTCCTTGTCAAGATCTCTTCGATCATGCTTGAGCGGGGATCGTAGACAATCCAGGCCGCCTGCCGGCCATCCTTCGACGCCGTGTATGTGGTGATATCCGGGAATTCCAGCCATCTCTTCCACTTGATATCGACGTAATTCTGATTTACGCCTTCTATCGAGCCGTAGTAGTCCCGAAATCTCCTCCGTAAAGCGGAGGAGAGCCTTCCCTTCTTCAGTACTGCCATCGACGACATCTCCCTCATCTCCTTATCAGCGCACCTGCCGGAAACCGTCTCCGCAGGCTTCCGCACAGCTACCAGTATAACCCGCCCCCAACTCACGTATCACCATAAAAAAGCTCCGAAGGAGGGCGGAAGAGAGAAAGAAGCACGCACGGCGCCCGGTGCGCGCAAATTGCTCTTGACATAGAGAAAGAATGCGCGTACAATTAAGAGCTATGAACGACGGGAAGGTCGCCTTTTATTCTTACTTTTTTAGCGTGCACCTGTGTACCTTGGTGCTCTGAATGGGGCACAAGGCCATGGGTGCAAACCGACCCATGGCCTTGAAGTTTTTTAGGGGCCGTGGAGATTCCGCGGCCCTTTTTTTATGGAGGATCGGGTGATTCTATCGAACAAGATCAAGAAGCTGGTAATGGACCAGGAAGGATGGACAAGGAAGATGTTTGAGGCCGGAATCCGGATGAAGAAGGATTACGGTGCGGAGAACGTGTATGATTTTTCGCTGGGGAATCCTGAGATAGAGCCCCCTTTGAGCTTGAAGGCCCGGCTTATCGAGTTGCTTGAAGATCCTGCCCCCGGCATGCACCGCTATATGCCGAACAACGGTTACGAGCAGGTGAGAGAGGAGGTCGCTGCGTATCTGTCCGGGCGGTGCGGCCTTCCGTTCACGGCCTTGCATGTCTTCATGACGGTGGGGTGCGCGGGCGGTCTCAATATCCTTTTCAAGGCAATGCTCAACAGGGGTGACGAGGTAGTCCTTCCGAGCCCCTTCTTCTGGGAATTCAAGAACTACATCGAGAACTTCGGCGCTATTCCGAAAATAGTCGACACGAAGGAAGACTTCCAGCTCGATGTGGAAAGGATTGAGGCTGCAATCACTGCGAAGACCAGGGCCATACTGATCAACAGTCCCAACAATCCCACGGGGGTCGTCTACAGTGAGGAAAGCCTGAAAGAGCTGGCGGACCTCCTCTCCAGGGAAAGGCGCAAAGGGCGGGAGATTTATATAGTTGCCGACGAAGCGTATAGAAAGCTGGTCTACTCTGAGGCTCCCCTCCCTGACCTTTTCGGTCTCTATGACCTTGTCATCACGGTGACCTCACACTCGAAGGACCTCGCGCTGGCAGGCGAAAGGATCGGGTATGTGGCCATTTCCCCGCATATCGCCGATACACCGCTCCTGGTTTCGGGTCTTATGATCGCGATCAGGGCCCTTGGCTTCGTGAACGCCCCGGCCCTCTTCCAAAGGGCTGTCGGCTCATTCCAGGGGAGTTCGGTCAGCATCGACGACTACCGGCAGAAAAGGGATTTCCTCTATGATACCCTGATGGAGGCGGGGTTCGAATGTGTGAAGCCGACAGGCGCCTTCTACATGTTCCCGCGTTCGCCTCTCCCCGATGAAATTGAGTTCGTCTTTAAAATGCAGGAGGAGGAGAGGATCCTCGTGGTACCGGGACGGGGCTTTGGAAGGAAGGGCTATTTTCGGATTGCCTACTGCGTCCCTATGGAGACGATAGTGAAGGCTAGAGCAGGGTTCTTGAGAGCGGGAAAGCGATATATAGGGAGGTAAGGAATTGATTATATCGAACAGGATTTCAAAGCTGATGGAGAACGCGTCCTGGATCAGGGCAATGTTCGAAGAAGGTGAAAGGCTAAAAGACCTCTACGGTCCGGAGAGCCTTTTCGATTTCACCCTCGGAAATCCGATTGAGGAGCCGCCACAGGAGCTGAAGAAAGAGCTTCATGATATGGTCGCGCGGCAGACGCCCGGCATGCACCGCTATATGTCGAACAGCGGATATGGCGACGTGCGCGAGCAGATCGCGGGCTTTCACAGGGAGAACTCCCTCCTGCCCTTCACGGGGGACCACATCATCATGACTGTGGGCTCCGCGGGGGGGATCAACGTGGTCATGAAGGCGCTGCTCGATCCCGGCGATGAAGTGCTGGTTATGTCGCCGTTCTTCGTTGAGTTTATGTTCTATATAGGGAATCACGGCGGCGTCATGAAGCTGGTGGAGACAAAAGAGGACTTCCACCTGGACATGAAAGCCATTGAAGAGGCCATTACGGAGAAAACCAGGGCGATCCTCATCAACTCGCCCAACAATCCGACAGGCGCAGTGTACCACGAAGACGAGCTGAAAGAGCTTGCGTCGCTGCTCGCCCGAAAGAAGCAGGAGGGACATCGCATCTTCCTTATCTCGGATGAGGCATACCGTAAGCTGACGTATGCCGACACGCCCCTGCCGGATGTCTTCAACCTCTATGACGACGCCGTGGCGGTTTATTCCCACTCGAAGGACCTGGGCCTGGCGGGCGAGCGCATCGGGTATATTGCCGTGTCGCCCTGCATTGCCGACGAGAGACCGCTGATCGATGCCATGATCTTTGCCAACAGGATACTCGGTTTCATCAACGCCCCTGCCCTTATGCAGCGGCTTGTGGGCAAGTTCCAGAAGAACAGCGTGGATGTGTCAGGATACCGGCGCAAACGGGACGCCATCTACAATATCCTTATAGAGTCGGGATTTGACGTCCGCCCGCCTGCGGGTACCTTCTATATCTTCCCGAAATCGCCCATAGAGGACGATATCGAGTTCATCAGGGTATTGCAGCAGCACCACATACTGGCGGTGCCGGGGGTGGGTTTCGGGAGACGCGGGTATTTCAGGCTGGCCTACTGTACCGAGATGGGCGTGATAGAACGGTCTCGGTCGGCTTTCATGGAAGTAGGTAAATTGTACCGGTAGACCTGGTTTTTTGGGCGCGTGAAATGGCGGAAGGAGTCGATCTTGGAACCCCTTCCGCCATTGATTTATCATAGGGAATTGTCAATAAACATGATACACTAAGCGTCCGGGGGAGATTGGATGAGGGACGCGGAAGTCGCGGTGAGGGCGCATGGTGCGAGGGTGATCTACGTCCGGATGAAGGAGGGATGATGACGGCAAAATTGGCTTTTGGGTGCCCTATTTGCGGGAAGAAGAAAGATTATCCGGTCGACGGGCTGGTCGAAGGCGCGCTCCTCGAATGCCCTTTTTGCGGCTTGAAGCTGACCCTGCATGGCCATATGCTGCAAGAGGTGCAGGAGCGGATCGGAAAACTTAAGGGCTGCGACAAGTAAGAGGAGCGGGGACGATGAAAGCGAAGGGGACAACGCTCCACATGATCCCGGAGGACAGAAATCCTTACGAATATGCCAGGGAACCGGGTGGATTTTACGCCGTCGGGATTTACGTGGAAGAAGGTTTCGAAAAGTCGGGCAAGTAAAAATCTCACACTATCAGGAAGCATATAGGTCCTGTAAGACTTATAGGACCTATATGCTTCCTGTTGCCTGTCAGGCGCCCGGCACGGCCGCGGGAGCAGCGCCCTGCCTCGCGACAAAGCCTTGTGTAGCCAAACCCGTGCTCGAGGGAGTGCCCGCGATCTGGGCGAGATATACCTGACCCAGCTTCTCAATGTGGTCGGTCATATTGTCGAAGTAATTGTAATGGATCTGCTCTTCGTCGTTGATGGCTTCCATGAGCTTCGCGCTCGTGTTGTCGCCGTTTTCCCTGCTCACCTGGATGAACTGGTTGTAGGAGGTCATTGCTCCATCCTCGAGCTCTCTGTCGAAGGGAAAGACAGCCTCCACTGCCTGGCCTTTTTCGACCACTGCCGCCAGCTCGCTGGTCGGCTGCCCGCCGAGCTCTTCGATCCTGTCCGCGAGCATCTCTGCATGGCGCATCTCGTCGATCGCGATGAGCTTCACTTTCATTGCCATATCGCCGTAATCCATATTGTCCAGGTCATAGTGCTGGACCATATACTGGTGAATGGCGTGAAGCTCCATGGACCTCGCGCTGTTCAATGCGTCAATGATCCGTTTTTTCCGCTCTTCCCGTACTGGATTCTGCACCATCTGCGTACCTCCTGTGAGTATCTTCCGGTCTGCCCGTCTTTATGCCACGTCGCTTATCTTCGCCCCATCTCTGTTGGCGCTGCCTGCGCTCTCCTTGACGTGCGTGCCACTCGTCACCACCGTCCCGGTCCCGCCCGATACCCGGGTATGCCGATTTATACGTTCGGCGGTATCCATGCCTCGAGGTGCTTGAGATAACTCCACCGCCGGTCTATCGCCTGCTGGGCTCTGTTCATCAACTTAGCGGCGAGCTCGGGGTTGCTCAGCTTCAGGGCACGGTAGCGGTTTTCCCCGTATGCGTAGTCCTTAAAGGGCAGGGAGGGTTCCGGGCTATCGATGATAAGGGCGTTCTTCTGCTCCTTCACCAGGTCAGGGTTGTACCGGAAGAGGGGCCAGTGGCCGGAGGCAACGGCCTTGCGCATCTCCGCTATGCCTTTGCTCATGTCGAACCCCTGGGCAATGCAAGTGGCATAGGCCACCACGAGGGAAGGCCCCTTGTAAGCCTCGGCCTCTATCAGCGCCCGCAGCGTCTGGGCGGGGTTTGCGCCGAAGACGACCTGGGCGACGTAGACATAGCCGTACGCGGTCATCATCAGTCCCAGGTTTTTCTTGGGCGTCATTTTCCCGGCAGCGGAAAATTCAGCGGTTGCGCCGAGGGGCGTCGATTTCGACATCTGGCCGCCTGTGTTCGAATAGACTTCCGTATCGAGGACGAGGATATTTATGTCCTCTCTGGAGGCAAGCACATGATCGAGTCCTCCGTATCCTATGTCATAGGCCCAGCCGTCTCCCCCCACGGCCCACACGATCTTTTTCACGAGGTAGTCCGCCAGTGTGAGGAGCTGTTTTGCATCCGGTGATTGGTCGTTGGCGAGGAGTTTTTTCAATTCCTCTATCCTCTGACGCTGCTTTGCGATTCCCTCCCGTGTCGTTTCATCATTGAGGAGGGCGAGAAAAAGCTCCCTGGCCTGGGTGTAGGTCCTGGCCAGGAGCTTCTGGAGGAGCCTCTTTGCTTCTCCGTTGAATCGCCTTACCGTCTGCGTCATGCCGAGGGCGAATTCCGCGTTGTCCTCGAAGAGCGAGCTGGACCAGGCAGGGCCTCTCCCGTCGGGTCCCTTTGTATAAGGGATCGTCGGCAGGTTGCCGCCGTAAATGGAGCTGCAGCCCGTTGCATTTCCGATGAGAAGACGGTCTCCGAAGAGCTGGGTGAGGAGCCTGATGTAAGGCGTTTCTCCGCAGCCGGCACAGGCGCTGTGATATTCGAACAGACTGGTCGAGAACTGGCTTCCTTTTATGGTGCGCACGTTGTAGCGGGAGATATCAAGGGGAGGGAGGGCGAGGAAGAAGGCGTAGTTCTCCGCTTCCTGTTCGCACACGGGTTCGGCGAGAAACATGTTGATCGCCTTGACATCGGGGATCTTATTCCCCGAGGCGTCCTTTTTCTGGGCCGGGCACATGGAGACGCATTGCCCGCACCCGGTGCAGTCCTCCGGCGCCACCTGTACGGTGAAGTTGAGCCCCTCAAGCTCCTTGCCCGTGGCGGCGGTAGATTTGAACAGGGGCGGGGCGTTCTTCAGCAGGGCCGGGTCGTATGCCTTCATCCTGATCGTGGCATGGGGACAGACAAACGAACAAAGGCCGCACTGTATGCATATATCGGGCTCCCAGACAGGGATGTATACCGCGATGCCCCGTTTCTCATACTGCGTCGTGCCTGTCGGCCACGTGCCGTCGACAGGCATGACCGAGACGGGCAGGTGGTCTCCCTGCATCGCCACCATGGGGGCGAGCACGTTCTTTACGAAGGGGGGTGCATCGGGGACAACGGGGCCGCGCATGGGTTTGCCCGTCACCTTGTTCGGTACGGGCACCTCGACGATATTCCTGAGGGCGGCGTCAACGGACGCGTAGTTCATATTGATGACCTGTTCGCCCTTCTTTCTGTATGTCTTCTCGATCTGCTCCTTGATCGACCTGATCGCCTCCTCTTTGGCGATGATATCGGATATCACGAAGAACGCGGTCTGCATGATCATGTTGATACGGCTTCCCAGTCCCAATTCGTGGGCAAGGGTCACGGCGTCGATAATGAAAAAGCGCATCCTCTTTTCGATAAGATGCTGTTGGATTTCGAGGGGCAGGGTGTCCCACACTGCTTCTTTCGTATGGGAGGTCGTCAAGAGAAATATGGCGCCTTTGGCCGCATTTTGCAGCATGTCATAGGTCCTCAGGAAGGAGGTTTTGTGACAGGCAATAAAATTCGCGGTGGTGAGAAGATAAGGCTTGTTGAGGGGTTCTTTCCCGAAACGTAGGTGGGAAACGGTCATTGCGCCTGACTTCTTGGAGTCGTAGACGAAGTACCCCTGGGCATTGTTGTCCGTCTCGCTCCCTATGATCTTGATCGTGTTCTTGTTCGCGCCGACTGTCCCGTCCGCTCCGAGCCCGAAAAACATGCCCCTGAAAACGCCTTCTCCCTCGATCATAAAGGACTTGTCGACGGGCAGGCTCGTGTGAGTGACATCGTCTATGATGCCGACGGTAAAGTGGTTCTTCTTCGGCCTGGTCCCGGACAGATTGTCAAATACCGCCTTCACCATGGGAGGAGTGAAATCCTTGGAGCCGATGCCGTAGCGGCCGCCGACCACTTTCGGGTAATGCGCGAAGTGCGCAGAGCCGGCCTCCATGGCTTCGCCGATGGCCGTTCTCACGTCCATATAGAGCGGTTCTCCCGGAGCCCCTGCCTCCTTGGTGCGGTCGAGGACGGCGATCGACCGGACGCTCTTCGGGAAGGCGCGCACGAACTCGTCGATGGAGAAGGGGCGGAAGAGCCGTACGACGACCAGCCCCAGTTTTTTCCCTCGGGCGCTTCGGGCGTTGAGGAAGTCGATGGTGCTTTTCACCGTCTGGCTGGCCGAGCCCATGACCACGATTACGTCTCTCGCATCGGGTGCGCCGAAATACTCGTAAAGCTTGTAGGACCGTCCTGTCAGGCGGGCAAAGCGGTCCATGGCCCCTTGCACGATCTGCGGCGCCTTGAGGTAGAAGCTATTGACTGTCTCTCTGCCCTGAAAATAGACATCGGGGTTCTGTGCGGTGCCGCGGATGACCGGGTGGTCAGGCGAAAGGCCTCGCCCTCTATGGGCCAGGACAAGCTCATCGTCGATCATGGCACGCATGTCAACAGAGGAGAGTTCCTCGATCTTTTGTATCTCATGCGAGGTCCTGAAGCCGTCGAAGAAGTGGATGAAAGGGACGCGGGATTCAAGCGTTGCTGCCTGGGCAATAAGAGCAAAATCCATAACCTCCTGCACGCTGGATGAGCAGAGCATCGCGAAGCCTGTCGAACGGGCTGCCATGACATCGGAATGGTCGCCGAATATACAGAGCGCCTGGACGGCAATGGAGCGGGCCGTCACATGGAAGACGGTCGGGATCAGCTCCCCGGCTATCTTGTACATATTCGGTATCATGAGGAGCAGACCCTGAGAAGCGGTAATGGTGGTAGTGAGGGCGCCCGTGGTCAGTGAGCCGTGAACGGCTCCGGCCGCCCCTCCCTCGGACTGCATCTCGGTTACCTTTGGTATGGATCCCCATATGTTGACCTGGCCCGCTGCGCTTTTGCTGTCGCATATCTCGGCAATGGGGGAGGATGGGGTGATGGGATAAATAGTGATAATCTCATTCGTCGCGTGCACGACGTGGGCGCATGCAGTGCAGCCGTCTACGGTGATGACCCTTCTGCTCATAGGAGCCTCCTCCTCTTTTTTACAAACGGCACTTCTCTGGCTGGCGTGACAATGTCAGGTCGTACACATAACGTAATGTAAACGTAACGTAAATATTTGTCATCCGGCTGCCCGTGTCATACCCTGACCCGGGGCCTGTTTCATCACGCGGAAGCGACTACAGGGGTTTGGCTCTCTTCTTGCGTCACGAAGCCTCTCATTCCGTTAAAAGTATCTCACAAAATAAAGTTTTATGTCAAAGAGAAAGTGCAGCCCGCTGCACGAGAGGTTGACAGAAGGCATTTGCATTCATAAACTACGTATGTCACCCGTCACCCATCCACGCGAAACGGGTGCGGGTACCGGGGCTAAAACAAAGGAAGAGAGGTGAATACGATGCCATTACTTGGAGAAAAGGAGATCAGGGCGTATCACACCAGGACGAAGGATCTGGTGTGTCCGGTATGTGCGAGTGACGAGGAAAAGGCCGATCCCGGAACGGAGCCGGTGGTTGCCGAAGATGTTATTCATGACACAGGTCCTCTCGAGTGTGCCAGGTGCAAGAAGAAAATCACATAGAGGATCCGGCTGCGTGCGGCGGTGCGCAGCCGGCCGCCTTTGCCCGTCAAGCCGCCGGCCCGCACAAATCTTTGTGGGACTTGACTAAAGGCGCACCCGGGACCGGGTCCGCCTTTAGTATTCTTCCAGGTGGTACCATTCGGCATCCTCCAGCCACTCGTTCGGCCGCGAGACAAAGTCGATAATCTGCTGCAGGATGAAGTAGTGCTTGTTTTCCTCGCCCGCCACCTGAAGGAAGGTGTCGTGCTCCGTCGGGTCTTCCACTTGCGTTGCCTTTTCGAGGTAGAAGTCCTCGGTCATCTTTTCTATGGCTTGCGCCTTCGTGTAAAGTTCGATCTCTGAGATGCCGATGCTTTCCAGGTCCCCCTCTTCCCTCATCCTGACGAAGATGTTTTTCACGTCCTTCAATATGGTTGTAGTGGGCATCTGCCATGACTTGTGCTCTTTCATCTTGCTGAAGACGTCATAGTGGATGACTTCGGCATCGGCGAGCATCGTGAGTATCCCGGTCAGACCCCTGTGCGTTGAGCGGCTCGCGGCTTCGCGGTAATAGTTTTCGCCGTCTTTCTCCAATTGCATGGCATAGTCGTAGATGTTCATCTTTACCCCCTGTGTGAATAATATGCGCCTTTTTTCTTTATAGCGGCCGGCGCCCCGACCAACCCCATGTGTCTTTTAAGTATAGTGCTCCAAAAGGCAGGCATCAAGCTTAATCGGTCCCACATAATATGCCGGCAGAGGAGGACCTGTTCCGGTTCAACTACCTCAGACTCCCACATCCCGGCTTCGGAAATATGCCGATCCGCAAAAAAGTGTGGTAAAATACGGGACGTGAGCCCGATTAAGCGCATATCTTCAGCTCTACAAGGGGAAGGGGCATGGCAACGCTCTTTGAAGCGACAAAGCTCGACAGTATAGCGTGTGAGAACAGGTTCGTCCGCTCCGCCACCTGGGAAGGGTTGGCCTCACCCGATGGATATCCGACTTCGATGCTCACGCAGGTGCTCGTCAACCTGGCCCGAGGCGGCGTCGGCTTGATTATCACGGGCCACGCCTATGTGAGCCGGGAAGGGCAGGCGGGACCCTTCCAACTGGGTATTTACAGCGACGACCATATCGGCCCCTTGCGGGAGATGACAAAAGCCGTCCATGATGCAGGCGGAAAGATCGTCGCGCAGATCTCCCATGCCGGGTGCGCGGCTGCTGCGCAATTGACCGGAAGCACACCCCTCGGACCGTCGGCGATTGAGAAAAACGGACGCAGGCGCTGCGGTGAAATGACGCGGGATGACCTTGTCCTGCTGACGAAAAACTTTGCCCGGGCCGCGGCCAGGGCGCAGGAGGCGGGGTTTGACGGAGTCCAGTTGCATGCTGCCCACGGCTACCTGATAAGCCAGTTCCTCTCCCCCCCGTACAACACACGGCAGGACAACTACGGGGGGTCTCTGGAGAACAGGGCGAGGATGCTCCTTGAGGTATTCGAAGCCGCTCGATCGGCGGTCGGCAGTGCTTTCGGCATCATGGTCAAGATAAACTCCGAAGACTTTATGGACGGGGGTTTTACGGTCGGCGAGATGCTGGCTGTTTCCGCCATGCTCGAAGACCGGGGCATCGACGCGATCGAGATGAGTGGGGGTACCGTCCGTTCGCGGGATTATTCGGCCTCGAGGATGGGGAAAGCGGCCCTGGTGGAAGGAGAAGCGTACTATATCGCGGCCGCCCGCCGCTATAAGGAGAAGATCCGCGTGCCGCTGATGCTGGTGGGAGGAATACGCTCATACGGCGCTGCAGAGAGGCTCGTTGCGGAAGGGACGGCTGACTACATCTCCCTTTGCCGCCCCCTGATCGCCGAGCCCGATCTTATTAACCGTTGGAAATCGGGGGATAGAGAACCGTCTGCCTGCAAGTCGGACAACCTCTGCTTTAAGCCCGGCAGGGAAGGACGCGGCGTCCGCTGCGTCGTCAGGGAGAAGCAGGACGCGTGAAGTAAGCACGACTTGCCTGCCGGCGGTTTTCTCGTTATATTAGTAGGGAACAAAAACAGGGGCGCCCTCAACCGGTGGCCCCTCCGATATCTTTTACCGAAACGAGGGTGAGGAGGAAGAATACCTATGACCGTAGAGACGCGAGAATTCAAAACCGAGATCAAGCAACTGCTCGATCTCATGATACATTCCCTCTATTCCCATAAAGAAGTATTCTTGCGGGAGCTTATCTCGAATGCGTCGGATGCGATAGACCGCGGCCGGTATGAGGCGCTCACGAATGCGGATATCCAGGAAAACGACAAGGAATGGACGATCAGGATTACGCGGGACCCGGAGAAGGGGACTTTTACGGTGAGCGACAACGGCATCGGCATGACAAGGGATGAGGCGGTAGAGGCCCTGGGGACGATTGCACGCTCGGGGACCAAGGAATTCCTCCAGACCCTGCGGGACAAGGATATCAAAAATAACCCGGAGTTGATAGGCCAGTTCGGGGTAGGCTTCTACTCTTCCTTCATGGTTGCCGACCGGATCACGGTCCTTTCGAGGAAGGCAGGCTCGAAGGACCATACGGGCGTCAAGTGGGAATCGACGGGCGATGGCGCATTCACCGTCGAGGATATAGAAAAGAAAGGCAAGGGGACGGACGTGGTCCTCCATCTGAGGGAGGACGAGAAGCAGTACCTGGAAGAATGGGAGATACGGGACGTTGTGCACCGCTATTCCGACTTTATCGAGCACCCGGTCGTGATGGAGGTGGAAAGGGAGAAACAGAGCGAGCTGGACAAGTCGAAAACCGTGAAGCTCAGAGAGGATGTGACGCTCAATTCGCGCAAGGCCGTCTGGCTGCGGGACAAGTCGGAGATCACGCCTGAGGAGTATACCCAGTTTTACGAGCACATCTCCCACGACCCGGAAGGGCCGCTCAAGGTGATCCACTACAGGGCAGAAGGCACGTCCGAGTTCACTGCCCTGCTCTATATCCCGAAGAAGCTCTCCTCCGACATCTTTCATAAGGACTACAAGATAGGCCCCATGCTTTACGTGAAGCGCGTGAAGATCATGGACCATTGCGAGGAGCTTATTCCTCTGTACCTGCGCTTTATCAAGGGCGTGGTCGATTCTTCCGACCTGCCCCTCAACATATCGCGGGAGATACTGCAAAACAACAGGCAGGTCGAGGTCATAAGGAACAACATCATCAAAAAGGTACTTGAGACCCTCGGCGAGCTCAAGGAGGACGGGTACGAAGAGTACCTCTCGTTCTACAAGCAGTCCGGCGGCGTGCTGAAAGAGGGTCTCTACTATGACTTCACGAGGAAAGAGACCATTGCGGAACTCCTCCTCTTTGCCTCGACGAAAGCCGAAGACGGGAAACTGAGGTCGCTCCGGCAGTATGTGGATGACATGAAGGAGGGGCAGGAGCACATCTACTATATGCCGGCGCCCTCTTTTGAAGAGGCGGTGAAATCGCCTTATCTTGAGGCGTTTCGCGCGAAGGACTTCGAGGTGCTCATTATGCTCGACGAGGTCGACGACCTCGTGATGACCGGTTTTGCCTACAAGGAAAAACAGCTCAAGTCAATCATCGCGGGGGACGTCGACCTGGACAAGTCCGGGAAGGCAGAAAGGGAAAAGGCACACGTGAAGTACCGGAACCTGATCGACCTGATCAAGGAAGAGCTGAAGGATCAGGTAAAAGACGTGCGCCTCTCGGGAAGGCTCCTGGATTCCATGTGTCTCCTCGTGGCCGACGAGGGGGGCCTCAACCCGCAGATGGAGAAAATCCTCAAGGCCATGGGGCAGAACGTGCCCGATAGTAAGAAGATACTGGAGATCAATCCCGATCACGCGCTTTTCTCGGCGATGAACGACCTTTTTGAGCGTGACAAGAAGAGCCCGGTCTTGAAGGAGTATATAGCGCTCCTCTACGATCAGGCGCTCCTCCTCGAAGGATCGAGACCCAAGGACCCCGCCGCGTTTGCAAAGAGCCTGGCACGGTTGATGGTGGAGGGGCTGAAGCGGGAATAGTCACCCGTTCTTTTCTTCTTTAGGCGGCCGGCCGACGGCCTGTTAGGAATCGCGATCTTCGGCGCCCTGCTCCGGTCGTGAGGCTACGCCGTACGTACAGTACGGCTCCGCTCAACGATCCTCGCAGGGCATCCAAATCTCATCGATTCCGAACAGGCCGTCGTCCACCCGATCCGGCATCGAGTACCACCATGATCGATGCCGGAAGTTTGGGTGCGCCCTCTCTCCGTCACCCCGGCGAAAGCCGGGGTCCAGGGCTTTTGGAGCTATGTTCCCGACGCCACCGGATGGATTCCGTGTCAAGCCCATTGCCGTCATTCTGGTGGAATTCTTTATTCGTCCTATACGTCCTGATAGTCCTATAATGACTCTCGCCAATTGGCCTGCATCTTCGCCTCCTTTCGAACCGATTCTACCTCCACGTCTATCACAATTCCGCAGTCTTTGATATCTCAAGGTAGTCAAAGGTCTTGGCCACATGAGGGTGGTTCACTTTCGCGCTGAGCACTGCGCTACGATTAAATCTCTTTTCTGACGAATAGGTCTTCGGTACCTTTAGCGCGACACCAGCTCTCTACTCTACCTCATGCCTATACTTGCCTATTACGGCGTGAAGGAGCATTTTCCATCGTGAACATCCTCCTGCACCCGGTCATCCGGCGCAGAGAGTCATCAAAACTGCGGTGCCGTGGCCGGCAGGCTCGCCGAATCGATGCCTTCGCACAGCGAGTTGTTCACGGTCACGTTGCCGGAGGCGTCAAACGTCACGGTCCAGATGGTGTCGTAGTCGTTGCTCGGCCAGGTTTGGGCCGCCTCAGGTGTCGCGCCGGTATATTGATAGGTCTGAAGGAGCGCAGCCACCATCGGGGGGAAGTGGTCGTGCTCCCATGCGAGCAGTATCGTATGATTAGAGAACGTCCCGTTTAAGAAAAATTTGTTGACCGTCGCCTGGGGCGAGTTCGGATCGAACAGCTCAATGTCATAGACCAGACAATAGGGCAGGTTGTTGGCGATAGCATAGGGCAGTACCGTGAGGGAGGGCCTGACATAGGAAAAATTGAGATCGCCCTGAATAACAAAAGAGCCTGGGTACACCTGAGCGGGATCGATCGAGTAAACCAGGTCGGGACTGATCTTGTTCTGCAGGGTAGATGCGAGAGCCAAAGCGCGCCATTGCCCGGCCCCAAGATAGTTGCCGTCGTCCCAACCGCTCGCCGGATGCGCCTCCGCGTGACGTACCATATAGACCGTCTCGTTCGTGTTGTGGTTCGTCGGAATCACGCCATTGACCCCTCCGGTCACGGTGATGGTAAAAGGAGTCTGCAGCGTGTTGCACGCAGCCGCCTGCACGGGCGCAGGCAGCACGGGATAAGTGGAGGGCGGGGAAAGGTTGGCGTTGTAAGTGATGAGGCTCGCCGCTCCCGAGGGCGTGATCGAGATCGCATAGATGAAGTTGGGGCCTATATACGTGGCCGGAAGGTTCAGCTTGTAGCCCCCGGTGCTGTTGATGCCCGCCATGAGCGCGCTGATCGTCTCCCAGGGCGCGGAGAAGACGTAAAAGCCCGGGACATTCGCGTTGATGATGCTGGCTGCCAGTGAATCGTTGTCGCCTTCGGTGTTGTTGAAGTCGAGACCCTGGCATCCGGGGCAGGACGCAAACGGCGAGGCGACCCCGCTCGGAAGAGGCACCGACGCGTACGAGGCATTGAGAGGGTAGCTGTTGCACGTGTATGAGGGCGAGCCCGGGGTACTGTTGAGGGTGATCTGGTTGAGAAGGGCAAACTGCTGGATGTAGCCGATTGCCGCCATGTCAGGGTAATTGGTTGCGGTCTGCAAATGGGTCGTCGGTTCGAGCACACAAATCCGGGTTACGTTCTCTGTCCCCAGCACCTGCTGTTTCAGGTAACCGGCCATGAGGAGCGAGCGCTGCAGGCCCTG
Organism: Syntrophorhabdales bacterium; assembly: GCA_050012495.1. Classification (GTDB taxonomy): domain Bacteria; phylum Desulfobacterota; class Syntrophorhabdia; order Syntrophorhabdales; family WCHB1-27; genus BOG-1155. The sequence continues at coordinate 25,380 of JBEKHB010000052.1, forward strand.
ATCGGTGAGGTTTGCCGTGCTCGGATTGATGTCCCCGGACGCGTGGTAAGCCAGATCCGGGCTTACCACGAAGATCAGGTTGACGTTGCCGGCGCTCAACGGAACGACCTGGTCAGAGCCTGAACCGCCTGTGCACCCTGCAAGCAGCATCAGGGCAAGAACCAGAAACAGGGACCGTACAATGGAAATTCTCTTCATATTCGGAATCCTGTTTGGATGATTCTTGCACGCACTCAATAGGAGTTCACGCCGTTGATAAAGTCTTGTTCGTCCATATTGCCGATGCTTGACCAGTAGGCAGGCCAGGTCGCGTCGGTAATGGGCGGATTCTCGACGGCTGTAGAGGGAACGTGTCCGGAAAAGTAGCTCCCCCGGTAAAAGGCCTGTTTTGCGCTATTCGTTTTGAACTGCGGAAAGAGTTGCGTCAAGGAATCGTTCAGGTAGCCCTGCATGCCGTAGGCTTTCGAAAAAGTGTAATAGCTCGCGAACTGTGCCGGCGTTGTCGAGAGATCACAGTTCAGGGAGATGTAGTCGGTCGCCATGAGGGTATCACCGGAAATCGTGAAAACCTTAAAGGCAGGGTTGTTGCCGAACAGGGGGCTTATGCCGCCCGCTATGTCGAGCACTTGACCGGGCTGCACGATGCGGTATTCGTCCAAGTGCGTATGGGCGCCGAGGGTGAAGGTTATAAGGCCCGGATACTGGGAAAGTATCTGGAGACAACTCGCCTGGTAGCTGGGATCTTCGTTCCAGAACATGGCGGCGGTCGTGACCTGACTGCCGGAAAAGGTGCATCCGGACGCGTTAGCTCCGGTAGGCATATGCATGAGGAGCCAGACTTTTTTCCCGCTCGCCTGGGCTGAAGCGAGCGTGGTATTGAGCCAGGTGAGTTGAGCGGTTAACCCGCCCGGAGAGGTGTTAGTGTCGGCCGAGGAGTACTCGAACGAATTGAGCCCTATGACCACGAGGTTGAGGCTGGGGATTTCCGCTGAATAGTAGCCTCCGCTCGTGAAGGTAGTGAGGAATGTCTGCTGGTCGACGATGCCGTTGAGGAATTGCGAGTAAAAAAGCTGGGCCGTGCTGGAAAGAAAAGCGCTTTCGGCTCCGACGCCCCCATACGAATCGGCATTTCCGAGGGCGAACAGGACGGGAAGGTTCCCCACGGCAGAGCGCACCTGCTCCATGAAAAAGGCAACCGTGTTGTTGGCGAAAGCCTGCGCGGCTGCGACGTCTTGTGAGCCGTAGAGCGGGTAAAAAATTGTTTCAAAATTGTGGCCGAGAATGTCGCCCGTATAGATAACGAATGGACTCGCTCCGAGGTTCTGTCTCACGGCCGAGAGGGTGAGCGCAAGGAGCGGGTAGTTGGTGTCGAATTGGGTAGCGCCGTTGGCCCCCCATAGCGAAGGCGTCGTTACCTGCGATCCCTGAAAAATTGCCGGCCACCCGCTGATATCTGTCGTGTTAAGCGCCGTAAAGAGAGTCGGGTCATAAAAAGGATTGAAATGGACGTCCGAGAAGACGAGTACCGGGAAGCTCGATGTCGGGCCGCTCCCGCCGCCGCCCCCGCATCCGGTATTTATCGTGCTGAGGAAAAGCCCGCCTGCAACTGCCTCGACCGTGTATAGTAAGAAATTCCTGCGGGTTACACCGCGGACTATTTTAGAGTCTTCGTCACTGCCCGCTAACTTCAACTCTTCGCCCGTGAGGATCTTGTTGCTCTTTTCTGAATCTCTGTCAACCATAGGTACTCTCCTGTGATCGAGCATTTGTTGTTTAAGTAAGCCCGAAACAGCTATAAGTAAGGCGGAAACAGCGTTTTCAGCGTGCTGATCATTTGCGGACTCAGCTGCTTAAACAGTTCCGCGTTGTACGATGCACAGCCGCGACGCCATCAGTATCCCCAAGCACTTTTTCATTGAATGCCTCATGTGTTCGGTCCCACCCGCGCGGATGGTGCGGCTTTTCAGATGCTACTTATTCTGTAAGTACGTATGAGATTAATGTCAAGACACGACGGAGACCTAAATCCACCACCTGCTTTTGTCTGATCCCCTTTGAGACCCTAAAAGGTCGGGTTGAACAAGGGGGGAGGAGGGGGGGAGGTGGGGACATCTTCACCGGTTTCACTTGCTGGGCTGTTGACCCCCAGCCTACTCATTTATCAATTACCATTCGTACCGAAGTAACATGATTGTACGGGCGAAGGACTGTCTCGGATACTCCCCACTCGAAGACGCTATATTGCACGCGCGTCCCGCTGCTTCGCAGAGTCATCAGTCATCAGTCAGGAGTCATCAGTTATCTTGGAAATCATAGATGTCAGCATGGCCCTTACCTCGTTGTATCCGTGCTCCAATTCTGCGTGCGCCTTTCCGTCAAGGTACCCTTCTTCAAGACTCAATAATAACCAGTAATCCGTCTCGCCAGCCTCACGCCTCGCAATGGTCAGGGAATTCTGAAATGCCTTTCCTTTGTTTCCGCCGAAGCCTTCGGCGATATTTGCCGGTATGGACGTGGCGGAGCGAATGACCTGCCCCTTTATCATTCTCGCTTCATCCGTTTGGGGAAACTCTCGACACGCCCGCAGGACCGCCCGCGCCAAACAGTGTGCCTTCTGCCACACCACCAAATCCCTGTAAGTCTTAATCATTATTTCACTCCTGACTGATGACTCCTGACTCCTGACTGGCGCCTCTGGCGCCCGTCGCAATCCTTTATTCATCAAGGCCGCTGCTTCGCAGAGTCATCAGTCATCAGTCAGGAGTCATCAGTGAGAGGCAAATCCGTCCGATTAACCGACCACGGTTCTCCTCTCTGAAGCCCTTGGCGGTATTCAGTTCGTTCTTCACTTGTGACTGATGACTGGTGACTCTTGACTGGCGCCAGCGGCGCCCGTGGCAATCCTTTATTCATCAAGGGGCGCTGCTTCGCAGAGTCATGAGTCATTAGTCAGGAGTCATTAGTGAAAGCCTATCGGATTAAACCCGACTAACCGCCCGGATTTCTCTACACTGAAGCCTTTGGCAGTATTGACTTCGTTCTTCACTTGTGACTGATGACTCTTGACTGGCGCCTCCGGCGCCCGTCGCAATCCTTTATTCATCAAGGAATTCTTTCTGACTAATGCCGCCAGAGGCCCATCCGTCATTACGCGCAAGATCGTCGCAATCCTTTATTCATCAAGGAATTCTTTCTGACATTCAGAA
>JBEKHB010000053.1:0-28042 GCA_050012495.1 Syntrophorhabdales bacterium
GAAGACGAGCGTGAGGTGGACGGACGCTCGCGCTCCCTCTCCCTTGAGGGGAGAGGGGCGGGGTGAGGGTGATACGGGCAAGGCGCTCCGGTGCAGCCGGTGACGCCGCGTAGCGGCTGGTCACGACAGCGGAGCAACGCCGCCGTCGGATGCGGCTGTCGGGGTTCAATTGTCAAAGAGCGGCGCGGCTGCAATAGAAATGGTAATAGTGATGTAAGCAGGCGGAGACGCGGGCGGTGTCTTAGAAGGTAACGAATGAAACAACGTCCCTACCGCCCCTCCTTTCTTAAGAACGTCCCCTTCTCCCTTCTAGGTCCTTGCGTATTTCCTGTAACAGAGTGTGTCTACCCTTTGTTTTTCCGTGCTACATTGAAGTGGTAAACGGTAAAGGCGCAAGAAAGGGAAGAAATGAAAAAGGCAGGGCCATTTACTGACCCTGCCCGACGTGTTGGGTAAAACATCGTTCTTCTATGCCTTGAACCTTTTTCTGATGCCTATAAGGCCCAAAAGACCAGGGGCAAAAAGTAGCATGGAGGGGGGTAGGGGCACTGCACTAGTCACGTCAAGGCCGACGGAGCTAAAGCCGGATACTGGATGCGCTGCGGTCTGCAGAAAGGATACGCTCCCCGAATAAGCGCCGGTGACGTTGAACTGCGAATTACTGAGCGCTGAAGCGTCGGGGATCTGAAGAAGCCAGCCGTAGTTTTGAACTTTGCCAACGGAAGTAGTTTTAAAGTTGTTGACCGTCCCTGTGACAGTGAAAGGGGTGCCGCCGATATCTCCGCTAAATGTGGCTGCGCCAGTGGCATTGTTGAATACCAATGTTCCCAAGGTAATTGTGACATTGCCACCGATCTGATTTCCCGTGGCATCGTACCCTGACAATGCCCAGTCGTTACTTCTTTCGGTAGCAGTATACAGATTGCCGCTAATGCTGGTTATTGAGGCACCATTGTCGATTATCTCAAAAGCATTTACCGGTGTCGCCCTCGCCACGCCCGGCCCGCCGACCAACAAGCCTATTGCCAAAATAAAACCAACTGCAAACAAACCAATCCTTTTCACGTATCCTCCTTTACCATTCAGATTTGACTGCCAGAATACAGGCTGCCGCTGCCGTTTTTCACCTCCTTTCTTTCCAACACAAAAGTAGCGTTCTTGGCAGCCCGGCCGTCTGTCTGAAGGTTTCACGAGGAGAATGTCCGAGACCCGTTGGCTTTCCGTCCCACCCTTGCGGGAGGTTTGGCTTTGTCATAGTTCATGTTATACCATGTGGTACATAATGTCAAGAAAAAAAAGCAGAGGTTCTGAAAAAATAAATTCCTCTCGCTTTGAGGTGGCAATTCTTAGTTCTTACCGGACGGCAGAGCACGCTCTTTGTAGGCGAAGCTGACCCCTCGTTATCTGATCGCCATACCTTATTACCGGTAAATGTGGTGCCGTTGCACTGATGTAGAGTGCAGTTGCACCTGATGTGTAAGAGGAAAGGTTCTGAAAGGAGGGCGAAATGGGAACAGCGAAGAAGCGAGTGAGACCACAGAGAGTCATGACTCTAAGCAATGAGCGTTGGAACACGCTGACGGAAATAGCTGAGGGGTCGGAGGATGAAAAATTGTCGAGATCGAAGGTAATAGAATTACTCGCGCAGTTCTGGAGAGATATCAGCTTTGATGAGCCTACGCTCCCTCTGGTAAACATGTTGCGGGCCAAGCTGGGTAAGAAGCCATGGGAGAATCAGAACAGGTCGTACCGGGAGATTCTGAAGGATTAGGGCGTAGCCATGTTGGAAAGACTTTACTGTTACAAAGGGGTCGCTAAGCTGCTGGGCGTCTCGGTTCAGAGGCTTCGAGAGTGGAAAATGCAGGGGCGCCTTCCCGGGATAGTGAAGTTGGGCCGTCTCGTCAGGTTCCCGGAATCATACGTTCGAGAGTTGATGACAAAGGGGGTTCCTCCGTTCCATGCTCATTAAGAAATGGAACAAAACCAGGAAGGTCTTTCTCTACTATGTCCGGCTTATCAACGAGCAGGGCAAGAAACAGCTTTACGCTCCCGGCCACACGTCAAAGAAAGTCGCAAGCCAGTTCGAAGCCAAGCTCAAGAACGAGATCGCGGAAAGGAAGATGTTCCCCGACAGGTTCTTCCCGAGGGTGAACTTCTCCGATCTCGCCGAAGAATACCTCAAGAAGCACGCTGCCCGCACGCGGTCGTATCCTGAGTACTCGTCGATCTCGAATAAGCTGAAAAGAGCTTTCGGCGATCTCTACCTTCACGAGATACAAAGGCAGGAAATAGAGTCGTACCAGGCGGAAAGGTCGACCCAGGTCGGCCAGGGCATGGTGAACCGGGAGATCACCATACTTAAGGGGATGTTCACGAAGGCGGTTGACTGGGGCTATATTGGCAAGAATCCCGTGAAAGGAATCAAGCTCGGCAAGGAAAAGGAAAGAACGAGGTTCCTCAAGGGCTACGAGAGAGCCAAGCTGATACAGGCCGCCGGCGCGAAGGGCAGACCCTGGTATCTGAAATCCCTCATCATAATCGATCTGCTTACCGGGCTTCGAAAAAGCGAACTGCTCCGGGTCGGCTGGGAAGAGATCGACCTTGAAAGGAATGTGCTGCAGGTGCTGGAGGGCAAGGGCGGGGAAACGCGCTTTGTGCCGATCAACGTGAATGCGAGGGCGGAAATTCTGGCGCTTGCAAAAAAGGCAAAAGGCAAATACCTGTTTCACGACAGCCACGGGCGGCCCCTGGGCGAGATCACAAAAGCGTTCAACCAGGCGGTGAAGAGAGCGGGGCTGGAGAACGTCCGCTTTCACGACCTGAGAAGGACATTCGCAACGGAATGCGCCTTGAACAGGGTACCACCAAAGACGTTGCAGAAATGGCTGGGCCACAAACTGATAAAGACCACGATGAATATTTACGTGGTATCCCCTGACGAGTTCGAACAGGAAGCAATAAAGAGGTTGGATGGGATGTGTGACACCCAGGCGGACACCCCGAGAAATGGGGGGTCGGATGAAGGGGCTAAAACCCTTGAGAACATTGGTGTAGCCGAAGGAGATCGAACCCTCGGCCATATTACAATCGGTAATGATTGCGGGAATTGGGGGGGTATGAGCTACTGGAGAAAGGGCAAGGAGCAGGTTATTTACTTGCTTAAGAACGTCCCCTTCTCCCCCACCCAAGATGAATAAAGGATTGCGACGGGCGCCGGAGGCGCCAGTCAAGAGTCATCAGTCAGGAGTCACGAGTGAAGACCGAAACAACAATGGAGGTATCCGGGCGGTACCGGCTATCATTTACACGGACCTGAGTCAATTACGGACAGAGGATTCAGAGGGAGGGAAAATCCGGGCGGCAACGGGAGTCAAGAGTCAGGAGCCATCAGTCAGGAGTGAAGAGCGAAGGGACGGGCGCCGGAGGCGCCAGTCAAGAGTCATTAGTCAGGAGTCACGAGTGAAGGGCGCAGGGACAAATGGAGGTACCCAGGCGGCATGTGGTCCGGGTACCAATGAACGACCCTGCCGCAAGCAGCGGGGTGTTGTCCGCTGTCTGGCCGTCATTCCGTGCTTGACACTGAAGTACAGTCGGATGTTCTGGATACCGGCTTTCGCCGGTATGACGAATTAGCGGCAAGCCGCGATCGTGAGCAGCGGGGTGTTGTCCGCTGTCTGGCCGTCATTCCGTGCTTGACACTGAAGTACAGTCGGATGTTCTGGATACCGGCTTCCGCCGGTATGACGAATTCGCGGCAAGCCGCGAGGAATGTACCCGGAGGGATTCACACGCACCACGGGCAGCTACTGCTGAGGCGTCAGGAAAGAGAAATCGGGGCGGCAAGGGGAGTCAAGAGTCAGGAGTCATCAGTCACGAGTGAAGACCGAAGGGACGGGAGCCGGTGGCGCCAGTCAAGAGTCATCAGTCAGGAGTCAGGAGTGAAGAGGGAAGGGACGGGCGCCAGAGGCGCCAGTAAAGAGTCATCAGTCATCAGTCAGGAGTCACGAGTGAAGGGCGCAGGGACGAGCGCCGGGAGCGCCGGTCAAGAGTCACGAGTCATCAGTCACAAGTGAAGAGCGAAGTGAATACAGCCAGGGGCTTCAGGGTAGAGAAATCCGGGCGGTTAGTCGGGTTTAATAGGCTTTTACTGATGACTTCTGACTGATGACTGATGACTCTGCGAAGCAGCGGGCCGGAGGCGCCGGTCAGGTCTTGACTTTTGTTCCATATATTGATATTATGACATTAATAAATTCATAATTTAACAGTGCTACTATGTGTGCAAGGAGATAAAAACCATGCCTTTAATCAGAGTAAAAAAACATTCCCAAATAACCATTCCTAATGAAATCAGGCGGAAGTTTAAGATTGCCGAGGGCGACTACCTGGAGATCGAGGAGCACAACAACGAATTGGTCTTGAAGCCAGTGAAGGTGATTCATCCGGACGAAGCCTACTTCCATACCAAGGAATGGCAGGCCGGTGAGAAAGAAGCCGACCGCGATATTGCCGAGGGCGCTGTCATCGGTCCTTTTGATAACATCAAGGGCGCTTTGAAGGCCCTCAAAACCAGCAAGGTATGAAGCTCGCCTTTACCAAAACCTTTGTCCGGGACTACCGGAGATTGCCCCAAGACATCCAGGAATTAACGGATAAGCAATTGGGGCTTTTATTATCGAATGGAAAGCATCCGTCTCTCAACTTAAAAAAGATGAAAGACCCCCGAGACATCTGGGAAGGCAGGATCACTACGTCCTATCATTTTACTTTTCAAATCACAGAGGACGTCTATGTTTTGCGCAAGGTCGGCACCCACGATGTTTTGCGGAACCCTTAAGCCTTAATTCCACAAAACGGAGTTACTTCTCAGGAATCATTATCCAGCTTTCCGCCGAGCGATATACTCCATTGCTGCAGAGACGAAGAGACCCGAGCGGGTCTCACCCTTTTTACGGGCAAAGCTATCGAACTGCATAAGAAAGCGTTCCGGCACTGTGATATTGACCCGTTTCGCCTTACCTGAGAGCTCGGAGAGGTCGACGGATACCACTGCCCATAACCCGCCGGCGTACTCCGGATTCTCTTTATGCTGTTCTATGCGCGCTGGCTCCGGAAGCGCCTCCCCATCGTTGACGATGCCTTCAACGTGATAGAGAATTGCCTCTTTCGCGTTGTCGAGGGCCTCTTCCAGGGTTTTTCCCGCCGAGAAGCATCCCGGCAGATCGGGTACCGTTACGCCATAGTCTGACCCTTCGTCTTTGTGTATTACCACCGGGTAGTTCATTTCTCCCTCCATTCCCATCCGGCTTGCTTGAAGATGCTCCTGACCGTCCCGACGGGCAGATCGCTCTTCCGATGAGGTTAGGTCACACGGCCTTTCTTCTCCGGATGTTTATACTGACAATGACTGCCGCGTGTATTGACTATCACCCAGCCTTCCCGTTCGAGCCGTTTGATTATCTCCGAACTCCTCATGTGTGTATTATACACACCATCGGCAATGAAAGGCAAGACTGACGAGCTTCATTATGTCGGCACCCACGAGCTGATAGACAACTTCTAAGGGGTTAGCGCAAGAAGGAACCACCCGTGACGGGGGTGGTACATCCATCGAGAACTGTTGGACCCCTTGACTTTGGGTGACAATAGCGTACACAATATAAGCACGATTGGAGGTAGGTTATGAAATTCATAAGTGTCCGTGACTTACGAGGGAAATCGGCTGAGGTGTGGAAGGATCTGCCTACGGAACGAGAGGTGGTGGTGACCAGCAACGGTCGACCCATTGCCATTTTATCCGCGGTCAACGAATCGAACCTGGAAGAATCCCTCTCCGCCATCCGTCAGGCCCGTGCTGCTGAAGCGGTGATGAGCCTTCAGCGCCGGTCGGTCGAGCGGGGTGCGGACGGCATCACTATGGAGGAGATCGACGCTGAAATAGGGGCGGTAAGGGCAAAGCGGCCGCGATGAAGATCGTCCTTGATACGAATGTCCTTGTGGCAGGTCTCCTGTCGCCGTTCGGTCCGTGCGGTGACATCGTGCGCATGGTGTCGTCCGGTAGCCTGACTTTGTGCGTTGATGCTCGGGTCTTATCGGAATACTACGAGGTATTGGAGCGCCCCAAGTTTCGTTTCGACCACGGTAAGGTTGCCGCCGTCCTCGACTATATTGAACGAAATAGCCGGATAGTGTTGTCTGCCCCTCTTCCCGTCTCCCTGCCCGACCATGACGACGAACCGTTTCTGGAGATCGCTGTTTCGGGCGGCGCAGACTATCTGGTTACCGGCAATGCCGCTCATTTCCCCTCTCAGTTATGCGAGGGAGTCAGGGTGATAACGCCTGCGGATTTCTTGAAACGCTGCGTGAAGCGGGAGAAGGGTAAGAAAAGACGCACGTAACCACGGGCATCAACCGATAAAACTTTTACGTGGTGGTAACACTACCAGACTTGACAACAGGTCTTATTGTGGTACTATATAAAGACCGGAGGTGAAGAAATGAATATTTCGAAAGACATCAGGCCGATTACCTACCTGAAGTCGAAAGCTCCCGACCTGCTGAAGCAAATAAACGAAACCCATCGACCCGTCGTCATTACCCAGAACGGAGTACCCAAGGCAGTGCTCCAGGACCCTGAAAGCTATGAGAACATGCGAAATGCCATTGGCATTTTGAAACTCATTTCCCAAGGTGAACGAGACGTGGAGGACGGGAAGTCAAAATCTCAGGAAGAGGTGTTTGCGAATGTGGAGAAACTCCTGAAAAACAGAATGAAATGAAACAACGCTACGACGTTATCTGGTCGGAAACGGCAGAAAGAGACCTGATAGCCATCATAGAGTACATAGCCTACGACAACCCCTCCCGGGCCTATGAGGTATTCAAGGAGGTGAAGAAGCGTGCTTCCACCCTTCGCACTTTTCCGGAGAGAGGCCGTATTGTTCCGGAGCTTCAACAGCAAGGAATCACTCAGTACCATGAGTTGATCATCGGACCATGGAGAATTATCTACAGGATTTCGGAGAGAAAAGTCCACGTATTGTCAGTGCTCGATTCAAGACGGAGTGTTGAAGACATGCTCTTGCAAAGACTTGTTGGCCTCAAGCTGTGATAAGGCCGTAGGTGGGGACGCCCCTTGCATTGAGACTATTATCCGGGCGTACTCGAGGAGCAAAGCAATTGGACGCGTGTCGGCAGTCCGCCGGTAGAGGGACATAGAAAGGAGGGCCGGAGATGAATCACTACGATATAGTATTTATCGGTCAGATGGGTACGGGTATAATTGTTCCTTTCGAGGGATCCCCTTTCGTCGAACCGGGCAGTCCGGTACTCTTTGCTGCAATAGCAGCCTCCTGTCCGGGAAAAAGGATTGCCGCGGTGACGAGAATCTCCGAGAGCGAAGAATATCTCCTGGAACCATTGAAAACTGCCGGTATTGATCTCTTCGTCCAGCCCGGAGAGACCTACCAGTACCGTGTCGTTTTCCCGACCGCAAATGTCGATCAAAGGCAGGCCGTTCGCATAAAGGTCGGAGAACCTTTTGTTATGAGCGACATACCTCCTTTTGAACCATGTCTGCTCCACCTTTGCTGCATAGGCTTCCGCGAGTCTCACCTGGACTTGATGCGAGCACTGAAGGCACGCGGATTCCGTTTGTCGGTGGACATGCAGAGCTTCGTGCTCCAGGTGGACGATGAGACGGGGGTCGTCCAACTTAAGGATGTTCCGGAGAAAAAAGAAATCCTGGACATGGTCGATTTCGTAAAGCTTGATGCTATGGAGGCGCAGACCTTGACGGGCGCCGACGTTCTGCAGGACCAGGCTGACATGCTGGAAGAGTGGGGAAGTTCCGAGACTATAATAACTTCTTCAGCGGGGGTGCTGGCCCGGAGCAAGGGAAAAAGCACTTTCGTGAAATTTACTCACAGGATCACCCTGGGCAGGATGGGTCGCGGCGACACTGTTATGGGATCGTACCTGGCACGCAGGCTGGATCATGGAGTGGAAGACTCGCTGAAGTTTGCGGCAGCCCTGGCTTCGATCAAGATGGAATCCCCTGGTCCGTTCAGGGGAACCCTCGAAGATGTTCTGGGAAGAATGGGTTCCTGACGCCACACTATTGAGCGAGCCATTAGAGGGATTTGCCTGCGGCGTTGGTCAATATAGTTCTTGTAATCTTGCGGTATTTCACGCGCCATTCTTCACTTGGCGTAAAAGGCTGAGTGGGACGATTTGTAAGTATTCTCGACCCTTCAAAACCGAAAAATTCTTCCTTCACCGGGAGACACCGCACGCCGGCTGCATCTTTGAAATGGCAACCCTCACGCAAAACTGAGCAGGACGGAGCCGAACAGCGCTACTGCTTGAATGGGCACAGGGGTGGGTGTACACTGAAGGAAGATGACGCCGGTGGCGCCAGTCAAGAGTCATCAGTCATAAGTCGGGAGCAAGGATCGAAGTGACAAATGGATAATAATCAGATGGTGCCGGCAGGTGAATTCCTTGTGTATCAGACGGAGGATGGGAAGAGCCGTGTCGAGTGCCGTTTCGAGCAGGAGACGCTCTGGCTCTCCCAGGCGCTCATAAGCGACCTTTTTCAGGTCTCGGTGGCAACGGTGAGCGAGCATCTTAAGCACATCTACGAGGAGGCTGAGCTGGCCCCGGAGGCAACTATTCGGAAATTCCGAATAGTTCGTCGGGAAGGGCAGCGAGAGGTGTCGCGGCTGATTGAATACTATAACCTTGATGGTATCCTCGCCGTAGGCTACCGGGTGCGTTCACCCCGGGGGACCCAGTTTAGACGCTGGGCCACGGAACGGCTGCGTGAATACCTGGTCAAGGGCTTCACCATGGACGATGAGCGACTGAAAAATCCGCCCGTGCAGGGCTCGGCTGTGCCTGACTATTTCGATGAGCTTGTCGAGCGCATACGGGATATACGGGCCAGCGAGCGCCGGATGTATCTGAGGGTAAGGGAGATTTTTGCCCTTGCCGCCGACTATGAGGCAAATGATAAAGATACGATGAAGTTCTTTCAATCCATCCAGAACCGGCTGCACTTTGCCGCAACCGGCAAGACGGCGGCGGAGCTTATTGCCGTACGGGCCGACCATACCAGGCCGAACATGGGTTTGACCGCCTGGAAGGGAGGCTCAGTCCGAAAGGCGGATGTCACCGTCGCAAGGAACTATCTCACAGAGGACGAAATCACGGAGCTGAACAGGATTGTGGTCATGTGGCTCGATTACGCCGAGGATCAGGCCCGTCGTCGCAGACAGGTTTTTCTGAAGGGTTGGGAGACGAAGTTAAATGAGTTTTTGGTCTTCAACGAACGGCGTATCCTTCCCAATGCCGGAACCGTGAGCAAAGAAAGCGCCGACGCGAAGGCCGAAGAGGAATACGGCCGCTTTGCAGTGCTCAGGCGTGCCTTCTTCGAAGCAGAGGCCGAGCGGGATGCGGCCAAGGCCCTGGAGGTTGCCGCCAAATCGAGACCCCGCAAAAAAGAGAAGAAGCAACCATGAAACTGCACTTTGAGGCGCCAGCCAAGGGTCACAAGTCATCAGCCGCACCCGTTGGGCGTACCATCAAGGGGAAATTGTTGTTTTAGGGTATAGAACGGTGCTGAAGGAAGGTTGTCAGGATCGCCTCGCGGGACAAAAAAAGAGGTGGGGCCACCAGGCTTCACAGAGGCTCCCGCGCGCTGGAGGGTCTGTTTCCGCTTTCGGTGAAGAGGTCCCGAAGTTGAAAGAGGGCTTCGGTCTCGGATATTCCCTTCGCCTACTGGCTGCCTTTGGGTTACCCACCCTTTGTTCATAGTATAACACAGCTTTGTATATTGTCAAGTGTTATTTGCGGCATTTTGTGAAAACTACCAAAAAATCACACATGAAGGCGTTGCTGAGCCGCCCGCCCCTGATGCTTGCGCGTGAGGGCTATGCGTTCAAGACCACCAAGCGATGTCATAAGGACCCCGGTAATGATACCGTCCCTTAATTTCAATGTGCCCCTGTATGCACCGGGGCACACCGCGCCCGCCATCACCGGCATCCGGCACGCACTCGAAGAGGATCTCTTAGAAAAACACGTCGCCCTGATCGTCATGGAAGGCGTAGGGTCGGATGAGTTTTTGTGGCCGCACAAGTCATGCCAAAACAGCGCGGAGTGGTATTACTACGAGCCCGGAGAGGCGCAATACCTGACGATCACTTCAGGGGAGCACCGTTTTCTCGACTATCCCACGGGCTGCCTCGGCGACATCACGTTATGCGTATCCTTCCCTTAGGCTCTTCCACGAAGGCGCCTATCACCCAGTAATCCAGAGACAGCCGGGATGCCTCACGAGCGAACCCATCCATCTCATCTTTGGCCAGGGCGATGAGCAGCCCGCCTGACGACTGCGGGTCGAAGATGAGTTCAAGGGGAAACCCGCCGATTCCCGCCTCCACAAAGGGGGCGTAGAAATCTCTGTTTTTGTAAAAGCCGCCCGGGAGAAATCCCTTGGCCGACAGCTCTTCCGCCTCGGGAAAATAGGGCAGTGTGTCGGCATGGACGTCTGCCCCGAGGCTCTCCTTTATCATCTCCTTGAGATGACCGGCAAGACCGAATCCGGTCACGTCGGTCGCCGCGTGGGTAACAACCGAGAGCATGACTTCCGATGCCCGGCGGTTGAGCGTGGCCATGACCGCGATCACATGCGTTTCCGTTTCCTTTGAAACAAGGTCGCCTTTCATCGCCGTTATGAGAATGCCCGTGCCGAGGGGCTTGGTGAGGATGAGTTGATCACCCGGTTGTGCGCCCTCATTCCTCACAATCCTTTCCGGATGGACGAGGCCTGTTACCGAAAGCCCGTACTTAGCCTCCTCGTCGTCGACGCTGTGTCCGCCGAGGAGGCTTGCGCCCGATTCCCTCACCTTGTCGGCGCCTCCGCGGAGAATCTCCCGCAATATAGCGATATCGAACTTCCGGGGAGAGAAACAGACGATGTTAAGGGCCGTTATGGGCCGGGCGCCCATAGCATAAATGTCGCTCAAGGCGTTCGCTGCGGCAATTTGGCCGAACCGGTAGGGATCGTTCACCACAGGGGTGAAGAAATCGACGGTCTGAACAAGGGCCAGATCGTCGTTGATCCGGTATACCCCCGCATCCTCGAATCCTTTGAGCCCGACGATCACGTTGGAGTCTTCGGGGATATCCATGCCGCAGAGTATGTTCGAGAGATCGCCGGGGCCTATTTTCCCCGCGCACCCGCCGAAGCGGGCATGATGGGTGAGTTGTATATCCAAGTGCTCCTCCCTTCGCGTTTTGCCTGCCGCCGGACCGGAAGCGGCGAACAGACAAAAAAGCCGGCATACGCCGGCACGCATAAGGAGAAGCCCGAAGGGGGGTTACGTTCCTGCGGGGAGAATCTGCTCCATTACCAGGCGTATGGAGGCGAAACAACGTGCACCACCCGGTGCACCTGTCTCATGTCATGTACGTATGCTCAACATCGCCTCACCTTTACCCGTTGCTTTCACATTCACTGACTGCATGACTCTATGCCAACGCCGGAATGAAAGTCAAGTTTTTCAGGAGTCCTCGAACGACAGCGGGTCCCCCAGGGAAGCCTTCTGCCTCCATACCCATCCCTTGCCCTGCTGATACACGTGCTCCGAGAAGGCATAGGGGTTCTCCCGGCGAAGCCACCGGATCAGGCGGTCTTTGGCTTGATCCGGCACCTCGCTCCACTTGACCCGGTTGGCGGAAAGACGCGGGTCGCCAAGCCCTTCGAAATGGAGAATGAACCTCTGGACCGCCTCCCGTGACCGGTCGCTCATGGGGTTGTGCCGGATGAGGGCGCCGATCTCTTTTTTGAACGTGGACGGCTTCCATCCGGGCCATGGCAGAAGGTCTCTGAAAAACAGGACAAGGGGAGTGCCCGTAAGCCGGTCGAGCCGGTTGCGGCACGTGGCGGTCGCGATCTCGACCATCCTTTGGAAGAAGGCCGACTGAGGCTCGATGCGCCATTCGTCGATGAAGGCGGCGAGACTCCTTCCGCCGCCAACGAGCTTGTCGGCCATGACCCGAGGGGCATCGCTCGCGAGGAGGGCTTCGGTGGCTGACTGCCATTTGCGCAAAACCTGATCGGTCCCTCTGTACCGGTGCAGCAGACCTTGTATGATCCGGACGGACTCGGTATCAGGCGGCATACTCTCCCACATGCAGTGGCACGATCGGACGAGGCCGGCAAGGGTCCGCCGGTTAAGCTCGATTCCGGAACTCTGAACGCACGCAAGGAACCTGACGTCGATGGCGATCTCGGGTACCCAGCAGAGGAACCTGATGGCCCTCTTATCGAGGGATTCCTTGTTGCCGCTGACGAACTCCAGCCACTCCAACATGTACCGTTCGAGGGGCGCGCCACGGTGCACTACAGGGGCGTCTATGCCATACACCGTGCTTTGCAGGTTCCGAAGGCATACCGCCGCCGGCTTTTTCGTGATACGCCGGGCTGCGTCATCGAGATCGTTCACCAGCTCCCGTATGAGAGAGCTCAGGTCTTTCAGCGGGACGTCATCATTCTTTTGCGGGTGGTCCATTCATCCTCTCGCTGCTTTTAAGGTTTCCAGGACCGGTATCTGCTCGATGGAGCGAAAACGGAGCTTGAATATGACGCGTCTGCTCGTGCGGGTATTCTCTTCCCCTGAGGCGTCCTTGACGAGCTCTGCGCTGCCCCTCCCCGTCGCGGACAAGAGCTGAAGGAACGCGGCCTTCTCCGCCCGCATGCCGCCGTCATCGAGGATGTTCAGGCCGGCCCGGACAACGGACATGGACCTCTTCTGGCTCAAGTCCCAGTTATGCCGGGCCGTCCCGGACGAATCCGTATGTCCCTCGACGATGATCGAGTTTACTTCCTGTGCAAACCGGGGGGAGCAGACAACAGCGGAGAGCTTGGGTATAAAGGCCCGTAAGAAGGCATTACCCGCAGGGGAGATATCGGCGCGGTCAAGCCTGAAGCCCAGGAGGTCTTCAGGCACAAGGACGAGAAGACCGAGAGGGTCCTTAGGGTCCGTCCGCACCTCTATCCCGCCGGAGACGAACTCCTTGAGGGCGCTTCGCATCTCTGCAAGGACGGAATTCCTTGTCGTCTGTCTCTCCTCCTGTGCATTGTTGAGGGATGCGCAGAGCAGCAGGATGAAGATCACGGCCAGAGAGGTCATGAGATCGACAAACGAATTGGACAATACCGCGTCGCTTCTGCCCTGTGGCATCGGCTACCTCATATTCTGCGAAGCGTACGCCATCTTGTTCACGGCGTCGTGCAGCTCATCGAGCTGTTCTCCCAACTCGTCAATGGAGCCCGAGAGGCGTCCGGTGGCCTGAGAAATGAAGTTGTCGGCGGTCGTCGTGAGGAGGGTGAAGTGTTTTTCCGTGACGCTCGAATAGCCGCCGAGGTGCCGGGCGATCTGGGCGAGGAGTTCCCTGGCATGGCCCTCCACAGTCTGAAACATCGTGTCATAACCGGTCATCGATGCCTGGATCCGCTGCCATACCTCCTCCTGCTCACGGGCAAACCCCGTTAAGCGTTCGATCTGCCCGGAGCTTGAGGCAAGCATGCGCGCTGCCGTCTCCTGGCTCTCTGCAACCGACCGCGATATCCCGGCCAGGGATGAGATGTTCCTGTTTACCTCCGCGGTCAGGCTCGAAAGACCCTCCGTCGTCTCGTTGTGCCGTTCCAATGCGTGCGTAAACTGCCTGAGAGTGTTGTCGAGGGCGTCCCTCAACGCGTCCACCCTCCCCATCTCGGCGCTGTGTCTTTCGAGGAGCGCTGCCAACTGCTCCGTGCTTCTCGACGTAAGGGCGCCTGCCTGGTCTAGCACCTCTCTCGCGCTGCCCGTCGATCTCTCGGAAGTCTGCTCGATGACGGCGGCCATCCGGGTAGAAAGGTCCGTCATCTTATGGGACATATCAAGGGTAATGGCGGCCATGGCCTTTTCCATGGAGCCCATCGACTCTCCCGTATGGTCCTGCAGTCTTCCCATGAGGTTGCCCACAGCCCCCGTCATCTGCTCGATCTGGGTCTGCCGGCTCACGGCCTCATGGCCGGCCGTGCGTGTGGCCAGCTCCACCAGATCATTCAGGACGCTGCCGGTCATGGCCAGTTGGCTGTTCATCTGCTGAAGCATGGACGCGGTGCTTCCCAGCGATTCCGACATCTGCCCGAACTGGCCGGAAGCGGCGCCGGTGAGGGATTCATTGAAGGTGACTGCCATCCTGTCGAGGGCGGGCTCGATGGCATGGGCCAGACCCTGACTCAGCTCGAAGGCAGACGCCGCGTCTTTGCCCCTTAAGGCCTCCAACCGGTCGACGATCTCCTGATGGCTATCGAGCAATATCTGGGAGGGCGTCAATCTGGGCAACAGGTTTCTCAGGGTCGCGCCAAGGGCGAGGGTACGCACCTTCACCGGGTGAAAAAGACCCTTCTCAAAGAAGACAAGGGTGGTGGCACAGGCAACGGCAACCACCGAAGAGAGGAATTTCCCTGAAAGCCCATGGATCAGCAGGTCGAGCCCCTGGATCCTGTTGTTCGCCAACCGCACGTCCAGAAGGGCAACAAGGATCGCAAGAAAGGTTGCAAGAAGGCCCACTCCCGTGATGATAGCGGATGCATTCCTGTAGCCCTGGCTCCCCGGGCTCGTCGATTCGTCGAATACAGCCCCGATGTCCTCGGCGATCCAAAAACGTTCCTCTCCGTTCCTGTCGGTCCTGTGTATCATGGAAGAGGAAACGGTCTGCCATGCAGTCCCCAGGAGAGGCAGATCATTGAAGACCTCGTCTATTTCCTGGAAAAGTCGTCCGGAGATGCCGCTTCGACGGTTTTGCGCTGGGGAGCGTCCCGGGTGAAGCGCGTCGAGCCTTCTGTCGGCAACGGAGAGGGTGTGCTGTCGGATTTTTGACTCCCGCAATTGCCGAAGTAAAATCGACGCGCAATACACAATGAGTCCGGCAGAGACCAGCCACGAGAAAGCCGGCGCCCGGAGGCCGAAAAGTTCCCACTGGGCCTTCAAAAGATACATATTCACGGTAACTCCTTTGCGAGCGCGGTCAATGAGCAATGGCATTTCCCAATGGATGCCGGAGATAAAACTGCAATAACCGTGCCGCTGGAGGGGCGAGTGAGGAGGGGGGAGGGGAAGGTGGCGAGGGGAAGAACCGACGCAGCCGTGGGTATGGTAAGACCTATTGTCCGCCTTCTACCCCGTCCAGCGCCCGCCGTATTGCCGCGGCCAGCTCGTCCCTGACGAGCGGCTTCATGAGGAACTCCCGTACACCGGCCTTCCGTGCCTCTTCCGGCGACACCGTCTCGCTGTAGCCTGTGCACACTATGACCGGAACATCCGGTCGTATCCGTATCATCTTTTGCGCCAGCGTTACACCGGTGAGGTCCGGCATCGTCTGGTCGGTGATAACGAGGTCGAACGCGCGAGGGTCTTCAAGAAAGAGCTTCCATGCTTCTCTGCTATCGGTCATGGCGGTCACCCTGTACCCAAGCTTTTTCAGCATGGCTTCCGCGACCTCGGTGAGGGGGTGCTCGTCGTCTATAAAAAGTACATGCTCCTGGTTGCCCCACACAACTTTTGCTGCATCTTCTCCATTTCCTGCCGGGCTTTCTGCTTTGGGCAGGTAAATGGCAAAGGTTGACCCTTTGCCGGGTGTGCTCTCAACCTCGAGAGCACCGTTGTAGCTTTTCACAATCCCATAGACGACGGAAAGACCCATACCCGTGCCCTGGCCTACTCCCTTCGTTGTAAAGAAAGGCTCGAATATGCGGCTACGCACTTCGTCGGTCATGCCGGTCCCCGTGTCCTCGACAATCAGCTTGAGGTACCGGCCGGGCTTCATATCGGGGTCGGGGAGGATGTCGTCGGATTGAAAGGCAGCATCGATAAGACGGATCGCGAGTGTGCCGCCGGCATTCCGCATTGCATGGGCCGCGTTTGTCGCGAGGTTCATCAGGATCTGCTCCACCTGTACGGGGTCGCCGAGCATGATGCCCGATTCGCTCTGTATATCGAGGGACATCGTGATAGTGGTGGGAAGGGTCGAGCGGAGGAGACTGAATGTCTCATGCAGGACGGAGATAACATCTGTGGGTGTCCTCTCCCGCTGTGCTTTGCGGCTGAACGTGAGGATCTCCTTTACGAGGTCTCTGCCCCGTTTTACGGCGCTCAGTATATGATCCAGGCTTCGCCCCGGGAGCACGCCGTCCCTGACGTCGTCCATGGCCATCTCGGTATTCCCCATGATAATTGCGAGCATATTGTTGAAGTCGTGGGCGATGCCGCCGGCAAGGGTACCGATGGCCTCCATCTTCTGAGACTGGAGGAGAAGATCTTCAAGCCGGAGACGTTCCGCTTCGGCCCCCTTGTGCTCCTCGACCTCTGCCCGAAGCTCATCGCAGGCTTCACTGAGCATCGCGGTCCTTTCTTCTACGAGGAGTTCAAGTTCATCCCGGTGTTGCTTGAGTGCCTCCTCGGCCCGTCTGCGTCCGGTGACATCGATCATTGCCACGCGGCATTGCCGGACCGGGGTGTCGTCGGATTTTGCGAGGGCGCCTTCGATCTGTACGTACCTGGGCAGGTGCCCCGCGGTGAGGAGCGCCACCTCGCACTTCTCCGCGGCCGTTTCCTCATACATCTGTCTGAGCCACCCATCGAAGACGTGGCGCGATTCACGGCACAGGAAAGACCTCAGGCGCTTCCCCACGAACCGGGACCGCTCGATCCCGAGGAGCTTTGCGGCGCCGAGATTGGCCTCCCTGACGGTCCCGGCTCTGTCGAGCGTAAAATAACCTACCGGGGCAAAGTTATAGAGGTCGGAGTACTTTTCTAACTGTCTCTTGAGCTCTTCCCTGGCATGTTTGAGCTCCTCGTTCTGCAGTTCCAGCTCGATCTGATGGACCTGGATCTCGTGGACCACCTGCCTGGCGTTTTCGTCCGCGGGCAAAGGTCCTGTTTTCCTCTCTTCCCCTCTCAGCCGTGCTTCAGCCCGGCGGCGCCGCCCGGCGTCTTTCGGGTCGGCCTGGTCTATTTTCACGCTCCGGTCTCCTTTGCTGCTCCGCCAGGCCTGCCACTCACTCGTCGAATGGGCCTGCCTCACGACCGATAAAGGTGCTTGAGAAAGTTTATATCCTTTAAAATCCGGCTGCAAGCCAAAAGGGGCTATTTTATTATATCTGTCAAAACCCCAATGGTTCCCCCACAAGGAGCACCGTGACGTCGGTCCAGACGGGCTTTTTGGCCGTCACGACATAGACATTGCATATCCTTTGGGGAGAAGCGCAATCTGCGCAGACACCGGTTTCCGCGCACGGCGTTTTTAGTGCAAGCCTCCTTGCATTCATGGGAGCGGCCCGGTTCTGTACCCTGCTCACGGCCGCGTCGAGGTCCTTCACGATCTTGTTGATCCCACAGACCAGAATCACCTTCTTGGGCCCGAACGTCATGGAGCCGACCCGATTGCCGGTACCATCAATGTTGTAGAGTTTGCCGTCTTCAGTGACGGCATTGCTGCTGCTGACATACACATCGGCAAGGAACATCTCCCTGCGCATTCTCAGGAAGTCCTCCATCGAAGGAAGGGGAGACGGATTCAAGAGCGTGACCGGATGGCCGGCGGCTTCATCGAAAAACCCGATCTCCGTCAGGGTCACCGAGCCGCCGACCCCTACGGTTGCACCGTCCGGAATCATTGTGAAAACCTCTTTTGCCGCATCTTTTGCTTTCAGGACAAACCGCGCAGCGAAATTGTTCTTCTGCAACGCCTTCATAGTCCTTTCCGCCTGCTGCTTCTTAAACCATTCCCGGATCTCCGTCATGTTCCAGTCCCTCCTTGCGGTTTTCCGTCATTATCAGAGAAATGCCGCACAATTACAACAACTATTTCAGGAACCGGCTCTAAAAGTCGCGCATAACGAAGGTCCGCGCCCGCACCCGGGGGACGCGATAGAGTGCCGAGGGAAAAATAATTTTCGGAATTCATGCCGCAATTCAATAAATCATTTCGCAAAAAGGTTTCAAGTGTGCTATTGTTTCTAATTGGTGCAGTTCAAAACCACACTTCAGATCGGAGGTTTCGCATGGCATATGATAGGGAGTCCATTCTTCAGCAGTATCCGTCAGAGATTACCGACATCCTCAAGGCAACAACTGCCGACCCGAAAGATAAGGCGACGCGGCTGAAGGTCGCCACGACCCTTGCAAGGGTCCTGTCGTTTACCAAGCGGAGAACGGGGGAGGATCGCACTCCTCAGGATACCGAGGTCTACAAATTGGCAGCGACAATACGGCAGGCACGGAGTCAGGAACAATTCGACGCGTTGCTCCAGCAGTTAGTACCGAAGGCAAAATCCGGTATCCTCGAAAAATACAATCTGGCCTGGAACCTCTCCTGGTCAACCCAGCAGGAGCAGGGACAGGAAAAGAAGCCGAGGAAACGGCGGGTAAGATTGGCAGGGGTGAGCGAGCCCGTCCCGGCCGTCGTCGTCCCGGATGTCAATGCAAGGATTGATGCCCTTGAGGAAGCCGTGAGCCGGATCCGGAGCCAATTTTCGGACCTCGAGGCAAAGATCGAATCCTCCGGGATAAGGAAACTGGCCAGGCAGCTCGACGAGGTGCTTCAGAAACTGAAGGCGCACCAACACGACCGGGAGACCGGCAAGGCCTGCATACTGGAGAAAAAGGAACTCTGATCTCCCGGCAGCTTCCCGGCGTCATCGGACATTAGCAGCGATAATCCCTATCAGGGACCCCGTTGCCAGGAGGGCATCGGCGGCTAAGCCGTCCGACTCCTTCCGGCCGCACGGTGTCCCGATGGATAGGGCAAAAGGCCGCCACGGCAGGCAGGACAGACTGCCGCCCCATCAGCGGAACGATAGGCCTCTTTGCAGGCAGGGCAGACGGCAATCGGATCTTTCTTCTTTTTGCCGAAGAAGCCGAGAGATACCCGCACTTCCTCGATGGAGCATATGTCCGTTCCCGCTTCCCTGATCTGATTGAGCAGCGACCCGGCGTTCTGGGCCTCTTTCGGAGTGAGCTTCAGGTACCACTCCTTGATCTCATACCACGGATCGAGCTTGCCGCAATCAAGATATACCCGCGCCCCCGCGCCTGTCCTTTTTTCATAGAAGGTCAGGGCGTAGCGGCCTGTATCGATGATCTTGAGCCACCGGTTTCCGATGGAGCATGGGGTAAGGAGCTGGACGGCGTCGGGCAGGCACGTGGCTGTCTCACAGACGACATCATAGAGTCCTCCGGGCGGCAGATGCCGGTAGACAAGATCGATCATGAATCCGCCGATCATCACCCCGGGCGCGGCGCTTCCGTGAAAGGACCGCACGAGAGCCGCATATTCATCAAAGGTGTACGCGAGTATTTTCTGCATAATCATCGCTCTCTTTCCGGCTCATGCCGGCGGCTTAGAACCCCGGCAGCGGCGCACAACGGGCTTATAGTCAAAAGGTGCGGCACCCCTTTTTTCGGCGCGCCTCCCGGCCTACAGCTTCTCGATCCTTACCGCACAGGCCTTGTACTCCGCGGTCCTGCATACGGGGTCGAAGGCAGGGTTGGTCAGCCAATTCGCGCAGGCGTCGCGGAAATGAAAGGCCATCCATACCATTCCCCGGGGGACCTGGTCGGTTATTCTGGCCTTGACCCGCACCTCGCCGCGCCGTGATTTCACCCGGACCATCTCGCCGTCTGCAATCTCCATCGCCCTCGCATCCTCGGGCGACACATCGGCCGTCTCCTCACTCAAGAGCTTGTTCAAGCCGGCGGCGCGACCGGTCTGAGTCCGGGTGTGATAATGGTAGAGCCTCCGTCCCGTGCTCAGGACAAAGGGATACTCCGTGTCCGCGACTTCAGCGGGCGGCGTCCAGTCAGCCGGGACAAATCGCCCGAGGCCGCAGGTGAAATGGCCGTCCTTATGCAAGAACGTGGTGCCGGGGTGCTCCTCCCCCAGGACGGGCCACTGCAGACCATCTCCTTCGAGACGCGCATACTTGATGCCGGCCATTGCCGGGGCAAGCACGGATATTTCGTTATCCCACAATTCCCGGGCGCTGTCGGAGGCCCAGTCATGCCCCATGCGCTTAGCGATCTCCTTGAATATCCACCAGTTCGGTTTCGCGACTCCCGGGGCCTTGCTCACCCCGCGCACCTTGCTCACCCGCCGTTCGCTGTTGGTGAAGGTGCCATCGTTTTCACTCCATGCGGCAGCGGGAAAGATCACATGGGCGAAACGGGTTGTTTCCGTGGGGAAGTTGTCCTGGCACACCAGGAATTCGGCCGACGACAGGCACTTCTCGACATGCCTGATATCAGGCTCGGTATTCGCAAGGTTTTCGCCGAAGACATAGAAGGCTTTGATCCTGCCGTCAAGGAGACCTTCCATCATGTCAGGCAGCATCATTCCCGGCTTTTCGGGCAGCTTCTCCACGCCCCATGCGGCCCTGAATTTGGCCTGCGCCCCCGCGTCGTCGACACGCTGATAGCCCGGAAAGACGTTCGGCAGGGCACCCATGTCGCAGGCCCCCTGGACGTTGTTCTGTCCCCTGAGGGGGTTCACGCCGCCGCACTCGAAGCCCACATTGCCCAGGAGCATCTGCAGGTTGGCGCAGTTCATCACATTGTTCACCCCGCTCGTGTGCTCGGTGATCCCGAGGGTGTAGATAAGCATTGCCGGCTTCACGGCAGCCAGCCGCCTCGCGACCCGGCGGATCGCCTCCGCGTCCAGGCCGCATATTTCGGACGCCCGTTCCGGCGGGTACTCCAGGACCTTCCGTTTCAGCTCCTCGAAGCCCATGGTGCATGAATCGACGTACCCCTTGTCGTAAAGGTCTTCGGTAATGAGCACGTGCATGAGCCCGTTGAGCAGGGCGATGTCGCTCCCCACCCTGATCTGCAGATGCTCCGTGGCGGCCTTTGCAAGGTCCGTGGCGCGGGGATCGACGACGTAGAGCTCCGCACCCTTCCTTACGGCGTTTTTGACGAAGGTGGAGGCAACCGGATGGGCTTCTGTCATGTTGGAGCCTATGACGAAGAACATCCGCGCCTTGTCGAATTCGGCGAATGAATTGGTCATTGCCCCCGACCCGAATGATGTCGCCAGCCCGGCGACGGTAGGGGCGTGTCAGGTACGGGCGCAATTATCGATGTTATTGGTGCCGACACATGCGCGGAAGAGCTTCTGCATCTGGTAGGAGTCTTCGTTGATACTCCGGGAGCAGCTTACCCCGCCTATGGCGTCGGGGCCATACTTTGCACTGATCTCCTTGAACCGTGTCACCACCAGATCGAGGGCCTCGTCCCAGGATGCTTCCCGGAATTGACCTGGTTCGGTCCTGATAAGCGCCGTCTTCAGCCTGTCTTCAGAGTAGATGAAATCGTAGCCGAAGCGCCCCTTGACGCACAGCCGCCCCCTGTTGGGCCGGGCGTCCTTGACGGCCGTCACTTTGGTGATCCGGCCGTCCTTGACGTGGAGCCACAATTGGCATCCTACCCCGCAGTAAGGGCAGGTGGTTCTCACCTTTCCGGTTTCCCAGGCGCGCGCCAGCCCTTGAGCCTTCTTCTCGGTCAGGGCGCCGGTGGGGCAGACCGCCACGCATTGACCGCAGAAGACGCAGTCACTCCCTTCAAGGCCGCGGTCGAAAGGGACAGTCACCTTGGTGTCGAACCCCCGATGGGCGTAATCGATGGCCGAGTTGCCCTGAATCTCTTCGCATGCCCGCACGCACCGCTGGCACAGGACGCACTTGTTATAATCGCGGACGATGAAGGGGTTGGAAAGATCAACCGGGTAGTGGTGCTGCTCTCCCTCGAACCGCGAGCGGCTCAGCCCCATCGAGTAAGCCAGGCTTTGAAGCTTGCAGTCACCGCTCTTCTCGCAGGTCATGCAGTCGGCGGGGTGATCGGAGAGTAGAAGCTCCACCACCAGTTTTCGCGCTGCCAGGACCCGGTCCGTACCCGTCCGCACCACCATGTTCGGGGCAACAGGATAGGCGCACGAGGCAACCAGATTGCGGGCGCCGTCCACCTCGACGACGCACAGGCGGCACGCCGCCACGGGGCTCAAATCCTCCTCGTGGCAGAGATATGGAATCTCGATGCCCGCTTTCCCGGCAGCCTGGAGAATAGTCGTCCCTTCTTCTACCTGCACCTCACGATTGTCAATGGATAGTCTGATCTGGCCCATAACGCCTCCTCTATGCTGTTTTCCCCGTCATGTCCAGTCATCCCTCGCCCCCCCCGTGAGCCCCTCGCGATGACGCCCGATCCTGCGGCAGGCTCGTTCACCTCTTCCTGCCGTGTATCATGTCATTTATGACATAACATAACCCGCTTCGCGAATCAAGGGAAATATGGGACATCGGCCGTGAGACGCGCGACTGCGATGGGTGGTGAGCAGATCGGGCGTGAGCGAGTGCCCATTATGGTGAGTCCTTTACGGCGGGTCGAGGCTCCGCGGGAGTGATGATCTGCGGAAACAGCTCCAGCGCCATTCGAAGGGCTTCCTTCTCCATCGCCCGATGCCAGTCCCGGTAGCTTGTTTTCAACGCCCTGGCGGCCTCGGTCAATCGATACCCCGTTTTATTCCCCCGGTCCTTCTCGACCAGCTTGAAACCAAGTACCTTCTCCGTCGTCTTTATCTTACCCCAGGCCGCCCTGTACGACATGCTCATCTCCCCTGCCGCCTTCCTGAGGGAGCCGCATTCCTCTATTTTGTCCAGAAGCTGAGCACGCCCCATCCCGAACAGCACGCCTTCGGTCGTCTCCAGCCATAGATTAAGCCTGATTTCCGGTTTCGGCGCCGCCGCGGTGCGATCCCGTTCCCGTTGACCCGGCTTAATGCTATGAGTCCTTTCCTCAGCCAACCGAAGCTCCAGTGTCGCTCTTCGTGCGCCCGGCAACCTTTTGTCCGGCTCCCTCAGCTTCCATAGAGCCGTGGTAGATTATACTACAAAAAGCAGGGTTATCCAACGCAAAGGCTTCCGTTGCCCGCCGAAATGAGGGATTTGAGAACTACATCGTGACGACCGCAGTGAGACGTTGACACCCGATTTAAAACCGCATAAAATAGGACGGGCCGAAGTGGTGGAACAGGCAGACGCGCCGGACTCAAAATCCGGTGGGGCTCACACCCCGTGCGGGTTCGATTCCCGCCTTCGGCACCAGTTATTTCAAGGCTTTCCGGTCTTCTCATGAACATCTCAATCGTGCTTCTTAAATGGGATTGTGCCCGCAATTGTGCCCGACTGTGCCTGAGCGGTGGTTTCTTTCACTGCTGCATGGGCACGGGATAGCCGCTCGCTCGCTTCTCTCAAGTCGTCCTCGCTTACGATATTGTACCGGTCGAATACTGACCGGGTCTTGTGGCCTGAAATCTTCATAGCCACCCCATCAGGAGTCCCGGTCCTTATCATGTTTCTTACTGCCGTGCGTCTGCAATCGTGAAGCAGTTTCCCTGTGACCATGGCGCGGGCACAAGCGCCTTTCCATGCTTCACGAAAGTCCCTGATTCTCTGCCCTTGCCGAAAGAAGACATAAGGGCAGGTAGGGAAGTACATATCCCGTATTCTTTTCAGATTGAGAATCGTATCGTATAGTTCGTCGGTCAGATAGATAATGCGGGCTTCATTGTTTTTGGTTGTGCCCGCCTCAAGGGTAATCTTTTTCTCAAACACGTTGACTTGTTCCCAGGTAAGAGAAAGAATCTCGGTCTTCCTCATGCCCGTGAAGTATGCCATGGTCAATACAGGCTTGAGGTAATCGGGAATAAAATAAACCATTGGTTTAATCAAGAGAAATCTTTTTAAAGGGCTAAAGTCATGATGGGAAGCCAACTTAGAGTAGTTTGAGGAGTTGATGGGGACCCTTTTTCTGCCTGGAAGTGTGACTCAAAGATTCCTAACTCTGATGCCATCTTTCAAGGGGTAATGGCGAGCTTTTGTGACGCAAGACAAGTACTGCGTTGCCGGATGAATCGGGTAAGGTCTTTTCTCGGCTGCGGCGATTTTCGGTGGATAAAGCGAAATCAAGGGGCCAGGCGCCGGAGCTTTCGTGTATGTCAGGACGCCGCGGCCCCGCTGACGACAAAGCCAGGCACTAAGCGCCCGGCCCATTGGGGCCGCGTCACCACTCAATCCGCATACTCTCTGGTATCATAGGCAACACGACCCCTCCTGACGGGAGGATATTGACCGTCGCCCTGGGAACATCCTTTGCGACCCTGTCGATGGCGTCTTGAAGGGAAGTGGTGTAGTCGAAGCCCAGGCGGGCAGCCTGTGCCTTGTCGGCGTCTTCTGAAACAAGGAACATTCTGGTGCGGCTTGCGAAGAGCATTGTCATATTGAGGGCGGAATTGAAGTCCATTGCGAGGCCGGGGATGAGCGGTTTATGGTCACGGGTGTTATCCACGATAAGCTGCTTCACGTCGCCCCCTGCTTTTGCAAAGGCGGTGTCAAAGGCCCCGAGAAGTGGCTCCGCAAACCCGCCGTCCTTGATATAGCTCGCATAGAGTATCACCACGCCGCCTTTCTTTGTCACCACATTCGAGACACACAGGGGCTTCAGAACTTGAGGGCCCTCCGTATAAGGAAAAGACGACAGCAATGTCACGTCCGCGGGCTGATCGAAACGCACGCCCAACTCTTTCACGCACATCTCGACGCCTGCCCGGTGAGCCTCTTCAAAGTGGCCGGCCACGATGGCTTTCACGTCGTCATCGGAGTCATACACTGCGTTGACGATGAAATCGAGTTTGGCCAGCCTGCCCGCCTCGAGGATCTCATTGAGAAAGAGGTTGCTTTCCCTGTTTCCTACGAATGTACCTTTGTCGATCATCAGCTCTACATGATGGTCCCGGACTGACTCATAGCTCGCGATGCCGGGGAGCACAGCCTTCGCGCCACCTCCGAAACCAGCGAAAGGATGGGGAAGAACGGAACCGACGGCGATTCTGAAGTCCGCGCCGGCCGCCAGCGGATGAATTTTCAGGTTTCCCCCGTGTTTCAAGGTTCCCACGGAGACCAGGTCCTCAGCATGGCAATCATGGGTGACAAACCTGACTTCCTTGCAGAGCGCTTCTCCATAGAGCCGTGCTATTTCGGCCTCAGGCACCGGTCTGTGAGTCCCAGTGCCTATTAGGACCGTGATCTGGCTGTGTTGTACGCCGGATTCACGGAGGTGTTCCACTAGAGGGGTCAACATCGCCTTTTTTGGCGTGGGCCGCGCAGGGTCGTCCACGATGATGACGATCTTCTTTTTATCCTTGACGAGCCGGCTAAGCGGTGGAGTACCTATGGGATTGGTGATCGAGTCGCGTAACAGCTCGGAAATGGATTTGTTGGCTTTGTCAGGCTTCAGCTCTGCATGTTTTATCACTTCCCAGGCCTCGGGAAGTTGGAAATAGGTCTTGCCCTTGTGGCCGTTCAAAAAATATTTCTCCATGGGTTACCCCCTTTCAGGCTGAGTCGTCAATTTCCGGATCTTCTGCCCTGTTTTCGCGTCACCCATAGGCAGATTCTTCATCGGCCGGCGGGTCTCCCCGACCCGCGCACCTGATAACCGGCCTTACCGTGCCCGCCAACGTACGCTGAAACACGCAGACGACGAAGGGAGCATTATCCAGATGTACAATGCCACGTTGTTCCTGTCAAGGTTTTTTTACTGGAGTTTCCTGACTTTTAGTTTATCCACATTCCTCAAAGAAGCTGAAGCAAAGTTGAACGTCGGGCTTTCTTGCCTTTTGAATCTCCTTGATCTCCGGGTGGGAGGGCCTGGCGCCCCCAAACCCTGACCTTCAGTTCACCATCTTCCGGCCCAGATCGAAAGACCCACAGTTTGGCAGCCACCTGATTGCGAGAAAACCTACCGGACGGAAATAATGTCACTTTTGTTATTTGTCTCATTTTTTCCTTGACAGAATGGCCCCGGTTTTTTAATCTGTATTATCATCATACAGTGATGCCTTTATGCAGGTAGACCAGCCTATGGAAACGATCAAAAAGACAAACCTGTCAGAGGCCGTGGCTCGGAGGCTTCTGACCTTGATCTCCAAAGGTGAACTCGAGGCGGGGGACAAGTTGCCCTCGGAGTCTCAATTGTGCGCCATGCTCGGAGTCAGCCGGACCGCCGTCCGGGAAGGGATCAAGGCTCTTGCGGGAATGAACATATTGACCGTTTGTCCCGGTCGTGGGACTTTTGTGAATAAAGACCGGAACATTATGGTAAAGGATGAAGCCATAAATATCGCCCTTGACAGGGAGACGGTGAACGCCATTTATGAAGTCCGTAGCGTGTTGGATGCCGGCGTAACAAAGCATGCGACTTTAAAAGCAACCGAAGAAGACATAAGCGCCCTCCGAAATGCAGTCAACAAAATAGAGAAATGCCTCGAATCCAATCCCATCGACTTTCAATTGGCGGCAGAAGGCGATGAAGAGTTTCATTCGGCCCTATGCAAGGCCGCCCATAACGCCCTCCTGGAGAATATTGCACGGCCCGTCATCAACCACGTGGCACTGAGAATCCGGAGACAGATGGTTAACTCTTTCGACACAGTGAGCAGGGCAGTCGAGGGCCACAGAGAGATTCTTCAAGGGGTTGAAAGAAGGGATGTCAAAATGGCCGTAAAGGCGGCAGAGAAACATCTGAAGATAGCTTTCGACAGCATATACAAAAACGAGAAAGATCTTTTCCCTTAGCGATAGGGGACTTGAGACCAGGTACCGCGGACCATTGGAAAAACAACGAAGATCTCATGCAGCGGCATCTGGGGGTTTGCTGGGGGGAATGAAGTAAGTGGAGTATATCGGTCATGATCGATTACGGAGGATCGACAAATGAGTTTTAAAGTTATTCATGCTTTTCCGCTCCCTGGAGTAGACACCGGGGAGGACCTCTTAACGGGACTTGATGTGACATTTAGCAAGGAGATGTGCGTGACGGAAGAGGATCTCATCGCCCATGCTCAAGGCGCGGACGCAATCGTGGCTATCACCTCCTTCCATCCATTCACCAAACGGGTTTTCGCAAACCTCGATACTTGCAGGATCGTTGCGGGTATCGGGGTAGGGTTCGACACCACGGACCTGGAGGCAGCGAGCGAACTAGGCATTGTGGTCACAAACGTCCCTGATTACTGTATCGATGAGGTCTCCTCTCATGCCCTCGCTCTTATGCTTGCCCTAAACCGCAAGCTTTTCCAGGCTGATCGGGCTGTGAGACAAAAACGGGTAAGCTTGAATCAGGATAAGAAAAGCCTCATGGAGGTCGCTTACCCCATATTCCGCATGCGGGACCAGACCCTTGGCGTAGTGGGTCTCGGCAGGATAGGAACGGCTACAGCCCTTAAGGCAAGAGGATTGGGGATGAGGGTAATTGCCTATGACCCGTACGTGCTGGGGGCGGTTATGGAAAGCCGAGGCGTGAAACCGGTGGACCTGAGTACCTTGCTCAGTGAATCGGACTTCATCTCTGTCCATACGCCCCTGAATGAGGAGACGGCAGCCCTGATCGGGTACAGGGAGTTCAAGCAAATGAAACCCACCTGCTATCTTGTCAATACTGCGCGGGGCGCATGCGTAGAACAGGAGGGACTCATCCGGGCCTTGAATGAAGGCCTTATCGCAGGGGCAGGACTTGACGTCACCCTGGACGAACCCCTGGTCGAGGAGAATGCACTTCTTAAAATGTCCAACGTGATCCTTACGGGTCACAGCGCGTATTACTCCATTGCGTCTGAAAAGGAAGGCAACAGGAAACCGATGACTCAGGTCGTCCAGGCTCTAAAGGGAGAGTTTCCCCTCTACACCGTAAATCCTGAGGTGAAGGCGTTGTGGTTCGAGAAATGGGGCGGAGCCCCGGACAGGAAAAAGTAGGCCGGGCCATCAAAGGGAAAGTCCCCGGGGAGGGCGCTCGCGCAGACGATAAGGCTCGTGAAACTGATTCTTCGGAGTGGGCAAGGATCACGGAATCGGAAAGCAGATTCGGAATATGGGCAGGAT
>JBEKHB010000054.1:0-28281 GCA_050012495.1 Syntrophorhabdales bacterium
AAGGCCGATCTCCGCTACGGTCTCTATCAGGCAGCCTTCGTCGCGTCAACAAGGAACAGACAGTTCATGACCTACTTCACCAACAAGCTCAAAGGCAGGGAGCGGGAGAAGGGGATCGGCACGAAGATGCGCGTGAAGCTTGCGGCAAAGATGCTTGTCATTGCATGGACCTTGATGAAGAAGAAGGAGAAATTCGATCCGGGCTGCATAGCCTGAGGAACTTAAAAGATTACTATTCGGCGAGAGAGCCCGAGTACCAACGTAGAGGCATATGACCTCGTGCGGGACAATGCAGGGCTCTCTCACCAGAATCATGCAGCCTGGATAAGGGATGTTTGCTGGCACTAGATGCACAGCGGATGCTGATAACGCTAAGGTGCGGATTCGCCGTAAGTGAGGGACTCGCCGACCATATGAGGAGAGGTGCGCTGTGAATAAGGCCGATATCGCTAACCCGTTGAAATTGTTATGAACGAACTTTTTGCTTGACAGGAGGGATATAGGATGTCCCCTATTATCGTCCTCCGCCGCGGAAGAGAAGCATGGGCCTCGGATGAGAGAATACTGGGGAGCAGTGATTTTGTTGAATCGGTAAAAGCGCAGGTCGACACAGTCCAGCCTGCCAAAGTGAAGAAGAATATGGATGACCTGCTGCGAGATGTGTCGAAAAAGACCGGGCTGTCAATCCCTGAACTGGTCTCCGGGAGCAAACAGCGGGAGGTTGTGCTCGCAAGAGGCCATATCAGCTTCGTTGCGGTGAAGGAAGAAGGATTGGCGCTGACTGACGTGGCCCGCGCGCTGAACGTGTCCAAACAGAGTATACTGCGCGGGATTGCCAGGGAAAGGAACCAGGAGGGATAAACGGAATGAACGGAACTACGTCCCCCTTGTTGTGCCGCCCGCGAAATTCGGCCGGCCTTCGCGCAATCCTCCTGGGTCCGGATTTGGACAGACCCCCCTCGGGACCCCGGCGAGGACCGTGCGCCCGGTAGCCCGTACTCCCCTCCCCGCTTCTTTTGGAGGGGACATCCATGCCCACAAGTGCTTCCTGTACTTCACGGCTTTGTCATTTTTGTTTTTCTTCTTTTGTTTTTCTTCTTGCACCACGCGATTCGAAGTGGTAATAGTGAAGAAGCCGGAGACTGGGGGCGATGCGGCGTTTTCTGACAAAGAAGATGAGCGTTGTTGAAGATGAGAGGGATGGATGGGTATTATGAAGAGGGTGAAGAATAACGGAATGAACGGAACTACGTCTCCCTCGTCTGGACGGAACTACGTCCCCCTATTGGCCCCCTATTCCGCCCTACGTCCCCCTATTCCGCCCCCTGTACTTCACGGCTTTGTCATTTTTGTTTTTCTTGTTGCACAATTCGCTTCCACATGGTAATAGTGGAGGAGACGCAGATGGGGCGCGAGGGTGCCTTAAGTCAAGGATAAAGATTTGACCCCATGGCCCTCCCCCATGGCCCTCCCAGATGGGGCGCGAGGGTGCCTTAAGTCAAGGATAAAGATTTGACCCCATGGCCCTCCCTGACGAAGAAGATGAGCGTTGTTGAAGATGAGAGGGATGGATGGGTATTATGAAGAGGGTGAAGAATAACGGAATGAACGGAACTACGTCCCCCTCGTCCCCCCGGAACTACGTCCCCCTACGTCCCCCTACGTCCCCCTCGTCCCCCTTCTCCCCTTCTCCCGTGTCCGCTCCCGTGTCCGGGAAGAAATTTCTTGCAAAATGATTGATATTGGGACAAGATAGGGGAAGGCAGGGACTTGAATCAGGAACTCAAGGGTTTTGGGGACCTTTATCCAGCCCGTGTTTGACGTGGTGACTGATGACAGAGAGGAGGGAAGGGTCATGGACGATCTCACTAAGGCAATAATAGCTATACTGATAGGGGCTGGGGGGTTAACCTTCGCTTTTCGTTTCATTTACAAAAGAACTAAGAAAACTGTTACAAAGACAATTCAGAAAAACAATGTCGTCGGTGGCGATCAAGCCGGCAGGGACATAGTCAAAAAAGGCGAACGCACATGAGTGGGCAGAAGGACAATGTCGTCGGTGGCGATCAAGCCGGCAGGGACATAGTCAAGACTTACGGGCCACAAATCCCTCGGCTCTCGTATATGACGAGATTGGTGGAACGGTTCAAGCACGAGAGGGAAAATGATATCCAGTTTCATCAGATACTCGACAGACTCCAAGACTATTGTTCAAACGTCGATGACCAGGGCGCGACAGTTATGGGACTAGATGAGAAGCTGGGAGCTGGAAACTTCCTCGGTTTTAGCGAGTTCGCGAAACGCACCAAAGAGGCATTCTGTAAGAAACTCCTTAAGCTTCAGTTGTATGAATCCGCCCAGATCATATTCGTGCATGTTCTAGCGGAGATATACACGCGGTACTACAACTTCATATACCCACTAATCCAAGCTAAGGCCCCGGAACAGACTATACATGAAACGATACATGAGAAAATTGTTGAACCCGTCCATGAGATGCTGGAGGACAACGTTCTTGATCTTTTTGCTGATGAGATAAATGGGGCAATCTATTTTCTTACCGGCAACTGTCACATTAAATGGGTATAGATAAATGCTGATATACCATCCCATATATGACGAGTACCATTGTGTCTTTCGTATTCTCAGACTGTTAGAAGTCGTGGCGTCAAAAAACATTGAGGTTGACCGACTTCGGGTCCTCGACTTTTATCTGCTCTTCCCTTCATTGTTGCCCCGTGTTAAAATGCCGCAATCCGCACGAAAGTATAGAAAGATGGTCCATGATATATTTGGACCATACGAAAACATTCATGACCCATATAAGGTGTTTATTCAACTGGAGCCATTTCAGCAGGGTGCTTTGTGCTGCCTAGTTTCGTGTGGGCTGCTCGATGCAAGTGGGCTCAAGCAAGGTTTTGCAAAACGTACTCCAAAAACTTTGCCAGCACCTCTTGCGAATTCGATTAGAAGAGCCAACGAAACAGACCGCGATTTGATTGGGCTTCTCGCGGGCCCTCTTTTTGACTTAGATTTCTATGGTCCTGACGGCCTGAAGGCTAGAACTGGTTTAATGGAGTACCGTTATGACTCCTAACCAAGGTGCGTTTCTCGAGTTGAATCGCTTGGTGGTCTTTGGAAAAGGGGCAACTGCATATGACCAACCATTTCATAAAGGCGTAAACATAATTCGCGGTTCTAACAGTTCGGGGAAATCAACAATTGCTGACTTCATTTTCTATGTGTTAGGGGGCGATTTCTCCAAATGGAAACCGGAGGCCGAAGCGTGTGATTCCGTTCTTGCCGATGTGACGATCAATGGTGCTCGTGTTACTTTAAAGAGAGAGATTTCCCGTTCACCGCGCCAGTCAATGAGTATATTCTGGGGCGAATATGAGGAGGCCCAGAAATCCAGCACCAAAGGGTGGCAGAGTTTTGCGTTTCAACGTAGTCAAAACAAGAGTAGCTTCTCGCAGGTTTTCTTTAGTGCGCTGGGTTTGCCGGAAGTGCGCGGAGACGCGGACAGTAATGTCACAATGCATCAATTACTTCGACTCATGTACGTTGACCAGCTGAGTAGTGTGCAGTCTCTGCTCCGCGATGAAATGTTCGACGCTCCTCTTACACGAAGAACAATAGGTGACCTTCTTTTCGGGCTGTATGATGATTCACTTTATCAGGACGAGCTATCGCTGCGTGATAGCCAACGACTATTAGAAAACATAAAGGGTCAGCTCAGCAGTCTTTACGACGTCCTAAACGAAGCAGACATGGAGAAGGACCCACGAAGTGTTGAGAAAGTGATTCTTGAAAACGAAGAACAGTTAAAGAGAGTGATGAACGCGCTCAGCAGCTATGATTCTACTACATCATCTGTCAAGAATGACATAATCGATGAGCAGATTCAGAGGATACGAGGCGAATACCTGTCCAAACAGGCCGAATTAAACTCCATTCGCGTTGAGACCAATCAAATAGCTATCGACATTGCTGATTCTGAGTCCTTCATTGAGACATTAAAGTCCCGGGTTTTCGCTCTCGATGAATCCTTGACAACGCGGCAGTCCATCGGTGAGCTTACATTGACGCATTGCCCACTCTGTCTCAATGCAATTACAGGGAACGACGATTCAGGAACGTGCCCGTTGTGCAAGCAGCCAATACCTTCGGAAGAACAGACCACCAGAATTGCCAGGATGAAGCAGGAAATTCTGTTCCAAATAAAGGAATCTAACAGTCTTCTTATAACAAAAAATGACTCTCTCTCACGATTGGAAAGAGGAATTCCTGAACTGGAAGAAAAGGTTCTCATTCTCAAGAATAGCCTTAACGATGAACTCAAACGAGTTCGCACCAAAAGAAACCGTGACCTTGATGATCTGCTCATCAAGCGCGGTCAACTCGAGAGTGATCTAGTTAGCTTGCGACGGCAAGCCAGGGCTCTTTCGGTGTTAAATGCTCTCCTGAAGAATCAAGCCGGTCATCAAGCGAAAATTGCATCTCTAGAGCTGTCGATCCGGAGCAAGCGAGGCGTCCAATCACACCGATTAATTGAGGCTCATGACACAATTGCGAATATAGCAAGGGTTCTGCTGAAATCAGACCTGCCTCGGGAAGAGAATTTCTTGGCTCCTAATGAGATTTCTGTTGATTTTAATAAGAATACATTTGCAGTGAATGGGAGGAATGAGTTTTCGGCCAGTTCGATAGTATATCTAAAAAACTGTATTCACTATGCAATCTTCTTCGCTTCTCTGGAACTTGATTATTTTCGCTATCCCAAGTTTCTCCTGTGCGACAATATGGAGGATAAGGGCATGGAAGAAAAGAGAAGCCAGAGTTTTCAGGAACTTGTTGTTAAAACTGCCTCGGAATACAAAGGTGACTTTCAGATCATCTTCACGACTTCTATGATATCACCGAATTTGGAAAACACCGACTTCTGTGTCGGAGAACACTATACGCTGCAGAAAAAAGCACTTAGCTTACCGGGGTCAGGGCCAACGACTAAGCCCTAACTACGAAATATTGATTTGAAGTAATCCAAGCTTACTTGCCGCTGCCTCCAGCCCCCAACTTCCGACTTTGGTGAGAGGCCCAATAATTAGCTATACAGACGAAACGCAGGTCATAGCTTAGCTTCGTCATCCGTCATGCCCTACCAACTCTTCAGGAGTACTCCTCGAAGACTTTTCCCTTGTCGCTTCTGGCAGAAGCTCTTTCGATTATTAGATCTATTAACCGTTCCTTTCGTCGCCATTTCTCAGCCAACTTGGACGCATCAAAACCGTGCTGCCTGACGATCCCTTTCAGCGTCTGCAAATCGAGCGTTTCCAATCTCTGCCGCAAAACAGACTCGCCGGCTTCGGCGACGACCTGAACCACGTCAAAATCGATCGTTACTTCTACCACCCTCTTCTTTGGTTGAATGGCCGACATCTCAATCTGATCCAACTTCAGCCCACTCACAAGCCCTGGATCGTCTTCAACTTTTTTTGCCAACATCCTAAGAATGCCGGCCACTTTCTTGGCGACCTGTCTGTTTTCAGACATAGCTCAAAAGCTCCCTTGCCAGCTCATCGTAATTCTCAAAGACCCTTCCGTAGCCATATTTCTGTTTTAACGTGTTTACCTTGGCACTAACATCGGCAGATTCGGCGCTCCTTACGGTCAGAGGAACAATCGTATTAAAAACTCTTGGATACTCACCACGTGACGCTTTACCTCTTAAATCTTGACTGACAGAGTCGTGAAGTCTGCTTTGGGCTCGATACATAGAAATGACAATGCCCAACGGCTCTATGCCAATTTTCGTCTCCCGCTTGAAGTTGTTGATCCTGTTCAGAATTTGGGGAATGCCATAAGTCGAAAGTATGTCTGGGATAGATGGAATGAGGTAATAATGCGAGATGTAAATTCCGTTCAAAGTAATAATGCCTAGATTCGGCGGACAGTCGATAAGTACAATTTCGTAGTTGTCTAAAACGCTAGAGATCGCTTCTTTTAATATAGTTACTGGGCTTGTAACGTAAAATCGACCTGCGGAGATGAGCGGGAGGGAATCTTGAATTTCTATTAGGCCTAGACTTGACGGCAGTAGGTCAAGATTTCTTATGCCGCCACCAACGTTAGAGGCTCCCCTTACGATGGCTTTTTTGATATTGAACCGGCTCTTCCTGTCTATCTTATCCTTGAAAAGTTGAAGTAGCGTCTCTCCCTTCTGATCTTTTGCAAGCCAGAGGGTATCTTCGATTAACGAAACCGTTGCATTCGTTTGCGGGTCCAGGTCAATCAAAAGTACTTTCTTATTATGTTCCAGGGCAAGAAATTCCGCTAATGCGACAGTCATCTGA
The DNA here is from genome assembly GCA_050012495.1 of Syntrophorhabdales bacterium. Classification (GTDB taxonomy): domain Bacteria; phylum Desulfobacterota; class Syntrophorhabdia; order Syntrophorhabdales; family WCHB1-27; genus BOG-1155. Next base: position 6,354 of record JBEKHB010000054.1, read on the forward strand.
GTCTTGCCCACCCCTCCCTTTAGGTTAATTGTGCTTATTATTGTTGCCATGATTCACCACCCTCCGCAAAGTGAGCCTTTGAGATAAGAATCCCGGTGGAGTGCCCCTTCGCCATTGGTCGCGAGGTTGACAAATGCTCTCGCCTATACTTTTATACCAACTTTGTTTGTTCACGGTCAAGCACAAAATGAAGGCGGTTATGGGGTATAAAGTGAAAGAGAGGATTTTCTACCGGGTGTGCTGTTGGCTCGGTTAAGTATCAGGTAACAGTGCCTACCGGAAGGGTGGGGCAGGTCTTGTCTGAAAACAAATTACTCTCGCTTTCAACTGGCTATCCGCACTCGCCTGGGAAGTCCGGTTGCGATGAGTAGCAGGTGAAGTAAGTAAGGTCCTTTTCCCGGCCGGAGAGATTTTCGATGGATGGGGCGGAAGCCGGGGTGTCGTCCGGGCCGGAGCATACTCCGGTCGTATGTGAGGACCCGGACACGCCCCGGCGACCGCGCCAGGCGCGAAAAGATCCCGGCCGCCCCCCCGGCGCCTTGATTTTATTGCTGGGGCGTAGTACCATAACGCAACGCCACTGCGAGGAAGAAGATGCCCGGAACTATTACGAAGTGTCCCTTTTCCAAGATAGAATGCAGGGAGTGCCCCGTCTACAGGGGACGCCATGGCTATATCGTCGCGAAAGAGGGCGAGGAGACCCCTACCGGCAGAGTGCTCAAGAAGGACGACGGCGACTGGCAGGCGAAGTTTAAGGAAGCCCTCGGCCGCAAGGTATAAGATAAGGCTACGCGCCCTTTCCTCCCACAATAATCTCAGGCATTCTCAGCGTCGGCTGCGCTCAATTATTGGGGTTCAGCACCCCCTCGACGGGCAAAGCCCGTCGAGCCTCCCCGCTCAACCTCGCTTCGCTCGCGTGGCCGATGCGCTAGCCCCCCTTTCCTCCCACAATAATCTCAGGCATTCTCAGCGTCGGCTGCGCATCGGCCACGGGCACGCCCTGGCCGTCCTTGCCGCACGTGCCGATGCCGAAGCCCAGGTCATTGCCCACCATATCGATATCCTTCAATACTTTGGGGCCGTTCCCCATCATGGTGGCGTTTCTCACCATCGGCCCGACCTGCCCCTTCTCGATCAGGTACCCCTCCTGTATCTCGAAGACGAAATCGCCGCGGACCGTGTCCACCTGGCCTCCTCCCATCTTCTTGACCAGAAGGCCGCTGTCGACCGAAGCGATGATAGCGTCCGGGTCGGCAGAGCCGGGGAGGATCAGGGTATTGCTCATGCGCGGGATGGGCCTGTAACGAAAGGATTCACGCCTCCCATTCGCCGTCGACGGCATACCGTATTTCATCGCATGGAAGCGGTCGAAAAGATAGCTTTTCAACACGCCCTTCTCGACCAGCGTAGTCCTTTCGGAGACCGTTCCTTCGTCATCGTAGGCATAGGTGCCTCTCCTGAAAGGGAGTGTCTTGTCGTCAACGATGCTGATGAGGGGGCTCGCTATCGACCGGCCGAGCATCCCCTTGTAGCAGGATAGCCCCTCCATGGCAAGGTCGGCCTCCAGGCCATGGCCGATGGCCTCGTGTATCATGGTGCCCCCCGCCTCCGACGCGAGCACTACCGTCTTCGTGCCCATAGGCGCTTCCATCGCGCCGAGCAGCCCGGACAACCTCGCCACGGTCGCCCTGACAAACGTCTCTATCCGTTCCCCGGTGAGAAATTCGAAGCCGCAAAACCCGCCTATCGCGTCGTAAGCGGTTTGCAGACCTCCGGCCTCTTCACCCACGACAAGGAGGGTCAGTACGAGCTGCGTCCTCTCGTCCTCCACCCTGGTCCCGTCGCTCGCAGCAACCCTGACATGCTGGCTCATATCCCGATAGAGCACCTTCACCTGCGTGATCCTCCGCTCCATCTTCCGGGCCGCGGCTTCAACGGAGCGGACAAGGTCGAGCTTCTCATGCGTCTCCACGTCACCCGGCGGGACCATGATGAGAAACGGGTATCGCGCCGGTCGGAGACGCCCCTCCTGCACCCCGCCGGGCGCGCCTGCGCCTGAGCGCGGCCGGACGAGCTCTTTCGCGAGATCGACCAAATGACCCTCTTCCCGGGAATTGGTGGAGGCGAAGAAGGTTTGCCAGGGCCTTATCACCCTTAACCCCACGCCGCTGTCCACGCCCTTTTCCAGCTTCTCTATTTTCTCCGATTCGAGCTGGATCTGCGTGGACGCCGTCTCCTCTTCGAACGTCTCCGCGTAAAGCACGTCCCCGGCCGTAAGGGCTGCGAGCACCTTCGCCTCATCAAACATTTCCTGCCTCCCTGAATACGATGCCGAACCTCTGCATATCTGCCATTATGGATGCTACCACCTCGTGCGCGTCGGTTGGATAGATGATCTCTATCTCGCCGGTCCTTCCGTCACGCACGGTCAATAGCGCCACATCTTCGTAAGACTCGAGAATCGCCTTGAAAAAACCAATGCCTTCTCTGTTCATTACAAGCTTTCTCACCGTCTCCATCCGCCCTGTCCCTCAAGCATCTCGATAAACGCCTCCAACCGCAATTTCGTTCTCGTGTCGAGCGGTTTCGGCAGGTCGCCCTCTATGGTGATGACCGGCACGCCGAGGGTCTCTTTGAGTATGATATCTTCTACCACCCGATAGCAGAACGCCTGCACGTAGTGGATCACACCCGTAATACCCCTCCGGTCTATCTCCTGCCTTATGTCGGCAATGCGGGCGAATATGCCGTAGGGGTATGTATAGACAAGATAGCGCTCTATGATATCGGCGGAGAAATGCGGCAGGGAAAACTGGCGCTGAACCTCGTTGTAGACAATGTGGCCTCCTAACCCCTCCACAAACGCGTGGAGGTCAGGGTTTATAGGCGGCACGCCGACGTATCCCAGCGGTATCCCTCTGATCGGCTCCCTCTGCCTCGCTTCCTCGATAAACGCCTTCGCAGCCTTTCCATACTGCTCGTAATCTCCTTCCATGTCGGAGGCGCAGAGCTGCCAGAGGTGGTTCTCCCGACCCGTGACCACCCTATCCTCCCACGTCATGCGATCAATCAGCGCAAGACTTTCGCGTACTCTCCGCAAGCCCCCGTCGACTGCCGCCAGCCCCTCCCGGTCTACACCGAAGGTATGCATGAGCTTGTCGATCTCCCTTGCCAGACTTTCTCTCTCCCTGTCAAAGGGAAAAGAGAAGGGGATGATCCGCACCCCTCTGTAGCTCAATATCTCCGCCAGGGCCCTGGTGTTGCTGCAGTCACCTTCCATGACGGTAATCACGGTATCTATGGCCGCTTCTCGCACCACGCCATAAAGGCCCTTTATCCAGTTGCACATGTTCTTCGGAAACCCGTCCCTCTCCGCAGCCGCCACATAATGGATCGGGTCCGGATGGGTGACGAACACGTTATTGAGATCGCAGGGCCTGAGACCCGCGGCGAAGAGGATCTCGACGGGGATGGTGGTGGTGAAGCCTGCGACACGACTCATATCTCCTGCCCCCCGCTCAATTACTGGGGCTCAGCGCCCCCTCCAGCGGCAGAGCCGCGTGGAGCCTTCCCCCTCACAAAAGCAAATAACGGTACATCTCCACGAACCCTTCCGGCTCTATCTCCTCCGCCCTTATCGAAGCCGGAAACCCGAGATGCCGATAGAGGCCGTCTATCTCGTCTTGTCCATAATGGCCGGCAAGAGAATGGCGGAGGTACTTCCTCTTATAATGGAAACACTGCTTGACGAATGTGATCAACCTTTGATCCGGCGTCGTCGCGTCATTGAAAACGATGGAGATGAATGCGCTTTCGACCTTCGGAGGGGGGATAAAAAGCGAGGGCTTGAGCGAAAGGAGCACCTTCACCGCGGCATAGAGCTGGAAGATCACGGAAAGGGCGCCGTAGCTGCGGCAATGGGAGGGACTTGTTATCCTCTCCGCGACCTCCTTTTGCATAGTCAGGTAGGCCCCCTTTATCCCGGTCTTTTCAAAAAGGAGCTTGAACAATATCTCGCCCGTAAGATAATACGGTATATTGCCCATTACGGTGATTCCCCGGCTTGAGCCGAAATCGGCAAACCTTACACGCAGCACATCGGAAAAAACGACCGATATGTTCGGGAACTCCTGCGGAAGCCGCCCCAGGACGTCTCCGAACCGCTTATCGATCTCAATGGCGTGAAGAAAACAGGCTTTCGTCGCGATGCACCTGGTGAGGTCGCCCTGACCCGGTCCTATCTCCACAACCACGTCCTCCCTGCCGACGCCCGCCAACCTTACCATCTTTTCCAAAAGGTTTTTGTCTTTGAGCAGATGCTGGCCCAGGCTCTTTTTCAGCACCGGTCGCGGCTCCATCTCATACGGGAGAAGGCCCGCATGTCCAGGCCCGAAAAAAGACCCCTGTCGGCGTAAAAGTACCCGGTCGCTGCAACCATGGCGCCGTTGTCGGTACAGAATCCCGGCGACGGGAAAGAAACTGAAATGTCTTCGGCCGCGCAGGCCGTTGCAAGCATGCCTCTCAGCCTGTTATTGCTCGCAACCCCTCCGCCCACAACTACCCGCCGTACCCCCTGGCCCCGGGCCGCCCTCACCGTCTTTGCCGTGAGCACGTCACACGCTGCTTCCTGGAACGATGCGAGTATATCACAGCAATTGCTTTTACTTATGCCAGACTTCTTCACGTAATTTATAAAGGATGTTTTCAACCCGCTAAACGAGAAATCAAAGTTATTTTCGTCCATCATCGGCCGTGGCAAGGGGACGGAATCCGCCCTCCCCGCCCGGCTAAGCTCCTCTACGACCCGGCCTCCGGGATAACCCAGGTCCAGGTACTTGGCAACCTTGTCAAAGGCCTCGCCCGCTGCGTCGTCCCTGGTACTGCCGAGCATGCGGAACCGACAGGGCTCCGAAAAGAGGAGGAGCACGCTGTGCCCCCCCGACACGATCAGGGAGACAAAGGGAAACTCTACCTGCTGCTCGAGAAAGATGCTCATGGCATGAGCCTCCACGTGGTTGACACCGACCAGCGGTTTTCCCGTGGACAGGGCGAGCCCTTTCACAAAGCAGAGCCCCGCGAGCAGCGACCCGATGAGGCCGGGTCCCTGCGTCACCGCAAGCACGTCCACATCCGCGAGGGATGCACCCGCTTCCGTGAGGGCCTGCCGGTATATCCCGTCGATCAACTCCACATGCTTCCTGGACGCAATCTCGGGCACCACCCCGCCGAAGAGGGCATGAAGGTCCACCTGGCTCGACACGACATTCGACAGCACCCGTGTGCCGTCCAGCACCGCCACCGACGTGTCGTCACAAGAGGTATCGACGCCAAGAATAATCATGTTGGGGGGGAGCGGCGGCGTCTGAGGCGCAACAACCGTTGGGGGCTTGCGTCGCCCCCCTCCACCGGCGGAGCCGTCGGAGCCACCCCCTTCATAAAAAGGATGAACCGGAAACGTGAAAGGACAGGCGTTGCGCGGCGGTCCGCGACGCTGCGACGTACGAAAGGGTACGCCTCCGCGCCTCGAACCTTGCGCGCCACCAAATCTGCATCCTCATACTTGCCGCTTAAAATAGGCGGACCCGCATACACCGTATGAATACCGAGGCTAACCATAAAAACCTTGCGACTTCCTAGTAATCCATTACCATTGCTTCTACCCCGCCGGTATAGCGGCCGGAGCGATTTTTGATGCATGGCGCGAAATCGTATCCGGCCCGCACCGCAGTGTACTTTTCCGTACATGAGGATGCGGGCCGGATACGATGACAAAGCCAGGCGCAAAAAGCGCCCGGCCGCCCTTAGATCTCGTTCCAGTATACCTTAACCTTCACCAACTTCTTCAGGTGCTCTTTGAAGGAGACCAGGTAGGCATCCCGCGCCGTCGCCTCGAAGACCCGTTTGTAGGTCTCCCGCTCCTTCTCCCACTGGTCCTTATCCGGCTGCTTCTCGTCGAGACAGGCAAAGACATAGTACGAGCCGCCGATCTCTACGGGCTTGTCATAGGTCTTTCCCTTGGGCAGGGTAAATATGCCCGCACCGTCTCTCGGTATCTGACCGATCCCCGGAATGACCGGGCTGTTCTTCGGAAGAAAACCCGTCTCTTTGACGAATTTCGCGCCTCCCTTTATTGCGTCTTCTGCCGTGAGCCGGGCCATGACCCTGGCCTTTTCACCGGTCACACGGGCTTTGATGGCTTTGAGCGCCTCGCTCTTGTCAAGCGGCTTCCCCTCCTCCCGATCGACCATCTGAAAAATGTAGGACTTGCCCCCGTCCCTCGTGGGAAGGGAAATCTCTCCCTTGCCCAGGCCCCTCAGCCATTCCTTCGGCCGGAGCCTGGCGAACCGGCCAAAGAGATCGCTCTCTTTTGTCATGCCCAGGTCCACCACCTCAATCTCCTTTGACTTGCCGTAGGCCGCCATGTCTCTCGACTTCAAAAGCTCCATGTACGCCTGGTCATCCCTCACGCCGCTCTTTTCGTCAATCAGCATATACTTCAGATGGTACATGTTCTCCGACCGCTGGCTGCCTTTCTCCTTTTCGTAGAGACTCTCCAGCTCTTTCCCGTCTATGCTCACCCTGTCCCTGTAATCGGCGGGGTCAAAGACCGCCACAGACAGCTTGACCTGACCTCTCTCCTTGAGATAAGCCGCGTAGGCGGCCTTGTCGTCCACCTGGACGCCGTTATCGAGGATGATCCTTAGCGTCTTTTCGATGAGCATGGCCTGCTTTTGCTCCTCTTCAAACGTCTTCGGGTCCATATTGTTCCTCTTCAGGAACTCCTCGTACGAGTGCTGGTCGAATGCGCCGTTTCTCTTGAAAACCTCGATCCCTGACAGGAATTCGCCAAATTCCTTGCCGGAGATCTTCACCCCCATATCCGCCGCCTTTTTCAGGAACAGGTACTTGTCCAGAAGCTGGCTCATCACCATCTCTTTCAGCTTCTGCTGGCTTCCCGCCTCCTCGTCGAACTTGTCCCCGTACAGGTTCCTGTAAAACTTCTCCATCTTGCTATGGGTCTGATAGTACTCGGCGGCCGATATCCTGTAGGGGCCTACCTGGGCAACGGTCTTTTCAAGCCCGCCTTGTTTGAACCCGAAGGTAAACACAAAGACGACGGCAATAACGGCGCAGATAACCCCTAGCAACCACCTGCTCGCGTGCTTCCGCATAAATCTTAACATCGCTTCTCCATACTTTTCTGCTGCTTGATTTTGATACTTTAAAATAGTATATTAGCTCTTACTTTTCAATAGGCTTAATTATCGAGGGGAGAGCCATATAAAATGTTTCTTGATGCGCTATTCGGTTTCATTTCGAAGGACCTCGCTATCGACCTCGGGACGGCAAATACACTTGTCTATCTGAAGGGGAAAGGAATCGTCACCAATGAGCCTTCCGTCGTCGCTGTCCATCAGGACCAGCGGGGCACGAAAAGGGTTATAGCCGTCGGGGAAGAGGCAAAAAGGATGCTCGGTAAGACACCGGGAAGCATCGTCGCCATAAGGCCTTTGAAAGACGGGGTCATCGCGGACTTCGAGGTGACCGAAGCCATGCTCAAGTATTTCATCCAGAAGATACACAATAAAAAATCATACGCCCGTCCGAAGATCGTGATATCGATTCCCTCAGGCATCACCCCCGTTGAAAAGCGGGCGGTCAAAGAATCGGCGGAGTCGGCCGGAGCGCGTGAGGTATACCTCATAGAAGAACCGATGGCGGCGGCCATCGGGGTGGGACTCCCCATTACAGAGCCGAGCGGCAACATGATCGTCGACATAGGCGGGGGTACGACAGAGGTGGCCGTTATCAGCCTTTCGGGCATCGTCTACTGCAACTCCGTCAGGATCGCCGGGGACAGGATCGACGAAGCGATCATCCAGTACATCAAGAGGAAGTATAACCTGCTCATAGGGGAGCGCACGGCGGAGCTTGTCAAGATTACCATAGGCTCGGCCTATCCCGTGGAGAACGAGCAGGAGATCGCCATGGAGATAAAGGGCCGGGATCTCGTGGGGGGCATCCCCAAAACGCTCGAAATCTCCTCCAAGGACATCCGGGAAGCTATTGCCGAGCCGGTCAACGCAATAGTCGACTCGGTCAGGCTCGCCCTCGAAAGGACACCACCGGAGCTGGCAGCGGACATCGTGGACAAGGGCATCGTCCTCTCGGGCGGCGGCGCCTTGCTGAGAAACCTGGACCTCCTCATCAAGGAGGTGACAAGACTCCCCGTCATCGTGGCTGATAACCCTCTTACAGCAGTGGTGGAAGGCGCCGGCAGGGTCCTGGATGAGATGAAACTTCTTAAAGAAATAGCGGCGAAGTTTTAGGCGCCGGAGTGTGCCTTCCTCTTTTTGGGATTGAGGCCCCACGGGCCGGGGATAATATGCCCGGCATCGTTTTAGCGGCTACTGCGCGACCGACCAACGCCATTGAGAACAAGGTATGGATTCGCGGGCGGCGCGAGGGAGCGGCCGGGCAGTGCGCCTCCCGGCGTCCCAAATATAGAGAGCAGCGTTGAAAAGTACTTTCGTCATCATAGCGGCTATCCTGCTACTCGTGCTCTCTTTCCTGCTCTTCACCAACATAGCTGTCTTTCAAAAAGGATACGGCAAGGCAAAATTCTATCTCGCCGACGGCGTCGGACCCGTGCTGCAAATCTTGAAAACCCCCGCACATTCCGTCAGCTACGTGATCGAAAATTACGTCGACCTGATCGACGTGAAGAAAAGGAACGAAGAGCTGAAGAAGAAGGTCGAGACGCTGGAACTGGAAGCCCAGAAGATCCCGGAGCTGGAGAAGGAGAATGAAAGGTTAAAAGGTCTGCTGCATCTGGTCGAGGAGCAGCCGAATGAGCTGATCGCGGCCCGTATCGTCGGCGAAGATGTGATGAACTGGTTCAAGTGCGTGATCATAGATAAGGGGCGCTACGCCGGCATAAAACAGAAAATGCCCGTAATCACGCCCTCGGGCATCGTGGGACAGGCGGTGGAGGTACATAACTGGCATACTAAGGTGATGGTTGTCAACGATACGAATTCAGCGGTTGACGTCTACGTGTCAGGCAAGAATGCCAGAGGGATCGCGGAGGGCACGGGCCGGACGACGCTCAAGCTCAAGTATGTGACGAAAAACGATGAGGTAGAGGTGGGAGATAAGCTGATCACCTCGGGCAAGGACGCGATATTCCCGAAAGGCCTCGCCGTCGGCATTGTCATAAATGTAAACAAGAACAAGGCCGGACTCTTCTCGGACATTGACGTCATGCCTTTCAACAATTTCAAGAAGCTCGACGAAGTCCTGGTTGTCAAAAAATGATACGAAAAGCTGCATGCCTCGCCTTCGGCGTCTTCCTGATGATCTTCGAATCCTCCCTCTCCTCCTCTTTGCCTCTGGAGCTTGCGAAGCCCGATCTCGGGGTGCCTTTCATCATCTACGGCACCTTTTTCCTTTCGCCTGCCGAGGGCCTGCTGGCGGCGGTCCTCTTCGGCTTCACTCAGGAAGTCCTTTCCAACAGCCCCGCAGGCGCCCTGGTTTTTACCAACGTCGCCCTCCTTCTCTGCTGCATCTTTCTCAAGAACAGGCTGTATATCGAATCGAGATATACCTTTTCCCTTGTGTGCGCCGTTTCGGCCCTCGCAGAGTCTTTCATTTTTCTGGCCCTCTCCCTCCTCTCCAAGGGAGAGACGAAGAACATTTCTAATGTCCTGATTTTTTCAATCCCCGACGCAATTATGACAGCCTTTGTATCGCTTTTTATGTTCCGCTTCTTCGAACAACTCAAAATCCGCTATATGAGCAGGGTATAATGCAGGTGCGTCAGCCGGAGTCCACAGCCCGCGAGAAAAAGTACAAATGGTGCGAATGGATACTTATTCTCACCATGATCGTCCTTTTCATGCGCCTTTTTGACCTTCAGATATTGAGGGGCGAAGAGATGAAAAGACTCTCCGAGCAAAACCGGGTGCGCATCAAGAAAATCCTGGCGCCGCGGGGCACCATCTTCGACAAGACGGGAAAGATACTGGCGAACACACGCCCCTCCTTCAACCTTTATCTTATCCCGGAAGACATCAAGGACTTCAGCCAGACCGTCGACGGCCTTGTGGAGATCCTCGGCATCGACCGGGAAGAGATTATCGAAAAGCTGAAGGATGCGAGAGATTTCCCCCCATCCTTCCTCGTGAAGATAGAGTCGGATATGTCCATGGACCGGGTCGCCCGCGCGGAAGCCAACAAGTTTTATCTGCCGGGGGTCGCCATACAGATCGAGCCTAAGCGCAACTACCCCTACAACACGATGCTTTCCCATGTGCTCGGCTACGTCTCGGAAGTCGGCAGCGAGGAGTTGAAGACACCCGGTTACAAGAACTATTCCATGGGCGATACCATAGGCAAGTTCGGCCTCGAACGGATGTATGAAAAGTATCTCAGGGGCGTCGACGGGGAAAAAAGGGTAGAGGTGGACGCGTCCGGCAAGGAGGTGAGGGTTCTCGACACGAAAGAACCCGTTTCGGGCAACAGCCTCTATCTGAATATTGACATGGAGGTGCAGACAACGGTCGAGCAAGCCCTGGAAGGAAAGAAGGGGGGCGCCGTCATAGCCGACCCGAGGACCGGCGGTGTCCTCGCCCTCGTCAGCCACCCTGCTTTCGATCCCAACCAGCTCACCTCGGGGTCCCGGGAGTACTGGAAAACCATTTCCACCGATCCGTCCCACCCGCTTGAGAACAGGGTCACCCAGGGGAGGTTTCCACCCGGATCGACCTTCAAGCCTCTCGTGGCGCTCGCGGCGCTGGAGAAGGGCGCCATCAACGAGAATACGACCTTCGGCTGCCCGGGGCACTTCTCCTTCGGCGGACGTGTGTTCAAGTGCTGGCAGAAGAGGGGGCACGGCTCGGTTTCGCTTCATAAGGGCATCGTCCAGTCGTGCGACGTCTTTTTCTACAACACGGGCCTGAAGGCGGGGGTGGACGCCATCCATGAAATGGCCGGGCTCATCGGCATCACCAAGCCCACCGGTGTGGACCTGCCCGGCGAGAAGAGTGGGCTTGTCCCGTCGACCGAGTGGAAAAAACGGACCTTCGGTGAGAAATGGTATGAGGGCGAGACAGTCTCGGTCGCCATCGGCCAGGGCGCCGTCTGGCTTACCCCGATCGGGCTCATGCAGCTCGCCTCCTTCGTGGGCAATGAGGGCGTCACGTTCAAGCCACGGATAGTCAATAGAATAGTCTCTCCGGAGGGGAAAGTCATCATAAGGTTCGAGCCGGCGATGAGCGCCGACGTGAAGCTCAACAAGCATAACATCGCTCTGGTCAAGGAAGCGATGAAGGGCGTGGTGAACGAGCCGGGGGGCACCGCATACAGCAATGCCCGCCTGGAAAACGTGAGCATAAGCGGAAAGACGGGGTCCGCGCAATCAGGCACGGGAGGGGCCGACCACGCGTTGTTTATCGCCTTTGCGCCCAGTGACGCGCCATCGGTGGCGATGGGCATACTCGTAGAGCACGGGATCCACGGGGCTTCCGCAGCAGCGCCCATCGCGAAGGCGGTAGCGCAGACCATGTTCAACGAACCTACTAAAGAAATAAAATCGGCGGCTCTGGATGCACATTGACAAAAGACGGCTCTATCACCTCGACTGGTACCTGATCCTCAACGGCCTGGCCCTCCTGGCCATCGGCTTGATGAACCTTGTTAGCGCGACAAGGTCGATAGAGAGCGGCCCTTACAGCCTCCTCTTGAAACAGATGGTGGCGCTTTGCGTGGGGATTGCGGCTCTCTTTCTCGTCCTCTCCTATGATTACCGCCTCATTGCCAGCTACGCCAGGCACTTTTATGGGGCCACCCTTTTCTTCATCATCTTTGTCCTGATCATCGGCACAATAGCGGGCGGCGCGAAGAGATGGCTCACTATCGCCGGAATTGCCTTCCAGCCTTCAGAGTTGATGAAGCCCGTCATGGTGCTCATGCTCGCAAACATGCTCTACCAGAGAAAGAAAGAGAACGAGCCATTGAATATGAAAGACATTCTCGTGCCCCTGCTCTACATTTTCGTCCCCTGCATCCTTATCCTGAAGCAGCCCGACCTGGGGACGGCTGTGGTAATTCTCCTCTCCTGCTTTTCTATCCTCTGGTTCGTGGGCCTTACCAAGCCGACACACTTGTTCCTCGGGTTTGTCGGTCTTTCCTCGGTCCCCGTGCTCTGGACGTTTCTGATGAAGCCTTACCAGAAAATGCGCATCCTCAGCCTTGTCAACCCGGACCTCGACCCTGCAGGGTACGGTTACCATGCGATACAGGCAAAAATCGCCATCGGTTCAGGAGGGCTTTTCGGCAAAGGCTATTTGAACGGCACCCAGCACAAGCTTCATTTTATTCCCGAGCACCACACGGACTTCATATTCACGGTTTTCGGGGAGGAATGGGGGTTTATCGGATCGATCATCCTCTTTCTGCTCTTCATCTCCTTTATTTACCGGTGCCTGAAAATATCCCAAAGCACCGCGGAGCCCCTCGGCTCCATCATCTCTTTCGGCATCGCGTCGATTATTTTCATTCAGTTTACGGTCAATATCCTTATGGTCATCAACCTTGCCCCCGTCGTCGGTATCCCATTGCCCTTCATCAGCTATGGAGGGTCTTCCCTGATATCGACCCTCATAGGGATCGGGCTGCTGCTCAACGTGAATATGCGACGGTACATGTTCTAGTAAGGCCGGCCGCATCACCGCTCCTCTTCCTCCTTCCTCCAATGCCGGCCGAAAGGAATACCCAGTTTTTGCAAGCGGTGTCTGAGGGTTGCCGGGTTCATGCCGAGCACCACGGCCGCACCTTTTTTTCCCTCCACTCTCCCATCCGTGATCTCCATGATGCGCCGGACGTGGCGGTATTCCACCTCCTGGAGCCTTAGACGGCGCTCCATCAGGTCTTCTTCTGCCTCGGACAACTCGGTCCTCTTTTGAAGGGGCGTCAGGTCATCGAAGGTGAGGGTTGGACCTTTGCACTGGATGAGCGCCTGTTCGACGATATTCGCCACTTCCCGCACGTTGCCGGGCCAATCATATGCCACGAGCCGGTCCATGTCCCTTTCGGCAACGACGGGTATGGAGCGAAGGCCGATCTCCCCTGCCTTTTTTGTGACGAAATAGTCTATCAGGGCTGGAATATCCGCCCTTCGTTTACGCAGCGGCGGGATGTGGATGGGGTACACCGCCAGGCGGTAGTAAAGGTCTTCCCTGAAGAGACGTTGGCTGATCATCTTCTCCAGGTTCTTGTGGGTGGCTGATATAACCCGTATATCGACTCTTGTCGGCTCCGAGCTGCCCACCCGCTCTATCTCTTTTTCCTGAAGCACTCGCAGGAGCCTCACCTGGGCGTGGAGTGGAAGCTCGCCCACCTCGTCGAGAAAGATCGTGCCCTTATGGGCCCGCTCAAACCGGCCTTTCCTCTGCATCACCGCTCCCGTAAAGGCGCCCTTCTCGTGACCGAAGAGCTCGCTGTCGACGAGGGATTCGGGAATTGCCCCGCAGTTTACCGTGATAAAGGGGCCGTCGTTCCGGGGCGAGAGGGTGTGGATGGCGTTTGCGATCACCTCCTTGCCGGTGCCTGTCTCGCCGATCAGCAGGACCGGGCTCCCTAGGGGGGCCACCCTGCTCACCTGCTCCATCACGCCCTTGAGACCGAAGTTTGTTCCCACTATCTGCGTTCCCGCAGTGTTTCGAAGCTCATCATGCAGATAGCGGTTGTCATCGAGGAGCGCATCCTTGAGCCGCAAAAGCTCGCGATATCGCAGGCTGTTTACCAGGGCGATGGCCACGGGCTCATTCACGGTCGACCAGAGCCTCGCGTGTTCTTCGCCGTACCTCCCCAATCCATCCGCCCTTATGATGAGTGAGCCGATAAAGCTGTGCTCGATGATCAGTCGCGCGACGATCACGGACGAATCAGGCCATTTGAAGTGCGCCGCAACCTCTCTTATGATAACGTCCCGCCGCATGTCCTTCCGCACCCTGACGCGGGGATAGCTCTCCACGTGTTCGAGCTCTTCCCGAACTTGAGGGGGCATGGGTATCGTGTGAGACTCGGTGCTGACCCCTCCACTGTCCGTGCGGGCAATCACTTGCAGCGAGCCCGAGGTCCTGTCGTACACGGTAAGTATAAGCTCGTCCGCGGGCATGGTGTGGCGCACGTAAGAGAGACAAACGGGAAGGGCCTCTCCTATATCGAGACTTCCACATATGCGCAGGCTGAACTGCAGGAAGAAATCACTCTCATCGTCCATGTCGTCTCACTTCACAGGTCCGTGCAAGGACCAACTCACGGGACTACCCGTGAGGTCAGGCAGCCTGCGTGCCGACTTTTCCGGACAGGACCGGGATACCCCCGGATACGATACGACCATGTGGAATCATCATAGTAAATGCACTATCATTATACGCAATCGGCATAAAATTGACAGACCTTTTGTGGCCCGCTCCCGCATGTCCTGCCCATCCGGCTGCAATCCGCCTGTTTCTGTGCTATACTCGTCAATAAAGTCCTTTTGCGCAGTACAAGAGGAGGCATCACTATGCAGATGAACCGTGTCGAAGGAAGCGACTTCGGGCCGATAAAACTCTTCACCCTGAGCACGTGCGTCTGGTGCAAAAAAACAAAAGCTCTGCTTCAAGAGATGAACGTCGCCTATGAATATGTCGACGTGGATGTCGTCGAGGGCGCGGACAGGGAGAAAGTCCTTGACGAGCTGAAATCTTTCAATCCCCGCTGCTCGTTCCCCTCACTTGTCGTGAACAATAACTGCATCGTCGGTTATCAGGAGGAGAAGATCAAGGAGGCGCTGCGGCGGCCGTGAAAGTAGACGGGGGGCGGGACGAGATAGATCTTCACTACCTGCGGCTCCTGTCGGAGGCGACAGCGTCGGGATATTTCCTCAACCCTGATGAAGCCTTCGCCCGCGAACTGGTCAAGGGCCTTATCACCAACCGGAAAAGATACGGCTACGAGTCATGCCCTTGCAGGCTTGCCTCCGGCGACGCTGCTGCGGACCGCGACATTGTCTGTCCCTGCGATTATCGCGACGCCGACCTCACTCAATACGGGGCCTGCTACTGTGCCCTCTATGTATCCCAGGCAGTCAAGGAAGGCCGGAAAAAGATAGGCCCGGTCCCGGAAAGGAGACCGCAGGCAGGGAAGACGGATACCGGGTTGCGGTTAAATCCGGAAACACCCCTTCCCTATCCTGTCTGGCGGTGCCGTGTATGCGGCTATCTGTGCGCGAGGGCGGAGCCGCCCGGGATATGCCCGATATGCAAGGCCGAAAAGGAGCGCTTCGAGAGATTCATGTAGCGCACGCACCCGGCGCGCGAGCGGCCTTGCGGCCTCTTGTGAGGAAACCCCGGTGTGTCTAAGGCAAGCCCTCGGGAGAAAAGCACATCGAAACGAGATATCCTTCTGTAAGAGAGGTAACGGACGCTGAGCGCATCGGCATGGTCAAGGAGATATTCTCCACCGTCACCGGCCGGTACGATTTCCTCAACCACTTCCTGAGTCTCCGCCGCGACGTGGCCTGGCGTCGCGTTGCCGTGAAGAAGATGTCTTTCACCTCCACCCACCGTTTTCTCGATGTCGCCACCGGAACCGCGGACCTTGCGATAAGGGCCGGCCTCAGCCATCCCCGGATCACTGTCGTAGGTCTCGACTTTATGAAGGAGATGCTCGACGTCGGACAGCGCAAGATAGCCAGGGCCGGTCTTTCCAAAAGAATTCAGTTGCTCCGGGGCGATGCGCTCTCGCTGCCCTTCCCGGGCAATTCATTTGATGTTGCGGGGATTGCCTTCGGCATCAGGAACATCCCTGACAGGCTGCGGGCGCTCCGGGAGATGGCACGCGTGGTAATCCCGGGCGGCCGGATCATGGTCCTGGAGATGGCCTTTACGCCCGGCTGGTTCTCGAACCTCATCTACCGCACCTACCTCAATCGCCTGCTGCCCCGCATTGCCAGGAAATTCTCTCTCAACCCCCGGGCATACTACTACCTTGCCGATTCGATCATGAATTTCCCCTCTCCCGATCAATTCTCCGCACTGATGCAGGAGGCGGGCATGGCCGACATAGAGACGCACAAGCTGACGTGGGGGGCGACGTATCTGTATATCGGCAGGAAACCGGAGGCTATATAGTACAGCGGCCGGGTTAATTTCGTGCCATGCACCTGTATCTCGGGGTCGCGCGATCCTCACATACGACAGCAGTATGCTCCGGTTCGGCGACCCCGAGATTTCGGCGCCTATCATCGAAATTTCCTCCGGCCGAGGAAAGAACCTTATTTAGTACACCTGCAAGTGTTGAATCGCAACGGAACACGGAAACTTGAAGATTACCATCTGTAACAGACACCATCGAAGGCTGGATCATTGGACAGAAAGCGGACAGCAATGTCCCTATCCTGAGTGTGCCCGCGAATGCTATTTACCCCCTTATGCCCTTTGTTCTATAATGGCAAAATACTCAAGTTCCCACCGGAACGGCAGGAACGGGATATGGCAGGCTACTATGGAACAGCTCTATTTGTTAGCACCACCTGAAATCATAAAAAACAAGGCCATGAAAGCCCTGACAGGCGAGGAATTCGTCCAATCGGAGAAGTACTGGCGAGAAGTGGAGCTCCTTGACCCCGGCAATACATTTATCGGCGCCGCTCTCGACATATGCCGCTTCTGGAATGACCCTTATCCCGATGAAGATATGCTCAATCAGGCTGATCCCTTGGAAGTCTATAGGGCATGGAGAGAATTCGAAACGTACCTCCGTTCCAAGGACTACCGGGGAAGCGTCATAATCGGACAGATAAAAGAGCACATTTTCTTGAGGAGAATCGGGCTGGAGCACATGAGCCCGGCCTTGCGTGAGTCTTTTGAACGACACGGCATAGAGGTGCTCGATCTGCTCATGGAGATCGAGAAATGGGCGTTGGCTGTGGAGGAGATCAGGATGGTGCGTGTGAGGAACCCTTCGCGGGTAGGCGGCGCTTTCTTTCTCAAGTGTTCCGAAGTATACTTCAAAGCAGGGAACATACCCGCCTCCCGGCGCTTCCTGCTTCAAGCCTTCTGGGATGAACCCGATCTGATTGAACTGCGCGATATCGTCGATCCCGAAATCCTCGACGAACTTGAGGGTCTCTATCCGGATTATGACACCAGACAGGACTCGGTGGAGCTCATTCCCTACGTAGGCCTGATGGAAGGATCCTTTACCCTTCCCTTGGAAGACCGCCTGCAATATCTCTCGAACCTGAGGAAAAATGCGGAGAGGCACGAGACGGGTAACGACGGAACGGCAAGCACGAAGACCCGTTACCGGCTGTTCTCGCTCTACGCATGGGAGTCGGAATTAGCACAACTGATCGGTGCCGGCTTTGTGGACGCACGAAATAGAATGAGGATGCTCGATAGCGAATTATTTATGCACTACATGGAAAGAAAGCAACACCTCGAAGGCGGAAGAATATCCTCCAGCCGGAGATAGGCGCCCCAGGAGAAGAGACCGGATGGCCAAAGCAAAGAAGCCAAGAGTAGGTTCAGGTCCGATCTCGCAGGAGGGTCGGAATACTGCCTATCCTGAACTGTGTCGGAAGTGCGCCGTGAGAGACGGCGGGGCCGTCCATGACCGATGTGACTTCTGCGTGGACCTGGCGTTTGACGAAAGCACCCTCTGCGACCTGACCCGAAGCGTGCAGGATTGCGATAAATTCGGCTGTTATGCATTCAGACCGGTGTCGAGGCCGCGGCTATCACCGATCAAGAGCGCCGAGGACTTGCCGGATGATCAAAAGCCCTGGACAAGTACGTTCGCTGATGATGCCCTGCTCTCCTCGGACCGCTTCAAGTACCGGTACGCGCTCGCCGTACAGGGAGTCCGGAACGACCCGGACAGCGTGAACGTAGACCTCAAGTATCATCTTGCGTGGAATGTGGCCCGCAGAAAGTCCGTCTTTTCACTGTCTGCCGACGCCCATCGCCTCATCGATAATGCTTTCTCCGCCTGCGGTGAGCAGATTGGCGGCAATGCGAGTGTGCTATGGCTGGCCCCGGATCATGTCCACGTCTACGTGGAATCAGATGGAGAGAAATCAATCGAGACGATAATGAAGGTGTTGAAGCGTGTGTCCTCCCAGGCGCTTCGCGCGTCCAACGTTTCATCCTCGGGGAAGGGCCGCATAAAATGGGAAAAGGCTTATTTCGCTCAGACCATAGGGTGAGGAAAGAACACGTTGGCCCGGAACGGGTGGTGCCGGGCAAGGCAGAACTGTTCACCCCCGGAGGAAAGAGTGCCAAGGAGCAAAGACGACATCATGCGCGATCTCAGAACACAGCTCAACGCAGCCCAGTACGAGGCAGCCACGACCACGGAAGGGCCCGTCCTTGTTATTGCGGGGGCAGGCAGCGGCAAGACAAGGGTTATCGAGTATCGTTCCCTTTACCTGGTGCAGACCGATATCGACCCCGAATCGATCCTCCTTCTCACCTTCACCCGTAGGAGCGCCCAAGAGATGATCCAGCGTGCTTCCAGAAACGACCCCAGGTGCGCAAAGATAGAAGGAGGCACCTTTCATTCATTCGCGAGCAAGGTGCTGAGGCGCTACAGCAAAGCTTTCGGTTTCTCCAGCTCCTTCACCATATATGACGAAGGCGACGCGGAAGAGGCGATCAGGCGCTGCTGCAATAAAATGGGATATGACCAGGACAAAGAGTTCCCGAAGAAAAATGAGCTGAAAACGGTTTTCAGCGTCTGCGTCAACAAGAACATGAGCATCGACGACGCGGTCAAAAAGATGCACAGTGATTATGACGACTTTACCACCGAGATCGGAAGCGTGCAAAAAGAGTATACCGACTACAAGCTGAGGAACAACAGCCTCGACTACGACGACCTCCTCATCTATTTGAAGCTTGCCCTCGACAATGAAGAGGTGAGGGAAAAGATCTCTTCCAGGTACCGCTATATCATGGTCGATGAGTTCCAGGATACCAACGGGGTCCAGGCGGACATCGTCGGCCTCCTTGCAAAGAGGAACGGCAATATCATGGCGGTTGGGGACGATGCCCAGTCCATCTACGGGTTCAGGGGCGCGAACCATCTCAACATTCTCGATTTTCCCAAAAGGTTTCCGGGCTGCCGGGTGATCAAATTGGAAGAGAACTACCGGAGCACGCAACAGATACTTGACGTCGGCAACGCCGTTCTTACGAACATGAAACACAAGTTCGAGAAAAGGCTCGTCTCCGGTATGGGGCTTACGGGGGAAAAACCCGCGCTCCGTCGCTTTGACGATATCTACGAGGAAGCAGCCTGGGTCGGCCAGAAGGTGCAGAGCCTCAAATCGCAGGGTGTGCCAATGCGGGAGATAGCGATGCTCTTCCGTACCGCCTATACCTCCATGCCCCTCCAGAGCGAGCTTATCAAGAGGGGGATACGGTTTCGCCTCTTCGGGGGGCGCAAGTTCTACGAGACGGCCCACGTGCGCGACGTCATCTCCTACTTGCGGATTATCGCGAACCCGGTAGATGAGCTGGCCTGGCACCGGGTGCTGCTTTTGCTTCCCGGAATAGGCACAAAGACGGTGGAGAGGCTTCTGGAGTTGATAGCGGCGCGAGACACTCTCGGCCACGTGATCGATGCGGCCATTACGCCGTTTTGCACAGGTCAGAAGCACTCGGAGGTGCTCTCGTCGTTCAGGACGCTCATTCTTTCGATCACCGCGCCTTCCCTGACTCCTGCGCAGCAGCTCGATCAGGTGATTACCCATTATGACCCGATCATGAAGATCAGGTACAAAAAAGATGCGTCCAGGGCAAAAGAGCTTACGATGCTGCGAGGCATGGCCCAGCGCTATCACAGTCTCAAGGAATTCCTCGCGGACGTGTCGGTCGACCCTGACAAGGAAGGACCGGATGATTCCGAGTATGTGACGCTTTCAACGGTACATTCAGCAAAGGGGCTCGAGTGGGGCCGGGTCTTCCTGATCGGCCTTGTGGAGGGAGTATTTCCGTCCAGCCGGTCGACTATCGACAACGACGCATCCGAGATCGAGGAAGAGCAGCGCCTTTTTTATGTGGCGGTGACAAGGGCAAAGGAAGAGCTATCCTTGAGTCTCTATGATAAGGGCGGCGCAGGGGAGAGATCGTTTCGCGGCATCTGCCGGTTTCTGGTGCCAAAGAACGTGAAAGAAACTATCGAGGAACGGAGTCCGACAGCGCAGGTGAAACGGGCGCCCGCCGGCCGTTCTACAAAATATCGGCGACGATAGATGGAGGATTGTCGGCGTGCTTTTATGCGGACAATCGAGAACCCCTGGAAGACCATGTCACCTACGAAGCGTGGGAGGGCTTGAGGTAGAGTAGAGAGCTGGCGCTTAGCTGGTGCCGCTTCTGGTCCTTTTGATGCACGCATCTACCGGAACCTATAACGGTTAACGGTTTCCAACTCCCCCTCATCAAACCGTACGTTCAGTTTGTGTGCCTTCGGCACATTGAAGCGCTCCCCGATACGGCTTTCCAATCATCTTCTTCCAGCGGCTTTCGCATGGGTCCATGGAGCGGTTGTCGGTATTCTGTAGAGCCCGAGGCTTCCATAAAGATACGCATTGGGGTATTTGATGTACCCCCTTCCCCTGAGCCGGTGCTTACGGCTCAGGTATATCCGAACCCTTTCTTCGGTGTAGTTCTTCAGGTGGGCAAAAGCTTTGGTGCAGTGCATGTAGTAGAAATAGTTTGCCCATCCCCTGAGCGTCATGTTGAGTCTGGCGATGATTACTTCCTTCGGCAGTGCGAGGTTTCTCCTGCACGTTGCGTCCTTAATCTCTTTTTTGACGCGGCCTATTGCTTTCCTTGAGGGCACGATGAGAGGGAACATCTTGCCAGTCCGGGGACTCTTTACGATTCGGACGGTAAATCCGAGAAAGGTAAATGCCTCACGCGTCACATCGACGATTCTCGTCTTCTCAGTGCTGAGGGTGAGTCCCAGGCTTTCTAACACTTCCGCCATTCTGCCGTATATCTTATGGACATTGTATCTGCACAGCGCCACCAGATCGTCGGCATACCTGACGAGCCGCGTCATCTTCATGGCAACGTCGAGGGCATTAAGGTAGATGTTTGCAAGGAGGGGAGAAATGACTCCTCCCTGCGGCGTCCCTTTATCATTGCCTTTAAACATCCTCTTACCGTTTTCCTCTTCTACTACCGGAGCCTTCAGCCACATCTTGATGAGCCTCAGAATGTTCTTGTCGACGATTCTCTTTGCCACGGCCTTGAGCAGTCTATCGTGCGGAATCGTGTCAAAATACTTCGAGATGTCCGCATCGATGACCTGTGTGTTCTTGCACCGCAGCTGCAGGCTTACCTCGTTCATTGCCTGGTGGGCGTCTCTTCCCGGCCTGAAGCCGTAGGAACTGTCCTGAAAGTCTGCCTCGAATATGGGTTCGATCACGAGCTTGACCGCCATCTGGACTACCCTATCCTTTATCGTGGGTATACCAAGCGGCCGTTTGCCCCCATCCGGTTTCGGGATGTAGACCCGCCTTACCGGTGAGGGATTGTACGTTTTGTTTCTCAGTTCCTCCGCGATCTGCTCTAAGTACCTTTCCACCCCTTGCTCCTCTATTGCCTCGAAGGTGATCCCATCAATGCCGGGAGCGCCCTTGTTGGCTTTGACAAGGCGGTAGGCGTGCTCAACGATGTCTTTGCGGTATACCTTGTCGTAGAGGGCATAAAACCTGAACTCACGATCCTGCTTGGCCTTCTGGCATAGTTTCTTCTGAAGTTCCTGAATGCGTTCCGGAGTTGTTAGCACTGCTGCAATCTCCTCATTCCTTCCCTTCTTTAGAAACACGATGAAGGCATTGCCCCTTCCCTCTCCCGAAGTTGTG
>JBEKHB010000055.1:0-26719 GCA_050012495.1 Syntrophorhabdales bacterium
TCACTCCTTTCACTTTCTGAGCGGTTGGCGCCTCTCTATCCGTCTTATTCATTACCACCCGTACGTGAGGAATGCAAGAGAATCTTGAGGATTATCGAGTACAGGAAGCTGTGCGCGACAGTTCCTCATCGCTATCGTTACTTTTTTTGCGAAAATCGTAAAAAGTGCCTGTTGTCATCTCTGGTTGTCATGCCTCCTTGTCATCCCTGGTTGTCACCCCTCCATGTCACTTTGACAGGAAGGAGGAAAAGCAGGAAAATCTTATGAGACCGGGACGTCACTTTGATAATCTGGAGAAACGACCTATCCCGGCCGTTTTAGCCGGTTCCCGGAGGTCCCAGAGGCCGCGTCGCTCTTTGACAATTGAGCCCCGACTGTGCCCTGGAGGGGTCCTATTCCCTTGCCCAGTTACGCCTTCAGACGTCCGCCCCCAATTACCGCCGACGCCCTTCGCGCACTACCCCACCGCGGCTCGCAGGCTGGCGGTCCGGCAACGACTCTTTACCGTTTCGCATTCCGAGATCCTCGATATCCGGTCTGGTCACCCCCGCCCCCCTCCTTCGCCGGTCGCGGCCGTCCACTCAACACTCAAAACTCAACACCCAACACTTCCTTCCCCCTCCTCACCATGCCCGCACCCATGCATCCCGGGCGCCTTAAAAGTCCCGGTATCGTGCGCCCTGAAGCCCGTCTCGCTGGTGACACGTATCATTACTGAAGATCAACGTGCAGCGGGCGTCATCTCCTTCGAGAAGGGTGATCGAGCCCGGATCGTACTTTATAGCCCAGAAATGCTCGTTTCCCATGTGCAGGAGGCTCAGGACGAGGATCTTGCAGATCGCCCTGTGGGTCACTATGGCAACGGCGCCCGCGAGCCCGGCCAGCCGCGTCAAGCCCCTCGATATGCGCTCCCTCACCTCGGCCAGGGTCTCCCCGTCCGCAATCCGCAGCTTTTCAGGCGACGTCCCCCACAGGGCAAACGCGGCCGGGTAGCGCTCTTCCACCTCCTTGAGCGAAAGGCCCTCCCAGATACCGAAATTGATATCGGTCAGTTCCTCCATTCTCTCGACGGGCACGCCCGTGGCAGCGCTGATGCCCGCTGCCGTCTCCACCGCCCTTGCAAGGGGGCTTGAAATGATCCTTTTCACGGGGATGCCTCGGAAATAGGCCCCGCCTTGTTCCGCCTGCCTCCTTCCCGTCTCATTCAGAGGGATATCCTTTCTCCCCCGGAATACCTCTTCCTTGTTCCATTGGGTCTCACCGTGCCGTACTAGATAAATGTCCATCTTATCCTCCTGAAAGGGGAATGTTCGATCGGTGCTTAAGCGGGTTGCGATGCCGCTGGTATCCTCGGCAAGGTGACATAGAATGTGGCGCCTTCGTCGGGTGCGCCTTCAGCCCATACCGCCCCCCCGTGGAGGCTGACGATTCTCTTCACGATAGCAAGGCCCATCCCGTTCCCGCCAAACTCCTCTTGTGAGTGAAGTCTCTGGAACACGCCGAACAGTTTGTCTTTCTGCCGCATGTCGAAGCCGGCGCCGTTATCTCTGACGAAGTACACGTTCTCCTTTGTCTGTTCAACGCATCCGACCTCGATCACTCTCCTGGCTCTGCGACCGGAGAACTTGAAAGCGTTCGAAAGGAGGTTGGTAAACACCTCGCGCAGCATGCCTTCGTCGCCGACGCAAGGAGCAAGGGCGGAGATAGTCACCTCCCCACCGGGATAGATCGTCCTCAGTTCCTGTACGAGGGATTGAGCCAGTTCGTCCATGTGTACCGGCGCCCTTTGCAGCGCCTGTTTGCCGAGCTTTGAGTAGGCCAGCAGATCGTCGATAAGCTGCTCCATTTTCAGCGCGCTCGCCTCAATAATACCCATCTGATCCACGAACTTTTCGTCAAGCCCCGGGCTGTACTTTTTTGTGACCCTCCCGGCAAACCCGCGTATGACCATGAGCGGCGTGCGCAGGTCATGGGAAACCGTAGAGTTGAACGCCTCCAATTCGTCATTGGCATTCTTGAGATCGAAGACATGCTGTGTGAGTTCTCCATTGAGTCTCATGATTTCCGTTTCTGCGTGCTTTATCGCCGTGATGTCCCGGAGGACCGCCAGAACGGCCGGCTCTCCCTTGTAGGCGATCGTCACCACCGAGGCCTGCACCGTTCGTATCTCTCCGTCAGGCCTCCGGATCCTGTATTCGACGAGCTCGTCCAGAGGCTCACCCCTCTGTCGTGCCAGGACCCGCTCCCTTACTGCCTGCCGGTCTTCCGGAAAAACGAACTGATCGGTAGGGTGACCCACAACCTCCGAGGCATCCCGGAGACCATGAATGGCGAGGAAAGCCTGATTCACAAAAACCCTTTCCGTCCTCATGGTGATCGCAATGCCGTCGGCGACGCTTTCAACCACCGCCCGGTAGAGCTTTTCATGTTCGAGAAGCGCCCTCTCTACCTCCTCGCGTGAGGCGTTCAGCTCTTCCAGATGGTTGATGCGATCGCGG
The DNA here is from genome assembly GCA_050012495.1 of Syntrophorhabdales bacterium. Classification (GTDB taxonomy): domain Bacteria; phylum Desulfobacterota; class Syntrophorhabdia; order Syntrophorhabdales; family WCHB1-27; genus BOG-1155. The sequence continues at coordinate 2,499 of JBEKHB010000055.1, forward strand.
AGTGACTCCAGCTCGCTTACGAGCAGTTCCCTCTCCTTCTCCTTATCGTCCATGGCGTGTCCTCATACATATAATTGCCATATAAGTATACAACGCCGGATGGCGGTATGCGATGAGTCGGAAAGGGTAACATGCAGACGGGCCTCGCATTCAGCTCCGTCGGCCTCGTGATGATGAAGTTCCTGGCGGGAGTCTTCTATTTCTGTGCCGGCCTGTTCTTTATTCTCCTCGGCGCTCTCCTGATCCTTGAAGCCGGGAAAAGATACTTCCGTTTCCGAAAAGCCATCCACGGGCTGAGAGAAAAAGAAACAAAGCTCGGGTGCGACATCGGCACAATAACGTAACCGGGGCCAAAAAAAGCCTTCCACCCCTCAGCGTGCTTCCGCCTGTTCAACCGATGCCTCAATTCTGCAAAATGCCCTTTATTCAACGACCGCTCGTCCCTCTTTTCTCTTGACACGGACTGACCGGGTAGGATAAAAGATGGGTGGCGACGAATATTCATGGGCGTTGGATGGCTCCTTTGAGCCTTAGAAGGGAAGCCGGTGAGATTCCGGCACGGACCCGCCGCTGTGTATGGGGACGAAACCCGCACGAGGATTGTCACTGGGTCGTAAGCTGAAATAAGACGAAACGACCTGGGAAGACGCGGGGACTAGGATGATCCATCAGTCAGAAGACCTGCCAAAGCCCTGGTAAGAACTTGGAGAGAAGGTAAATCCCCAGGCTGACGAGGTCAGTTTCGGGGATTTTTTGTTGGTGAAGAACAGTATGCATCACAAGTGAGGAGAACGATATGGGCTATGCATATTCTATCAGGATCATTCCCGAAAACTGCCGCGGTTGCCGGCGTTGTCAGGTCGCCTGTTCCTCTCACGACCCAGGGCCGCTCAATCCTCGCCTTGCCGGCATTCAGATCTTGCAGCTCGAAGACGAAGGCGGCAGTTATCCGATGATAAATATGGAATGTCTGGAGAGGTTTTGCGGAAAGACCCATCCGGGGAATACGGAAGGGAAGCCGGCATGCGTGGGCGCGTGTCTCTTCGGGACCCTGGAGATGACGAGCGAAGCGAGCTAAAGGGGGGACGACCCGCAAGCGGGTGCCCCGATGCGGCTTGCGCCGCTGGAGGGGGCGCTGAGCCGGCGGGATAAACGCTTTTGTGAGGGGGGAGGCTCCGCGAGCTTTGCTCGTGGAGGGGGCGCTGAGCCCCAATAATTGCAAGGAAGGATAGCAATGAATAAGAAAAGAAAGTGGTATGGCTGGACGGGGACGATCCTGGAAGTCGACCTCACCCGCGGCGCTGTCAGGAAGAAGGAGCTGCCGGAGCAACTTGCCTACAACTATCTCGGCCAGGCGGGAATAAATGCCCGCATGTTGTATGATCGCGTCTCGTCGGATACCGACCCCTTGAGTCCGGAGGCGCCCCTGATCTTCGGTGTCGGCCCCCTCGGAGGAACGCTCGCGCCATGCTCGGGAAGACTCTCCGTCACGTTCAAGTCCCCCCTCACCGGTATCTTCGGCGATTCCAACTGCGGCGGCCATTGGGCGTCCGAGCTGAAGATGGCCGGATACGACCATATCGTCGTCACGGGAAAGGCGAAGCACCCGGTTTATCTCTGGATCGACAACGACCGCGTAGAGGTCCGGGACGGGCGCTCGATCTGGGGCAAAAATACCTGGGAGACGGATGAGCTGGTCCGGCAGGACGTGGGGGAGAGGACCGCCCAGGTAGCCTGCATCGGCCCGGCCGGTGAGAACCTGGTGCGGTTTGCGGCGATCATATGCAACAAGGCGCGTGCCGCCGCCCGCTGCGGCCCCGGCGCCGTTATGGGGTCCAAGAACCTGAAAGCCATTGCGGTGCGGGGAGACCGCGGCATCTATGTTGCCGACAAATCGGCGCTCCGCGAGGCGGTCGAGGAGGCAGTTTCGGCTATCCTCACGGATCCCCTCTACGAATCGGCGAAGACCTATGGGACGTTGGCCATTACGCCTCTCGCGCAAGCGCTCGGGTTCCTGCCCACCCGCAACTTCCAGCAGTCCACCTTTGAAGGCGCCGACAAATTGGCGGGAGAGGTATTCACCACGCAATTCGCGACCAGACATAAAGGGTGCTACAACTGCCCGGTCGGGTGCAGCAGGCTCTACAGGGTCGCCGACGGACCTTATGCAACTCACGGGGAAGGTCCGGAGTACGAGACTGTTTCGGCCCTTGGGGCCAAATGCGGCAACGATAACTTCGAGTCGATCCTCCATGCCAATACGCTGTGCAACCAGTTGGGGATGGACACCATCTCCACCGGCAATACACTTGCCTGGGCCATGGAGTGCCATGAGAAGGGCCTGCTCCATGAGACGGACCTGGACGGTCTCGATCTCCATTTCGGCAACGCCCCTGCCATGATGGCCCTCATCAAGAGGATCGCCGGCCGGGAGGGTGTGGGAGACATTCTGGCAGAAGGGGCATGCCGGGCCGCAGATAAGCTGGGAGGCAGCGACTGGGTGGTGCAGAGCAAGGGCATGGACTATCCTGCCGTCGACACGAGGGGGACGAAAGGCATGGCCCTCTCTTTTGCCGTATCGCCGAGAGGCGGGGACCATCTGAAAGGACTCTCCCTCTACGAGGTGGCGCCCGACATCTACGCCGGGGACATCAAGAAGGAGACGGGCATCGATGTCACCCCCCAGTACTGGCTGCGATACGAGACGAAGCCTGAGCTGATGCGGTGGCATGAGAACTGGCACTGCGTAGTCGATTCCCTCGGCCTGTGCAAACTGGAGGGGATCGCCATCAAGCCCCTCCTCCCCAGACACTTCCGGCGGATGCTGGCTGCGGCAACGGGATGGGATGTCTCCGTGGCGGACCTTGAGCGCATCGGGGAAAGGATCTGGAACCTTGAGCGCCTCTTCAACGTGAGGGAAGGGATGAGAAGGGGCGACGATTTACCGCCGCCCCGCCTGCTGGAGGAGCCGATAGCCACCGGGCCCGCCCGGGGAGAGCGGCTGGATAGAAAAAGCTACGAACAGATGCTCACCGAATACTATCGGCTGCGGGGGTGGGACCCGGAAGACGGCATTCCCACGAGGGAAACTCAGCGGGCCCTCGGCCTCATCTAAGCGACGGGTGGAAAGTCAGTAGTTAGTTATGGGATGTCCCTTGCCTATCGGTTCTTCTCTCGTCACTCGCCTGTTCAGGCCGCAAGACGTGCGCTCAATGGGAAAGCGCCGCGGCGCGCGCGCGCTTCAGCCCGTCGAGGAGGCCCTCCATGAGGGCGGCTCCTTCCGCTCTTTCGCCTTCCAGCCGGTCCTTGAAGATGATCGCGCCGGTCTCGTCGCCGTATGCGGCGCGGAGGGTAACGCGGCCGCCGGAAAGCCTCGCATTGATGCCGAGAGGCACGCTGCAGCCGCCCCCCACGCCGGCCTGGAATGTCCGCTCGATGCTCACCTCGAACCGGGTCGCCTCATGGTTGAGCGGCTCCACCAGCAAGGCGGCATCACTGCCGGACCTGGTCTCTATCCCGATGGCCCCCTGCCCGCAGGCGGGTATCATCACGTCGAGGGAAAGGACCTCCCTGACGCGCTGTTCGAGGCCCATCCTCTTTACCCCCGCGTAGGCGAGTATCACGGCGTCCAGGTCCTGTTCCTGAAGCTTCCTCACCCGCGTGTCCACATTCCCCCGCACCGGCGTTATCTCAAGGTCGGGTCTGAAGGCGAGGAGCTGGCTCTTTCGGCGCATGCTGCTCGTACCGACCTTCGCCCCACGCGGCGCGTCCGCAAGAGCTGCATGGTTCAGGGAGATGAAGGTATCCCTCGGGTCCTCCCTTTCGAGGACGGCGGACAGGCTCAAGCCCTCTAGAAGCTCCGTGGGCAGGTCTTTGATACTGTGGACCGCGAGGTCAATCTCGCCGGCCGCAAGGGCCTCCTCTATCTCCTTAATGAAAAGTCCCTTCCCGCCGATCAGGTAGAGCGGGGTATTCCAGACGGAATCGCCGGTAGTCTTTATGGTCTTCACGGAGAAGTCGCAGCCGGGATAGAAGCCGGCCAGGGCATCTATGACCATCCCTGTCTGAACGAGGGCGAGCTTACTCCCCCTCGTTCCTACTATCCATCTCTTTTTCATCTTCCTCCCCGGATAAGAGCAGGTTCTTTATAAGGTCCAGCACCGCCGGGCTCCCGTTTTTCTTGATCATCATCAAGTGGGGGTGGACGATCTTGTTGACGATTGCCCTCGTGAGCATATCGAGCTGCCTGGTTGTCTCAGGGTCCGCGCTTTTCAGCTTCTGGAGCGTCCTTTTCAACTCCCCGGTCCTTATGGCTTCCATGTTTTCACGGATCCGGCCGATCAGGGGGTTCATCTCCAGCTCTTTGAGCCTGATGGTGAACTTGCGCACCTCTTCGTCGACGATCGCGTGCGCCTTTCGCGATTCCTCAAGCCTGTCCGCGAGGTGGGCCTGGGAAAGCTCTTTCAGGTCATCGATGTCGTACAGGTAAACGTTCTCGATGTCATTGACGGCAGCCTCTATGTCCCTCGGCACGGCTATGTCGATAAAGAAGAGGGGGCGCATCTTTCTCCTTTTCATGACGCCGAGGACTATGGCCTTGTCGACAATCGGCCTTTCCGCGCCCGTCGACGAGAGCACCATATCGACTTTGGTGAGGAGGTCCGGGATATCGTCGAAAGGACGGGCAATGCCTGTTATCTCTTCGGCAAGCTGCTGCGCCTTGCCGAAGGTGCGGTTTGTCACGAACACCTGTTCGAGGCCCTCCTTTCTGAAGTGCTTCAGCGCGATCCCGCACATCTCCCCGGCCCCGATCACAAGTATCTGCCTGCGGGCGAACTCGCCGAATATCTTCCTTGCAAGCTCGACTGCCATGGCGCTGATCGAGACGGGATTGTAGCCGATCCGCGTCTCTGTCCGCACCCGTTTTGCGACCTGGAAGGCCCGGTTGAACACCTGATCGAGGAAAGGCCCCGCAAAGCCGGAGACCCGCGCCGCACGGTACGCATCCTTCACCTGACCCAGTATCTGAGGCTCGCCTATCACCATCGAATCGAGCCCGGAAGCGACGAGGAAAAGGTGCCTGTATGCCTCCTCGTCGCTGAACGTATAGGTGTAGTCGGCAAGCGACGCCATCCCGAAGCGGTCAACCAAAAGTCCCATGACGGCCCGGCTTGATGCCTCTGCATCGGCGCAGCTCACATAGACCTCCGTCCTGTTGCAGGTGGAGATTACCGCCGCCTCGTCGCCGCGTGCGCCTCTCAACTCGCGGAGTACCCCGGCGCTCGCCTCTTCGGGGATGAAGAACCGCTCTCTTATGTCAAGGGGCGCGGTGTTGTGGCTGAGGCCGAGGACAATGAGGTGCATGGGTCATTCACCTGTAAGAATGAAGTCCGCCCAGGAAAAAGTTGACGCCGATAAAAGTAACTACCACGGAGACAAAGCCGGCGATCATCATATAGGCTGTTTTCCTCCCCCGCCAGCCGATGGCGAGCCGGTTATGAATGAGTATGGCGTACATGATCCACGTGATGAGCGACCACGTCTCTTTCGGGTCCCAGTTCCAGTACGAGCCCCAGGCAAACTCCGCCCAGAGAGAGCCGGTGATAATGCCTATGGTCAGAAAAGGGAACCCGTAGGACATGCACTTGTAGTTGATCCGGTCGAGCGTCTCCAGCGAAGGAAAGCGCCCGGAAATATCCCGCATCCGCTTTTTCTTTATGCCCCGCTCCAGAAAAAGGTAGACCATGGAGACGAGGAACCCCGTAAAGAAGACGGCGTTGCCGATAAAGGCAAAGGCGGTGTGGATGGGGAGCCAGTAGCTTTGCAGGACCGGCGGCAGAGGCCTGATATCGGCGCGGGCGGCAACGGCCCCGATGAGCATGAGGCAGAGGGCGGGGAGGAAGATGCTCCCCAGTACCCCCACCCTGTAGACACGTCTCAGAAAAATAAAGAAGCCCGCCGTGCACAAGGCGAAGAAAGAGAGGGATTCATGAAGGTTGGTGATGGGCGCGTAACCGGTGACGATATACCGGAGGACGAGGGCGAAGAGATGGACGGAAAAGGCGACGGTGAAAAAATAGTGGGCGGGTTTCTCCAAGCCCTTCCTGCCCGCGGCCAAAGAAATCACATAGCAGACAGCCGAGGCGAGGTAGAGGCCGAGGGCTATGTAAAGCACGGAAATAGCGGTCATTTCTCCACCCCTTTCACTCGCATGCGTGCAACGTTTACATTATACACGAGGAGGGCGCAACTTGCCACGGACTGTGGCAAGGGCGAAGGCATTTGGAAACTGTCTATCCGCCGGACCGCATGACACCCATTCCTGGGCACGTATGCGAAAACTAGCCGCCGGCAAGGATCATGAAACGGGGCGACTCCAGGATCTCAACCTCCGTGTATCCCTTCTCCATCTTGCGATAGAGTATATTGAGGAGCTGCTGGAAGCTCGTGATCTGCCATCCGCCGATCATTCTCCAGGTCTCGGGGTTATCCCAGTCCCATGCCTTCGCTTCGTCAAGCGTCGCGTACCGGTATTGCGCGGTCTCCCTGTCGAGCACCTTCAGTCTGATCTTATACGTGGTCTTGCCTTCGGTCTGTTCCCCGGCCGGCACACCTTCTTCCGTCTCTGCCATTTCAGACCTTCCTTTCACGAATAGTCATTACCGGTGACTCACCGCCCCATATTCTTCACCGTGTGAGCGCTGTCATAGCACGCGTTCGCTATAGACAACCAACTTGCTCAACAATACTATATACTTTACCATAACACTAGTCAATGAGGCTGTAAAAACAGTCAGGGCGCCAGGAAGCGTTTTTTCATCTCCCCCAGGGTCATGCGGCTGACGTCACGGATGCCGGTCCTACTCACCCGTTTCATGATTTCCCCTCTCAGGCGGCTGTTTTCCACGTTTTGAAGGAGGTATTTCCTGAATGCCCCAACCCGCCTCGCGTAGGCCGTATACTCGGGCGTCAGGTTTTTTGTGATCTCCACCCGCAGCTTTTTTGACAGCAGAGGCAGGAGGCCGGAGGTGGAGATGGCGATGAGGATAGGCCCCTTCCTTATCAGGCTGGGGACGATAAAGTCGCACATGTCGGGGCTGTCGGCGGTATTCAGGGGGACAGCGAGGCGCCGCGATTCCTCCCGCACCCGTCCATTCACCTCGCCGTTGTCCGTTGCGGCGAATACGAGCGCGGCCCCTTCCAGGTCGCCCTCCCGGTACTGCCTTGCCACCAGCTCTACTCTGCCTTGCAGATGAAGTCCGGAGAGCCCGATGGTGTTTTTCGGGCTGATGAGTCGCACCCTGGCCCCGGCCGCGAGAAGGGCCCGTGCCTTTCGCTCGGCGACCCTGCCGCCTCCCACGACAATGCACAGCTTACCGGCGAGGCGTAAAAAAAGCGGGTAACAGGACTCTTTCACGTCGGTGGTGTCCTCACGAAACGTTTTTTCCCGCGTCGCTGTTCCGTCTATCGTGCGATCAGTATCGCCATCGAGCGCATCTTCAGGGTGAAGCCGTCCAGGTGCTGAAGCGCATCTTCCCGGCCTGCCGGCCATACGCCCCTCGACGTGTCGACCGCGCAGCGCCAGGTTTTACCCCCGGGGGCAGGCGGCAGGACAAAGTCCTTTTCCGTAAAACCGGCATAAAACATGAGGTACAACGGGTCTTTCCCGAGGATCATAGCCGCAAGGCTCCGGCTCTCGTAAGCCCAGTCCTGCGGACCGCCGTCGGGGCCATACCAGGCAATGTCCTTATCCGTGTAGAACTTCACCTCTCTCAGCACCTCGTTCCTTTTCCGGAATGCGATCATCTCTCTGGTGAACCTGAAGATCTCCACGTTCTTTTGCAGCAAATCCCAATTGTGCCAGGATATCTCGTTGTCCTGGCAGAATGCGTTGTTATTGCCTTTTTGCGTCCGCCTGAATTCATCGCCGCCGAGGAAAAGGGGCACACCGCGCGAGACGAAAAGGGTCGCGATAAAATTCTTGATCTGCCGGACCCTGATCGCCTCTATTTCCGCATCGTCCGATGCCCCTTCAACGCCGTAATTATAGCTGCAATTCCAGTCCGTGCCGTCGCGGTTGCCCTCGCCGTTGGCTTCATTATGCTTCCCGTTATAACTCACAAGGTCGTTCAAGGTGAAGCCGTCGTGGCACGTCACGAAGTTTATGCTGTTCACCGGCTCTTTGCCTGCCTTCTGGTAGATGTCCGCGCTTCCCGAGATGCGGCTCGCCAGGGTGCCCACCATCCCCTGGTCACCCCTCCAGAACATACGGATGTCGTCGCGGTACCTGCCGTTCCATTCCGACCACCGGTGGCCGGGGAAGGAGCCGACCTGGTAGGCCCCCGCCGCATCCCAGGCTTCGGCAATGAGCTTCGTCTCCCTCAGTATGGGGTTTTCCGAGATCTCGGCGAGGAGAGGCGGGTTCATCATAATCGCACCGTCCTCGTCGCGTCCCATGACAGAGGCGAGGTCGAAGCGGAATCCGTCCACGTGCATCTTCACCACCCAGTAGGTAAGGCAATCGATGATAAACTGGCGCACTATCGGATGGTTGCAGTTGACCGTATTGCCGCACCCCGAATAATTCCGGTAGCAGCGCCGGTCCTTTTCCAGCATATAGTAGATCGTGTTGTCAAGGCCCCGGAACGATATGGTCGGTCCAAGCTGGTTGCCCTCGGCCGTGTGGTTGAAGACGATGTCGAGAATGACCTCGATGCCGGCCTTGTGCAACTCCTTTACCAGCCGTTTGAACTCCTGCACCTGACTGCCTTCCGGACCATCCCCCGCGTAGGTCGACTTCGGCGCAAAGAAGGCGACGGTGCTATAGCCCCAATAGTTTATGAGAGGCTCGAAGGTCTGCGGGTTGAGTTTCTCCGATTCACGTTCGTTGAATTCCTGGATTGGGAGGAGCTCGACGGCGGTGATCCCCAGTTCCTTAAAGTAAGGGATCTTGTCGATGACGCCGCCGAAGGTGCCGGGTGCTTTTGCCCCCGACGAGGGGTGTATGGTCAGCCCCCTGGCGTGGGTCTCATAGATGACCGTCTCCGACCACGACGTCTTGAGCGGCGTGCTTTCCTCCCAGTCGAAGCGGTTGCCCGTCACGATGCACCGTGGCACGGCGCCCGAGTTGTCCTGGCCGGAGAAGGAGAGGTCAACGAGGGGGGACGTTGTGCCGTAGCCCTTCGCCTTGTCGAAATCCCAGTGGGGCCGGGAGGAGAGGGCGGCCGCATAGGGGTCGACGAGCAGTTTGTGTTTGTTGAAGCGCTCGCCCTGGCGAGGGTTGTACGGACCGTCCACGCGATAGGCATAAAGCTGGCCCGTCGTGATGCCTTCGACCCATATATGCCAGATGTCGCCCGTCCGGTTGTACATCGGGTCGAGTGTCATCGTCTGGTAGGGAAAAATATCGTAAGGGTCCTCAAAGAGGAGGAGGCTTATTGCCGTAGCGCCGCGGCTGAAGATGGCAAACTGCGCCCCGTCGTCGTGGAGATGGACGCCCAGCGGCAAGGGATAACCGGGATACGCCCGATGCGACCTGGGGCGTCGCCCCGGCAAAGGACGATTATGTTGACCCTCTTTCATTCGCACTCCATGCCGGTCGCGGACGCGGCGGTGACGGACCCTATCGTATTTTCTGAAGCTGCAGGTCAGCCGTCACCAGCAAGACGCCCTTCACACTTTTCGCGACGGCGATGATCTTCTCCTTTATTTCCTGGCTCGGCACGGACCCGCTCAGCGTCACCCGGCCGTCGAAAACAAAGACCCTGACCGGCGGCAGCCCCTCCTCGGCAATCCTGCCCCTGACCCCGGAGGCAATGGCGCTGTCGGCGACCAATTCAGGCTTCGCCGCGGGCCTTAATATCTTGCAGCCGTGAAGGATGCAGAGCGCCAGCGCCAGACAGAGCAGACACAGGAGGCCTTTTTTCATCTGTACAGACTTTGAGGGGATCCTTAAAAATATTTGCACTATGCAAAAAAATATTGTTATTTTTCCCCGGACCGGTAAATCCCGTCCCTGATGGAGGCACACAGTTTTTCCAGGTCTTCCCTTCTCAGTTCCATAAGGAAATCAAGCTCATCGCCTGTTTTGAGCAGTTCCTGTATGATCTTTACGAGCTTTTCCTTATTCATGTCTCCCTGCTTCATTTCCATAGCTATAGATACATAATCCAAAAGCAGTCTCTGCGTCAAGACTTTCCTGAAAAAACTGCCCCTGGAAGCCGGAAGCAGGAGGATAAGGAAAAAACGAGGCGGGCGTCGAACGGCAAGGGCGCCGATCGTCCGATCAGCGCCCATTCTTCCGGTAAAACTCAGCCTAGAGCCCGAAGGAGTAGATGATATTCTTCGCTATCATCTGAGACGACTTTTTAGACCTGGTCCGCCCGACCTCCTCACCCTTCCGCAAGAGGACGTACCCCCTGCGTGTTTTCATCACCACGCAAGGAATGTTTAACCTCTTGAACCATTCGACCCAACCCTTCAGCATGTCCGGTGATCCCACTTTCTTGCTTACCTCGAAGAAGGGGGTGTGGTCACGGCTCTCGTCCTCGGCACGTGCTTCTTCCGCGCGTTGCCGGGACTGTTTTCTCGCGACACTACTTGTGCCCATAAATCCTCCTTATGCTAGAGCATTTTCGTGAGCTAAAAGACCCGACCGACATGATGAGTACTTCGCCACCCTACGCACATGCACCGCTGCCCGGTATGGTGGGAGATGAAGGTCTTTTCGCTCAACTTGCCTTAGACTTTCCTGGAAGCAATACGCGTGCCGGGGAGAGATGTGACACAAAAAGAGCGGAAATACTGCCGATATCGGCTATAGGATGTCCGGGGAGGATGCACAAAAGTGTCGAAAGCCGCCCCTGTCTGTGCACAAAAATGTCGCACAATGGATGCTTTTACTTTTTGAGACCTTGTAGTATGATTTGATTATGAAACAGGTGGTGATAGGCACCGCGGGCCATATCGATCACGGGAAGACGGCGCTCATAAAGGCCCTTACCGGCATCGACTGCGACAGGCTCAAGGAGGAAAAAGAGCGGGGCATTACTATCGAACTCGGATTTGCTTATTACCGCTTCGGAGAGGATATCCTTGTCGGTATCGTCGACGTTCCGGGCCATGAGCGGTTCGTCAGGCATATGGTGGCGGGGGCATGGGGCATCGACATGGTGCTCTTTGTCGTCGCCGGCGATGAGTCGGTCATGCCCCAGACCAGGGAGCACCTGGACATCTGCGAGCTTCTCGGCGTCAAGAGGGGGATTATCGCGATCACGAAGAAGGACCTCGTCGACGAGGACATGGTCGAGCTGGTGACCGAAGAGATCAAAGAGCTGGTGAAGGGGAGGTTCCTCGAAGGCGCCCCCATCATCCCCGTCTCCTCCACAACAGGCGCGAACATCGATCTCCTGAGAGAGCAGATAAAGCGGAACGCGACGGAGATCGCCGAAAGGTCGAGGGAAGGCATCTTCAGGCTTCCCGTAGACCGCGTCTTTACGATAAAAGGCTTCGGGACTATCGTGACGGGCACCTGCATTTCCGGCAATGTTCGCGCAGGGGAAGAGGCAGAAGTCTACCCTCACGGAAAAAGGGCCAGGATCAGAACGGTTCAGGCATACCACGAAGACGTCAAGGAAGCCGGGGCCGGCCAGCGGGTCGCCCTCAATCTCCAGGGCATCGAGAAGCAGGAAATAGAGAGGGGAGCGATTATAGGACGGCCCGAGACGCTGCTGCTCACCAACCGCATCGACGCCACCCTCCGCTACCTGAAGCTCCCCTTCAAACCTATCAAGAATAACACCATCCTCCGTTTCCATATCGCAACCGCGCAGGTGGAGGCACGCCTCATCCTCCTTGACCGGGATGCAATAGAGCCGGGCGACGAGGCCTTCGTGCAGTTCGCGTTTTTCGAGCCCACCGTGGTGCTCCCCGGCGACCGCTACATCATGAGAGGGTCCTACGCGATACAAACCCTTGGGGGAGGCACGGTTCTCGATATTGCCCCCGGCAGACACAAGAGGCTTTCCGACGGCCTGCAGAGGATATACCTTCTGCTGCAGCAAGGGTCTCTCAGGGAAAAGGCTGAGTACCATATAGAAAAGGGCGGCTATAAGGGCATGAGCAGGGATTACCTGGCAATGCTCCTCGGCGTGGGCCGGGATGTCGTGGAGGGGATCGCGGCGGATCCGGCGAGCAGCCGGTGGATGAAGACAGTGGGAAAAACACTCGTCAGGGCAGAGCGGTTCCTCGCATACAAAAAGCTGCTCAAGACATTACTCGATGAGTTTCATGCCAAAAACCCGCTCAAGATAGGCATTTCCCGGGAAGAGCTAAGGACAAGACTGCCCGAAGCAGAGCCCCACATCTTCCAGGCAGCGCTTGAAGATGTGGTGGGAGAAGGTATCGCGGAGATTGAGAAGGACAGGGTGAAACTGAAGAGCGCCGCCCAAAAACCGGACCAATCGAGAGTAGAGGCGGAGATCCTCGGGATACTCGATAAGCGGGGCCTTACACCGCCTTCCATGGGCGAGATCGTAGAGGAGCTGCGGATAAAGGAAGAACACGGGAGGGACATATTCGGGAAGCTCGTCTACGAAGGGAAGGTCGTAAGGGTGAAGGGCGACATGTACTTCAGCAGGACCCACATCGAGGAATTGAAGAGGACCGTAAAGGAGCACCTCAGTCTGAAGAAAGAGATGTCCCCGGCGGACGTCAAGGCCGTCCTCGGTCTGTCCAGAAAGTACATGATCCCCCTCCTCGAATACCTCGATGAGATAAAACTGACCATAAGAGTGGGGGATAAGAGGGTATTGAGAACGGGTTCCTAAACGGCCGCCCCGGCCGGTCGGCTGTGCGGAGTTATGCCCGCGCCTTTCGCTGCCATTTCATCCGCCTCATGATGCTCCGCAGGAACGATCGGTCCGCGTCCTTCTTTTCCATACCCTTTTCTACCCTGTGGTAAGGCGGACTTCCGTCGTGCCCTTTTCCCGACATGACGTGCATCGCTTTCGACACCTCTTTGAAGCCGATCCGTTTCGCCTGATACATCGCGCCAATGAGGAGACAAAGGTCGCAGAGGGCGACTATGGTTCGGGGAAGCCCCCGGGTGAAACGCTGGATTATTTCGAGCGCTTCATCGGTGAAAATCTCCACATCCCCCTCATGCCCTGCCTTCTCCATCCTGCAGGCAATAAGCTCCGCCGTCTCCCGGAGGGAAAGGGGGACCAGGTAATACTTCACGGGAAGCCTCTGCCAGAACTCGGGTATGGCTCTCATCGTATCCCAGAGTGGCCTTTGCCCGGAGAGAACCATGGTAAAAAGATATTCCTTTTCGTGAGTCAGGTTAAGGAGCATGCGCAAATCCTGCAGCACGCCGGGCCGCTCCCCCAGCACGTGCGCTTCGTCGATAACGATGAGGGCCTTGCCTCCGGCCTTCTTGAGCCTCGTCAATCCTTCCTTCATTTTTGTGAGGTTAAGAGACTTGTCGGCCTGCGGCTCCGCCGGCACGAGACTGCAGCTTATCTGTGAGATTAACTGGGCTGCGGTAAGGGTCGGGTGATCGATAAAGGCACAGCGGAAATTCTCCCCATAGCTCCACTTCATTTCCGCGACAAGTTTGAGGAGGATGGTAGTCTTGCCAAGTCCCGCCTCCTCGGAAACCAGGAGCGTGCCCCCCTTGTTCGTCGTGACCGCATAGAGCAGCCGCTCGAAGCATTCATAGTACTGCCCGCCCAGATACATCATCTCGTTATCCGGCGCGAGATAAAAAGGGTCCTTCTTAAAACCCCAGTATTCGAGGTACCCCTTATTCACGGGCCCACCCCCGCATTTCCTCGTAACCTTTTATCGCTTCAGTCATCCACCATCCTGCGCGGCAATGAAGCTCCGGGGTCGGGCAGCCTGGTCTGTCTTTCGGCATCACGGTTTGCATCGCTTGCACGGCACATACCCTATCCGTATGGGATCGGCCCGGCTTCTAAAGATGATTCTGTTTTTTTCGGGGATCTTGTCACTCAAAGGGCAGGAAGGCTTGTGAAAGGTGTAAGTCCGTTTGTTTCCGACGTAGTAAGGGTTTGTTTGGTTCTTCGCTTCCTGCCAAAGGCCCGCGTACCTCTCCGCAGCTTCTTTCTGGTAGCGCAGGAGAAGGTCCCTGTGCTTGATATTGGGCGAACTGACAACAGCCCTTGCATACCCGAGCCGGACAAGCTCCCCGTTGATGAAGACGTTCCTCACGTACACATAAGCCAGGAGCCTGCCCTGTGTGTCTTTCTTATCCACATCGAGCTCGAGGCGCACTTTTTTCAACAGCACGAGGCTCTTATTAAACTTTGCCGCCTCTCGTGAATAGAACTGCGGCCCTCCTTCGCTCTTCTTGAGGTGGGGTGCTTCAATCCCCAGATAGCGAACGGTATCGCCGTTTTCCAGCATAACGGTATTGCCGTCGATCACCTTCGTGACAACAGCCTCTTTCTCCCTCGCCTGACCCGAAGAGGAACAAAGGGCAAAAAATATGAGCGCTACGACCAAAAACCCGTTCATGTGCGGCACAATTCTACATCATTTTCTCTGCGCAATATATAGCTTGTAATCCGCCCCTTTGCCTTTAGAATAGTAACCATGATAATATTATTGCGCCTTCTGCCGGCCTTATCGCTCTTGCGGGTACAAGCCCCGGCACATTTCAGCGACCTCGCGAAGCCGCGGGAGCGCACGGATGCGACCGGTCGCGCGAAGGAGGTTGTCAAGCCCCGCGGGGATGTGGGCGACAAAGTCGTCCAGGCCCTTCTTCTGCCCGAGAAATCCATAAGCCCCCAGGGCTTGCATGAGTCGCTGGGCCGAAGCCTCCCAAAACACGTTCTCGAAAGCAACCCAATCGACATCCTGCTCTGAAAGGGCATAGTAATAAGAGAGAAGCTCATCGCGGTCGGCATCGGAAAGGCTTACGTAGGGATCGCAAAGGAGCGACCCCAAATCGTAGGAGGCGCAGCCGTTGCGCATGCCCTGGAAGTCAATGAAGAAGGGTGCTCCATCACGGATCATCACGTTCCGGCTCTGCAGATCCCGGTGGATCAGGCAGACTCTTCTTCCCGCAAGACGGTCGGCCAGGGCTGAAAGCTCTGCTTCGAGCTCCCGCCTCAAGCCCGGCTCGAGCTCTATCCCGCAGACATCCCTCACGAAATGCGCCCTGAAGTAGTCCCGCTCCCATCGATAAAGGCCGGGACCGAAGCTTTCCATGAGCCTCACGCGCCGGGAAGGAAAACTCGCGGCCGGAAATGAATGAAGCCGGTGTATGGCGAAAAGTGTTTTCCGGTAAAGGGCAAGCCGGGTCTCCCGTGCTGCCTGCCTGAAAGACCAGAGGTCCGTATCACCGAGGTCTTCGATGACGACCAGACAGGCGGCGGGGTCGTGGCGGACTATGCGGGGCACCGGTATCCCAATACCCGCGAGGAATGCCGCAATGTCGGCATAGTAGGCGTTTTCCGCGCGCCTTTGGTCGTAGTGGACAAGGATGGCCGTGCTTCCGCGGTCCCACTCCGCACGGAAATAGGCCCTGTCGGACCCCCTTTTTCCAAGGGCGGAAAGCGTGATGGGGATGGACGACGGGAGCTGTAAGGCCTCCCGCGCAAACGCGATCATGGCTTCCGGCCTCACCCAACCCCCTTTCCCGGAAAGGCGCCCACCGCCGCGGCTAACAGGCGCTCGTAGGCAACACCCGTGCCTATATCGTTCCACTCGCCCTCGTCCACCACGAGACCCCTTACCGACCCGGGTCTTTCCTTGATTCGTCTTAACAAGACGGGAATGATCGATTGGACGCTCCCGGTCTCGATAAACCTGAGGCTCGACGTCTCGACCGCGTAGATGCCGGTAAAAAGGCAGCTCTGAATACCGGGATTTCCCAATGTATGCCGCAGATCGCAGACCTCGCCGGCTTCATTGATGCTCACGTTCAAGAGGGGGCCGCTGCTTCTGAGGAGGAGCGTCGCGTCCGGCCGCTCCCGATCGTGGAGCGCGCACAACCCCCGTAGAGGCAGATCGGCAATCACGTCGCCGTTGTAGCAGAGGATTGCCTCATCCCCGGTCAGGAGGTCTTCGATGTTCTTCAACCCTCCGGCCGTATCGAGGAGAACCGGCTCGTTGCGAAAAACAATGGGCACGCCGCGCCACAGGCCCTCAGGAAAGCTCGTCCCGTAGAGGTCCGGGCAATGGTGCGTATTGACGATGAAACGATCGACGCCGGCCGTCAAAAGGTGGTCCATCACATAGGTGATAATGGGGCGGCCCTTCAGGGGAAGGAGCGGTTTGGGACAATGCTCGGTCAGCGGCCGGAGCCTGGTCCCCAGGCCTGCGCCCAGGATAAAAGCTGTTTTGAGCCGTCGTCCTTTCAATAGAGCCTCTCTAGTGTAGTGCCCGGAAAATAGTGCCCCACGATCTGTTCGGCTGAAACGCCCCGGCTCGCCATGACCGCAGCTCCTATCTGGCAGAGCCCCACGCCGTGCCCCCAGCCTGCGCCATGAAAAACGAACCGTTCAGGGTTAAGGCCGGCAGCCCCGGCAACCTGCACTACAAAAGCGCTGCTGTAAAGGTGACTTCGCGAGAGCCAGCGTCGTATCTCGAGCTCTTTGCCCACGATCATGCTCATCTTTGAACCGGTGATGCGGAGCCGGGAGATGCGTCCTGAAGGACCGCGCGCCAGCGGTTCAATTGCCTGAAGCCTGCCGAAATCAAAACCTGACTTCTCGCACAGTATCTCCTCCAGCTCCTCCCGGGAATATTCGACGGTCCAGCGGAAAAAGGCCTCTGTCTCCCGGTCGAGAGCAGGAAGGATTTTTTCCAGGATTGCCTTGTCTTTTGTATTGCAATAGGCCCCCGGCGCCGACAGGCACCATCGGGCAGCCTCCTGCTCGGTGGTAACGGGGGGGTAAGGCACGGGTGCATCGGTAACGCTCGTCAGGTACGGGCGCCGGGCATTATCCCATGCCGTCTCGAACTCCTCCGTAAGTCCGCCGCACGCCTTCGAATAGCGGGCGTCGCAAATCTCATTCCCCCAGGTGAGCACGATGCCCCTGGTTTCCCTGACAGCATGCCGGACCCCCGGGGAGGTGATCCGTGTCACTCCATGGTACCGCTGGCAGTGGTCGTCGGCGCACACATCGAAAAGATCATGCTCCTCCCGCCCGTACCACCGCACCACCTCTCCTTCCCTCCCGGCGATGGCCGCGGCCTCACCCGGCATCTTTTGAGGCTCCTTTTTTCTCCGCAGCGCCGCGAGAAGCCAGCTTCGGGAGAGGATTGCGTGGCTCTTCAGCATCTCCCCGGGGGCAGAGGCATTCATCTCCGAGGAGATGACGCTCTCCAGGTAATCTTCGAGGGGGACCTCGTTGATAACCGCCATGGCGCCGTCAGCCTGGCTGAGAAGAATCAGGTTCCCTCGAAAGGTCTGATTCTCGCTTCTCTCCCAATGAAACCGGCTTCCAATCGTCGCCCTGAAGAGATCGAAGGTGGTTCGGCCGCCGCCTTTGATCCTGAGGTGAGGAGAACGGCCGACAACGCGGCCGGCCGCATCGCAGAGAACGATGTCCCCCGGCGCCGCGTTCGCTGAAAACCCGCTCGTCAGCCGGTTCGTTTTCGGCCCGATGCCGTCCACCGAGAAGGTCCCGTTCAAGCGACCCTCGACGCAGTTCCGCCCGTCCATAATACCCACGGTGATATGCGGCTCGTTTTTCACTTCTATGGCCATGAGCGCCTCCACCACGTGAAGAAGAGCGGATGAAAAACTTATTACTTTTTCAAAGGGCTTGTCAATCAGCGACAGGGCAAAAGACGCCGGGCGCTCCTTTCGACTGAAGTCGTCGGTATTCTTTACAAACCCCGTATTCTGTACAGGTCCACTTTCTTGAAAGAAATGGGGACCTGTTTGTTTTCACGGGCCAACGATTTTGCCCGTTGCAAGAGTGGATGGCCTTTCGAAAGCGCGTCGGTTTTGTTTACATGCGTGTGCGGTCTTTTGCGCAGCAAAAGGCGTTTTTGCGGCGCTGGAGTAGCGTATCTGGTGCTGGTACGTAAATTGCTATGTCTATACTCCAGGGAGGAGAAGCCATGAAATATCTCGTGGCGCAACATGTGGTAAACATCCTTATGGAATCACCCTTTTATCTTGGCCTGACCTTAGAGGAAAGGCATCGGCTCATCACAGACCTCCTCACCATGTACCCCCCTGTCTCCGACGACAAGCCGGAGCAGGAGTCCACGCAAGAGCCGGACGCGAACGCCGAATAACGCGCCATTCGCGCCCATTTCCCTTGACGCCCGGCGATTTCCGTCTTATCTACCAGATAGCCCGTCTTCCGCTCATACCCTTATCCACCGTCGATTAAGGGCGTAGTAAAGAAGCAGTCCGGCCAGATAAGCCACTCCCATATTCCACATTGCGATCCCGCCGGTGACAAGGAGCACAAAGAGGTTATCTCTTTTCAGCCTGACGTCCTTGATGACAAGCGCCAGCTCGACACCGGCGATAAACAGGATCACCCCCAGGATGGAGCGGGGGAAAACCTGGAGAATAAGAGCTACCGAATTGCTCAGGAAAAGCCCAACCAGGAGCACGATCACCCCCAGGATCACCAGTGCCCCTCCCGTTCTCGCGCCGAAACGGATGTGCCCTGCCATGCCGCCGGCCCCGTGGCACATCGGAACACCGCCTAAAAAGACGCCGGCCAGATTCATCACGCCGTGGTCTATGCTGATCGCCTTCGCCGTCACCGGTCTGTCGGGAAAGTGCTGGTTGTTCTCGGCCGCGGTGCCGATCACCGCGTTGCCCAGCGTGAGGGGGGCTTGAGGGATCCCCAAAACGACGATCCCTGCCAGCAGCTCATGCCATGACATCCGGGCTATGGCAAGCTCCGGCAGCCTGAATTGGACGGAGATGTGGGAAAGGTCTCCCAGCAACGCGGGTTTCTGGATAAACGCGATGGTAATCCCGTAAGCGAGCAGGACCAGCATAGCGGGGTATCGCGTGCTCGTCAAGAGCGCCAGAGTCAGTACGGCTCCTCCGATTGCAACGAGCGGCCCCGTCTTCATCATGGCCAATCCCTCCACCATGAAACTGAGACCCAGCCCGAGCATGATGCCCCGCACCACCGGCTTGGTCGTCACCCGCTGAATCCACGTGACCGCCCCCGTCGCACCCATCAGGAGCCAGAAAATCCCCGTAAAAATCCCGGAGCCCCAGATCATCCCCGGAGTGATCGTTCCGGCATGGGCAATAGCCATGCCGCCGATTGCCTTCATCGGCTGGATGGGCATGGGTGTTCTGAAATAGAGTCCCGCAAGGATTTTAAAAAGACCGAAGGCGACCAGGATACCCACCGGGTCCATCCTGTTGATCGTGATATAACCGACTACAAAGGGGATAAGCGTTCCCAGGTCGCCGAAAGCGCCGGCAAATTCCATCCTGTTGTACTCGTTGCCCCACAGCCGCACGATTCACCTCTCTCGATTCCGTGCCCGGTTCAGCGGCGTCAGCTCAAGTGTCGCAACAGGATCGAGGCTTCCCGGAAGCCCACCTGCATTCCCATTCTTTTCGAATTCTTTTTCAGTACCCACGCACTACCGAGACCCGGTTTTTCGCCTCTTCTCAGTTTATCGATCACCGCGCGCTCTTTCTTCATCCAGCCGAATTCCCGCAGCACCGCCCGTGTGTATCCTTCCGGGTCATCCCACCATTCCAGGAGCAACCGGGCACTCTCCAACCCGGGCACGATCCCATCGCCGGCAAGGGGCCCCACGCAGCCAATTGCCTCGCCCACTCCCCAGACCTCATACTCTTTCTTACGAATGACAAACGGCAGGGAAGCATGGGGCGATGCAAGGCGAATTTCTCCCCTGCAGCCGCAGATTATCTTCCCCTGCGATCCGTTGCCGCCAATCCAGCCAAGGACCTTCAGCCTCTCCAGGGGGTCCGAGAAAAAACTACCGCAGCCGATATGGTATTCGTGATTGGAGAGGGGGAAACACCAGGCACACCCTATGCCCCCCAATGCGATCCTGTTATCGAGTGTTTCATCGGTCCGTACCCTGAACTGTGTGCAGGAAAGGGTGAAGTCGTCTTCAATCGGCGGCAAAAACGCCCTCGAGACACCCGTCGCGTCGATGACCCTCTCATATAAGCCGACCCCTGGCTGCGACCGGTTGATCCGGGCGCCGGCCAGCAGATCTTCAATGAGTCTCTGTTTATCGAAGGTAATCAGGTCTGCTTTGAGCCTCAACCCGTCAATGCAGACGTAATCAGAATGGCTGAGTGAATAGGCAGATGCATCGAGCCCGGTCTCTTTCACAAGCCCTGCGAAACCACGGGATGTCCCCCACGCACAAGGACTTATGCCGCATCGCGTACCGGGGTCTTTACCAAAAACCTCTACCTGGTGGCCTTGTCCCGACAGCAGCCTGTATAAGTACGCCCCCGTCAACCCTGCGCCTAAAATCGCAGTTCTCATTTATATGCCCGGCTTTCGGCTCATACACCGAGGTGAAGGGTCTCTCTTATCGCGCTTCCCAATTCCTCGGAGGTGAGCGGCTTGAAGACGACCCGACCGAGACCGGCGGCCTCTATTCTCTCGGCTGAAGACGCGTCGCCATCATCTGCGTAGAGCAGGACGGGAAAGCCGCGCCGTATACGGCGGAAGCGGGCGGCAAGTTCCAATCCCGTCACGTCGGGCATGACCGGCTCAAGGATGGCAAGATCGAATTCGTCAGGCGATTCCGAGAAGGCTTTCAAGGCCGCCAGGCTTTCCGTTTCCCCTCGTGCATGGTGACCCAGTTCCTGAAGCATCGACGTGGTGATATCGACCACATCCTTGTCGGCTTCCAAGACTAATATGTGCAGTTGTCGTCGGGAAATCACAATGTCGCCCCTCTTTTCGGGGCGCCGGCAGCAGCCCCTGGTTGCGTAACCAATTCTCTGCGGGACAAAGAAACAAAAAACCGGGATCGTCGACGATGCGCCCAACTACTACGAGCAATTATACCACAATTCAAAGGGAAACAACAGAGACGGCGGCGGACGCGACGAACCCTCTGTACGCTGCCGGTACTGCTACTGGAAAAGACCTTCGCAATCAGTGTATAATAGAAAAGTATGAAGAAGGATGAAGACGATTTCAGGGAACTGTGGAAGGCCCTTCCCAAAGAGCTGCAGGATGAGTTGGCCGAAGCCGTACGGGAGTCATCGGCCGAAACGCCCGAGGATTTCGTACGGGAGATATTCGTGGGAGAGTGTCCTCAGTGCGGAAGCAAGGAGACGAGAGATTGTGAAAAAATGCCGGGAATAGAAGATATTACCCTCGGATTCTGCAATAAATGCGGCCACCTCTGGTGCTCGGAATGCGGACGGCCTGTTGCGAAGGGCAGTACCTGTGAACACTGGGAGATATGTAAAACGTGCTCCGCCAAAAAGGACACCTTCGGCGACTGCGGCATGGCGCTATGGGAGTGTGAGAAGGTTTCGGTCTTCAGGGAACCGGAAGGCGAGGAAGCGGTGTACGCCTGTGCCTGGTGCGATAGGGAGATCGAAAAGGACGCCGAGGTGTTTGGTCTTGGCGCCAGGACACGCGGAAAAATGAGCCTGAAAGCTCAAGAGGGCTCGACCGTCAGGATACCGCTGACGCATAGCGGCAGGACGGTTCCTGCCATCGTGCCTGCTCGCGGGTCCGAAGCGAGAAAAGCCGGGAACGACATCCTGTTTATGATCTGCAGCAAAAAATGCGGCGAGTTATTAAAGAAAGCGCTTCTGAAGGAAAAGTTTAAGGTAATCTGCAAGGACTGAAAGAAAAGCCCCTTCAGGCGCCGAAAGCCGCAGCAATCGGCGCCTCCGGACGCCTTCGCGTACCCTTCCGAACCTTCCGGCGCTAATGAGAGATTCCCTGCCTTCACGCTCCCTATGCCGAAGAGCGACGCAGGGAGGGCATATCTCGGACTTTCGGTATTTATGTTATCCATTCCAACAAGTTCTTTTAAGTTCTTATATGTTTGAAATTATTACGCTATCATGGCTATGAAGCGGTAAGTATTTTCTGCCTCGTTCTTCCTTTTTGTGTAATTTTCCAGGCGCAATTACACAGAAATTACACAAAAACGACCGGGTAAAATGACGGCGGCGGGTGGAATCAGAGCGATGAAGGCGAATCCTAACCGCCATACTTCATGTACCTTTCTTTTCCTGATGCCTGATGACGAGGTAGAAAATACCGGCGAAGACTGCTGTTGCGACGGCAATTCCTGCTACGTATTCCATGTTATTTCCCGTCCTCCTTATCTTTGGGAGTGATCTAATACGCAAAGAGAATCAGGACGAACGATGCACAGCAAGCAACCACAACGGCAAGCGGCTTCAGATTGGATGTGAGAAATGAGCCGACCGCCGTGGCGGTCAGGAGATACTCATTAACCGTCTCACGATTGTCTTGCACTCCGTCATTCCGGCGGACGCCGGTAGAGCGAAGCGGGCATTAATCCCGCGAAGGCGGGACATCCAGCGTTTTCTGGATGCCGCGCGACCCGCAAGCGGGTACCCCGGTCCGGCATGACAAGAGTATTATGAGACTGTTAATAGCCACATCGAAGAAGACTTTCCCTAATTCTTCTCTCCACTTCCGGTTCATAGACACAGTGTAGAGCATCCTGAAGGACCAGGCAAGGACAATTCACGAAGGATCCTCGCTGCTTCGAGCAGCCATCTGTAAAAGGTCCTACTCGTCCATTGGCTCATCGATAGTCTACGTAGGGTTTCATGAAATCACGCCATTTCTTCCTGCTATACAGTTTTGCTTTTCTTGTTGCAGGGTTTTCTTTGAAGTGGTAATAATGGATAAGACACGGACTGGGACTCGGCGGTGCCTATACTGTGATAAAATTCTGCCTGGGCCCTGGTGACCCAAAAAATAGGGGGTGACAGATGACTTCCACGCTGAGAGGAACGGCATGCTTTCTCCTGATTCTCCTTTCCGTTGCCGCATCTGTTTCCGGTGCGGCCGATAAGACGGGGATCGTACTGCTCCACGGGAAGGACGGAACGCCTTCAAACGTCGGGACCCTTGCGGCTGAGTTGAAGAAGAACGGCTTCGCCGTCATTACCCCTGAAATGCCCTTCTCAAGGAACCGCGGATTCGACAAGTCCTACGAGGATTGCGTTCCCGAGATAGACAATGCGGTAGCGCTCCTCAGGAAGCAGGGCGCGACAACTATCTTCATCGGCGGCCACAGTCTGGGGGCGAGTATCGCCCTTTATTACGGGACGAAGACGACCGTCGACGGCATCCTTGCTATTGCACCAGGTGGCAATACGGGGCAGATAGGCGACCTGGTGCAGGTCGAAGTCGCGCGGGCGCGCAAGATGGTGGCAGAGGGCAAGGGCGACAAGATCGGCGTTTTTGACGATTACAACCAGGGAATCAGACATACAAGAAGAACGACCGCGAGGATCTACCTCAGCTACCAGGACCCCGATGGATCCTCGGTGATACCGAAAAACGCGGCGGCCCTCAAACCCGGCACCCCGCTGCTCTGGGTAGTGGGCACGAAGGACCCCATGTACCAGAGAGGTACTTCGTTCGCCTTCGACAAAGCACCGCCTAACCCCCGCAACAAATATGTGGTCGTTGACGCCGGCCACATGGAGACCGTCTTCGACACTGAGGCGATAAGACAGATCGTAGCCTGGCTTAAGGGTTTTTGAGCGTGACGGTCCGGGCCGGACATTCTCCCTGATTATCGGTGCGGTTCGAAAAGATACTTGAATAGGTGGTGAACATGAGAAAAGAGTACGATTTTCACGATAACCAGAGAATATTGGAGCTTTCAGACAGCAATGGTGAATATGAGAATTGTAGGTGTTCTAAAGTGTGGGCTGCTTCCTGTATCATTCACTTTATCTCCTGCGCCGTTCATGCAATAGTGCAAATAGTAACCGCTGAATTGCTGAGAACAAGGTAAGGGGGGTAGTTACGGACCCAACTCAGAACAGAACTGCCAGGCAACCAAAAAGAGAAGGGTGACATATGATAGAAGTAGACGCGAAGAAATGTACGGGATGCGGGTTCTGTTCTGACGAGTGCCCGGCAGGCATCTTTATGTTGAACTCGGCCCCTGATGGCAGCCGTACGGTGCAGGTGAGATATCTCAGCCATTGCATCGGCTGCGGCCACTGCGTCGCTATTTGTCCCCAA
>JBEKHB010000056.1:0-26669 GCA_050012495.1 Syntrophorhabdales bacterium
CGATGTTCTGGCAATACTGGACGAAAACGAGCAGAAAGAGATCCAGGCCATAAACAGGGCACTGACGAGGATAGAACTCGGGGAATACGGCTCCTGTGAGGTCTGTGGAAAAGGAATCGAGGCGGAGCGCCTTGAGGCAATTCCCTGGACATCTGTCTGCAGCAGACATGCGAGAACAGAATGAAGGAGGCAATAAAGTGAAAACGTTGCTTTTTGGAACAATGCTTTTTGCGTTGGCAATGGTTGTGCCTATCCCAACGACGGCAGCGGTAGATATTAACGTCGGTATTTCTCTGCCACCACCCATTGCATTTCAGGCACCTCCGGATGTGATAGCGATGCCTGATACGAACGATGTTTACGTTGCTCCCGACATAAATGCAGACTTGTTTTTCTGGAATGGCTGGTGGTGGCGCCTATGGGAAGGCCGCTGGTATCGCTCACATTATTATAACCAGGGCTGGGGTTATTATAACACTGTGCCAAGTTTTTATTTTGATGTAGACCCTGGTTGGAGAGGATACTACAGAGACCATAATTGGTACGGGCACCGGTGGAACTATGAACGAATTCCTAACCAACAACTCCAGCAGAACTGGAAGAGCTGGCATAATGATCGACATTGGGAAAGGCAAGGAACTTGGGGCGTCCAGAGCTACCAACCTCGATCACAACAACAGAGACAGGTACTAAGACAGCAAAGGCAACAGCAATATCAGCAGAGACCTGAGGTTAAGCAACATCAGCCACAGAGACAACCTCAGCAGAAAGTTCAGCAGCCACAGAGACAGGAGCAAAGACCTCAGGCTCAGAAACCTCAAGGTCAGCCACAGAGACAACCTCAGCAGAGAGTTCAGCAGCCACAGAGACAAGAGCAAAGACCTCAGGCTCAGCAACCACAACACGCTCAGCCTCAAGCAAAACCTGAAGGACGGGAGGAGGAACATCGAAAGTAGGATGACAAAAAGTTTAGAAAAGTTGCCCCCTGTGATATCTGTGGGTTAGAACAAGAAAACCATAATCGCTGGCATTAAGGATTATTTTGGCATGAAGAATAGTTAGGAGGTGCAAGTGAGTGTCACCCCGTAGGCATGGGAAGTACGCAAGGGCCGCATGAACTGAATAAAAGACAAACAAAGAGGTCTCCTCTGGCCGAAGTTTCCAGAAGAACCGTCACCGGCTCAGTCACAACCGCTCCTGCAGCCTATGCTGCCGTCATCCTTATTTCAACGGCCTGATTGCTCAGGCTATCTCCATTCAGACTCTGACTGCATTCTTCCGACAGCATCTTCATACTGTCGTCAGATCAGGTCGCAAGATCGTTTATGGCTTTTGCCGGTTACAGACTCTACCCTGCTTGCGCATTGTAGAGTTGTCTCTTTGTTATTTATAGGTAATTTCTATATGACTTTGTTAAACATCAAAATTATGGGTATCCCCGACCATCGCCAACCTGATGCCAAAGGTGTGCCGAGTGCCGTGAAACGTGAAGAAATCTGGTATATTCGCCCCTTTTCTTCACAGTATTCGCAGCAAGTGCGGCTACCTTGGCTCTGAGACCTGCCGCCTCGATGGCGGCCTCCACCACCGTCCGCTGATGGGCTTCGGCCTGTTCACGCTCATGCGTTGCGATTGCGCGCTCCCTCTCGATGTCCGAAATCAATCTTTCGTTCTCAGCCCGAGCCGTCAGGAGCATCTCATGGGCGGCATCCACCTTGGCCGCTGCGACCGCGGCCGAGGAAACGTACGTTTAGGCGCTACGGTTATCGTGCGTTTTATTTGAACGGAACTGATCGGATGATGGTAGATACATCGGAAGGCGGCGCGAGTGCGCGGAAAGGCGGGGAGGGTCTTTAAACTTTAAAACTATGCTACACACATCTCCTTTTGTTGACAATCCGTACAATGATGAGCAAGATCATTTTCATTGTCGGGGACCGAAACACTCTTCAATAATTCAATGATGGACAGACGTACCCATACCTCGCCTTCTTCCTGCTGTCCACAGTTTTATTTTTCTTGTTGCAGAACTTTCTTTCGGGTGGTGATAGTGGATAGGAAAGAGGCCGGGGCGTGGCCGGTATATACTGGTGGGGAGGACGAGAGAGACGTCCCCTTCCATTCGTTCGGCGATAGAGAAACCACATGAATATACCTTTGCCATTGATCGATGACATAGCGGCCGGAAAGTGCCTTCCTTTCATCGGTGCCGGTTTCTCTCTTAATGCAAAACTACCCGACAAACACAAAATGCCAGATTGGCCGGGTCTTACAAAGATCTTGGCTCAAGCTACAGGCTGCCGTCACCGTGAGGGTTGCGGCGAGCCATTCGTTCGATCGTCCGGGGTAGACGTGATGGATCGCCCACCAGAGGATGACAACCGGTCCTACGGAGGCCATCAGAATGGGAGCGATGAGGCGCTTCCACCACTGAGATTGCACGGCAGGTGCCCGGAAAGCAGGCAAACAGTTATTCTTGTTCGCCCCTCGGTCCTTTCGATGTTTTCGGTACGTCGCCGAGTGAGCTCAAGGGCACCACCCTTCGGTAGCGAAGTTTTTCTGGCAAACGCCACGCAAGGATGATAGTCTTTTTCCTCAGCCAGGTAAGACCATTGACGACGGCGCGACCATGTGTCCATCGGGCCGTTTCCTATCTTGGGTTAAGGAGGAAGAGATGACGGACCGGGAGAAACCCAGCAAAAAAGTTCGGCCCTTGAGAGATCGGGTCTATGCGTCAATCAAGAATGCCATCATTACCGCACAATTAAAACCCAATCAAAGAGTCGTAGAGGAGAGGATGGCGGCCGACATCGGCTCCAGCCGGACACCGGTCAGGGAGGCCCTACAGAAACTGGAAAGAGAGGGCCTTATTTTCAGACCTCCCCGGACCGGTTTCGTCGTCAAGGGGGTGACCGAAGAAGAGGTTGAGGACATTCTGGACCTTCAATGCGTGCTGGAAGGTTATGCGGGGCGTCTTGCGACGCAGAGGATCACGAAGGATGAAATAACTCATCTGGACGACCTCATCAAGCGCCAAGAAGAGTGTGTCATGAACGCCGACACCGAGATGTTCATAGGCCTCGACGGTGAATTCCACGACACACTTCACCGGGCCGCGAAACATGCCCGACTCTACGACCTCGTGCAGGGTCTGAGAGACTGCATGGATCGCTACCGCGTGATCATCTTTCGGTCTCACGCCAAGCTTTACCTGTCAATCAAGGATCATAAAGAGGTTGTCAGCTTGATGAAGACAAAGAATGCGAGACAGATCGAGAAACTGATCGGCAAACATATGGTCCGGGGCAAGAACATCATAAAGAATAAGATCAGGCAGGACAGGTAGCGCCATACCAGACCGGTAAAAGCGTGAACGTGACCTGACGGACAGTGCAGGACCGGGGTCTGCCATACAATAACAATACCTGCTATGTAGATTGTCACGCCCCTGAAGCAGTCCATCTTCTTTTTTATCCTCTCCTGTCCGCACAGCCATGTTAAATATCCTCCAGAAACATTGTCAGGGCCCATCAGGCGGCAGTCTCCCGCCGTGACGCCAAGGACGGATCGAAGTCAGAGGGTCCCCCCAAAGCCCTCTTCAACTGGGGAAGGGTTCCGAATATCCAGTAGCTGGTCTGAGGAAAGAAAGACCGCTTTGCTGAAAGACGTCGCATCGTAAATGACAAGGGGCCTCTCATAACCTGAAACAGCGCCCGTTCGGTCCGAGAAGAGATGTTTTTCAACTGCCGGGAAGGTTTATTCATATCCTATCGTTCAACCACGTCGAGAGGTCTATTATTCCTTGGAACTATGGAAACCCATGCCAAAGGTACTGCCGAAATAAGATGAGAAACGACGAACAAGTTGCCGCACTGAAGCGATGTCTCGGCGAGCATGGAGTTGAACGTTAGAGATAGAAATGAACGAAGATAACTATTACCGGCTCTTCAGCTCGGCGCTCAGGCCATTGCTGCCTTGATTGCATTTCTCATGGCTGGTATCGCTCTCGCGTTCTCGATGATGGATCGTCTTGTTGAGCAAGATGAAAGCCCACTACCCGGAAACGACATACCCTTGAGGTAGGCTCGCCTATCTCCGGTTGTCCTCACACAGTCCCTAAGAGACTGTCACAAAATAAGGTGATCATGCGTTGTGATTATCCGGCGTTATCGTATAATTCCATTCCCCATGAAACGTATCCTGGATCAGATTGAGCTTCTTCAGTTCCGCAGCAGTTGCCTTTGCGCCCTTTGGGTATTTGTTATAGTGCATGGCGCAGTTGACCTGCAATCCTTTGACGGTAGTAGTGGAAGCAATAAGATTCACAATCACCTCGTAACTTACCAGGGGTCTGCCGCGCCAGTTCTGGCTGATGAATGAAAAGAGACGGTGCTCGATCTTGTTCCACTTGCTGGTGCCGGGAGGAAAATGACTTACCGAGATGGAAAAACGGGTCTCGTTGCTGAGCTTCTGAAGCTCAGTTTTCCAGAGCTTGAGTCGGGCGCAGCCAGGATCCTCCGCTGCTTCTCGTTCAGGGACGGTTTGAGCGGATTGAAGCGTTTCCGGATATGGTCAGCACTCATCCATGTAGAGCAGCACGAGTAGTCATAATGGCCAAGTTATTTTGTGACACATACTAAGTACTTATTCAGCAGTCCGTAGAGTTCGATAACGGTGGAACTAAGCCCTTTGCGTTATTGCTGTTCCACCGACCGACGTGAGAACATTACTCACGACCCAAAGTGGGAAAGGATGCGTCACAGTAAAGACTCGGTTGAAGTTGCAACGATGGTCGAGAACGAATTCGGACAACTGAAGTGGCCCCAGGGTTGAGCAGCCGGTGGACCGGCCGATTCAACTGAAGGCAGGCGGAACTGTAGCATCAGAATCCATCTAAAAAAGGGAGGAGCGGGAAATGAGAAGGACATCATTATTCTTTATTTTGGCAGCCATTTGTGCGACAGTTTGCCTCGTAGCGCAGCAATCCACTGCCGCGGAAACACGGGTCCTGAAGGTAGGATGTATAGACTCGCTGACCGGTGTCATGTCTGCGGGCGAACAACCTACTTATGCCGGCGCGAAGCTGGCTGTGGCGTGGATCAACGACAAGGGCGGAATTACGGTCAAGGGGGTCAAGTACAAGATCGAGCTTATTAGTGAAGACCCAAAGAGCATGCCTGAGGGCGCGATCGCGGCATGCACAAAACTCATTGAAAAGGACAAGGTGAAGTTCATTCTCGGCGGGGTTATCACCCCACTTAACGTCGCGGCAAACTCCGTTACAGGGCCGGCCGGGGTATTGCGCATCGCTGACTACACAGTTATGGACCCGGAAGAAGCTGATCCGCTGACATTCTACAGCAACAGCACGGTTCAGGGAATGAGGCCCATGTTGGTGTACCTGAAGGAGGCGTACCCCCGTGTGAAGACATTGGCCGCTTCGCAACCGATAGGAGGGGAGGAATACAGAGGAAAGATTTTCCGGCAGATAGCCAAAGAACTTGGCTTTACGGTTTTAGTAAGCGAAGGCTATGCAATGGATACGGTAGACTTTACACCGTTCGTTCAGAAGCTTCTATCCGGAAAGCCCGACGCGTACCTCTTCACGGACGGATGGGCGGTGCAGGCAGGCGCCCAAACAAAGGTATTGCGCGGCCTCGGTTACAAAGGCCCCATCATGTCTACCGATTCGGAGATAGTCAGCGAGCTCCTGGCGATAACCGGTCCTCAACTGGGAGATGGTTATGCGTCCGCCGCATGGGACATGACGGACCCTCACATGAAACCGGTTTTTAAAAAGGAATTCGTGCCCAGAGCAGTAAAGAGCGGGAATACGGATCCATGGCAGGCCTGGGGGTGGAATACCGTGTGGATTCTGGCGCAGGGGATTGAGTCAGCCCAGAGCCTTGTGCCTGCGGACGTGGCAAAACAGTTGCGGACAATGAAAACCGTCGAAACCCTTTTTGGGCCTGCACCAATCGGTGGCGGGAAAACATTCGGGACAGGAGTCAAATCCCTAATCTGCCCGCCTCAGGCAATATTCAAGGTAAAGAACGGCAAACCAGAGTTTGTAAAGTGGGTCTCGACCTGGGTGCCTTAAGACTAAGACAACAAACAAGATTCCCGGCTGGCCCGTAGAGGATAAATCCTCTCGCCGGTCGGCCGGGCAATAGCCGCGAATAAACCCGAGAGGAGAGAAGTATGGCCTCACAGGTGGCAGGGCATACGATAAACGTCCTGATGATCTCGTCAATATATGTGTTGGTGGCGCTTGGGTTTGCCCTTGTTTTCAGTGTCATGCGGATCATGAATTTTGCCCACGGCGCCATATATATGATCGGGGGCTTCATCTGCTACGCTTTCTGGGTAACCTTGGGTCTAGGCCCATGGGCCGGGCTGCTATTGGCCATGCTGGTGACGGGCCTGTTCGGGCTTTTTGTGGAGAAATTCTGCTTTAGGCCTTTTCAGCGCGACTTCGAAAAAGCGACCCTCATGGCGATCGCGCTCGTTATTGTTCTGAAGACCACCGCTGATCTTACTGTCGGACCTCTCAGCAGAAGCATGCCGCCCATAGTGCCGGGGAGCGTGAGGATAGGTACGATAGTCCTCGGCGCCGACAGGCTGACGGTGTTTCTTATCGCCGCCGCTCTGCTCACAGCGTTTACGCTGCTCGTGCAAAAAACCAAGATGGGCCAGGCTATGCTCGCCATAGCTCATGATCCGGAGGCCGCCTCTTTAATGGGGATAAATACCCATCGTATTTCCGCCCTTGTCTGCGCGACGGGATGCGGGTTGGCCGGTCTCGCCGGGGGACTTGTCGGCTCGGTGCTGGTCCTCCACGTCATGATTGCGGACACCATGCTGGTGAAGGTCATCGAGGTCGTTATTTTGGGGGGAATAGGAAGTATTGGCGGGATTTGGGCAGGAGGACTGGCTATGGGCGTAGTTGACGGCCTTGGCCCGTACTTTTTGCCCGCCGTTTTCTCCGAGCCCCTCGGGCTTGCCCTCGTGATTGCCATTCTCGTGATAAGGCCGCAAGGCTTTTACGGACATGGAATGTAAGCGTGGAAGTTGATCTCGCATGAAACAGAAACAACGGGAACCTTTTAGGATTTTCGGCATCATCGCGACCATCGTCATGGTGTTCATAGGTCCCGTTATTGTTTCAACCTACTACATCCATCTTGCCACGCTGGTTTTCATCTATATCATGGCTACCAGCAGCCTTAGGATTGTGCATGTCTCCGGGCAGATTTCTCTTGGCCATGCCGCCTTCATGGCTATCGGCGGATATACGTCGGCCATGTTGGCGAAACACCTCGGCTGGAGTCCCTGGTGCGCGATGCCTGCGGGAGCGATAGCGGCCATGATGTGCGGTATTCTCATAGGTTTTCCATTTTCTCGATTGAGAACGATCTACTTTACCATGGCCAGCCTATTTTTCGGGATCATGGTTACAAACATGGTGGGGTTGGCGCCCGGATTGACCGGATCTTGGTTGGGTCTCGCGCGCATACCGCGCCTGTTCGGTTCCTCAAAAGTTCCCTATTATTACACCTTCCTTGTCTTGACCTTGATTACCCTTCTCGTGCTTTACCGCATAGAACATTCCCGGGTCGGAATGACCTTGAAAAGTGTTGCCCAATCACATCTGGCCGCCTCCAGCAGGGGTATTAATGAGGCGGGGATCAGGATACTCGCTTTAAGCATAGGGGCTTTTTTTGCCGGTCTGTCGGGAGGCGCCTACGCGCATTACGCGGGCTTCATATCCCCAGTCACATTCGGCGTCATGCCAAGCATCCTCCTCCTCGTGTATTTGCTCGCCGGTGGAAAAAGAAGTTTTGCCGGACCTATCATAGGCACGGCCGTACTGGTCCTAGTTCCTTACGTCATGGGCGAGTTCAAGGGATACGCACCTTACTTTCAAGCGGTTGTCATACTTGCGGTTATTTTCCTTATACCGGAGGGCATGACTAGTCTCTTTACGCAAATTGCGTCACGGGTAAGAGAACGTCAGGAGCGACGCAGGACATCTAAATATGCTTCTTAGGACAAGTAACCTTACCAAGCGTTTTGGAGGACTCTCGGCTGTTTCCGGTGTCGATATTTGTGTCGAGGAGGGGCAGATTGTCGGTCTGATCGGACCGAACGGCGCGGGTAAGACAACGCTCATAAACCTGGTAAGCGGCTTTTTGCGGCCCACGACGGGGAGCGTTTTTTTTGACGGGAGGGACGTTACCGGTAAAAAGCCGCACTTGCTCGCGCGGATGGGGATCGGGCGCACCTTTCAAATTACCCCGATTTTCGGGGAATTCACAGCTTTCAAGAACATAGTTGCCTCCTTTTACCTTTCTGCTGACAGGAGTCTCGTGGGAAGCCTGTTCAACACGTCCACATACCGGAAGAAAGAATCATCCATCGACGATCTGGCCGAAGAGAGTTTGCGGCTGGTGGGATTGACGGGTGTGAGAAATGAGCTTGCCAGAAACTTGCCTCACGGCTACCAAAGGGTGCTCGACCTTGCTATGGCTCTCGCCATCAAGCCGAAGCTGCTGTTACTCGACGAGCCCGTAAGCGGTATGAGCCAGGACGAGATAGAGTTGGCCCTGAATGCGATCAGAAAGGTGCATGCCCAGGGGACCACCGTCCTCCTTGTGGAGCATAATATATCAATAGTAATGGGCCTTTGTGACCATATCGTGGTAATCGACTATGGATGCAAGATTGCGGAAGGCTCTCCGGATGAAGTGAGAAAGGACGAACACGTGATCCGGGCCTACTTTGGCGGTGATTATGCTGCTTAGGGTTGAGGCGATTACCGTGCATTACGAAAAGGCGAAAGCGTTGGACGGCGTTTCTTTCCGCGTGGATGAGGGAAGCGTTGTTTCAATCATAGGAAGCAACGGAGCAGGGAAGAGCACGATTTTCAAAGCCCTTTCAGGGCTGAAGTCGCTCACCTCGGGGGAAATCTGGTTTCTTGATAAGAGGATAGACGGCACGGAGATCCATGATATCGTGAGACTTGGCCTTATCCATCTGCCTGAGGGCCGAAGGTTGTTTTCAAATCTCACCGTCCTTTCAAATCTCAAGCTTGGCGCCTACTTTCGGAACGACAAAGCCGGCGTAAGGAAAGACCTGGAAGAGGTTTTCGAACTGTTCCCCAGATTGAAGGAGAGACTCGGTCAAAAGGCCGGGACCATGAGCGGCGGCGAGCAGCAAATGCTCGCGATCGGCAGGGCGTTAATGGGCAGGCCAAAACTGCTGTTGATGGACGAACCGTCCTTGGGGCTCGCCCCGATACTCGTTGAGGAATTGGCCCCTGTGATCAGGAAGATAAATCAGCTTGGCGTCGGCGTTATTCTGGTAGAGCAGAATGTCCCCCTTGCGTTCAAGGTGGCGGATAGAGGGTACGTGTTACAGGTTGGTAGAATTGTACAGGAAGGCATGCGTGATGAACTCAAGGGCAGTGAGACCGTGAGGAGAGCATACATAGGGGGTTAAGGAACATACGGGCCTTTAGCGCGAAGCGGGCCGCAGTGCAGAACGTTGCACAAGAGGGCATGGACGGAATCAACTAAATTGTGGGGTGATCATGAAGCCATTGAACATTACCATTGATGGCGTTAAGGTGGTATGCCCTCCGGGTGCCACCATCCTCGAGGCCGCTGAAAAGGCGGGCATCGAGATTCCGCGGCTCTGTCACCAGGAAGGACTCAAACCGTCAGGCAACTGTCGCGTCTGTGTGGTTGAGGTGGAGGGCTCACGTACGCTTGTCGGTTCATGTCATACCCCCATACTTGATGGCATGGTCGTCAGGAGCCGCTCCCCAAGGGTCCTTGAAGCCCGCAAGGTAACGATAGAGCTTCTCCTTACCGGTCATACGGGGACATGCGTCACGGATACGGAGGCCCGGGAGTGCGGCCTGCACAAGCTCGCCTCCGATCTCGAGGCCGGTCCTCCCCGCTTCCACGTGAAGCGCCCCCGTCTCTATGCTGTAGAAGAGGGTCCTTACGTGCGGAGGGACATGTCGCGGTGCATCCTCTGCAGGAAGTGCATCCGCGCCTGTAGGGAGGTTGCCGCGCAGAACATTTACAGCATGGCCTATAGAGGCTTCGACTCGAAGGTAGTGGTCGACTGCGACGTCCCCCTTGATAAGGAGGTCTGTA
This sequence comes from Syntrophorhabdales bacterium, assembly GCA_050012495.1. Taxonomy (GTDB): domain Bacteria; phylum Desulfobacterota; class Syntrophorhabdia; order Syntrophorhabdales; family WCHB1-27; genus BOG-1155. The sequence continues at coordinate 10,167 of JBEKHB010000056.1, forward strand.
AGGACTGCGGCGTCTGCATCGAGTACTGTCCCACGTCTGCCCTCATGTGGCCTGAAGGGGTGAAGAAGAGGGACGGCGGGACGAAGGAGAAGGCTGCTTCGCCCGCATCTCTCAACGGTCATTCCACGGGGCTCCTCGATCTGCTGAAAAGTCGCCACCGCACGGAAGGCTCCCTCTCACGGGGGTCTCTCCAGGAGATCGCCCGCGATCTCGATCTCCCCTTGAGCGACGTCTACGGTGTGGCGACCTTCTACTCCTTTCTTTCGACAAAGCCCCGGGGGAGGCACGTGATCAGGATCTGCAAGAGCCTCCCCTGCTATCTCAAGAATGCCCCGACGGTCATTGAGGCCGTATCCAGGGCCATCGGCATCGGGGTAGGTGAAACCACGGCTGACGGCAGGTTCTCCTTCGAGCTGACGAACTGCGTGGGGGCATGCGACAAAGCCCCAGCCATGCTTATCGACGATACCGTTTATGGTAACCTCACGCCGGATACAATTGTGGATGTTCTGAAGTCGTACGGAGGGAAGTAGCCATGGCAGAGAGAATCGTCCTGCGATACAGCGACGCAATTGACCCGGACGATATTGCCGCGTATGTCCGACGGGGTGGTTTCCAGGCCCTCTCCAAGGCCCGGAAGATGGGCCGTGAGAAGGTCATCGCCGAGATGAAGGCATCAAATCTTAAAGGACGGGGAGGAGCGGGCTTCCCCTGTGGCACGAAATGGGAGCTCGCGCGAAAACAGGCCGGTCATGAGAAATACCTCATCTGCAACGCCGATGAGGGCGAGGTGGGGACCTTTAAAGACCGATATATCATAGAGCACGACCCCTTTGCCGTGCTCGAAGGTATCGCCATCGCCGCGTATGCCATAGGGGCGCATCGCGCATACCTGTACCTCCGGACAGAGTACCACTATCTTCTTGATAGCCTCAAGAAGGCAGTCGGCCAGGCTGCTTCCAAAGGTCTTATCGATCTGCCCATTGAGATACGGGAAGGCGCGGGCGCCTACGTCTGCGGTGAGGAATCGGCGCTCATCAACTCTATCGAGGGTAAACGCGGAGAGGCCCGATTCCGTCCCCCCTTCCCACCCACGAGCGGCCTCTTCGGCAAGCCCACCGTTGTCAATAATGTGGAGACCCTGATGAACGTGGTCCCCATTATCGACAAGGGTGCCGCCTGGTTCTCCTCCATCGGTACCCCCCTGAGCGCGGGCACCAAGGTCTTCTCCGTGAGTGGTGATGTGGCAAAGCCCGGTGTTTTCGAGCTCCCCATGGGTGCACGCCTCTCCGAGCTCATGATTCTCGCGGGCGCGTCCGATATCAAGATGGTCCAGATCGGCGGCGGCGGGGTTGTTCCCGCCTGCATGATAGAGACCCCCCTTTCTTACGAGACGGTCCTCGGGTCGGGCGCCATCACGGTGCTCAATACCACGAGAGACGTCATCGATTTCGTCTCGCGCACCCTCGATTTCTTGAACGAGGAGTCCTGCGGAGAGTGCACCCCGTGCAGGGAGGGTACGGAGGTGATGGTGGAGATCCTCGGCAGACTCGCTGCAGCCGATGGCATCCCGGAAGACATCGAGCAACTGGAACGGCTTTCCCGGGTCATGGTGGACTCCTCCCTCTGTGGCCTCGGTCAGGCAGCCCCGGTCCCGGTCCTCGACACGCTCAAGTACTTCAGGAACGACTACGAGAACCGGATCGAGCAGTCGGTTTTGTTGAGGACCCTGAGATGACGGGAAGGATCATAAGACCCTGCTTCGGCAGAGGGAGGCAAGCTCTTTTAAAAGAAAGCGAGGAATTACAAGGGCACTGTCAAAAAGGAAGGAAAGATTTTTGACAATGCCCAAAAAAAAGGAGGCAACACATGAGGCTGAAAGATAAGGTGGCCGTCCTGACGGGCGGCGGAGGCGGACTGGGAGAGGGCATCGCGCTCTGTCTGGCGAGGGAGGGTGCCCGCGTCGTGGTAAGTGATATGAAGCAGGACCTTGCCGAAAAGGTCGCCGGCAAGGTGAAGGAGAAAGGCGGGCAGGCGATAGCAGTCAAGACGGACGTTCGCGTGGCGGCGGATTGCGAGGCGCTGATGAAACTCGCCGCCGGGAAGATGGGGCGGATCGATATACTTGTCTGCGGCGCGGGTGTGAGCGGGTTGTCGCTCCGGTTCGATTCGGAAGAACCGCCGCTGCTGGAGAACTTCTCGGAGGAAGAGTGGGACCTCACGATAGACGTGAACCTTAAGGGTGTGTTCCTTTGCAACAGGGCGGTTGTCCCCTATTTCAAGGGGCAGAAGAGCGGAAAGATAGTCAACATCTCCTCCATAGCCGGGCGGAAAGGGGTGGAGTCCATACCCCCTCATTACTGCGCGAGCAAGGCTGGGGTGATCGTTTTCAGCCAATCCGTGGCGTCGCAGCTCGCGGCCTATAACGTCAATGTCAATACGATCTGTCCGGGCATCATATGGACCCCCATGTGGCAGGAGGTGGCGCGCGTCCTGTCGATATCTCATCCGGCCTTCAAGGGGCTGCCCCTGGACAAGGTCTTCGGCGCAGCCGTAGAAGCGATGATACCGATGAAGCGCCCGCAGATGCCTGAGGATATAGGTAATGCCGTAGTCTTTCTCGCCTCCGAGGAGGCCCGCGAGATCACGGGCCAGGCCCTCAACGTCGACGGAGGGACGATATTCAGCTAGGGAACACTTCTTTCCGGAAGGGGGGGCCGTCGCGGGAGGCCTTAGGGAAGGAAAGCTTTTTGACAATACCGGCGATCGGCCAAGGAGGAGCGATATGGAGTCTGTTTGCCTTTGTCCTTACTGTAAGAATCGGTTTGCCGGTCATGAGTCGCTCAGGGCCCACGTGGTAGCGGAGCACGGATCCGCGCCTTTGCCTAAGCCTGACGGCTACATTACGCTTACGGTCAATGGGCAGAGCTACGAGCAGAAGGTCGAGCCGGAATGGACGCTTTACTACCTGCTTCACGATAAGCTCGGTTTTACCGGCGCAAAACAGATGTGCGACCGCGGGGCCTGCGGATCGTGCACGGTGATCGTGGACGGTAAGGCGATCCTTTCGTGCATGACCCTGGCCATAGAATGCGACGGGAAGCGGGTGGAAACGGTGGAGGGCATTGCCGCATCCGATCACCCGCTCATCGAGGAATACGTAAAGCACCATTGCATGCAGTGCGGCTATTGTACGCCGGGCTTTGTAGTGACAGCCAAGGCATTGCTCGACAAGGATCCCGATCCTACGGAGGAAGAAATCAGGGTGGCCCTGGGGGGCAACCTCTGCCGGTGCGGAACGTATCCTCAGCATCCCAAGGCGGTGTTGGCGGCTGCCCGAAAGCTGGCCAAATAGAAGGAGGGGGACCAATAAACCGTAGCCGGAGGCAATGCCTCATCATGCCCGATAAAGTGGCCGCTGTTTTGGAAAAACCGGAGGAGGACGGAAATGGAACCCTTTTCACACTTCAACGCACAAACAATTGATGACGCTGTTTTGATACTGAGGAGGTACAGCGACAGGGCCCATGTGATCGCGGGCGGTACCGATCTCATCGGCAAGATGAAGGATCGAATACTGCCGGGATACCCCGAGGCCTTGGTAAACATTAAGACTATCCCGAACCTCGGTTTTATAGAAACAAGAAACGGCATGGTGAGGATCGGCCCACTCTGCACGCTTGAGGAAATTGCGAACAGCGAGGTAATAACCCACCATTGGCTGGCATTGACACAGGCAGCGGCCAGAGCTGCATCCCCTCATCTCAGAGAAATGGGGACCATCGGCGGCAATATCTGTCAGGATATCCGTTGCTGGTACTATAGGAACCCCAACAATCGATTCCCGTGTCTCAGGAAAGGTGGAGGGAGGTGTTATGCCCTTGAGGGGGACAATCGCTTTCATTCCATATTCGGCGGAAGCGTACAGGAAGGGTGCTATGCCGTTCACCCTAGCGATGTCGCACCGGCCCTGGTTGCGCTTGATGGCAGGGTAAAGACTACAAAAAGGACGGTACCGATAGAGGACTTCTTTAGCGTTTCGGTGCAGAAGACGACCATTCTGGATGCCGATGAGATCGTGACGGAGATCAGGCTTCCATTACCGGTGGAAGGCACTAAAAGCGCTTTTGGGAAGTTTGCCCTGAGGGCATCGATTGACTTCCCCATAGTGAACTGCGCCGCGGCCGTCACCGTTTCACAGGGAAAGGCTATCGCCGCAAGGATTTGTCTCAACGCCGTATACGTCACGCCATATAGGCCCGCCGCGTCAGAAGAGGCGATACTTGGAAAACCGCTCACCGATGTGAATATAGAACGCGCCGCGGATGCAGCCGTATCCGGCGCCAAGCCGCTAAGCCGTAACCGATATATGGTCCAGATTGCCCGGACCATGGTCAAGAGGGCATTACTCGCCTGCAGGTAGTGCGATGACCGTGAGCGTGAGGGTCCTTTAGCCGCCAACAAAACCGGGGTGCTCGGGAAGAACGGATTCCCTCCTCCTGTACCCCTCCGTACTGGGGGATGAACATTACGCGGGTGGCTTCCATAGGTAGGAATCTCGCTCTATTTCCCGAGTTTAGGCCGAAGTCCACACAAATAGGTTGACATTCATTCTGACTGTGTTGTATGAAGTGGAAGGAATGAAGCTCGGCAGCGCGCAAGATTACAAGTTCACCGACCTTGTCACGAACAAGACCATTCAAGACCTTGTAAACCGCTTTCATGCATTGACCAGAAGAAGCATAGCGGTTTTCGGCGTAGACGGGAGCATATTGGTAAACTCGCCCGGGCAGCGTCTATGCCTCGATTTCCACCGTAAGAATCCGCGTTCCACAAAATTGTGCAGGAAAAGCGACCTGGCGATAACCAAGTTGATCGATCAAGAGAAACGCGGCGTCATCCACAGATGCAGGCATGGCTTGACAGATTTTGCAGCTCCCGTGTTGGTTGAAGGCAGGCACATCGCGAACGTTTTCGGCGGACAGTTTTTCACAGAAAGGCCGGATATGGAGTTCTTCAAGGAGCGGGCAGGGACATTCGGATTCGATGAGGCTGAGTACCTGGAGGCGGTACGTGAAGTGCCGGTCCACAGAAAAAGCAGCATCAAGGTGATTCTTGAGTATTTCGAGGGGTTCGCTCAACTTCTGGCCGACATGGCCCATGGGCGAATGCGTGAGCTGGAGGGTGAAGTCGCGTTACGCGAGAGTGAAAAGAAATACCGCAGTATCTTCGAAAACGCGGCCGAAGGGATATTCCAGGCGAGACCGGAGGGCCGATACTCAGACGTGAATCCTGCTTTTGCCTCCATGCTTGGTTATGCAGACTCGAAGGAGTTGATGGCAAGAGTTACCAACATCCGGGGGCAACAGTTCGTCAAGCTTGAGGACGCCGCGCGATTCGAGAAGCTCCTTGGGGAGAACGGTAGGGTGCAAGAATTCGAGACTCAGTTCTATAAAAGAAATGGACGAAAGACCTGGCTGTCGGTAAACGCGCGGCTTGCTCACGACAGGTGCGGGGGGCTGTTTTACGAAGGGACTGCAAAAAACATCACCAAGCAGAAAGAGGCGGAACAGGAAATGCTGGCCGCGAGAGAGAGGCTGCAAAGCCTGTCTCGAAGCCTGCTGCAAAGAATGGAAGCGGAACGGCACCTCTTGGCTTATGAGCTCCATGATGAAATAGGCCAGGTATTGACGGCCGTGAGGATCAACGTAGACTCGGTGCGCCGCCTGGCGGACGAGTCAGAGCGCGTCTCTCGAATAGACGAAAGTATCGAGATAATAGATAAAGCCCTTGGTCAGGTTCGCGCTTTATCGCTGAACTTGCGGCCGTCGATGCTGGACGATCTTGGGCTCGTGTTCGCGCTTAGATGGCTCGCGGACAGCGTTTCCAGAGCGTATCCCGTGGACATAAATGTAGACGCCGGGCCGATCCGCACGCGGCCGGACGCGGAGGTTGAGACCACATGTTTTCGGGTAGCGCAGGAGGCTGTGACAAACGCCGTAAGGCACGCGAAACCGCGCGAGATTCGCATCTCTGTCAAGGAACAGGGCGGGCGACTTCAACTGCGTGTCTCTAACGATGGGGCAGGTTTTAACGTCAAGTTATCTCGCGAGCTTGCTGTTCGGGGTGAGAGCTTTGGCTTGCTCGGCATGGAAGAACGGGTCCTGCTGTGCGGCGGTGCTTTTCGGATTGTCTCCCGGGCAGGAAGGGGCACACAAATAGCGGCAACGTTTCCGCTCAAAAAAGGGACGTGAGATGAAAAAAATCAGGGTCATGCTCGCCGACGATCATGCGCTCGTCCGAGCCGGATTCCGTTTGCTGCTCAACGAGATCCACGATGTTGAAGTAGTAGCTGAGGCGGGTGAGGGCTACGAGGTATTGAGGCAGATCAGAGAAAAACTTCCCGATATAGTGCTTATGGACATAGCAATGCCGGGATTGAACGGTCTGGAAATATCTGCAAGGATAAGCAGGGAGGTCAAGGACGTTCGTATTGTTTTCCTCTCGATGCATGATGACCGGCAATATGTGATGCAGGCCCTCAACGTCGGGGCTGCCGGATACTTGCTCAAGAATGCGGACCGCAGCGAGTTGGAGCTTGCTATCAGATCGGCCATGAAAGGAGAGCCTTACCTGAGCCCGGCGGTCGCCAAGCAGCTTATCGAGGGCTACGCGGCCCGCATGCAGGGGCTGGAAACCGAAATGCCGTCAAACCTGGAGGGGAGCCCCTACGAGAAACTTACCCCTCGCCAGAGACAGATCCTGCAACTGATCGCCGAGGGAAATACGTGCAAAGAGATTGCACGAAGGCTCAACCTGAGCTTCAGGACAGTGCAGGTGCATCGCACACAGCTCATGAACCGCCTCAACATCCATGACACCGCCAATCTTGTGCGCTACGCAGTCAAGGCTAAGATAGTCGTATAGCTCGTCTGTTTCAGGTCCTCGCTTATAAGAACTGCCGGTGCCCCTAAGCACTTCTTCGGTGCGCCATACGATTCTATTATCGTCGAACTAAGCCCTTTGCGTTATTGCTGTTCCACCGCCTGACGTGCGACAATTTTCTATCTCATACGACCGGGGGAAAAGTGGATCCGAAGAATCGCGTGAAGGTTCGGCGAGAGATCAATTCAACGGGCGTGGATGGATCCAGAAATCGCCAATTAGCATGGCCAATGACAGGTTCGAAAACGGGTAGAATTGCGGCAGTGGAATCGCGACGGCGAAGTGGGCGCCGAATTGAGAACCCAAAGAGGAAGCGACGGAAATCTAAAAGGAGGTAGGTATGAAGGCGTTAAGATGGCACGGAAACAGAGACATTCGCTATGAAGACGCTCCCGAGCCGGAAGCAGGGCCAGGGCAGGTGAAGATCAAAATTAATCTGGCCGGCGTCTGCGGCACAGATTTGAAGGAATATGTCGATGGTCCGGTAATGATAGCCGTTGACAAGGCCCCTATAACGTTAGGGCATGAATTCGCCGGAGAAGTCGTCGCGTTAGGAAAGGATGTAACTGCCTTTAGAATAGCGGACAGGGTAACCGGATTGGGCGAATGGTACTGTGGCTATTGCCATTATTGCAAGAAAGGAATGTACAATCTCTGCCTAAACGGGCCGTTCATGGGTTTGATGGAGTCGGGATGCATGGCCGACTACATGGTTGCCCCCGCAAACACGCTATATAAGCTGCCTGATGCCGTCACCGATGAAGAAGGCGCGTTGGTGGAGCCATTGTCGGTTGCCGTCCACGCCGTGCGGCTGAGCAAGATACAAATAGGGGACAGAGTGGCCGTCGTCGGAGACGGCACTATCGGGCTCTCCACGGTAATGGCTGCTCGAGCGGCCGGCGCGAGCGAGGTCTACCTCGTCGCAAAATACAGGAAGAGGGGCGAGAAGGCCCTGTCCATGGGTGCTACAAAAGTCATTTACTCCACGGAGGGTAATCCGGCGGCCGAGATTATTGCGTTGACGGAAGGCCTGGGCGTGGATGCTGCGATTGAATGCGTGGGCAGGCCTGAGACCCCTCAACTCACTGTGAGCCTGGTGCGCAAGGATGGGGTAGCCGTAATGGTTGGGGTTTTCGGACAGGCGAGCACATTCAATTTTGGAAGCATAGTCTTCAATCAGATAACGGTTGTTGGAAGCCCGATCTATGTCGATGAGGCCAGGGCTGTGCTCGCATTGATGGCCGCCAAGCGACTTGATGCGCGCGATCTCATCACAGCGACGGTTCCACTAAGGGATGCGGTGACGATGGGATTTGACAGGCTGATAACCAACAAGGAAGACAATACGAAAATACTGCTTCAAGTTCATTGATGAGGCATAGTAAAAGGACGGTGGAAGAATCCGGTAGCTTTGACGGCGGCATTCCGGTTTGCCTTTTCGTCGCCGGTTTTTAATGAAGGGTGAGAAGCTCACAGAAAAAGGTCGGACGGCAGTGACGATACACGTGAAAGTTTACGGCACCCTCCGCTATTACAAAGAGATGGTAGAAAAGTACATCTCAGGAGAAAAGGTCGAGGTTCCGGAAGGTACGTCCGCCGGCGCAATTCTCGAGATGCTCCATCTGCCGGAAAGGGTTGCGACAATCCTTATCGTGAACGGGGCGTACACGGACAAGAAGAAAATATTGAAGGACGGGGACGCCGTTTATATTATCTCGCCTGTGAGCGGGGGATAGAGGAGGTAGCCTTGAGGAAGACGAGAAACGGCATTAACCGGGAAAAGTCAAAGATCCTGGAGCTGATGGACAATCTCAGGGCAGACAAATATCCCCGCCAGACGTATGACCATATAGGGAGACGCGGTGTAAGGCGTGTCGACGGATTTGAGAAGGCAAGCGGGGAAGCCCTTTACACATTCGACGTAGCCCTGCCGGGGATGCTCTATCTGCGGTTTCTTACCTCGCCCTATCCACACGCGAAAATCGTTCGAATGGACACGAGCAAAGCTGAGGCATTGCCGGGGGTGAGGGCGGTATTGAGGTATGACGACCCCGATTTGCCGGCATCAGCCGACCTGGGGGGTCACGTGGTTTCGGCGGAACGTGTTATTCCCGACACCGCCTACTTTCAGGGAGAGGAAGCAGGAGCGGCGGTGGCGGCCGATACGGAGGAGATAGCCGAGCAGGCACTGCGACTGATAGAAATTGACTGGGAGCAGCGCCCTTTTTTGCTTGATGGAGAGGAGGCGGTGAAGCCTGACGCCATCCTATCCAACCCTGAACTACTTCCCAATGGTAACGTCTTCAACCGGGGGATAGACATCGAGGAGACAGGCGATGTCGAAAAGGGTCTGGCGGAAGCAGACAGAATCATCCAGTTCGAAATCCGCCGCATGGCAAATACCTGGATCGGACCGGAACGCCCTTGCGGTGTCTTTAAGTGGAATGGAGAGTATCCCGAGGTATGGGTCAAACAGCAGCGGCCCCACGTGTGTAAACGCGTTATTGCGTCGTGGTTCGGCGGTATTCCGATGAACAAGATTCAGATGCACTGCCTGTACCAGGGAGCCAGCTTCGGCGGGTGGAGCCAGATGTCGTGGAACATGGGTGGACATTACTGTGCCGCGGTCGTGGCAAAAAGGACCCGAAGACCGGTGAAATGGGTGTTTACCAGAAGGGAAGATTTCTACGGCGGGCAGATGGACGAAGGGACCTACTTTTTCAAGGTCGGGATGGACGACGACGGGACGATCAAAGCCGTCAAGGTGCACGCCATACAGGTCAACCTCATGGTGCCCGTCTTCGGCATTATCAAGCACCTCGTCGAGAACACGAAAATTCCAAATATCTATGGGAAATTGGAAGCCGTGAAAGTCAATAAGGGGACCACTGTTCCTGTACGATGTGAACAAGCCCCTAACGTAATCGTCCTCTCCATGGTTTTTAATCGCGTAGCGAGCGTCCTGGGGCTTGATCCTCTGGACGTTGCCTTGAAGAATGACGGGGCGCACGGACACGACATGAAATGGCTCAACGCGAAAAAAAGGGAGTTGGGATTCCCCGTGCGTGATAGCCTGACCGAATGCATAGAGAAGGGCCGGGCAGCCATTGGCTGGGATGAAAAATGGCACCCTCCGGGGACGAAGAGGCTTCCGAACGGCAAGATGCACGGGATTGCCTTTACGTGGACCCATGAATGGGAGGATTCTGCGGGATCGAGCGAAATAGCGATACGTATCGAACGACAGGATGGGACGGCAAGCATTCTCGGGATGAGGGCCGACAACGGGGTAAACGCCGAAACAGCCTACTGCCAGATAGCCGCGGATGAGCTTGGGATGGGGGTCGAGGACGTTTATTACAGACCTCATCACGATACAGGTTTTTTCCCGATGACCCCCGACTCTTCCACCAACATGTCGGTGAATGGGTATGCGATCAGAAATGCCGCGCGAATTCTGAAAAGGAAGATACTTAAGGCGGCGACGAGCTCGATGGGAGAGACGCAGAGGGGCGCTTTTCCCGTACCTTTTCCTGAGATGGAACCCGAGGATCTCGATATCAAGGACAGCGTCATCTACGTCACATCCGATCCGTCAAGAAAGATGTCGATAGCAGAATTGGTCGGTCCTTCAGGGGCAGGCGGGCCAATCATTCAGGGCGATCTGGGGATAGAGGGGGCTATGAGGGCGCCCTTTTCCACGCCTCTCTTTGCCCATAGCTGGCAGGTGCAGGACGGGGCCTACGCCCATGCCAGGCTTCGGATGTGCCGCCAGGCGCACTTTATGGAAGTTGAGGTCGACACGGAGACCGGGGAGGTCGAAGTAAAGAAGGTGGTGAACGTCAACGACGTCGGCAAGGTGATATCTCCCGAAGGAGCGGAAGGGCAGCAGTACGGCGGCGCGTATATGGGCGTCGGAAGGGCGAGGAGTGAAGAGGTGATACATGACCCGGAAACAGGCGTGATGCTCAATGGCAACCTCCTTGATTATAAGATAGCAACCATGAATGATGTCGGCGCGGTTGATACTATTCTCGTGGAAACCGGTATGGGCTATGGCCCCTACGGCGCCGTCGGCATCGGTGAGGATATCGCAACGGTTGTCCCCCTTCTCCTCGGCCCGGCAGTCCATAACGCCGTCGGCGTCTGGGTTGATGAGTTCCCTATTACACCCGATAGGGTCTTGAAGGCCCTTGGAAAAGCGTAGAAGCGAGGTCTTGGAATCACTGCGACAGGCAAGGAGAACCTGGATCAGGAGCGTATGTTGTTTAGGTTCTAATTCCGGCGCTCATTGGGGATAACCCGGAGAAGATCAAACAGTCTGTACCGATCATTTGGAGCGAAAGGCGCTCGTATTACCCCTCAAGCACGGGCACTTCGCCAGACAAAATCTCCCGGCATGGTACCCGTGAGTGCTTCAGATTTGCTGCGTTCCGAGACTCGTTGAGGTTACCATATAGAGAGGCTGCCATGAAGAGGATGGAAACCGGTCCAGTGGAACATCGCCACATCATCACATGGAGTGACCCGGAGGTCAGTGCGCAAGCGATCAAGACGATGAGCGGCCTTGATTATCTGCGGGCCTTGAGGGACGGCCGCACTCCTATGCCGCCCATGTCTTGCCTGTTCAATTTTCGGCTTCTTGATGTTGAAGAGGGCCACGTTGTCTTTGAGATCACCCCCGCTTTATACCAGTGCAACCCGGTCGGCATGATCCACGGCGGGCTCGCCTGTACGGCCCTTGACTCGGCGACGGCATGTGCCATTCTTACGACTCTGCCGGCTCAAACTGAACTAACGACTCTGGAAATCAAGGTGAATTTCGTCCGCGGCATAAAGGTTGAGACAGGGAACATGCGGTGTGAAGGACGCGTCATCCATGCAGGCAATCGCACGGCAACGGCTGATGGGAGACTCACCGACAGCAAAGGCGTGCTTTATGCGCATGGCGTGGTTACGTGCCTGATTCTTCGGCCCAGGAGTGGACCTCTGGTATAAAAATACTAACCAAAGCGTAGTTTTGTCCTATTCACTTCTCCACGACACGCCTGTATAAAATAGCATATACCAGCAAGCTTAGCCCGACTTAGCGGATTGGGGGGATGTGGCAATCGTAAGTCCCTGTAAATCTTGAGAGCAACCTTAGAAGGTCTTCACTACACCCCACTCATCAACATCGACTTTGGCAGTCATACGGGGTGTGGGTTGAGCGGGGAAAGATAGCCGCAACTGTTTGATAATAAGCGTCGCTTGCCTTATCGTAGGTAAACCGGTCTTCCGAGAATATCCCCTTCCGTGAGCTCTCGTTCTTATTGAAATATTGTACCACGGGCATATGAGCCTTTATCCCTTTGTCATGACACGTGAGGAAATTCTCCTTCGTTCCCGTATTGACTGTCGGCCACCGCTATCTCCACTGTTGCATGAGTATTTGCCTGGTGGGCCTCGACAAGGGACGCCATTTTGTATCTTTCATTGACGGCGCCGGGCGTCACTTCCACGGCAGCCATGACTCCACTGGGGCCGTCAATCGCTCTGTGAGTGTTGTATCGGAGCTTTGATATGAGGTGTCTCTTGCATGCCGTACGCTGGAACCATGCTACAAGACGAGTACTCTAACACCAGTGTGCACGAGGTTTTAGCTACCGGACCGTGTCCGTGAAATAAAATAATGTATCTATCCCACATGAGTCTTGGCAAAGGGCTGCTTGCATTGGACAAGCCCCGGCGGAGGCGGGTTTAGATGCTACAAATCGCGTGCAGAGCTATTCACTGGACTCTATCGATTACCATTTGAAAATCGCGACCCAACTTACTCGTCGAGCATCTTTCCGATCGTCTTTGCTATCTCCCTTTTTGTGAGTGGTTTCATCGCAAAGGCCTTGATGCCTGCCGTCTCGGTTTTGTCGGCATCGACCACATAGCTCAAACCCGTGCACATGATGACGGGCATATATGCTCTGATGGTGAGAATCTCTTTCGCAAACTCAACGCCCGTCATTTCCGGCACAGTCTGGTCGGTAATGATAAGATCGAATCGCGATGGGTCCAGCCTGAAGAGCGCAAGGGCCTCCCTGCTGTTCATCCGGGATGTCACCTCGTAGCCGAGTTCTCCTGAGGATGTCTTTAGCCATCTCCATGGTACGCTTTATAATCCCATCACCCGTCTCTACTTCTTGCGGGTCTTCAGTACCTCCGCGCAGGACGGCATATAGTCCTTGTAAGGTATGGTCACGATATCGCTTGCAATGAGATAATCGGGGAATTTGGGGTTCTTCTTTGCGACGCCGAACATCATGGGCAACTGAAGCTGATGGTCGCACGCCCGCATCTCTAGTTTGCCCACAGGGCTGTCGATTACAAGACCCTCGAGGGCCGTGACAAACGTTTCCGTGTCGAAGGACCCGGCCTTCTCGAAACCCTTCTCGATGAGCTTCCCCGCTGCATAACCAAAGAGGGCGGGCATCGTGGGATATCTGCCGTAGGACTTCTTGAATTCCGCGGCAAAGGCTTTGTTGGCCGGCGTGTCAGGATAGTAATAGAAATACGGGTTCGTTCCGTAGATCCCCTCGGGCGCATCCATGCCGAGAGGTGCCAGTACGGTCAGGTCGAGGACCGTATGCTGATAGAAGGGGATCTTCTCCGCAAGACCTGTTGCCTTCGCTGCCTTTGCAAAGGTGATCATGCTGCTGGCCGCTGTGGCGGCGATCAGGAAATCGGGTTTCGCGGACATGATGGCAGTGATGTAAGGAGTGAAATCCGACTCCCCCACCTTCCACCAGGTCTTACCCATTAACTGGACGTCGGGTCTGAGGGTTTTCAGGTTGTTCCAGACGGAGTCGGCTATGGCATGCCCGTATTCATAATCATCGCCCGCAATCCAGTACTTCACAAAGGGCTTTTTGGCGAGGGCAACAGCGGCGGCCCTGCCGGCCATAACCGTGTTCTCGGCTAGGCCGAATACGTAGCGATGACCCCTCTCACTGGTGATCTTCTCCGAGCGCGAATCTGTGCAAAGGAAAGGGACCTTCTCCTTCTTTGCAAGATCGGAAATAGCGAGAGCGGTGGCGCTGTTAATGGTGCCCATGAGGATGTCTACCTTCTCTTTGAGGAGAAGCTCTTTCGCCATGCTGAGCCCTATATCGGGTCTGAATTTTTCGTCCCTGGTTACGAACTCGATCTTCCTTCCCCTGATCCCGCCCTCTGCATTAACTTCGTTGACCACCATTCTAAAACCGTCAAGCACGTCCTGGGAAAAACCGGCAGTGGGACCTGAATAGGTATCGACGATCCCGACCTTGATCGTGTTTGCGGCGCATCCTGCCTGGGGCATAATAAGAGCACCAACGATGAATGTCGCCAGGGCCAAAAGAAGTGCTGCTGATCTTTTCATGTGTTCCTCCTCCGTTTCAGGTATCCGGGTTCATCTTGAATATGGCAAAATCTCTCTGAAAGCATTTTTTGGCCTTCCTGAGCTTGCCCGAAGCCACCGTCGCGATCTCCTCGAAAATCCGTTTCCCTGCCCCGGAGACCGGTTCCTTTCCGTCCGGGCTCTTGCTTACGTCCATATCCATGTTGTCTCTCATGTGGAGAAAGTACCTCAGTTGCCTGTAATCTTGATAACCTGCGCGATGGGGGAGCCCGCCGGAGCACCCCAGATAATGATGTCAAGACAGTTTTCAGTCCGGGTCTGGAAGATCATTCCAGGATGGCTCCCTTGCTGGCGGACGTCACGTTCTTGGCGTACCGGGCGAGATACCCTCGCTTCACTTTACTGAGCGGAAGTGTTAACGATCTCATGCGACGCTCGATCTCGACATCGTCCAGTCTGATGTTTAGCCGTCGGTTGGGTATATCAATATCGATTATATCGCCGTCCCGCACGATGGCAATTGGCCCACCCTCGGCCGCTTCAGGCGAAACATGGCCTGCACACGCCCCGCTCGTTGCACCCGAGAAACGCCCATCCGTGACGAGGGCCACATCCGCGCCGAGGCCTGTCCCGACAATGGCTGCCGTGGTCGCAAGCATCTCTCTCATACCTGGTCCTCCCTTTGGACCTTCGTAGCGAATGACAATTACGTCATCCTTGACGATTATTCCCTTGAGCACGGCTTCCATGGCGTCCTCTTCCCATTCAAAGACTCTGGCCGGCCCGGTATGTTGGAGCATTTTCGGCGCAACCGCCGCCTGTTTGACCACGGCGCTGGCCGGCGCCAGGTTGCCCCACAGAACGGCGATGCCCCCTTCCGGGTAGCACGGATTCTCTATGGGGCGGATAACCTCACGGTCCTTCACCGAGGCCCCTGCTATATTGTCGCCAATGGTCTTGCCGGTAACGGTCGGGCAACTAAGATCGATCGCGTGAAGCCGTGTCAATTCCATCATGACCGCGGATATTCCTCCGGCGCGATAGAGGTCTTGCATGTAATAAGTGCCGGCTGGACTTATAGGGCACAATTTCGGGGTACGTTTACTGATCTCGTCAAAGAGGTTGATGTCCAGCTTCACCTCAGCCTCATGGGCGATGGCGAGCAGGTGCAGCACCGTGTTGGTAGACCCGCCTATCGCCATATCTACGGCAATTCCATTCCTGAAAGCATCCTCGGTCAGGATGTCCCGGGGCAGGATGTTCCGGCGCACCAACTCCATGATCTGCTCACCGGATTTCCGTGCCAAGGCCTTTCGCCTTCCCAGATAGGCGGGGACGGTTGCGTTCCATGGCAGACTCATGCCTATCGCCTCCGACAAGCAGTTCATGCTGTTGGCCGTGCCCATGAGGCCGCAGGCACCGCAGCCGGGCGCCCCTCCGTCTTCCAGCTCGTCCAATTCCTCCAGGGTCATCTCTCCGGCAGCAACCTTGCCTATGGCTTCGAGGGTCTTACTGCCTTCGATAGGCTTCCCTTGGAACCACCCGACATACATGGGTCCTCCGGAGATCATGATGGAGGGGATATTGAGTCTTGCAGCGGCCATTAGCATGCCTGGAGTGATCTTGTCACAGTTCGTGATCAGCACAAGGCCATCGAGGGCGTGGCCCACCGCCATGGATTCGATGGAATCGGCGATCAGCTCTCGGCTGGGCAAGGGATAACACATACCACGGTGGCCCATGGCAATACCATCGCAAATGGCAATGACAGGAAATTCGAGCGGCGTGCCTCCGGCCGCTGTCACACCCAGTTTCACCTTATAGGCTATATCATTGAGATGTATGTGGCCGGGAACGATTTCGTTGAAGGAGTTCACGACGCCGATGAGCGGTTTCTTTAGGTCTTCATTGCACAGACCCGTCGCCTTAAAGAGCCCTCTGGGACCGGCCTTCTCGAATCCCGTTTTGACCAGGTCACTGATCATCTCTGCACCTCCCATCGTTTATATGAAGTTGACAAACCACGTCGGATATACCCCTCTCTTAGTTTGTCGACTGCGTAATTTCAGCAATCCCCATTTCAAAGGCTTTCACGTTCAAGGCAAGCTGCTCCTTATTAAAATTCATTCGAAACCGATCCTTGAAGCGGTCTTTGTCTATTGGCAGAAGGCCCGCTCCTACAAGGG
>JBEKHB010000057.1:0-33811 GCA_050012495.1 Syntrophorhabdales bacterium
CAGCTTCCGACAGGCGGGCCGCATGCGCGTGTTCTCGCCAGATTGCCGGCCCGCTTTGCCGGCCGTGGCCGTTTATGCAAC
The DNA here is from genome assembly GCA_050012495.1 of Syntrophorhabdales bacterium. GTDB lineage: Bacteria > Desulfobacterota > Syntrophorhabdia > Syntrophorhabdales > WCHB1-27 > BOG-1155. The sequence continues at coordinate 82 of JBEKHB010000057.1, forward strand.
ATTTATAATTTATAATTCAACATTCTCTTCACCCTACCCCCCCTGAAACCGTAAACTTTCGTACACAATCGTAAACCCCCCTTCGGAAAGGCTTGTGAGAGAAGGACATCAGGAAAGGGGTGCTGAGACGGTTGGGGAGAAATACGTGCCGAAGAGGGTAAAAAGAGGGTAAAACGCAGTAAAAAACGTCAAAAAAGACCGTTTTTGCGCGTGTTTGTGCACCCTTCCCTCCCTACCGGTCGGGTGGGTACCCGGGCGCACGGCTGGGGGGTCATGGGGTCACCCATTAGGTGGGCGGTGGGGACGCTCTACCGTGTTCGGTAACAACGTCAACGCGATTTTGGCCCATGTTTCGTAGTGAAACCCGGCACGGTGGCCAAAGGTAGAAATAGGGTCAACGGCTCGTTCACTGTCTCAAGAAAGCCATGGTGTCGATAAAAGTCCGCAGCTATGTTGTCCTTGGCATCGACGACGAGTGCATAGGCTGCAATCGCGGAGCGAACCACGCGCGTGAGCGCATCGGCCAGCAATGCGCCACCGAGCCCCTGACCCTTGAACCCCTGATCAACGGTAAGAAGCCGTACATATCAAGGGGGGCGGTAGTGTCCTAATTTGAGGGGAAGCACTCGCTTCGGTGGCATATTGATTGCAGCGCATGATTTTTGGGAAAAAGAGATAGATGCATTTTATCAGCCAGTGAGCGAAACCATCAAGGAGGTCAAAGAAGAGGGCAATCCGTGAGTCTGGCCGTCTTAATCATCATCTGGTTGTTGCTTCAGGTCCCGCTCGGGACCGCGTTGGGAAACGTTATCGAGAGGGGGTGTGGGATGAAAGCATGGGCGGCGATGAACAGGGAAACCGGGCACATAGTTCTGTGGACGGTGACCGATATCTGCAGAAAAAGAGACATGCGTCGTCATTTGTTTGACTCCCTTTACGTCAATGTTCCGACATTTGGGGGTATCTCGGACCTGATAGATTCTTTCATGATAGAGAAACGCGGCCCGCTCTATGGTATCGGGGGAGGCACTGGTTGAAGAAGCACCACTCTGAGGCTTTCGAAGGCCACATCAACAGCAGACCCGGATCAAGACAAAAACCGGACGCACTCCGCGAGCAGGCTGAGAAACTGCTTTCCGGGAAGAAGACCCCAATGCCGCCGCAGGATACCGTGAAGGTGCTGTATGAGCTTGAAGTCCACCAGATCGAGCTGGAGATGCAGAACGAAACACTCCAGCAGAGCCAGACTACGTTAATCGCCTCACAGAAAAAGTACGCCGATCTGTACGATTTTGCGCCAATCGGCTACTTCACCTTTGACCGTATGGGGCTCATGACCCAAGTGAATCTTACCGGAGCCTCTTTGCTGGGCATTGAAAGAGGTCTGCTGAGCAACAAGCCATTCTCATTGTTCGTGGCAGCGGCATCGCGGGACACTTTCCACCGGCACTATAGGGGCGTTCTGAGAACAGGCTCCACAGACACGTGTGAGCTCCTGCTGACCAGGAAAGGTGGTACGAGCTTTTACGCCTCGGTACAGAGCGCGCCGGTGCGGGATGCGGAGGGCAATTTGACCGGCGTCAGATCAGCCGTAAGCGACATCACAGAGGGCAAGCATGCAGGGGAATTGCTTCAAAAAGCCTACGACGAACTTGAACAACGCGTGCAGGAAAGGACAGCGGAGTTGAGCGATGCAGTTGATATGCTTCAGAATGAAATCAACGAGCGCCGGAAGGTGGAGGAGGACCTGGCGAGGCAGGCAGAACTATTGAACCTCACCCACGACGCAATTATTGCCCGTGACCTCAACCACAGGGTTTTTTTCTGGAACAGGGGTGCCGAGGAGCGGTACGGCTGGTCGAGTGACGAGGTGAAGGGGAAAGAAACGGACGGCCTTCTCCATACCGTATTCTCCCGTCCGCGGCGGGAAATAGAGCAGGAGCTGCTCCTTCGTGGTCGATGGGAGGGGGAAGTCGTACACACGACCAGGGACGGCAGGAAGATCATCGTGGCGAGCAGGCGGGCATTACGGCGGGACAAGGACGGGAAGTCGATCGCTATTCTTGAGATCAACAGTGACATCACAGAGCAGAAGCGCATTGAAGAGGACCTCCGCCAAGCCCAGAAGATGGAAGCCCTCGGGACGCTTGCCGGAGGCATCGCACACGATTTCAACAACATCCTCACGGCAATGCTAGGTTTCTCGGAGCTGGCCGTCGATCAGATCCCTGCTGACTCCAAGGCGCAACGGCACCTGACAATAGTGCATAAGGCAGGCTTACGGGGAAGGGAACTCGTCAAGCAGATCCTGGCATTCAGCCGCAAGAGCGAAGGGGAACGAAAACAGATCAGGCTTACGCCCCTGATCCAAGAGACGCACGCGCTGCTGCGGGCATCGCTGCCGACTGCGATCCTGATGCCCCTTGCTATCACGACGAGCGACGATCACGTGCTTGCCGACCCTACACAGGTGCAGCAGGTCCTCATGAACCTCGCAACCAATGCGGCCCATGCCATGCAAGGGCGCGGGCAGCTCACGATAGGCGTCTCTTCGGTCACCTTTCGCCGGGGCAGCCCCCTTCCTGATTCCGGCATGGAGCCCGGTACCTATGTGAAACTGACGGTGAAGGACACGGGTACCGGCATGACGGAGGAAGTGCGGCAGAGAATATTCGAGCCCTTTTTCACGACCAAAGAACCGGGAAAAGGCATAGGCATGGGTCTTGCGGTTGTCTATGGAATTGTCAAGAGCCACGGGGGCGCTGTCACCGTACAGAGCGAAGCGGGACAGGGAACGACTTTTGCCGTGTTCTTACCGCGGACACAGAAACCGGAGGTCAACAAAGAAAAGAAAACGACCTCCGCGCTGCCGACCGGCACCGAGCGGATACTCTTTGTCGATGATGAGGAGATGCTCGTGGAGATGGCGCGGGACATGCTTGATGGCCTCGGGTACCACGTAACCGTCGCCAAACACCCAACGGATGCCTGGAACCTGTTTCTTGAAAACCCCTCGCAGTTCGATCTCGTCATCACCGACCAGACCATGCCCGATGTGACCGGGGTAACACTGGCTCAAAAGATGCTGCGGGTGAGGGGGGAAATGCCCATCATCCTCTGGACGGGGTACAGCGAAATGATATCAGCCGATAAGGCAAAGGAAGTCGGTATCTGTGAGTTTGTCATGAAACCCATGGTGAAGAAGGAACTGGCGGAGACAGTACGGAGGGTACTGGACGGGAGAAAGGAATAAGGGTCAAAGGTGTTCCGGGTGGTGCAAAAAGATTGGCCGTGTCTCTCCGAAGGCATTACAATTATTAGTGAGCCGGGCCGAACGGCAGGGAGCCGTAAGGAGGCACGCATGGGTGAAGAATTCAAAATTCTCGTGAGCGATGACGATCTCGACGTCCTGCTGCTCTCAGCGACGCTCCTCAGGGAACAGGGATACGAGGTCTACGAGGCCACGACAGGGCACGAATGCCTCGAAGCAACACGGGCACATCGTCCTGACATGATCCTCCTGGATGTGATGCTCCCCGATATGACCGGCGTCGAGGTCTGCAGGCAGATCAAGAACGATGAGGAATTGCGGCGTGCCTTCGTCATCCTCGTCTCCGGAGTCCGGGTCTCGTCGGAATACCAGGCGGACGGGCTCAATGTCGGGGCGGACGGCTACATGATCAAGGATATGACCAACAGGGAGTTTCTCGCACGGGTTTCGTCCATGGTGCGTATCAAACGGGTGGAGGATGCGCTGCGCGAAAAGGAAAAGGAGCAGCAGAAACTGATCTCCGAACTCCGGGAGGCACTGGCGGAGATCAAGACCTTGAAGGGGCTGATCCCCATCTGCGCCTCCTGCAAGAAAATCCGTGACGATGAGGGTTACTGGAATCAATTGGAGGCTTACCTCAGCAAACATACCGATGCGGTTTTTACCCATAGCCTTTGCCCGGAATGCGTAAAAGAATGGAAAGCCGAGATCGCGCGACACACGGAGAAGGAATGAGTCACCCTCAAGGAACGGCCCATGGGAGGAGTCTGCCATTTCTCGATTTGCATAAGTATTAAAGGTGCTTACGTGGAGGAGGTGCGTATGTGCCCGACCCTTTCCTTCACCTCTGCGCTCATTGCGATCTCTTCAGGCCAGGGTCTGCCCCCGGTGCGACCCTCTGTCTTCGCCGTCGCATCGATGACCAGACGACCCCTCCTGAGGTAAAAATCCCTGGCGGGATCGACATTCGCGCACGCCCTCCAGAGAAGCTCGGAATTACTCGCGGTGATCGGGGTCTCAAAAATTACCATTATGCAGCGGGCAGGCAGAAACGGCGACGAGAGAAGAGCTTCCACCACCTTCTTCATCGTGCCTGCCTGTTTCCTGATCGTGAAAAGAATCAGCGGGTGTGCCGCTTCCGGATAGAGGATGCGGCAGTCGAGAAAGATATCGTGGAAAGCGGTGAGGGCGGCCATAAAGGTATCCATGGATAGGGGATCGCGGGACGGAGCACGTGCCGGACGCGGGACTTCTCCATCAATCCTGTGCGTTGCATCTATGCCGACCTTTCCTCCGTGAAGCGCCTCCGCGGATGCGTGGTCCAGGACATCCAGTATCCCTTTTGTCGGCAGAAGGTCCGTTTCTAGATCAATGGCATCAAGAAGCGTGGAGATGACCGCTTCCGGATCAGAGGGCCGGATTGCGGCATCGAGAACAATAATCGTCTTGCAGAAGCTCATCTGTCCGGACCCCCAGAGGCCGTGCATCACCTTGGAGGACTGGCCCGGATATTCCTTCTTTATTGAAACCAGGACGAGGTTGTGAAAGACGCCTTCAACAGGCATGTGGCAGTCAGCAATCTCGGGTAGAAGGGTCTGGAGGGGTGGGAGGAATATCCTTTCTGTGGCACGGGCAAGGTAGCAGTCTTCCATGGGCGGTCTGCCAACGACGGTCGCGCTGTAAATCGCGTCCTTGCGGTGCGTTATAGCCGTAATGTGAATAACAGGGTATTCGTCCCGGGTGGTATAAAAACCCGTGTGGTCACCAAAGGGACCCTCCATGCGTCGTTCCCCCGGATCGATGTATCCCTCGAGCACGAACTCCGACTCGACGGGTACTTCTATGTCGACCGTGACCCCCTTGACCAGTGTGACCGGTTCTTGCCTGATAAATCCGGCCAGAATCATCTCGTCGATTCCCGGCGGCAATGGAGCTGTCGCGGCGTACGTGACGGCAGGGTCGGTACCGATCGCAACCGCCACCTCCATCCGCTTTCCAGCCCGTTCATATTCGCGAAAGCAACGAGCGCCATCCTTGTGGATATGCCAGTGCATACCCATGGTGTTCCGATCGAAGACCTGCATGCGGTACATCCCGACGTTTCTCCGCCCTGAAAGGCTCTTGGTAATGACAACGGGAAGGGTGACGAAAGGTCCGGCATCCTTCGGCCAGGAGTGGAGGATGGGAAGTTTTCGCAAGTCTACGTCATCACGTTTCACGATGACCTGCTGGCAAGGAGGAGAGGACACTTTTGCCGTCTTCGGAAGAAACCTTGCCCATCTGGCGGCGTTTCTCGCCAGGCGCACTTTATCGCGGAACGTCCGGGGGGGCGCAACGTCAACTATCTCCTTCAGGCGGCTCCCTAATTCGTCGAGGTCATCGACGCCGAGGGCGAGACAAATCCTCCTCGGACTACCAAAGGCGTTGGTGATGACGGGAAATTCCGAACCCTCCACCTGCTCGAACAGGAGCGCTTTGCCGCCCTCGGGGCTTTTGGAGGCCCTATCGGTTATCTCCGCTATTTCAAGAAAAGGAGAGACCCTGTCCCGGATACGGAGAAGCTCTCCCTTCGACTCGATGGAGGCGATAAACTCCCTGATATTGCGGTAAGAATGCTTCACGGGAACCTTACTTTAGGGTCTCACATCAACCACCGCGCGAGCTCATCGGTCATAAGGGCGGCAAACACGAGAACCGATATGGCGCTGTTGATATGATAAAAGGCTATATCGATCTTTTCCAGGTTATAAGGCCGCACGAGAAAATGCTCGATCATCAGAAGACAGCCGATCACGAGCACAAACCCGAGAAAGATCCAGGTAAGGGAGAAAAGCCGGAAGAGGCAGACAAGGGCAGCGAACGTCACGCCGTGGAGGACCTCGGAAATATGCATGGCCGTCGGGATCCCGAACCTGACCGGCATGGAGTAGAGCCCTTCCCGGCGGTCAAACGCAACATCCTGGCAGGAGTAAAGGATGTCGAAACCCGCGATGTAGGTGGAGAGGGCAAGAGAGAGTATGGCGCCCCTCCCGGACAGCCTGCCGGTCACCGCTACCCAGACTGCAAGAGGGATAAGGCCGATCACGAGCCCGAGGGCCAGGTGAGACAACCAGGTGAATCGCTTCGTGTAGGAATAGCCGAAAAGGAGCCCCAGGACGATGATGGAGCACCAGAAACAGGTAAAGGAGATGAAAAAAGCGGAGAGCATGAAAAGGGTGCTGGAGGCCGCAATAAAGATACTGGTTTCTTTGCGGCTCATCTGCCTCGTGGGGAGCACGCGAAGGGCGGTCCTGGGATTCTTCGCATCGATTGCGGCATCGACCAGGCGATTGAAGCCCATCGCTGCCGATCTGCCTCCGACCATGGCCAGGATAATGAAGAAGACGAGGTTGAAGGTAATCGGCGCCTCCCTGTGGGCGAGGAGAAGTGCTGCGAGCGCGAAGGGCAACGCGAAAATGGTGTGCTCGAACTTTATCAGGGATGCATACACTGCCGTTTTGGAACCTAACCGCCGGAAGGATTCGGAAAAGACCGATTCTTCGGCCTTTTTTGCGACGCCGGAGAACTTCCAGGTGCAGAACCGCCTCTCGAGGAGGTTACAAATCTCATAGAGGCAGATGCCTAAAAGGCCCATGCCGACGATCCCCACGAAGAGTTGGGGGTAGTCCATCCGGGCCCAGGCGTCCATAATGAGGTACCCGAGCCCGCTTGTCGTCGCAAAGGATTCGATGAAAAAAAGCACCGAGATGGCCGTGCCGAGTCCTATCCGCAACGCCGTGAAGCTGTGGGGAAGAGCCGCCGGCAGAACGACTTCCCGGAGGATCACGATGTCGTTGCCGCCCAAAGAATGGATAGCATCATAATGCTTCTCGTCGATGGCCTTTACGCCGTCCCTGGTAGGAACGAGGATCTGAAAAAAGAGGATCGAGGTGATCAAGATGATTTTGGAGAGATCACCCAATCCGAAGATCAGAAGGACGAGCGGCAGGAGCACGATCTTTGGGACAGGGTAGGTCATGAAGACCAGCGGAGCAAAAACGTTATCCAGGTGGGTTCCGTACCCCAGGAGAATGCCTGCGGGAAACGCGAGCAGCCAGGCGAGCACGATTCCTGTTACCACGCGGTAGGCGCTGACGAGGAAATTCTGCCAGAAACCGGCGGTCATACACGCGTCGGCAAAGGTCCGGAGCACCGTCTCGGGAGGGAGGAGAAACGGGGAACGCACGATGGACGCGGCAATTTTCCAAAAAAGCATGAGGATCCCCAGACAGAGCGTATAATTTACGAGACCATGGCGCCCGTCCGCCGTTACCCTTGTCCCATTCTTGGAATTGCCTCTTTTCATCAATTCTCGATTAACCGGCGCACCCGTTTACAGGTCTCGTGAAAGCCGGCTTCTTCCCTGAATTCGAGCCTTCCCGCCCCCGGATTCGGAACGAATCCCTTGATAGAGGCAGGACGTTGACTGAGGACCAGTATGGAACGTCCCAGGAATACCGCCTCTTCGACACTATGGGTTACGAGAATGGTTGTAAGGCCCTTTTGCTTCCATAGGCTCAGGAGCGTGTTCTGAAGCATCTCTCTGGTAAGTGCGTCGAGAGATGAGAACGGCTCGTCCATAAGGAGAAGATCGGGGTCTGTCGCCAGGGCGCGGCCAATGGCTATTCGTTGTTTTTCCCCGCCGCTCAGACTTCCGGGATAGCGGTCCCGATGTTCCAGGAGCCCAAGTTCCGCAAGTATCCGTTCCGATGTCGCAATCCGGCTCTTTTTGTCCCGTCCCTGGATCTTCATTCCGAGACAGACGTTCTGTCCCGCGGTTCTCCAGGGCAAGAGACCGAAATCTTGTAGTATGAAGGAGGTCCGCTTCGAAGGCGTGCATACCGCCCGGCCGTGAATGATCACCGAGCCTGCCGAGGGCGTTATAAGCCCGGCGAGTATATAAAGGAGGGTTGTCTTCCCGCAACCGGAGGGACCGACGATAGCCAGCGATCCGGTCCTCGGCACAGAAAATGTGATACCCTTGAGGACCTGCACCTCATTTTCCTCAAAGCGTTTTTCCAGTCCTTGGACGTGAACCACAGGTACCTCTCCACTTACAGGTGGCTTAGTGCATTACGACAGAGCCAAAGGGAATGGGTTTCGCGATCAGCCGGTTCTTCAGAAGCCAGTCCTCAGCCTCCCCCACGTCTCTTCCGGTCGGCCTTTCTGAAACGGGAAACGTGGGAACCTTGAAAAGGTCCTTGATGGACGGAGGAAGCTGTGTCTTTTCCACAAGCAGCCCCTTGAAAGCGTCCGGCTGTCTGTTTACAGACTCGACCGCCCTCTTGTACGCCCTGAGAAAGCGGCCGGCAACACCCGGGTGTGTCTCGAGAAACGCCTTGTTGAAGGCAAATACCGTAAGGGGCATGTCCAGCCTGCGATCGTCTGCAATGACCCTTGCCCCTTGCGATTCGGCCTGGGTCACCAGCGGCTCCGGCAGCACGGCGAGCTTGATTTTGTCCGCCATCAGCATCTGGTAGCGGATAGGTATTGCCCTTATCTCCGTCTTTTTGACACTCTGCGAGTCCACACCCTTCTCAGCCAGCATCCTGTCGAGTACATATTCTATTACGGATGCCCTGGAGATCGCGATCTGCTCCGTCCCCGCCTGTGTGATGCCCGTGATGCCCGATTTGGGAGAAGCGAGGAGTGCGAACATGCGCTGGTCGGGCCGTGTGTGGATTACGGTCGAAACAATCGACAGGCTTCGGCCGGAATTGATCAACAGGAGGGTGTTCAAGAGGTCGCCGAAATAGCCGTCTATCCTGCCGCTTTGAAAGGCGGTGTCGCGTTCGAGGGCGCTGGAAAAGGAGAATATTTTCAGGTCGATCCCTTCGTGTGCAAAGAACCCCTTTTCCACTCCCACAAGAAAAGGGAGCGTATCGATTACCGGAAGTATGCCAAAGGTAAGAGGTATTCTTGACTCCGCTATCGTCGGGGAGGCGTAAAAAAACAGGGCAACGGTAATGAGCCGGAGTGCCGCGTGAAAGGAATACGTTTTTGTTGACACCGGGACAACCAATTTGAGCAGCTTATCACGAAAACAGCGCAAAAAACAAGGCGGCCGTATCCCCCAATCCACCCCGAATCTCATAATCGGTTCACTGCGCCTCCTTGTATAAAAAGCGCCCGGCTGCCCATAGGTAATCCTGTGTAGGGGCTCTGTATGCATTGTATACATTGTTGATTTCTTTGCGGGATGATGATATCTTTCTCTATCAAATGACGCGATGGGCAGGTGTTTTTCGGTGAGTCAATTCAACGTGCTGGTAACGGATACAATTTCAGAAGAGGGCATAGAGAGGCTCATCAGGGACGGGAACATAGAGGTCGACGTCAGGCCGGGGATCGGAAACGACGAGCTGGCCGGGATTTTAGGTGACTACGACGCCGTAATCACCCGGAGCGGCACGTCCATCACCGCACCCCTTCTGGCCCGTCCCGGTAAGCTGAAGGTAATCGGCCGCGCAGGGGTGGGTCTCGATAACATCGATATAGAAGCGGCAAGCAAAAAGGGCATCATCGAGGCGAGCGTCATACTTCTGTAACGCGGTTTTCCGGTCATGGACCAAGCTTATGGGGCTTCCGGCCTTTCGGGCCAGAGGTTCTGCATGCAACACGTCACCCGGCCTGAGGACGGGCGGATATCATGGAACAGATCAAGGCGCTCCGGGGTTTCAGAGACATATACTTTGATGAGATCGAGCGGTTCAACCTCATCGAACATGCCGCCCGTGCGTATTTTCACCTCCTCGGCTACAGGGAAATAGAGATACCCATTCTGGAAAAAACCGAGCTTTTCAAGAGGAGCATAGGCGACGCCACCGATATCGTTGAGAAGGAGATGTTTACCTTCGCCGATAGAAGCGGTGATTCCGTAAGCTTGCGGCCCGAGGCGACGGCGGGTATCGTGAGGGCGTACCTCCAGGCCTCCCTTTACGCGAAGGAGCGGGCGAGCAGGCTCTTCACCGCCGGGCCCATGTTCCGCCACGAGAGGCCGCAGAAGGGCAGGTTCAGGCAGTTTTACCAGACGGACGTGGAGGTCTTCGGGATAGCGGACCCGATGGCCGATGCGGAGCTTATCTGGATGGTCTTCCTTATTCTTGGACGCCTGGGCGTCAAAAACTACACCGTCGAGATAAACAGCGTGGGCTGCAAGGGCTGCAGGGATGAATTCAGGAAGGCCCTCGTCGGCTTCCTCGAATCAAAGAAGGAAGGTCTTTGCAGCGATTGCGCCGGCAGGCTCGACAGAAACCCCTTGAGGATATTTGATTGCAAGAACGAGCAGTGCAGCGATGCGATCCACGAGGCGCCCGTGATCTTCGACTACCTTTGCGATGCCTGCAGGGAGCACTTCGACGGTTGCCTCAGCCGGCTCGGCAGATTTCACGTCCCTTTCATCGTGAACAAGCGGCTCGTTCGCGGCCTCGACTACTATACGAGGACCGTGTTCGAATTCACCTCGCCTGAACTCGGCAGCCAAAAGGCCTTCGCGGCCGGCGGCAGATACGACAACCTCGTCGAAGAGATGGGGGGACCGTCCGTGCCGGGGACTGGTCTTGCCATCGGCATGGAGCGCCTCGCCCTCCTGATAAAGGAGCTGCCGCCCAGGGAGGCGCCCCTTTACTTCCTGGCGAGAGTGGGAGAGAAGGCTGAAAGTTGGCTGATACCGCTCCTCGACGCGTTCGTGTCGTCCCGGATACCCCTTGCCTATGCGCAACCCGCACGATCTCTCAAGTCTCAACTGAAGTATGCCAATAGTCTCGGCGCTGATTACGCGCTTATTCTTGCTGACGAGGAAGTGTCGAGAGGCGTCGTTCTCATGCGCAACATGAAAGACGGCACCCAGAAGGAACTGCCCCTCGACCCTGCGGCCCTGCCCCGCCTCGTCAGAGAATAAGGAGAAAGAGGGAAGGGCGCGGAATGGTAATAATAGGTCCTATAAAACTTATATGACCTATTATTAAGTAAGGAATCGCCATCCGCCGGGCCCTGTTCGCCGGAGCATTTTTCCGGAGGGGAGGAAAAATGTTCCGGCGAACAGGGCGACTTGGTATGACAGGCGGTTTCGCCCCCTGCCGGATTATTCGGCCAGATGAGCAGGCCGGAGCATGGCGGTGCCATGAATGGTCACCCGCTTATCACGTGTTTGGATGACGCGCCCGTTGACGACGTTGTTTCTGGTCCGCACAGGCGCGTTAAGGGCATGCATGGCGAATGCCGGCGGTTGACCATGCATCCGGGGGCCTGACATCGACCCGATATGCGCAGGCATATGCTTCGGCATCACGGCCGTCCCCGACAAAGCGCAGGGACACCCGGCGCCGATCGACATGAAAAACAGAAAGCAAGGAAGGGCTATAAAGAGCACTGTCTCGCGGGTACTCATGCGACACCTCCGGGTGATATTCTATGGTCACCAGGATGTGTAGCAAGTTCCATTCCAATCACTCTTGCGGCTTCCCTCTTTTCGACCTCACCCCTCGGCTGCGCGCTTTCCCCACGAATCACGAAGCGGTACGATGCGGTTCACGACGAGTCTCTCCGGAGACGAGTCCTTCGAATCGATGCAGAAATAGCCGATCCTCTCGAACTGGCGCCTGTCCCCGGGCCCCCCGGTCTTGAGGCTCGGCTCAGCGCGGCACGAGGAGAGGACCTCAAATGATGCGGGATTCAGGTAATCCATGATATCACCGCCCGCGCCTGCCGGATCGGGGACCCGGAAAAGCCTGTCGTACAACCGAACCTCGACGGGGACCGAATGGACCGCAGATACCCAGTGGATGACCCCCTTCACCTTCCGCCCGTCCGCAGGAGGACCGTTCCTTGTCTCAGGGTCATACGTGCAATGGACCTCGGTCACCTCGCCGGTCGTCTCGTTTTTGACCACGCCGGCAAACGTGATGACATACGAGTTCCTGAGCCTTACCTCGCGTCCGGGAGCGAGCCGCTTGTACTTCTTCGGAGGCGTTTCTTCGAAATCATCCCTTTCAATATAGAGGACCCTCGAAAAGGGCACGTTGCGCGTGCCCATCTCCGGGTTCTGCGGATGGTTCGCACATTCGAGCTCTTCCACCTGCCCTTCCGGGTAGTTGTCGATGACCACCCGCAGAGGCCGCAGGACGGCCAATGCGCGCGGCGCCCTCACGTTCAGGTCTTCGCGCACACAATGCTCCAGAAGACCGATGTCAACGAGGTTCTCATGCTTGGCAACGCCGATCCTTGCGCAAAATGTCCTGATAGCCTCCGGTGTGTAGCCCCGTCTTCTCATTCCCGCCACCGTGGGCATGCGGGGATCATCCCATCCCGTCACGTAGCCTTTGTCGACCAATTCGATAAGCCTGCGCTTGCTGAGGACCGTGTAGCTGACATTGAGGCGGGCAAATTCGATCTGTCGGGGACGCTCACCCCCGACGAGCTGTTCCAACACCCAATCGTAGAGGGGCCGGTTGTTTTCAAATTCGAGAGTGCAGATCGAATGGGTAATCCCTTCGATATAGTCGGAAAGACAATGGGCAAAATCGTACATGGGGTAGATAATCCAATCCGTGCCGGTGCGGTAGTGGCCGGCCCGTTTGATGCGGTAGATGACCGGGTCCCTCATGACGACGTTCGGCGAAGCCATATCGATTTTTGCGCGGAGCACGCGGCTTCCGTCCTTGAACTCGCCTGCCCGCATCCGCGTAAAGAGATCCAGGTTCTCTTCGACCGAGCGCGTCCGGAACGGACTCTCCTTGCCGGGCTCGGTGAGGGTCCCGCGATACTCGCGTATCTGATCCGGCGTCAGGTCGCACACGTAGGCCAGGCCTTGCGTAATGAGGTGTACCGCATATCCATAGAGCCGGCCGTAGTAGTCGGAGGCATAGAAAAGCCGGTCGTCCCAGTCGAAGCCGAGCCAGCGCACATCGGTGATAATCGACTCCACAAACTCGAGGGATTCGCCGCTTGGGTCCGTGTCGTCCATCCGCAGATTGCAGGTACCCCCATATTGGGCACTGATGCCGAAATTGAGACAGACAGACTTCGCATGGCCGATATGGAGATAGCCGTTAGGCTCCGGCGGGAACCTCGTGGCGACATGGCCGTGCTTCTTTGTCCTGAGATCGTCGTCAATGATTTCCCGGATAAAATCGGTTGGAGGGGCAGCATCACCGGACATCTTTTCACCTCATTGCAGGATAATTGATCGATAATAAAAGCTTCCGAACAGTATACAACAGTTTACCGGCTGTCTCTCCTTTTTATTGAAACCGCACGACTTCCGTTCCGCCCTGTCAGATGCGGCAGATACGGCAGTCGTTGCACCTGCTCTCCTCACCGTCATCCCTATAGGTCCCCTTTTCACCATAGAGGTTTTCCATGAAGACCCGCTGCCCCTTCCTTCCCCTGATGCAGCCGTTTTCCAGGGGAATTTTCCCGAGGCCGCCTGTGATATCGAGGGCATAATGGGGTATGCACAAACCCGATACCGATTTACGTAAGGAGCGCATAATGGCAATACCGGTTTCAAGCCGGACCTTGAAATGCGTCGCCCCCAGGACATCGTCGAGCTGGAAGAGGTAGTAAGGCTTCACGCCCAACTCCACCAGTTTTTCAAAAAGCCTCGCAAGAATGTGGCGGCAATCGTTAACCCTCCTCAGAAGCACGGTCTGGCTGATGATGACTGCGCCCGCTTCGCGCAGCGCCCTCACTGCGCCGGTGAACTCAGGCGTCACTTCCCGGGGATGGTTGATATGGATGATGAACCACAGGGGGCCATGTCTCTTTATCGCCTGTCTGTGGCGCTCGAGACCCTCCGGGAAGACAACAGGGACCCTGGTGCTTACCCGTACCACGCCTATACGCTCTATCTTTCGGAGCCTCCCCAGCACGTACTCCAGCTCCGCGGGCTGGAGCATCAACGGGTCTCCTCCCGAGACAATGACTTCCCTTATCCCGTCGCATTGCTCCAGATAGGCGAGGGTCTCTTCCCTTGACGTCTCAGGCCGGAATCCCCTGCCCACAAGCCGTCTCCGGTTACAGAAACGACAGTACATGGCGCATTCGGCGGTGACGAGAAATACACCGCGACCAGGATAACGCGTGAAAAAGGAAGGGGTGACGGAAATTCGGCTCTCACCGAGTGGATCCGTCACTCCTTGTCCGCCCAGCTCGGGGGCTGAGGGCACCGCTTGAAGCCGTATGGGACAGGAGGGGTTTCCCCGCTCCATGAGGCTGCCGTAAAAGCGGGGCACCCTGAAGGGATAGACCGCCGAAACGCGCCCTATTTCCTTTACCGACGTGCCGTCCAGGCTTATAAGACCGGAAAGACCTTCGACGTCCGATATCAGTCTGCCTTCATCCATAGAGCTTCGTTGCCTTGAGCCGGGGCCGCCCTTCACGTATCCTGAGCTTCTTTGGTTCAGCCGCGCAAGACAAGGCGCAGCCTTAACGGAGGCGGCGTCGCACCCGTCGGATGCGGATACCACTCTAAAGGTGCTGTTGTTTTCGGCTCAGGCTGCGGCTCAAGAGCAAAGGGAGGGTAAGGGGGTTACCCTCCTCGCCCTTTTCTCTTCTATCCTTTCGTCAGTTGCTACTGAAGCGGGGTGAAACTATCTCTTCTGTTCTTCGCCCATGCCGCTTCGTCATGTCCGGGGTCTACAGGCTTCTCTTTGCCGTAGCTGACCGTTTCCAGACGGCTGTGGTCTGCGCCGAGGTTCACCAGGTAAGCCTTCGCGGCATCAGCCCTTTTTTGACCGAGGGCCAGGTTGTACTCGACGGTTCCCCTTTCGTCGCAATTCCCCTCAATCCTCACTTTGCCGGGATGCGCCTGCATCCAGGCATAATCCTTATTCAGAATCTCGGCATCGCCGGGTCTTATGTTGTACTTGTCAAAATCGAAATAGATCGGATCCACTCCCGCGGCAAAAGCGGCGGCGGCCGGTGCAGCGGCGGGTACTTCTTCCTCTTTCTTCACCACGATTTCTTCTTTCTGTTCAGGCGCAGCCACCATCTTTTGCTCCGGCGCCGGAGGCGGCGCTTCTTCGCCTTTTATCTGCTGCTGGAAGCAACTGCAGGCCGCAAGGCCCAATCCCAAAACGGCTACCAAAAGCACTAGACCGAGAGATTTGAGTTTCATAATCATAATCCTCCTTAGTTAAGGGGTATATCCATTCGGACATACCCCCCCTGAAAATGAAGGCAGACTATTTTGCTGGTGCAGGCGCAGGCGCAGGTGCAGGCGCAGGCGCAGGCGCAGGCGCTTCGCCCGGTTTTGCCGGCTCACCCGGTTTCGCAGCCTCCGGAGCAGGAGCGGCAGGAGCAGTCTTAGCTTCCTCTTTTGCCGCCGGCGCTTTCTGTTCGCCTGACGGCCCGCAGGCAACCAAGGCAAAACTCGCAAAAAACGAAATGGCTATAAACAACACTAAAAACTTCTTCATTCTGTTCACCTCCTTTCTCTTGGAATTTCTCTTTCGACGCTCTTACAATGCACATCTTTAATGCATACTACAATATAACAATCAAAACAAGAAAATTATACACTTTTTGTCACTATTTCCTTTCTCACCGCATGCACATCCTCTTTTAGACAGAGGGCCGGGTAGGCTTGAAGCGTTGACGCAGTGCCGCATGCCACCCCCAGGGTCAACGCATCTTTGAAGCTCGCCCCTTCGCTAAACGCGAAAACCATGCCCGCCACCAGCGCATCGCCGGCTCCTGTCGAGCTCTTCACCTCCACCCGGGGAGGTATGACACGAAATTTTTCATTCCGGGAAACACCGAGGGCGCCTCTCGCACCCATGGAGACCACCAGATAGTCCACAAGGGTCAGATAAGGCGTCACCTGTTGGAGCACGTCATCCTGGTCCTTGAGGTTCGCTTCGACAAGTCTGCCGAACTCGTGGATATTCGGCTTTATGAAGTACGGACCGGCCTGCACGCCTTTTTTGAGCGTTTCCCCATCCGCGTCAAGGAATACTTTCACGTTCTTCTCTTTGAGGCCCGTAATTATTTGCGCGTAAAAAACATCATCGAGACCCGGCGGCATGGTCCCGCCAAGCACGACATAACTATCCTTCGGTATCTGCGTGATCTTATGATACATAGTGGTCACCTCAAACTGGCTCACCTCGGTGACGGAGGCGCTCAGAAGTGTCTCCATCTTCTTCTTGCGCTGATGGATGATGATGTTAGTTCTCGTTTCCCCCTGCGCCCTCGTAAAATCGCAGACGACACCCTCATTGATGAGCCTGCCCTCCACCTCCAGACCGTTGTATCCACACATAAAACCGAGAGCGGTGCTCTGTCCCCCGAGCTCCCTGATCACCCTCGAAACGTCGATTCCTTTGCCGCCGGCCCTTCGCTTCTCCTCGAGAATCATATTGACTTCATCGTAAGTAAATTCCTCGACGTCGAACGTTTTGTCCAGCGAAGAGTTGAGGGTAACGGTGTATATCATAGCCGGTGCAGCCTTTCGAGAACCCTCATTTATCCTACTATAGCACAGAACCGCGCCCAAAAACATTACTTACGTCAAAAATTTCCTGTGCGGCAGCATGGCATTAGGCGGCGATGTCTGTTATAATTGCAAAAAGCTCCTCACCCGGAGGGATCATGAAAAAACTTTTCCTCTTTTTGCCCCTGGCAATCATGCTGGCCGGTCTTTATGGCTGCGGTTATAATCAAATGCAGGCAAAAGAGGAGGCCGTTTTTGCGGCGTGGGGGGATGTTGAGGCTGCATACCAGCGACGGGCAGACCTTGTGCCCAATCTCGTTGAAGTGGTAAAAGGCTACGCGAAGCACGAAAACGAGACGTTGACGGCGGTCACGGAGGCACGGGCAAAGGTGGGGACCGTACAGGTATCGAAAGAGATGCTCGACCGGCCCGATGCGGTTGCGCGCTACCAACAGGCCCAATCGCAACTCGGCTCGGCCCTTTCCAGACTCCTCGTCGTGGCCGAGCAATATCCGAACCTCAAGGCAAATCAGACGTTTCTCGACCTTCAGAACCAGCTCGAGGGGACGGAAAACCGGATAAACGTGGCAAGGGTCCGTTACAACAGGGCTGTGCAGGAGTTCAACGTGAGCATCAGGACATTCCCCAATTCACTCACCAATTCACTGCTCCTCCATCTGACCAGAAAAGAGCCCTTTAAGGCGGATGAAGGCGCACGGGTTGCACCTAAAATCAAGTTCTAGGGCCTGGAGGCCATGAAAAAACGGATAGCGCTACTGCTTCTTTTCCTCGGGATGGCTGCACCACTCGTCCCCTCTGTCGTGAGGGCCCTGCCTGTCCCGCCGCTGACCGCCCATATCAACGATTACGCCCACATGATCTCCGGGCCGACGGCCGGGGGGTTGGAGCGCGAGCTTACCGAGCTTGAAAAAACCGATTCGACGCAGATAGTGGTCCTGACCATACCCGGTCTGGAAGGCGAAGACATCGAGGCATTCTCTATAAAAGTTGCCGAAGCATGGCGGATAGGATCGAAGGGGGTCGACAACGGTGTGATTCTTCTCATCGTGAGAGACGACCGAAAGGTGAGGATAGAGGTGGGAAGAGGCCTCGAGGGCACGCTGACCGACCTCGTCTCGGGACGCATCATCAGGAACAGCATCATACCCAGGTTCAAGGCGGGCGATTTTGATGGCGGCGTCAGGGCCGGGGTACGCGGTATCGTCGAGGCGGTAAGGGGGGAGTACAGGGCGGAGGGCCGTGAGCCGGGACCGGGCCACAGGGGCACAACGCCGATCTTCACACTCCTTATCTTCCTCTTCATCGCCCTCGTCTTTGCCGGCGCCCTCTCAAAAGTATTCGGCGCCGCAGTGGGCACGGTGGGGCTGCCGATTGCCGCAAAATTGTCCTTCCCCGCCCTCTCGTACCCTATCCTCGGCGGCCTTGCCCTCCTGGGGCTCGTCATCGGCCTGCTCCTTCATGTCCTATTCATAGGAGGCGGACGGGGTGGAGGGGGAGGCGGTGGAGGGGGAGGCGGTTTCTTGGGAGGTTTCTTGGGAGGCCTCTTCCTTGGGGGCTTTGGGGGCGGCTCTTCGTCCGGTGGGGATTCCTCGGGAGGTTTTTTCGGAGGCGGCGGTGATTTCGGAGGCGGCGGCGCGTCAGGAGACTGGTGACGAAGGACGCATGGGGATCTCATGATGGCTGAACGGCGCAAGGTGCGCGAATGAAAATCAGGGCAAAAGCATTGTTCAGCAAGGAACAGAAGGAGAAAATCCGGCAGGCCGTGCTGGCGGCAGAAGGCTCGACACGCGCGGATATCGCTATTATGCTCGTCGATGAGAGCGACCGCTATCGCGAGGCAGAGCTCACAGGCGCCCTCTCTTTCTCGGCGCTTGTGGCCCTCGTCCTCTCCATGGCCTTGCATCACCTCACCATCTGGTTCTACATTCCCCTCACGGCCGTGCTCCTTTTCCCCTTCGTCCGTCTTTTCAGGGTATTCCCGCACATGAAGCTCGCCTTCCTCCACCGCAAGAGGGTCGAGGAGGCTGTGCGGGAAAGGGCCATCTACGCCTTTTTTCAGAAGGGGGTCCACAAGACCGACGAGGAGACGGGCATTCTCATATTCATTTCCCTCCTCGAGCGAAAGGTCTGGATCCTGGCGGACAAGGGCATTCACGGCAAGATCGCCTCCGGCCTCTTGCGGACCCTCGCCGGCGAGGTGGCCATCGGCATCAAGGAAGATCGCGCCCTGGAAGCCCTTTGCGGCGTCATCGAGAAGTGCGGCGCCGAGCTTGCGCGCTATTTTCCCGGTTCCCACGGGAAGAATCAACCGGGCGATAAAATAATCTGCTAGGGCAACTCGCGGCCGGGCGCTTTTCGCGCCTTCACGATTTCCATCCCGACCGTCTCCTTTCCCGGCAAGAATTTCAACAATTTTTCCTGCCCCGGGCAAGCCCGACTCGCCGTCACGTAGTTGAGCAACTTGAAGCTATCGGGCATACAGAAGATGCTGCAAAGGAGAAAGGATAAGTCACGATAGTCAACTACGTTATGTCCCCTGCCTGCATTTTGCCTGTGCAATTCTCTTAAAAATCTGTTATAAGAAGTAGCTTGGTGAGGCAGCTATAATTTATCGGGGGCCGAAGATGAAAAGGATCATCATACTTTCCGTCATGTTAATCGGTGTCTTCTTGATTTCGCCCGTTGCGTCGCAGGACGGACCGTGGCGAGAATTCTATACGAATTCGGCGGGCAACAAGTTCTATTATGACGAGAATAACATGCTCTATCGTGATTCAGATCTTACCGCGAAGGCCGATGTAAAGGTGTCAGCGTCGGGGGAAGGCCCCGGGCCAAGAGAACTGACCATGGTTATCGAGATTAACTGCCGGGAGGTGACGTACCGCAAGCTTGAGTGGGAGGTGCCCGGTCCCGACGGTTCCGTCCGGACGGTTAAGAACCAGAACCTTTCGGAGTGGTACCGCATTCCGGAATTGTCGTACCTCGACATACTCAACGGCATAATCTGCAAGAGCTTCAAAGGAGTCCGTCATAACCGATAGCTTCCGGGGGAGTCAGAGCCATCGATGACTCCTGACTCGCTCTACACCCCCGGCGACTGCACACCGCAGAGATACCGGTAGTCACAGAAGAGACAGGAGTCTTTTGCCCTGTACCGGGTGCTGAAGGGTGTTTCAGGGTCGGTGATCTCCCTGACGAGACGGAAGATCACCTCCTTTGCTCGCTCATAGTCGGGCGTAGCGCGCTCTCTGTTTCGGAAAAGGGGTGCTTCTATCCGTTCATCCCCGTGCATCCGCCCAAGGAGCAGGAAAAATGCGTCGAGGTCGTCGATGCTTACCTGCGTGTGCGCCTGATAGAGAAAGAGATAGAAAGGCAGTTGAATACTGCCTATCGCCTCGCTCCAGCTCGCCCGGACGTCCGGGTCGAGGCCGTCGAAGTCTATCGCCAGGCGCCTTGGGGAAGCCGAGGTCTTGTAATCGATGATGCAGGTCGTGTCGCCTCGCGTCTCTATCCTGTCGATTACGCCCTTAAGCCTGAAACCCCCGGCCGAAGCCTCGATGCGCTCCTCTAAGCCCCGGACCGTTACCGGTACGACGGGTGCGCGCCTCAGTACGGGGCCCTGATAAAAAACGAGAAATGCTTCCATCCGGCGCATGATCTGTCGCCTGAGAAGATAGGCAGCGCCGGTGAGGCCCCCCGGTCCATAGGTCGCGTCACACAGGTCCGCCACAATAGCTCTCATCTCTGCCACATCGATGTCTGTCCCGGTCAGCGTCCACCCCAGCCTTTTCTCAAAATATCTGAAGAGCACCCTATGGACAAGCCTGCCGATGTCTACCCTCTCGATGTCGGGGGAGACATTTTCCTTCCTTGCCAGATCGAGCACGTAGCGGTAATAGAACTGCACGGGGCAATTGAGATAGACGTCGAGGGATGTGGCATCATAGGGACGCTCCCTTAAGTAAGCGGCCATGGAAGCGGTCTTCGGGATCGGGGAAGGCTCCTTGTTCTCCAGGCTCAGCCGGTAACCGACGGATTTGACATAGCCCCGGGCAGTCGCCGCCCCATCCCTCTTCTGCCTCTCCCAGAGCAGCCTCTCCACGAACCTGCTCTTTTCCTTCCTCTCATTCTCGATAAAGAAGAGATGCACCTCACCGGACCCCTTCACCAGCGTCTCGAAGTAGTAGGCGCTGAGCATATCCCTGTCGATGTACGTGGGCAGTCCCAATATCTCCCGCACCCCGAAGGGCAGGAGGGTCTCCTCTTTTCGCGTGTCGGGGAGCACGTCCTCGTTGGCATCGAGCAGGTAGACCCGCTCGAACTGCAGCGCTCTCGTCTCCAGGAACCCCAGTACCTGCACACCCTGAAGCGGCGTGCCCTCGAAAGGGGTAAAGCAGTGGGCGACGTACTTCCTGAAAAAATGGAAATAGCTGTTCCTTTCGGCGAAGGAGAGGCAACCAACGCGGGACGTGCGGAGCACGTCGAGCTCTTTGAGGAAGGATTCGGCAAAAGGATGGAAAAACGGATGGAGGCGGGCCGAGCTGCGCTCATAAATAAAGGTGAGGACCCGGCTCATTTTTGCCGCAAAGTCACTCACGTTATCAAAGGCGCACGTCCTTCGGATAAGCTCGTCATGGATCGTCACCAGATGCTGCCTGATCTCGGCTGACTCCGTGGGTTCTTCCGTCCTTGAGAGCCTTTCCTCAGCGAGTGTGAAAAGCCGGGTCAGCCCCTCTATCTCATCGAGGGAGATGAAGCACCGCGTTCTATCCACTGCGAGCAGCTCTTCCAGGGTATGGAACAGGATCCTGGTGGTCTCCGTCCTCCCGTTGAAATAAATATTCTTCGTGTAGGGGTGCAGCACAAAGCCGAGGTAATCAGGGATGTAGAGCCTGGAATCCTCCATGGACACGACGAGCTGCATCAGGCTGCTCAAAAAGCCCCAGGTCGGCGTTCGCTCGAAGGGATAGCCGAGGGAGATGTTGTAGCCCCAGTCGGCGACAAGGGGCAGGGCATGGTAGAGCACGGGGAAAAGCGTCTCCGGAGCGGGGAGGACTATGACCGTGGAAAGCCCCGCCCGGGGGATGCCCCGATCCTCCATCCGGCGTTTAAGGACTCCACTCAGGGCAAAGACCTGGCCGTGGGCATCGGGGCTTTTGTAAAAGTGGCTGTTGTCGTTGCCGGCGCCCTGCGCTTCCAGGTCTGCCTGACTCGGGCGATACGTTATTCCAAGAGACGCAAGCCTCGCTGTAAGTCCCGGGCCTTCATGGAAAAGGAAGCAGACGTTTTCCCAGGAGAGCAGCTCTTTGAAGACCCGCCTTTCAGACTCCGTAAATGCGTAAAACCCGGCGAAAACAATCTGCCTGTGGGGAAGCATCTCTCTCGTGAGCCCGGAAGCCGCCCGGACGTACCGCTCCGACCTCGAAGAGTAGCCGGCTTCCGTGACGGCCTCATAAAACCTGTCGTAAAAGAACGAGAGAGACTGAAGGCCGCCGCCCGCCCGGGGAGGGAGAGGCGTCTCGATGAGCGACTCCACGGTCCGGAGTCGTTTATTTGGCACGCCCTCGATCAGCAATTCCTCGAGATCGCGATAGATCCTCAGTCCAAGCGGAAAAAACGCCTCAAGACTCAGGAATTGATCGCCCCCGAGGGGTCTTTCCATCGATTTGTGTATCTCGAAGAGGAAGGCGATCGCATCTATGGTCTCCAGCTTCCTGGTCGGGGTCGGACCGGCCTTGTCGCATATGTAGTCCACAAACTCTTCGACTGAGAAGATGACCGGGGGGATATAGCCCGAGCCGCGTTTTTCGGCGATGGCCTTCCTCAGGAAATGGGCGGGCCGCTTTCCGGGAAAGACCACGAGGTTTCGAGAAAAATCGGCGCCGTCCGGAAAGAGGCGACCCGCCGCCTCGTCCACGAGAGGGACTGACGGCGGAAGCACCACGTAGCTCGGCGAGTCCGGTTTCCCCTGCGTATCCATGTCAGCTCATGCTCTGCCCGTCACGGGCCTCACAACTTTTGCGTCCACGTAAGCGATAATGCCCTCTATGCGCCTGCCTTTGTAGACCTCACCCATGATGCCCAGGTAATTTGCCATCTGGGCAGCGTGCCTTTCCTCGTCAACTCCTGCCCTTCCCGTCTTGTACTCAATCACCGTGACCGCGTCCGGATCGACGATGACCCTGTCCACCCGGAAGAGACGACCCTGGTTATCGGCCAGCTCCTGCTCCTTCATCACCACCCTGCCCGGCCGCCGCTCGTACCATCCGGCAATCGACTCTCCTCGCAGAAATGCGGCGATCGAACTTTTAAGGCTGTCAGGGACCGCATCGGCGCCGGCTTCCGCCTGCATTGCACGGATGATCTCATCGAGCCTCACCCCGACATCTCCGTCCGCGTAGTCGATCAGGGAGAGGATCTTGTGGACCAACTCTCCCCTTTTTCTTTCCTCAAACCGCAAGGGTTCGACGGAAGGTGGGGGAGCCTCCAGCGCAAGGGCATGGTGGAGCCCCTCGACCGACCCGTCCGCGTTTTTTGCCTCTCCGGCAGACACTTCCGGGGGCGTCCCGCTGCAAGAGGAGACGGCGTCAGGAAAAAGGGCGAAGGGGAACGAGTCCTTTTCGCCTTTGACGCCGATGACGTACAGCTCGGCGCCCGCCCTGGTAAAGGCCACATAGAGACTGTTGAGCCTCGCGACCATCACTTTCGTCTCCTCTTCCTGATAGCGTTTTTGGAGCGTATCGTCTGCCCGCAGCATGCCTTTCTTGAGACGCAGCAAGGTGACCGACTCTTCATCCTCCTGCACTATATAGCGGAACCCCTTGTTTCTCTGCCCGTAGAGGAGGAGTATCACCACCGGGAAGCCCAGTCCCTTCGCCTTGTGCACGGTCATGACTTTCACCGCGTCGATCCCAAAGGGTATGTCGATATTCCAGTCGGTCTCGTCGCCGCCGGGCAGCGGGGCGAATTGGAGAAAACGCCTCAGCGTGCTGCCGCCTTTTGCCTCGAGGTCCTTGACCACTTCGAGTATCCGCGCCAGCGCCGCCTCTTCCAACCCATGAAGACTGAACACATCGAAAACCCGATATATCTCGACGACCAGATCGTAAAGGGGGAGGTAACCGGAGAGCCGGAAAAGCAGGTCGAAATAGCCGTCCCACACAGTGGACATCTCCTCCTGGAAGACTTTGTAGAGCGGTCTGCTCCGGGCGAGCCGGTTCCTGAAGCACATGTCGTGAAGGGCCTGCGTGTCGACTTTTATGCCGTGCTTCTCAAGGACGGTCCTTAAGGTGTCGCCGAGGATAAACGTCGCGAACGACAGGTTGTCGAGGGGAGAATCGAGAAACGTGAGAAGCGAGATGATCTCCCCGGTGATTTTCCGTCTCCTTATGTCAAGACTGCTGTAGGAGACAAAGGGCACCCCTTTTTCGTTGAGCCAGGCGGTTACTTTCACTACATCGTCGTTCCTGGGCGCGAGGATAGCGACGTCCGAGTAGCGGTACCCCCTCTCGCGAAGGGAGGCCAAAAGCCCAGCCACCCGCTCTTTCTCGGGCACCTCGCGGTCGTCCCTCCGGAGCATGCAGGTCTCGACGAACCCACGGTGCTCGCGGCCCTTCCTGGCGGCTTGTTTGTACGTAAGGAGGCCGCTTTCCTCTCCTGCCTTCCGATAAGCCGGAAGCGTGGGAAGCATCCTTTGAAAGACTTCCTCGGAGAAAGCGATAACCGCGCCGTCGCTCCGGTAGTTTGTGTGAAGCTCCTCCACCCGCTGATGGGCGGAAGGAAACGGGTTTTGAGCCTCGACGCCTCTCATGATCCTGTAGTCGGCGTCTCTGAACCCGTAAATAGCCTGCTTCGTATCCCCCACCACAAAGAGGCTTCCCCCCTGGGAGAGGGAATTCTCTATTAAGGGCAAAAGATTACGCCACTGGATGGGAGAGGTGTCCTGGAACTCATCGATGAGATAATGGAATATCGCCTCTCCGAGCCGGAAATAGAGATCGGGCACTATATCGCTCTCCAGATATTCAGCGAGCCTCTTGTTGACGTCCTCGATGAATATCCGCCCTTCGTCTCTCTTCACGCGTTCCAAAATGGCGCTGAACGCTTCAAATGTCCTGAGGTAGGGCGTATAGTAGCTGCACGCAAAAAGCCGCGTGAGAGAAGCGATATGCAGGCGTAACCGCTCCCATTCCTCCATGACCCGGCAGCACGCCTCCTGCTCCTCAACTCCCTCCGGCTTGCATACGGGGGGCGTTTTCATGCCCCTCTCGAAGAGGTCGGCGAATCTCCCCGCCTCCGCATCTTTGAGCAGGTTCCCGTATGAGCTCGATTTGTTCCTCGTCAGCTTTGACGCGGTGATCAGCCTTTCCATCTCTTCTATCGAAGAGCGTATATTCCTTTTTGCCGCCTCGGTTGCAGCGGAATAGTCGGCCCGGCTCACCGGCTTGCCGCATGAGGCCACCTTCCGGTATATGCCTTCTATCTCATGCAGGATCGCCCCCGTGGCTTCCCACGGATACGGCGCATCTCCCGTCGTGTTCTCCACGATAATATCGACTACTTCGTTCATCAGCCCGCCTTCTTCCGTGCCCTCCCGCACCTTCCGCAAGAATAGATCGAAAGCATGTCCCATGAGGCTCTCGTTGCTCATGAGAATCTCGAAATCGGGATTGTAGCCGAAGTCTATTGCCGAGGCTTTGAAGACCGTGGTCATGAAGCTGTCTATTGTCTTTACCTGGAAATCGCTATACCGTGACAACACGGCTTCTATCACCTCGCCTGCCCTTGCTTTCAGGGCAGGCGAGGTGAGCGCGAGGTCCCGGCTGAAGTCAGCCGCCACCTCCCTGTCCCCAAGATAGAGCTGCTTCAGGAAGAGCAGGATCCTCTCCTTCATCTCCCTGGCCGCATTATTCGAAAAGGTGATCGCAAGCAGGTTGTTCAGCTTATTTCTCGGCACAGAGCCGGAGAGGAGAAAGAGGACGAAACGCCGGGCAAGGGCATAGGTCTTCCCGGACCCGGCGGAGGCCCGGAGCACGTGAAAATGGGGGAACTTAAATAGTGTGTCCTCTGGCGGCACGTTCTTTCTCCGAAGCCTATATCATAGCAAAAACGCAGCAAAAAATCGCCCCGCGCCGGGACAATGGGCTCTTCAGCACGCATTTTTCACCGACCGTCTCGGCGCCCCTCTTTCTGATTCCCTTCTCTTGCAAGCCTTTCCGAAGGGGGGTTTACGATTGTGTACGAAAGTTTACGGTTTTAGGGGGGGGGAAGAGAATTATAAATTGTGAATTTTGAATGAACGGCCACGAGCGACGGAGCAGGGCGTTACACCGCCGCCGGACGCACCCGAAGGGCGTGGGTCGAAGTTCAATTGTCAAAGAGCGACGCGGCCTCTGGGATCGCCCGAAACCGGCTGGCACGGGATTTTCTCTTTTTTCGGCTCTCCTGTCAAAGTGACAAGGAGGGGCGACAACCAGGGGTGAGAAGGAGAGATGACAACCAGGAGTGACAAGAGGCATATTTTTCGCTTTCTGAAAACATGACGCGGCCCACGCCCTTGCGGCCACAGGCGGGCGCGACCCTGCAAGGCGCTACATACGAGATAGCCTTTTTCGGATGAATCCTGTATGATGTAGTGACTAGGGGCATGGTGCGCGGGTCGAAGGTACATGCTCACACAAACTATCAGGAGGGGAGCTATGATTTACCTGGTTGTCTCCGTACGCGTGAAGGCAGGCAAGCTGCCCGAGTTCCTTCAATTATTCGGATCGGTCGCACCTCTCGTAAGAAAGGAGAAGGGCTGCGTCCAGTATGTGGCCGCAACGGATTTCGACAGCGGCCTGCCGCCGCAGGTCTTCGATAAGGACGTGGTCACGATCCTCGAAAAGTGGGAGAGCATCGAGGCGCTCCGGAACCATCTTGCCGCTCCCCACATGGCGCCATTCTTTGAAAAGGAAAAGGGTCTGACGGATGGCAGCTCCATCAAGATCCTGACAGAGGCATAGCATTCCGCAACAGGCGCGAGCGGGGCCTTTCGGCCCCGCCCTTCGCATGGGAGGTCTTTGCCTACAGTTTGAAACGTCTCCTCAGGACGGCAAGGCCCGCAAGACCCGGCCCGAAAAGGAGCAGGGCAGCAGGTACGGGTACCGGGCTGGCAACCCGCTCCACGGTCAGGCTGTAGAGGGTGAAAACCGACCGAGATGTACTGCTGTCCGTGGGGAGGACCAGCCTCGCGTACCCTCTCGCCGAGGAGAGCGCACTGCCGTTCTCTTTGGTGGCCACTATATCGGTGGATGTACCGGTGGAGTTATGAACGATCTCGTCCATAGACAGGACCGCTTCACCGCCGTCAATACCGGTGGCGATCACGTACTGGTTAAGGTTGCCCGTGTTCACCCCGTCCTGCTGGAGCAGAGTCAGAAGGGAGACGCCCGTGTAGGTGTTGCTATTGCCGGAGCTTGCAGGAACCGTCACCGTGGTATAACCCACTGGGAAGTTGGAAGAGTTGTACAGGGTGGTGGTGACGCCACTGCCCTGGATAGTGAACGAGGGCGAGTACTGGGAGGTGCCCGCCGGCATGGTGGTGTGGACGACGTTAATGTTCGCCAGGTTGTGGAGCGTCTGGCCGTTACCGCTTATGGTGTACCCGGTGCTGTTGTTGCCCGAGATGTTTATCGTCGCATTGCCGACCGTGATCTCGCCTACCGAGAAGGTCGCCTTCGCGCCGCTCGACGACGTCGCGACTATGTAGTCCTGATTGGCGTACATGTCACTATACGGCGTTCCGTTGTTTATGTAGATTGCCTCATGACTAACAGTATCAAAGAGGTCCGAGAGAGTGCCTGTGTAACTTTGCGAGCCTGTTAAAGCGGTGGATCCGGCGGCTGACAAATCCCCCGTCACCGTGTATGCCAGAACGGGTCCGGTCGACGCAAAGAGCGTTATCACTGCCGCAAGAGCAATAAAAACACAAAGATGCTTTTTCATCGTACGTCTCCTTTTCCGCGGAGGATTGCGTATAAATGCACCCCGCAATGCAAACGATAAAAGATGATACTAGTCCATTGTAAGAGACTATTCTCGTAATCGACTGTCTCTTACGCCGCTCCATCCGGTCGCTGCCACCTTGTTCTCGACACCACCTCCTTCTTTGGAAGCCGCATTGTCCCACACCACCTCAACCTTGGGGCCTCCGAATTCCCACTCGACCGGTATACAGTTTTTAACCGTGACCTGCGCGCGGCCGCGGCCTTCTTCCGACCCATGCGAATAACCTCCGTGCCTCGATCTACCGGGGCAGCGTTATTACTGACCGACTATTACGAACGTTATATACACATGAATATAACAAGGTCAAGCTTTTTTTACATGCCGGCGAGTGAATCCGGATGGAGTACCCCACTCACGACCCGAGGTGACCCGCAAGCCCCGTGCCCCGACGTAAGCCAAGAGTAAAAGAAAAAGGGTACGGGGCAGGGCAAACGCATTTGGAAATCATGTTGCTAAGTGCTTGTAATAACAAGGGATTATATTTCTAGACTTTTCTGTCTAGATATGCTATCCATCTAATATCAGTGACTTTATCAGATGGAGGCAGGCATGGGAAATTCCATCAGGGACTGCTTCTCCGGTCTCACCGAGCCGCGCGAGTCGAACATGCGGCATCAGTTTGAGCCAGCTTGCATGTATAGGACCGTGAATGGGGACAATGCGGGGATACTTCTTCAGGAGGCGTTTCGCACACGCCTCGCCCCGAGATGGGAGGATCCGTTGTCCATGATCCAAAAGACGTGTCTTGCCTGGTGAAGTAGTAGATGGTTTCTCGGGAGGGAGGCTTATCCTCCCCCCCCGCTTCTCCGTGTCGATAGTATCGTCCGTGCACACCGCCATTTTCGCTATTTCAGCAAGCCGTACCAGGGCCTGTCAGGTTGGCCGATCAGGTCGACATAGATGTGCTTCGTGAGGGTATACTCTTCGAGCGCCATTGTGGATGCGTCTTTGCCCCACCCCGATTCCTTGCAACCGCCCCATGGGGTTTCGCAAGAGATGCAGAGGTGCTCGTTCACCCACACCGTGCCGGCCTTGATCCTGCCGGCTATGACTAGTCCGGCCCTTACGTCTTTGGTCCATACGGAGCCGGATAGACCAAACCTGGTGTCATTGGCAAGGGCCACAGCCTCATCTATGGTCGCGAAACGGGCAAGCCCGACCACCGGACCGAACATCTCGTCCCTCATGAAGGTCATGTCATTGGAGCAGTCGCCGAAAACGGTAGGAGCCACAAAATACCCATCTCTGGTCTCAGGTGTGTCGGGTCGATTACCGCCCAGGAGTAGCTTGGCCCCCGATTTCTTGGCTTCGGCGATATACCATTCAACCTTGTCTCTATGTTCCCTGTAGGCGAGCGGACCCATTACGGTCTCCATCTTCGTGGGATCGCCAACCCGTACCGTCTTTGCCGCCGCAACAAACTTCTTTGCAAATGCATCGTAGAGTGACTCGTGGATGTAGAACCGGCTTGCCGCCGCGCAGACCTGTCCCGAGTTGAAGAAAGCGCCCCAGACGGCGCCCTCCACCGCCGAGTCGATGTCCGCGTCGGCCAGCACGATAAAAGGATTTTTTCCTCCGAGCTCAAGACCGACGGGCTTGAGGGTTTCACTCGCAAGGCTCATGATCCTCTTGCCGGTAATCGAGTCACCGGTGAACCCTATCTTGGCAACGTCGGGATGCCGCACGATAGCCTCTCCGACCGTGCTTCCGGGCCCGGTGATAACGTTTACGACCCCGGCGGGAATGCCAGCCTTCATGGCGAGATCACCTATTCTGAGGGCGGTCAGCGGAGCGATGGAAGGTGGCTTCACCACGCAGGTGTTGCCCGTTACCACCGCAGCTCCCATTTTCCACACCACCATCAGAGCGGGAAAGTTCCAGGGCGTGATCAGGCCGACAACCCCAAGCGGCTCGTGGACGGTCATTGAAGCACACCATGGGCCTACAGGCAGCGTTTCTCCGGTCATTCCTCTGGCAACACCGGCAAAGTACTCGAAGTGCTCTGCGCACTGCGGTATGTCCATACCGAGGGTTTTTCGTAATGGTGAACCCTGTTCCATGGTTTCCAGTTCCGCCAGTTCTTGCAGATTGTCCCGAATAAGCTGAGAGAGTCTCAGCAGGGCTTTCGAGCGCTCGGCCATGGGCTTCCCCGCCCAGTCCGGGCCTGCCGTGAGCGCTGCATCTACTGCTTTGTCCACATCCTCCGGCCCGCACTTAGGGACCGACGCAAAGGGCTTCCCGTTCGCGGGGTTTGTGACCTCCATGCGCTCTCCCTTCACTGCTTCACACCATTCGCCACCTATGAGCACCTTATACTCCCTTGCCATAATTCTGCCTCCTTTGCTGGTATTTGTTCACACGGCACATAATCCGCTCAACCCCGCCGCAGCTCGGGTGTGCATAACGGCACAAGCGACTCTAGTGCATCGTACCGCCGCCGTCGACTAAGAGGGTCTGGCCCGTCACAAAGAGCCCGTCGGAAGCAAAGAAGAGGATCACCTGTGCGATGTCTAAAGGCAGTCCCGCTCTTCCCAGGGGGATCATCCCGGCGGCCATATCGATTGCCTCTTCCGGCATCGAATCCTGCATCGGCGTCAGCGTGAGGCCCGGCGCGACACAATTAACCCGTATGTGGTAACTTGCCAGTTCCCTGGCGAGCACCCTTGTCAGGGCCATAATGCCCGCTTCGGACGCGCAATAGGGTGCCGAACCAAATGTCGGCACCAAGGCGCTCGTCGAGCTGAGGTTGATGATCGACCCGCCTTTTTGTGCCATCATGTGGGGCATCACGGCCTTTGCACAGTTGAATTGGCCCTTCAGATTGACCGCAAGAACGCCGTCCCACTCGTCGTCATCGATTTCCAGCGTCGGCATGTGCCAAGAGGCGGTTTTTGTGGAAGCAATGCCGGCATTGTTCACTAGGATGTCTATGCGACCGTACCTGTCCTTGACCTGTTTGGCCATCTTGTTGACCGCAACGAAGTTCGACACGTCTGCCACTATGGAGATGGAATCGAAACCCAATGCAGCTATATAATTATTCATTTCTTCGATCGAATCAGGTCTGCGTCCCACCAACACCACTCTTGCTCCTGCCCTTGCGAATTCGACGGCTGTAGCCCTTCCTATTCCTTTGCCGGCCCCCGTAATGATTGCGACCTTTCCTGTTAACATACGTCTCTCCTTATGATTTGAGCCTACTTCATCGTTCTTCACACTCAATATCGTGTGGAATCGAACGATTCGTTCGTCCAGAAGGATCATTCCTGACCTTGGATGCACCCGGTCGCTCATGGTTCTTCTTCGCAACGAGCTATAACGCCCAAAGCCACCACAGAACTACGACCTCCCGTGT
Source organism: Syntrophorhabdales bacterium (assembly GCA_050012495.1). Lineage (GTDB taxonomy): Bacteria > Desulfobacterota > Syntrophorhabdia > Syntrophorhabdales > WCHB1-27 > BOG-1155. The sequence continues at coordinate 31,252 of JBEKHB010000057.1, forward strand.
AACGTTATATACCATGATATATAACCATGCGTCAAGCACATTCCACACGAGCAATGAGCATTGCGGAGAAGTATTTTAAAGAGCAGATGAAGTCCGACGAGTTCAAATGAGCGCCAAAGAAAATGCGACCGCTCACAGCAAGGACACGTTTCCAGATGCGTTTGCCCTGGGGTACGGGGAAAAAGTGCTTGACTTTTCGTTAGGCACGATGCTATATAACGTTAACGGTGTTGCCGTGAGAAGCTCACGCTCTTGAACGAACCTGCTATTCTCGGCAAAGCGGTCTTCGGATGCCTCTCCTTAGCCGCTTACGCCTTTGGCCCGTCAGCGAGCGACCGGGAGGACTTGGCTGCCCCCTTTCCTCCCGGCCCGCCTCTGACTTCTGAACCGAGGGGAGCGTGCTGCGTCGCAGGGTGTGAGCGACAGCGATGGAGGGAACGCCGGAGCAGGCGGCGTCGGCGGCTTTGCAGGACCGGGGCAGGAACGCGGCGCATCACCGGAAACCCACAATATGCACTGCCTGCAAGCACGTTTTTTCTGCATCCGCGAACTCGCAGGGATACGCACCGGGACGTACGACCACGAAGGCGCCTTTGCGTCCTATTTCACGACGCAGGCCGGAAGGCTTCGCATGACGGGGTAGTCCTGTTCACCCGGCCATTGAAGTCCGGGCAAAGAGGAAATAAAGTGAGGGGTTTATCTATCGTAATAAAAGGAGCCGGCGAGATGGCGTCAGCCATCGCCCACCGGCTCTTTATGGCCAACATTACCCGTATCTGCATGACGGAAATAGAGAGACCTCTCGCGGTAAGAAGAGGGGTCTCCTTTTGCGAGGCCGTGTTCACCGGGGAAATGGAGGTCGAAGGGGTAATCGGAAAGCTGGTGCGCGACGGGGCCGACCTTGCCGGGGTATGGGATCGCAAAGAAATCGGGATCATTATCGACCCGGCCTGGAGGATAATCGCCCAACTGAAACCCGATGTAGTCGTAGACGCCATTATGGCCAAGAGGAACCTGGGTACGAGCAAAGACGAAGCCCCTCTTGTCATCGGAGTAGGCCCGGGTTTTGCTGCGCCCGATAATGTCCACGTAGTTGTGGAGAGCAACAGGGGACATAACCTCGGACGGGCCATCTATCACGGAGCAGCAGAACCCCACACGGGCGTGCCGGGTCTCACGGCAGGGATCAGCCGGGGGAGGGTACTGCGTTCCCCCCATGGGGGCATGGTGCGGCACGTGAAATCCATCGGCGACCGGGTAACAGCGGGGGATACAGTCCTCTATGTCGATGCGACGCGGGTTCCGGCTGCCATCGGCGGCATAGTGCGAGGTCTTATCCGGGAGATTTGGGTCACAGGAGACGAAAAGGTCGGCGACATCGAACCCAGGGGCGACGTATCGTACTGCCGGACCATCTCCGACAAGGCGAGAGCTATAGCCGGCGGAGTCCTGGAAGCGGTCATGCACCATTTAAATAGTCGGGAAGAGTGTTCGGAGGGCAGGAAATCCTGAGCAGGCAACCATGAAAGTCAGTGCAAGAAACGTGTTTTTGGAAACCGTCGCGAGCATCAAAAGGGCGCGGTCAATGCCGAGGCGATCCTTGACCTAAAGGGAGAATCTCAGGTAGCCGCAATCATCAACCCCGGCGGGTCGAAACCTCATCCCCTAGTAGGAGGAAGTAATGAAAAAATCGGTAATCGGATCCTTTCTGGTCTTCTCCCTTGTTCTCCTTTTTGCAATCTCGGCCATAGCCGCCGATATTAATCTGTCCGTCGCCGCCAGCCTCAGGGAGGTGGTCACCGAACTCTCTGACGGCTTTGCGAAAAGGAATGGCGGCGTCCGTTTTCAGACCAACTTCGGCGCGTCGGGGGCGCTCGCCAAACAGATCGAGAACGGCGCGCCGGCTGACATGTTCTTTTCCGCCAACCTGGAGTGGATGGACTACCTGAAGGAAAGAAGGCTGCTCGATGAGAAAAGCATTAACACCTTCGCGTACAACGTGCTCGTATTCGTCGGCAAGCCCGAGTTGAAGACAACCAGACTGCAGGATGTGGTCAAACTGGACAAAATCGCCATCGGCAGTCCAAAGAGCGTGCCGGCCGGTGAGTACGCCATGGAGGCGTTCAAGACGGCGGGCATAGACAAGCAGCTTGAGAACAAACTGGTTATGGCAAGGGATGTCCGTGAATGCCTGCTGTATGCCGACCGGGGTGAAGTTGACGGCGCCTTCGTCTACAAGACCGATGCCGAGGAGATGGCCCAGCATGTGAAGATACTCTTCGCCGTGCCGCAGAACCTCTATCCACGGGTAACGTATCCAATGGCGCTGACAACCGGGGGCAGCAATAAGGCTGAAGCGGTCGCATTCTTCAGGTTCCTCCAGTCCGGCGAGGCAAAGAGCGTTCTTGCGAAACATGGCTTTGTAGTAAAATAGGTGTCCTGCCGGGTGCACTGAAAAAAAGGGGCCTTCGTGGAAGGCCCCGGGTTGCATTGTCCAGGCTTCTTCTTAGAAGAAGTACCAGAAGGCGACTCTTGCGGTCTGGACGTCGCCCTTCGGGCT
>JBEKHB010000058.1:0-26010 GCA_050012495.1 Syntrophorhabdales bacterium
CGATTCCGAAAACTTCTGGTCAGATATGAGAAGCTGTCTGAAAGCTACGAAGCTCTTCTTCATCTCGCCGCTGCAATTATCTGCTGGAGGAAAGTTGCTCCTATTTACGGATAAGCCCTAAACCAGGCTCTTCTTTTTTGCGGTTGAAAATGGGTGTCACGGTTCCTGTATTCCGGTTCCTGAAATCCGTTTTAGCAATGGATGGCACGGTCCCTGTATTCGGGTTGGAGAAAGGTCTTCGGGCCTTGAGTTTTTCGTAAAGAGACTTCTCCAATAAGGCCTTGCATAGAGCCGTCGCCGCCCTGTACTGCTTGAACGCAAAAGTTTCACGAATTTCGTGGAAATAACCGGTGAGGTGGCTGGGGACTTCGAAAGAGGAGATTATCGGTCCGATTTTCATTATCGCGTAGTAATAGTTGGAAATACTGAACCATGAGTGAAAGTCCCCAAACAATTTGTCCCATTTCGTATCAACTCACCAATATCATCATCATAGGATGGTGCAGCTTTGTTTGTGGCATCCATCTCCTTAAGCAGTTTGACAACATCTCCGTAGAAAGAAATGCTATAAAACGGTTCATCCCTTCTGATCTTCTCCAGAGTACTCTGTACCTCTGGGTCGGAAATCCTAACCTCAGAAACCCCCAAGAACGACTCGGTAATCTCTTGTTTAACCAGAAATGCTTGCTCAGCGATATGCAAAGATTCCTTGAAAAGGTCTATCAACTCCTCTTTGGTGGACGGTCTTCTGGACCCATACCAGCACTTCAAGAAGCCTCTTTCGAGAGCTGCAAATTTGCGCGTCTTCTCGGCAATTACTGCGTCTTCCTGGATGGTCATTTCCTGAAGTCCTCAAAAAACTTTTCATCCACGTCATATGTGGTTCGCGGGATAAGCCCCAACTGAAGGCGCTCAAACATCTGAACCAATAGCTCGCCGTCTACGAGCTCTATCGGAGGAACGCCATCTCGACGCGCTTCCTTCTTTGCATCCAGCGTAAATGTGCCTGTGGTGACTATGATGCCCTTGTCGGCTCTTCCCCCCATGGCTCCGCGAAAATCGCGCACATGCGAAGGGGTGACTGCTCCTTGATACCGCTTGCATTGAAAGAGCACGTTAAAACTCACGAAGGGGTTCACCTGGACAATACCCATACCGTCAATTCCGCCGTCGCCGCTCCTCCCTGTGACAACAACTTGCTGAAATCCTGATTCCCGAAGGAGTCGTTGACTCAACCGTTCAAACCCTCCGGGCGGAAGCAGCTTGATGAGGTTTAGTAATTTTGCTCGATGATCTTGCGGCTCAACCTCTTGTTCGATTACCTCTTCCTCAAAAGGCTCGATCTTGCTAGTGGGCTTCTGTTCATCTTTGAAGGCTTTTCGCACCTCTTTAAAAGTCCCCAATGCGTCAAACGCTCCGAGATCAAGACATGTACCTTTTTCCGTAAGGCTCCATATACCTCGCTTAGAGGAATCGAGATAGCCTTCCCACACGAGGTAAAGACGCGCCCAGTTTGCTTGGTTTCTTACCCGAGATTGGCCGTTTTTGGTGGTGGCCTCCTGTTCTCTTTCTGATATCTTCATTTTCTCAATGGCCCGGTCTATAACTTCGGAAGCCGTCCCTGACCCACCCGCTTCCCTGAGAACCTCAATAACGGGCTTAAAGAACCGTATGAACTGCGGTCCTTCCGCATGTTTCGTTTTCATCGGCTCTTCACCCACTTGATCGTAGTCATGGTTCCTTGATGTTCATTGATTACCACGATAAATCCATAAAGACAAGCTAAATCTGAAAATGCGCGAGTTCAGGAACCTTGCAGGACCAGGCTGCTCACAGGCCCCTACCGGGGGGACTTGTATTTCATCCACACGGGCTCCGGCTCCTCGAAGTACGGAGGCTCTTTGCAGGGTCTGAACTTCCCGTAGAGGAGCTTCTCGGCTCGGCTCATCCACCAGCCTGCCCCTCTCTTCCGGGTTGCCAGGGCAGCCGCGAGCCGGTGGGGGTTCAGTTCAAATCAGCGTACCCAAGCCGCTTATTTCCGGTTCTGACTTTTTGGAAGCCCTGAGGGCCATCGCCCGTATTGTTCCTGCTCCTACCGAAGCGGCCAATTGGATGCATTCAGCCAGTTCCTCTTCGGCTATTCCCATTTTCCTTGCAACTGCAAGGTTGTTTTCCGCTCAAGGCTCACAGCGCATAGCTAGGACAAGGGCAAGATGGATGAGCCTTTTTGTCTTCGCATCCAGGGCGCCATCCTTATGAGCGCTTTGGAAGAAATCATCGTAAACCTCTCTTGTGTGTTTAATCAATTCCATGTTCCATCTCCTTAAGTTATTTAAACGTAATGCCTCACCGATTACGATTGTACCGGGTCACACCCCCCACGCGGCAGAATAGGCGACGGGGACGTTCTTCACTGCTTGATCCCTGAGAAGTAACTCGCTTTTCAGTGGATTATCATAACATGCTGTTTCCAATGTCTTGTAAATACAGCAAAATATGGTTATGCCATCCGTCGTTATTTCGCAAAACCGAGTTACTTCTCAAGAATCACTGCTTTCACTTGCTGTCTGCCGCCATTCATGGCGATCATCTTCTGAAGCGGTTCGCTGAGAAATTGGCGCACCGTCGCTGGGAGGGCGCAGATAATACCGGACCTCTCTCATGCAAGCGACCGGAGATTTCCATTGCCGGAAGTCGCCCGTTTGATCGGAGAAGGATAGCCACAACTGGAAGGAGTGAAGATGTCCCGTCATGCCTCGAATCACCCGATGGCCTATGGAAAGCGTCTGTCATATTCTCTTGAAACCCGCGTCAAAAGGGCTGCGTACTCCAGACATGTGCGATTGTAATCGAGCCAGGTAAAAGGATAAGGATCAACATTGGTAGCTTTGAATTTGAGAATGAGGAATTCATCGAACTCGGGTTTGGCCTGTTGCAGCAGCCGGCGTTCTGCTTCTGGGGCCTCTTGAAAAGGATGCTTATTTTTTTTGCCATCCGTTTGAAATTCCCGCGTCCCTTCGTATGAGAGATACTTTTCTGCATGGTTTATCCCCACGAAGGCCACGCAGATCGGGTTACCTCCCGTCTTTTTGAAATGGTAGACCTGTCGCACCAAGTCGCTTATCACCCGGTCAATCTGCTTTATCATCGCCTTTGAGAGGATTTTTGTCTCTGCCCCGATCTCAATATTTGCGACAGGCCCACGGGCGACAAGGAAACCCTTTTCCGTAATCGCCAGTGCGGCGGGTACAAGTTCTCCGAATGTCCCGTCACCCCTCCTTGCTGAACGGCCTACGGTGACGTTCTTCAGGTTAATGACGCGGTCGTGTTGTCGCACACGTTCTACCAGCTTCGAGGACTTGTTCAATCTCACCAAATCTTCGTAAAGTTGACCCGCCACTGCATCGCCCAAGCTGGAATTCCGATGGAGATAACGCACTCTTTCAAAAAGACCACGAAACGTTTGCAGGAGAGCGAATTGATCCTCTTTGCTCATTGCTGATCGTCCATGTGGAGGCTACCAGTGAAAGAAGGAAAGCGATGATGCTTGATTGCATCCTCCATGCGCTGCCGGGCTATGTCGAGGTAGGTGTTATCAACCTCGTTGCCAATGCTGTTTCTTCCCGTTGCCGCTGCCGCAACACTGGTGGTCCCCGTTCCGAGAAAGGGATCGAGAACCGTATCCCCGGCGAAAGAAAATAGTCTTATAAGCCGTTCCGCAAGGGCTTGGGGGAAGGGGGCCGGGTGCCCACGCAGTCTTGACTCTCCCTTGATGTCTGTCCAGGCGGACCGCAGCCACGTCTGCATCTCCTCCTTCGTGAGCATGGAGAGGGCTTTCTGAAGGATCGATGGAGAGCGATAATCGGTGCCCTTACGCAAGAACAGGATATACTCGACGTCATTCTTTATGACCGCTCCCGGCTGATAAGGCTTGCCATAGAACCCCGCTCCGTTGCCGCGAGCCTCAGTGGCTCCGTTCGCGATCTTAAACCATAGGATGGGAGTCAGACAGTCCAGCCCATTTTTCCGCGCCCTCACCTGTATATCGGCGTGCAAAGGCACTATGTAGTGCCGCCCGCCCTTGCGACGCGGGATACATACGTCTCCGACGACGCAACAAATGCGCCCACCAGGAACAAGGATGCGCCTGCATTCCGCCCATACCTTGTCAAGCTCGTCAAGAAAGACTTCGTAATCCTCAATGGCCCCCATTTGCTGCTCGTGCGGTTGGTATTGCTTCAATGTCCAGTAGGGGGGAGACGTTACCACGAGATGGACGCTTTCACCCGGTATCCATGATAAATCACGGGCATCGCCCAAATGGAGCCGATGTGCGGTGGCATCGAAAGGGGTTGGCCAGGGATTTTCCCTATAGTATTTATTCAGGGCAAGAAGTGCCTCAATCGCGCCTCGCTTGTTGTCCGGCCCCGTTGCGGCAGAAAGAGCCGGATCACTCAGCCAGCGGGCCGATTGTGCTGCCATGATGTAAGATCTATTTTTTGTTAGAGGCATGTTCTCACACGGCGCCCGAGCCTTATCCCTTTTATCACGATAAGGACTATTCTCGCAATAGAATAGTTATGAACGCCAGGGAAGGAGGATGGGACGTCCGTCAATTCCGTTATTCGTCCGGTCATTACATCCGTGCGCTCATCACATTTCAGCATTTTCAAGAGCGTCCCCATCGCCCATCCATAAAGTCAGAGACTATGGTTCCGAGAGTCTCGGCGAATAATCGAGTTCGGGTATCTGACAGCGTTGGATTAAATTTGAGTCAAAAACGGGAGATACTCCAGACCAAGCCTCACGGAGGGTGATTGACTTCAGATCGGGAGCTCCGTAGACATATCTCTCATCGTAACAGGCGTAGATTGTCTTGAAAAAATTGTCTACCTTTAATGGACTGTCCGCTGGTGGAAAGCTTTCAAGAAGTCTGCCTAAAGTATCCTGGCGTGGGTCCACAAGCCCGAGCGCGATGGTTTCATATCTGCTCACATCATTTCTTATGCCTCGACGACCGGTAAGTTCGCGAAGAGCGGAGTGAAACCGGAAAATCATTTCTGCCGGCCTCTCTATACCACGTTCTTCAATCACCGCCACGTCGGCAGAGTTGATTTCGATAGCCAGGCTTTCCGGGGGAACCTTTTTTTCTTCGAGTGTGGTTAATACCTTCCGATTGGCGCGTAGCACTATCAAAAACCCGTAGACAAGCGCGGGATATGTTATATGTAGATTAGTGCAATCGCCAACCGCTTCTTCCATCCGATTTGTAAGATTCCTGAAGGCTCCGAGTGCCCCCTTCAGGGAGACCGCAACAACCGGACCAATACCGTTTTTTGTCACCACAACATCGACACTTTTTGTTTTGAGCCCTCCCAGGACTGTGCGTTCTCCACCTTTAGCACTCGAAGGGTCATAAATAAGTATCTTCTGCTTGCCTTTTGTTTCAACCACAAAGGGTGGGCGCGGAGTTATGTCGTCCGGACAAAATCCGCCTTCAATGACCAGGCGGCACGAGACGTACCAGTGAAGCGGCTTTATATGTTCCCCGCTTTCTGTCCCGCCTTCGGTCGATACGAATTTGGACAGAGCGCTAGAAAAGCTCTCCCACTGGCAGACTTGTTTTCTCACAGTGCCTCCAGGAGCGCATTGTTGCAACCGCTTTCTTTAACGTTTCGGTCTCCTCGCAGCTCAAAGGGGCATAACCGTCTACGATAACGCGTGCCGCCTCACGAGGCTCCAGTTTCAACATACCTCCGCCCAGAGGATGCCCCTCCAGTTCGCAGCTCAGTTCTACCATAGGTAATTTCCATCTATGAATTACTTCCAGCCCACTCGATTTATCTTTCAGACGCACGGCAAGTAAGGAGTTGGTGCATGAGCATCCCGCATCGTTCATTGCGAGAGTCGGCTTGCCACTCGACATATATGTTAAGAAGCAGTCAGGCAATACGACGTCGGGGACCGCATACCAGGGCTCGCGAGTGCGGCACTTATAGGCTTCGCGCGCTTTCCGGCCGTCACCGCTTTCAAGATATCCCCACACAGAGGCCGGCACATTGTCTGACTGTGATAGCTTAAGCAGTAATATGGGCAGATCGGCTTCATACCATTGCCTTACAGTCTCGTGAGTCAAACGACTGCCCTTAAGCATCCGACCACTTCTCACAGAGGGGAGAAGCAGATCGGCCGGTATTTTGAGATCGGCCGCAAGCGAGGGCTTGAGATGAAAAAAGTCGTTGGCGCCCGTAACATACCCGATTCCTACCCACGCAAGGTCTCCTAACCTTTTTATACCGCGAGCATTGGCTCTTGCTGTATATAGTTGGCGAGCATTTTCATGCATGAGGTAGGGCCGTAGTTTTTGGCGCCAGAGTTCGCGCCATTCCTGCACACGTACCGTTACTCCGTGGCTTGGGGGAGTGGGCATAAAACGAAAGGAATCGATGACAGAAAGCAGGATCTCTTTTGTCGAGCTTCCGTAGCCTGAAGCATAGAGCAGCCAGCAGTCCTCTGACAATTCAGGGAAAACCTTCTCTTTTATTGCAATGAGCTGCACATGTGAGAAATTAGATACGAGGTACTCCAAAAGGGGCGCAGAGTAAGGCGCGTGGCCAATCTCTGCCGGCACCACAAAAGCCATACGACCTGACGGTTTCAGCAGGGTTGCTACGGCGACTAAGAAGGGAGCCCAAGAGGATGTCAATGCCGAGAATCTGGCCCCGTGCTCAGAGCATAGGGACAGAGCTTGGTCCCGAACGCCACCATTAAACTGTTGGTATCTAATAAAGGGCGGGTTTCCTGCTGCACACTCAAAACGCTCTGTTGTGTTTGCCGCCCAGGTAAAAAAGTCCCCTTCATGCACGAGGGACCATGGGGCCCGTGCCATAGCCTCCCTGCTTGCCCTAATATCCTGTTCAATGCCCACGGTATTACGGTGAGCGGATATGAAGCGGCCATCGCCGCACGAGGGATCGAGAAGACGATCCGATTCTTTCCTGATCACCCATTTGACTAAGGCTTCTACCACGGGCTCCGGAGTATAATAGCCCCCACGCATCTTTGCGGTATTGGCACTCGGCCCGGAAATGAGTTGGCTATCACTCGACCCATTCACTATGTAATCCCTTCGGAAATATGTTACTCAAAACAACGCAGATAATCCAGAACTTCTTTCCCTGCTCCCCCTTTTGTTGATTTCTATTATTATACACCCAACCCGGCAGATCGATCGAGCGGGCCTGATAAGGGGTTGCATTTATAGCATGGATGCTATATACTGTCACATGCGATGGACGATAGAATACTACACTACGAGAGAAGGCAAGTCTCCCGTACGAGATTTTATCGATGCGCTCTCAGCGGAGAGTCAGGCAAAATATATTTTTATTACCGATCTACTAGAGGACTACGGGATACTAGTAAGGGAGCCTTACGTAAAGGCGGTCAAGGGTCAGAAAAAGCTTTTCGAGATAAGGATTAAGGATAAGGCAAACGTGCACCGCATTTTTTATTTCACCTTTGCCTCCAGAAAACTGGTCCTGCTGCATGGATTCACGAAGAAAGAGGAAAAGACCCTGCACGTGAGATTGAAACGGCAGCCGCCAGAATGGAAGATTATCTCTCAAGGAGATGAGCGTATGACATATAGTGAACATAGAAAAAGCTCAGACTATCCTTCGAGGAAACACCGCAATGAACTATAGAGAGCACAGAAAACAACTTTTGGAAAATCCCGAGGTCCGTGAGGAATACGAGAAGCTGCTTCCTGAATACGAGCTTGCAAAAAGCGTCATCGAGGCGCGGCTCAAAAGGAAAATGACGCAGGTTGATGTAGCGAAAAAAGCAGGGATGCCACAATCGACAATATCAAGGATTGAGGGGCTGACACATGGCCTGCCGAAGCTGTCCAGCCTCCAGAAAATTGCCGACGCCCTCGACGCCAGGCTCGTAATTAAACTGCAGCCCAAAGCCGGTCGAAAACGAATGAAAGGCTCTGGTTAATCAAGAGCGACGGACCTCGGTTGGTTATGACAAATCCCCGGCGTCCGTTCTCACTTCGGGAAGAAGAATTCCGGCTCTTTCCGATCCCGGCAGAGGGCGGCGACCATCTGCAAGTATTGAGGGATTTTCGCGTGCGTCAGCCGCCTGGCCCCAGTGGTGCAGGTCTTCACACAGGCGCAGCAGAGGATGCACTTCCCCCTGTCGGTCGCTACCCCATGCTCGCCCACCGTGATTGCCTCCTGGGGGCAGACCTCTCCGCACTTCCCGCAGCGGACGCAGAGGTCATTCCCGCTCTCCAGGGACGTACCCAGGGAGACCCTGTCCCGGTAGGGGAAATTACCGGGAACGTCAAGGGCGGGTACCTCCCGGAGCGACCCCCTGCTCTCCAGCATTCCGCGGACCAGACCCCCGAATGACCGGGCCTTCTCGATGTCCTCTTTGTCAGGTCTTCCCGCTGCTATGGGAATCGTCTCCGTCGAGTAAGAGTGCTCGCCCACAAATGCGGCCCCTGCAAGAGGCCTGAACCCCACCTCTTCAACAATGCCCTTGAGCTCGAGGAGTGCATCCTCATAGGCCCTGTTGCCATAGACAACTACCAAAATGGCCGGGGCTCCCGCGGTCTTGATCGTACTCAGCGCCTCCGCTGCCTGAATGGGAACCCTTCCCGCGTAAACAGGGGTGCCGATCAGGGCGAGACTCCTGTCGAGCTCGCGAATGGTCCCTGTCCTCGCCCTCGCCGGTGTCAGATCGAGATGTTCCACCGTCTGAGCGGCGAGGCCCTGGGCAATGCCCTCCAGCACCCTGCGTGTTGTTCCTGTGGGTGAGAAGGAGATGATTTTCGCTGATTTCATGGTAGAGTCCCTCCTTATTCCTGTAATCAGGCCGTTCTGTTCGTCTTCGCTGGGTCCGACCTGTTTCTTGAACAACGGTCCCCGGTCTCCGCTGAGGGAAAGCATGTCCGGCAAAGGCTTGACTCCTGATTGTAGCACGATAACGGTGAATGAAAACAGCGGCATCAGATGCTATAATTTTATCGGCGTCGCCTCTTGTGGGGCCCGATTGAGACATTCACATGATAAACGATTCATCTTATGGTAATGTGTTGAGGACGATCGACAACAGAGGTACCTTATCAGGCTGCGGGGATCATGTATGAGAATAGGTGGTTTTCAGTTACGCGACCCTGTGCCGGAGTGTAAAGAGCCTTACGTCCTGGCTACCCTTCGGCCCTGGATAGATGTCAACAATGTGGGAAGTCTGGTCCTGACCGAACTGGAGGCGCAGTTTGGGGCTACGGAATTGGGAACGCTATCCAAACCGGGCGACTTCTACGATTTCACCAGATACCGGCCTACTATCCATATCGAAGAGGGCATTCGCGACCTGTCCATTCCCACTACATCAATTCACTATGCGAGAAGAGAAGGACAGAATGATTTTCTCTTGCTTCGCCTCCTGGAACCTCATGCGCATTCAGAGTTCTATGTCAGTTCCGTTTTGAAGCTTCTCAAAACTTTCAAAGTGAGGAAATATATCCTTCTGGGAAGTATGTACGATGTGGTGCCTCACACCAGACCTTTACTCGTCAGCGGATATGGAATGGGCGAAGGAGCGCTCCAGGATGTGAAGAAAGCCGGCGCCCTCCCTATCACGTATCACGGCCCTTCAACCATTGCGAATCTGATCACGAAAGAAGCAGCGGAATCAGGGATTGATGCACTTGCGTTAATGGTCTCTCTGCCCCAGTACGTTGTGTTGGAGGAGGATTATCTGGGAAAGGTCAGGCTAATGGAACTACTGAACATGCTTTATAACGTCCCCATTGATAAAGAAGACTTCGAAAAGGCTGTGGAGCAGCGCAATTTAGTCAGCGAAAGAGTGGAAAATTCTCCGGAGATTAAAATTCTCCTGCCTCAACTTGAAAACGTGTACGACATGCGGATCAAAGCGATGGAGGCAGAGGGAATGCCGCAACTGACTTCCGAAATGGAAGACATATTCTGGAAAATAATGGGGAAGGATATAGGGAAAGCATAATCCCTTGGTCGCCCCTCTTCCCCCGTCCCTCAGTACGCCCAGTACGGCCCCGTGCCCAGGCTGGATGTGGTCCCCTCTATGCCTGCATACACGTTTCTTCCGAAAAAAAAGGGGAGCCCCAGTCGAACTGACCCGACAGGGGCCCGCCGATGTCCCGTACGTGTCCCCATTTCTCGACCACCACCCCGTCCGTCCGCACCGAGAGATGCTTTACGCCCGGCTGGCGCGGTGTATTTTGCAGCATCCTCTGGTATTGGTCCGTGTACGAGCCGAGAAGGGCTGCAAGATCGGGGTGTCTTATCCCGTTCCAGGCGACGGCGAATACGACGCCTGACGAAGAGACGTATTCGCGCACGGTAGTGCCGCCATAATTAATCTCCTGAACCGTATAACCGTTTTGCACGGTCGTGGCGCCGCGGCCGGCCGAGAGCGCAATTCTGTCCGACTCGACCGAATCGGCAGATCCGCCGAGTGTCGCGTCTCCAGGTCTGACCATAAAAAGGGAAGCAATTGAAGACGCGAGGCAGAGAAGCAATCGACAGGAGATGGTTTTCATGGTTCACCATCCGGGTCTTGAGGCGCCCGAAAGCACATGCAGACGTTCTTTGAGCAAAAGACACGCCCGGAGGCTAAAAGCCGCGCCGTGACAGCAAGCCGGAAACTCCATATATAGTATGCGACCGACAGGAAAGGGATGGCAATACAAAACTCACCCTTTATCTCGAAAACATACTCTGGTATAATTTTCCGCCGCGAACATGCGCCGCCTGTTTTTTTGCACGCGCGAACACACGTCCGGCGAGGAACGGGAGATATACCTATTGTGAGCCGGCCCCCATTGAAGACGCCCCGAACTTTGCGCGAAAAGGCGGAGCAGTTGCTGGCTGAGCACCCCGACCGGCTCTTTTGCGCATCACAGCAGGGCATGGAGGAGCTTCTCCACGAGTTGTCGCTCCTCCGGATCGAGCAGGAGCTGCGAGAGCAGGAGCAGCGCGATTCCCGGAGGCGCCGCCACACGGAGAAGATGGAGGCACTCGCCGTCATGGCAATGGGTATCGCCCATGACTTCAACAACGTGCTCGCGGCCATGATCGGATTTACCGAGCTGGCGAAAGACCGCGTGCCCAAAGAGAGCCGCCAGGAGCGTCATCTCCAGAGGGTGCTGGCGGCAGGGGGCCACGGCCGTGAGCTGATCAGCCGACTGCTCACCTTCAGCAGAAAGACCGGTGCTGCATTGACACCGCTGCAACTGGGCAGCGTCGTCAGGGAGACCGTAGAGCTTCTCCGGGCCTCCATCCCCCCCGCCGTCACCATCAAGGTCACCATCGACAGCGAGCCGGGCGTTGTCCTCGGAGACGCCGGCCAAATGCAGCAGGTCCTCACGCACCTTTGCACGAATGCGGCCCAGGCGATGGGGGAGAAGGGCGGCGTCCTCGATATCGCTCTCTGCGATTTTAGCGTCCCGGCGGGGGAAAACACCGGCGGGATGGATGCCGGCCCCTATGTGAAGCTCGTGGTCTCGGATACGGGATGCGGCATACAGCCCGAGGTCATCGAGAAAGTGTTCGACCCCTTCTTCACCACGAAGACCTCCGGCCAGGGGCTCGGTCTTTCGGTGGTGCACGGCATCGTGCGGCAGCACGGCGGCTACATCACGGTGGAGAGCACGAAAGGCAAAGGCGCCGCCTTCACGGTCTACCTGTCCCGGGCCGGCCGGGAGCCGGGGAGAGACGCCCTCGCGAAGCGGGCTGTCTCCAAGGGCGGCAAACGCATCCTCCTCATCGACGACGAAGAGATCATCGTGGACCTGGGCGGGCAAATAATGAAGAAACTCGGGTATACGGTGACAGGCGTGACGAGCGGCGGCGAGGCCCTCGCGCTCTTCCGACGGAACCCCGCCCGATTCGACCTCGTGATTACCGACCAGACCATGCCGGGCTTGACGGGTCTGGAGCTGGTCGGTCTGCTCCGCAAGGCAAGGGCTGATATACCGGTCATCCTGTGCACGGGCTACAGCCAGTCCGTCGACGCAGGCGCGGCGAAGGAGGCGGGCATCAGCGCCGTTATCATGAAGCCTTTCACCAGGGACGAGATCACTCGCGCGGTGCGCGGCGCCCTCGAGAAGAAACAATAGCAAATGAGACTACCACCACGACTGCTTTTATAGGACTTATAGGTCCTATAAGTCCTATAAAAGAACCATAAGACAGCTTCTCTGTGCGCGCTACATCGGTTCGCCGTCAAGCACCCGGCGTACGGTCCTCGCCAGTTTCCCCCTTACGACCGGCTTCGTCGAAAACGCCCTGATGCCTAGTGTCTGCGCTTTCTCCGGCGAGACCGTGTCGCTGTGCCCCGTGTACAGGATGATCGGCATATCCTTTCTCACCCGCAGGATCTTCTCCGCAAGCATTGTCCCTGTCATGCCGGGCATGGTCTGGTCGGTAATCACGAGGTCGAACCGCATGGGGCCTCCGAGGAAGATACGCCAGGCTTCCGTGCTTGAGGTGACGGCCGTTACCTCATACCCGAGGCGTTCAAGCATCATCCGGGCGGCCGTGGCGAGCAGTTCTTCGTCATCGACGAAAAGTATCCGCTCGTGCCCGCCACGGAGGGGTTTAGCGTCGTCGGTGCCTTCGGCGGCCCCGGAAACCCTGGTCAGCGGCAGGTAGACGCCGAACGAGGCGCCTTTGCCCGGCGTGCTCTCGACATTAATAGCTCCGCCGTGGGCCTTGACGATGCCGTAGACCACGGCGAGTCCCATCCCCGTGCCCTCTCCCGCCCTCCTGGTGGTGAAAAAGGGCTCGAATATCCTCCTGCGCACGGCGTCGGTCATGCCCACACCGCTGTCACTAACGGTCAGAAGCACATACCCGCCGGGAGGCATATCGGCAACGGGCAGGGGGTCTGCGGGGCCGAAGAAGACGGTGGAAAAGCTCATGGTCAGGTCGCCTCCCGACTCCTGCATGGCGTAAGCGCTGTTTGTGGCGAGGTTCATCAGGATCTGCTGCATCTCCGCCGGGTCGGCAAGTACGCTGTCCGCCCCGGCCCGGAGGTCCGCATGCATCTCGATGGTGGTCGGTAAGGAAGAACGGAGGAACTTCCAGGTCTCCTTGAGGAGCGGGGTCAGCGCCAGGGGTTTTCGCCCATGGCCGGTTTTCCTGCTGAACATGAGGATCTGTTTCACCAGGTCGCGGCCTCTCTGGGCGGCCTTGAGGATGTGCTCGAGGTTCCTCCGCGGCCCTTCCATGTGTTCCAGGTCATCGAGCACCAGTTCCGTGTTCGCCATAATTATGGCGAGCATGTTATTGAAATCGTGGGCGATGCCGCCGGCGAGGGTCCCGATGGCCTCCAGCTTCTGGGCCTGGCGGAGTTGGCTCTCCAGCCTGGCCTCCTCGGTCACATCCCGGGAAAGGGCCGCGTAGTTGATGATCTGTCCGGATGCGTCCCTCACGGGGGACATGACCACTTCGATCTCGTAGGCCGTACCGTCTTTCCGTCTTCCCGACAGCCGTCCGGACCAGGTGTTCCCGCCCGTGATCGTCGTCATGAAGGACGCGTAAGTTTTCGCGTCGACACGGCCGAGGATGCCCACGTTTTCCCCGACCACTTCCGCTTGCTCATAGCCGGTGATGCGCGAGAAAGCGGGATTCACGTACTGCACGACCCCTGTGGTCGAGATCACGGCAACGCCTTCGGCGGCTTCCTCGATGGCAGCGGCCAGACGGATGCGTGCCTCTTCCGCCTCGCGCCTCTTCATGGTCTCCGCCTGCAGCGCCTCGTAGGCCCCTTTCAACTCGGCGGTCCGTTCCCGCACGCGCGCGTCCACGTCGTCGCGCGCCCGCTGCTCGGCTTCGATGCGCGCCTGCACCGCTTCAGCGAGCGCTCCTTCAGCCTCCCGGAGCCTGGCCTCCAGCGCATCGATGCGTCCATCTTTGCGTTGTCCGGGGTCCTTCTTGAGGGGCGCTTCTTTCCTGGTTTTCATGCGATCGTCCGCCTCGTCGACATCCCCTTCCGTGACTGTCGAGGGATGATGGCAAACCTTCGGTAGTATAGCACAGTTAGTGCTGGTAGGGAATTAATGCGCCACTTTTTTACATAATCCCCCGAACAACGTGCATTTCCGCTTGCATTCACACAAAACAGAGTAGTATAGTCGCAGTATATTCTCGTCGTGGTCGTTGTTGCTGCTGCACGGCAAGCGTGCTTTTGGCCGGTCGTTATGGAGAGAACGGTTTCTAAAATGGCAGGAGTGCAGACGTGGAAGAGCCCGGCTCCACCATAAGGCGCATACTCCTCGTCGACGACGAGCAGGCATTCCTGGAAGCCCAGTCGGAGATACTGCGCCGCTTCGGTTATTTCGTTGTTCCAAGTCACAGCGCAGTGGCCGCCCTCGAACTTTTCAAAGGGAACCCCGACGAATTCGACCTCATCATTACAGACGAGATCATGCCCGGGATGGCCGGCAGCGAGATGTGCCGGCGGATGCGGGAGGTCCGTCCCGAGCTCCCCGTTATCATCGTGACGGCCGGCCTGGAGCTGGCCCGTACCCTGAAAAAGGCGTCGCTCTATGGCGTCCGGCAGGTGCTCCTCAAGCCGGTGCTGAAAAAGGACCTGCGCCTGGCCATAGAGAGGGCCGCCAGGGGTACGCCCGTCAAGTTTTCCGAGGGGCGGTGAATCTCAACCGGCGCCGCCGAGTACGATCGGTGCAGATGAGAGGGACTTTACTTCCCCGATAATCGCATTGGCCTCCGTCAAAAACGAATGAGCCGACCCCATGTTCTGATCATCGATGTTCCTGAGGGATATGCCGATTGCCTCGGGTCTCACTTGCCGGATCACCCCGGACAGGCCCTCCGAGACCTCTGTGACGTCCATCAGATCCAGGATCTGTACGTCATGCCCAGCCCGCTTCAGTGCCTGCGCCACACAGGCCAGGCCTAGCGGTACGGTGCGCATAGTGATTTCCGTCCGGTTGGCTGAGATGAAAAGCACCCTCATCGCACAATTGTAGCACGAGTGAGAAGTGAAAAGTGCACGGATGAGATGCATGTCCCGCGTGTGCACGTATGTCTGACTTTTTATACAACCCAGGACACATTTGATGGCATTTGCCTAGTACCGTGTGTTATACGAAATGTAGGCGCAAGACGCCGCTACCGGTCCGGCAGGGGGGAGAATGCGAGATACGGGGATATGCTTCCGCACAAGCGAGGATTTGCGCAAGGCCCTGGAAAAGATTTCGGTGATGGACAGGAGGACCCTTTCTTCGGTCGTCGAGAATATCCTGTACGACTATATCAAGCAGAGAGAGCCGAAAGCGGTGGCCGAAGAGAAGCGGCGCTACCCCAGGATTAAGATCTCCGCCCCCGCGCTCGTGAGTGGTCTCAATGGGGCCGTGCATGCGGGCGTGGTCAACGATATCTCCCTCGGAGGCATCAACCTTTCGGTCCCCACCAGCTTCCCCCATGACCTGCGGCCCAATTCCACAATATCCGTCATCTTCAGCCTGCGTATGAGCGAAAAACCCCTCACCATGCAGTGCAGCCTCCGGCATATCCGTTCGGAAGACCGGAAAAGCATCGGCGCGTTGCTGATCGACACCGATTTCCACAGCTACCGCGTCCTCCAGTACTATCTGACGGAGATGACGTCAACGCGGGAGGCCGCAAAAGACGTGACCCCTCTGGCCGACCGCGGGACGATGGAAGACCGTTCCCCCGAATCGAGTCCGGGGTCACCGGGAAGACCGTTTCGCCAGGACAACCGTTCGCTCCGCTCACCCGGACGCAAAGATCGTCCCTCGTCCCTTCGTTTTTCGCGATAGGGCCGATGTCCCGCGAACCGGAAGCCGGCCGTTTAACGTGCCACGCGCTCCTACTCGCACAGGCGGGGTGTTGCGTCATTAACAACAAGTTTATCGGCGTCGCCTTCCGTACTACCACTGCACGAGGCTGCTCCCCCAGGTGAGCCCGCCGCCGAAGGCGGTGAGGACCACGCGCTTGCCGGGACCGATGGTGCCGTCCCTGACCGCTTCATCGAGCGCTATGGGGACGGTGGCGGAAGAGATGTTGCCGAACCGCTCGATGGTCATATAGACCTTCTCCGCGGGGACCTTCAGCCTCTTCGCCATGCCTTGGATGATCCTGATATTTGCCTGGTGGGGGATGATCACGTCGATGTCGTTCATGGTATAGCCGTGCGAGGCGGCCGCCTCTTCTGCCGCCTCCGCAAACCTGCTCACAGCGACCTTGAACGATTTGTTCGCCTCGATCATCTTGAGCACGTGGAGCTTCTTGTCGACGCTTTCGTGCGAAATAGGGGTCGTGATCGAGCCGCCTCCCGGCATCAGGAGGGTGTCGCCGTTTGCCCCGTCCGTATGAATGTGCGTGGAAAGGACTTCGTGGCCGGAGTCCGAATCGGTGAGGACTACCGCCCCGGCGCCGTCGCCCCACAGGATACAGCTCTCCCTTTCCTCCCAGTTGACAACCCTTGTCATGATCTCGCCCGCACAGACGAGGGCAATTTTGTTCGCGCCGCAGCGTATGAGCTTGTCGGCCACGTGAAGCGCGAAAATAAACCCCGAGCATGCCGCGGTGATATCAAAAGAGACCGCATGGTCGCAGCCGAGCTTCGCTTCGAGCCAGTTGGCCCCGGCAGGGCAGTGCGTGTCCGGGGTGATGGTGGCAAGGACAATAAGGTCGATATCATCCTTCAACACGTCCGCCATTTCCATGGCGCGCTCGCAGGCGATCTTGCCGAGGTCGGACGTCGCCGTCTCCTTGTCCGCAATCCGCCTCTCCCTTATGCCGGTCCGCGTATATATCCATTCATCCGACGTATCGAGGAATTTCTCAATGTCATGATTGCTCAACACCTTTTCCGGCACATATGACCCGGTCCCTATAATGGCTATCCGCTTCATTCAGCCCTCTTTCGCAAGAAAACATGATAGTTTGCCACTAAATAGAACAGATGGGGGGTAGGCTTGTCAAGGAAAAGGCTGAGTGAAAAGTGCCTATCGGCGAGTGTGGAAATGCCAACTCGTCACGCGTCCCTCGTCGCATGGATGGTGATCCGGTGGGAGAGCAGGTCGATCTGACGTATCCTTCCCTCTACCACTTTCTCTTCACCGAAAAGGTTGACCAACTTCAGCATCGCGCCTTCCGGCGTGATATTCACCACGTCCTGCAGCACAAGCTCCTCTTTGCCCTCATGAACGAGATAGACCGAGGTCTGACACATAGGATTGCCTCCAGCACCTATCACCTACCTTAATTAGACCATGATAAGGAAGAGGATTCAAGTACTTCTCCAGAGCTTTGCCTACCCGGCGCCGATGCCCGTCCGGATAAGCTGCACGCCGGACAATAAAGAGCATTGCGGAGATAGATCGCAAGGGTGCCATACGGCCTCGAATTCGAATTGGGGATTCCAAAATGCGTGCCTTCGCCGCTCGCCTGAGAAAAACGTGGAAAAAACCGTCAGTATACACTATAATGCGTAGGCTTATGAAAAAGCGTACATTTATCACCGTCTTCGGCTTCGCGGTGAGCATTGTCCTCCTCTATTTTTCTCTGAGGGGCATCGAGTTCGGACAGATCTCGATGACCCTCAAGCAGACAAACCCGCTCCTCGCCTTCCTGCCCCTGGTCTTCATCGGGACGGCGATCTGCCTGTCCTCGTTCAGGTGGTCGAAGGTCGCGGGGTCTGATGTGCGTTTCAGGGAAACGTTTACGGCCCTGCTCATCGGTATGTTCATCAACAACGTGCTGCCGGCGCGGCTGGGAGAGGTCGCCCGCGGCTATGTGCTCTCCCGCAAGAAAAATCTTTCCTTCACCTATTCCTTCTCGACCGTCCTTCTCGACCGGTTCTTCGACCTGACCGGCCTTTTGTTGATGACCCTTCTCTTCTTCCCGAGGACCAGCCTCCCGCAGAGGGTGTCTCAGGGGATTTACCTGATCATCGGCATGGTCGCGTTCTTCGTCCTCCTGATGATACTGCTGAGCCGCCAAAGCTTCGCGAACCGGCTCGCCGCAAGGTTCGCTGCCGTGGAGAAATCTTTTCTTGCAAAATTGGGCAAAAGAATAATCGAGATACAGGAAAACCTCAGCCGCATCGGGTCGCCCCTCACCATCATCTTTTTCGTGATCATCTCCTTCTGCGTCTGGCTTTCCATGAGCGTGGCCCTCTGGGTCGTCACCCTTGCCCTCGGCATCCCCGTGCCCTTCGCCTGCATACCCTTTGTGTGCGCCCTTTTGAATATCGGCATTACCATCCCCTCTTCGCCGGGCTACGTGGGGCTCTACCAATTCCTGCTGGTCTACCTGCTTTCCATCTTCGACGTGCCGAAATACGAGGGTTTTACCATATCCATACTCTATCATGCGTCCTGGTACATACCCTATACGATCGTGGGATTCCTCCTGATGCTCCGGGAGCACCTGCGGATAAGGGACATCCAGAAGCTGGAAGCAGAAGAAGGAAACGCGGGCTGAGCGTGCGGTTTGTGAGCGTAACCTTCCCCCATCACCAGGGCAAGGCATGTGGGAATCCCAATTTGAGTGAGGCGTGCAAACACTTGACAGAGGTAGCGAACCGGTATATTAAGACTTATGTGCTGCATGCCGGCTCTCCCTTCCGGCGCTCGCAAGACAAGGGCGGCCGTATTTTGGGACCGGGTCGGCATCGGGCGTGCCTTAAAGGGGATATATGAATCATCAGAGCAAAGTCCGCAGGTCCCTCTTGCTCGCGGTTTTTCTCTTAGCCGCGGCGACCTCGCCGGTGATGGCGGGCGCGGCCGCACCGGTTCTGACGGTGACGAAGGAGTCAAGGATCAGCGTCGACGTCGACAACCAGCCGCTCGATGCGCTCCTGCGCATGATGGCGGAGAAAAGACTCTTCGACATCAGAGGAGGCGTCGCGGGAAATGAATCCCTTACCTTTCATTTCTCGAACCTTACCTTGCCGGAAATACTTTCTAAAATTTTGAGAGGTTACAATTATGCAGTGATCGACCAGGGAAAGAACCAGCTTCCCGTGCTTACCGTGATGGGAAGGGTCCAGGAGCGTGCGGTCGCCGGCCATGCGGATACGCCCGCCCCCGAGGCTGCCCCGGCCGAACTGAGAAGCTATGTGCCCCCGGAGTCTCCTCCCCCATTAGCGACGCCTCAGCCGGGTCTGCCCCACCGACCACCCATGGCGCAGTCTCATACGACCCTGGAGGTCCAGCCCGTGGGTGAGGCAGGAAGACAGACGGGACAGACGGCGCCGGCCATACAACCGGGTCAGGCCGCCGAATCGACCGGGGTGGGCGCTAAAGAGCTGTTGAGCGGGCAGCCCGGCGGCGAGGCTCAGGGACAACAGGCCGGGCAACAGGCGGCGGGCGGAGAACCGGCTCCCCGGGCCGAAGCGCCGCCTGCCGAATCACCGGGCATTCATTTTTGACCGTTCGTCAAAGGGATATACTGCTTTTCAGTCGCCCGCACTACCGCCTTCAGACCTGTTCCCGGCTGCACAATCCTGAGTTTATAAAGCAATTGACATAGCTTCTTTCTATGCTTACATTTAGTAGGAGCCTCATGGCCGGGATTGCTCACCATAAAATTCCAGAGGAGGATAAGATGGAAGGAAGTGTGTACAAGATCATCGAAATAGTGGGGACGAGCCCAAGCTCCTGGGAAGATGCAGCCAAAGTGGCCGTCGAAACGGCGGGAGCCACGCTTGAAGACCTCAGGGTAGCTGAGGTGGTGAAGCAGGACCTTACCATCGAGAATGGGCGGGTAACAGGGTACCGCATCAGACTCACCATTTCTTTCAAGTATCACCCGGGCCAGGCGTAGGAGCAGTAAGACGTAAACCGGGCAGGGTCAGTGATGAAGCGGGGCGCGGCCGGCTCACGCCGGCCCGTTCCCGATCTAGGAAACGATGCTCCCGTTCGGAATATCCTTGTCCGGCGTGATCAGTACCACCGGGTCCTTGTCCTCGCCGGAGGCGGCAAGCAGCATCCCGTGGGAAGCGATGCCGCGGAGCGTCCGCGGCTCGAGATTTGCCACGATAACGATGCGCTTGCCCACCAGCTCTTCTTTGCTGTAGTACTGTTTTATGCCTGCGACGATCTGTCTCTCTTCCCCCACGTCGATAGTGAGCTTGTAGAGGCGGTCCGCACCTGCTATATCCTCGCACTGCGTGATCTGTGCCACCCGAAGGTCCATTTTCTTAAAGTAATCGAAATTGATGTCATCCATAGCCGCTCCTTTCTCACGTTATAAGGCTTTTTCCGCGCATAGAAATTGATTCTATGATGCCCAATTATAGCAGAAGGAAGTCTCCTTTGCCATGAAAAGGGGTCTTTGCCCCTTGATCTCCCTATAGAGGTCCGTGTTATACTCGGTGAAAAGGTGCTTTTTTACCGGATAGAATTCGGGTAGGAGGCCGCTTCCGGCGCGATGAAAACCGCCCTTGTCGTTCTCCTGTGTGTTTACCTCGGCATCCAGGTATTCAGATACTGTCTCGACTACCTCAACCTCAGATACATGCGCCGCCGGGCGCGGCAGGCGGTACCTGAGCTCGATGCCCTTCTCGGCCGGGAGTTCCTCGATCGGATGCAGGTCTATCTGCGCGAAAGGACGCTCTTCGACATGGCTGCCTCCGGCTGGTCGACTATCGCTGTCGTCGTCTTCCTCTTTGGCGGGCTTCTCGACACCTATAACTCGTGGATCGCCTCAATGAATCTGTCCTTCGCCGTCTCGGGATGGGTATTTTTTGTCCTGCTTTATCCGGCCTGGGAGGTGTTCTCCCTACCCTTCACCCTCAGCTTCATTTTCCACATAGAGCAGAAGCACGGCTTCAACACCATGACGTACCGCGTCTGGCTCCTCGATTTCCTGAAAGGGACCCTGCTTTCCTTGCTGCTCCTCACGGCGGTGGCCTTCGGCGGATTTTGGCTGATAGAGACGAGCCCCCGTTTCTGGTGGTTCTGGGTGTGGTGCTTTTTCCTTGCGTTCACCGTCCTCATCACCTATATCGCACCGTATGTGATCGAGCCCCTGTTCAATACGTTCACCCCGGTGGAGGACGAGTCGCTCAAATCAGCCATCGTTGCCCTTGCGTCGAGAGCGGGCATCAATGTGAGCAAGGTGCTCAAGATGGACCAGTCGAAGCGGAGCAGGCACACGAACGCCTATTTTGCCGGCATAGGCAGGACGAAAAGGATCATCCTTTTCGATACGCTCCTCGAAACCATGAAGCCCGATGAGGTCCTCGCGGTGCTGGCGCACGAGATAGGCCACTGGAAGAGACACCATCTGCTCAAGGGGCTCCTGCTGACCGCACTCGTTTCGCTGGTCTTCCTTTTCTGCGCCCACCAGGCGCTGTCGCGCAATGTGCTCGACACCCTGTTCGCCATCCGCGTTGATGCCTTCCCGGCAAAAGCGGTGATCGCCGGCTTTTTCGCCGGTATGCTTTTTTTTCTCTTCGCGCCCGTGATGAACGCTTTCAGCCGGAGCCTCGAAAGGGAGGCCGACCGTTTCTCGTGCGCCTTCGAGGGAAGGGGGGAGGCCATGATCGATGCCCTCGTCAAACTCTCCAGAGATAACCTCTCGAACCTCTACCCCCATCCGCTTTACGCCCTGTTCCATTATTCCCATCCCCCCGTGCTCGAAAGGATCGCCTACATAAGGGAGTACTGCAAAAAAAAAGAGGAGGGCCCGGATTGAGGGAGGACGGCTTTACACCCTTATGATACGCGTCGGCACCTGCTCCTGGGCTGAAAAGACGCTTATCGAGAGCGGGGAGTTTTATCCCCGCGAGGTAAGGAGCGCTGAGGCGCGCCTTCGGCATTATGCGTCTTGTTTCGATACGGTCGAGGTCGATTCCACCTACTACGCGATCCCTGAACAACGGACCGCGTGGCTCTGGGGGGCAAGGACGCCGGGCGCCTTTACCTTCCATGTGAAAGCGTATGGCGCGCTTACCGGACACGGTATCGACCCGAGGACCCTGCCCGCCGACATAAGGGGAGTCGCGGCCGGCCCTTCGACTAAGTCTGTGTACGTGAAGGAGCGGGAAGCGCTTCGGCTGATTGCGGAGCGGTTCAGGGAAGCCCTCATGCCTCTCGCCAGGGCGGGGAAGCTGGGCGTTATCGTTTTCCAGTTCCCCCCATGGTTCGACTGCAAGAGCGGCAACATGGACTATGTGCTCTTCTGCAAGCAGTTGATGGCGGAGCTGTCCCTCGCAGTCGAATTCCGGCACGGAAGCTGGCTCTCCGGCGCAAAGGCGCGCGAGGTTCCGGCATTCCTGAGAGAGCACGCCATCACTTACATCGCTGCTGACGAGCCGCAATATGGGACCTCGGCGACGGTGCCTTTCGTGCCCTCCGTCACCACCGACACCGCCTATTTCAGATTTCACGGGAGGAATAGCGAAAACTGGCTGAAAAAGGGCATAGCAACGTCGCTGAGATACGCGTACACATACTCCGATGCGGAGCTGCGCCGGTTTGTGCCCGCCGTGAAAGAAGCGGACAGGCAGGCGAAAGCAACGTACGCCATGTTCAACAACTGCCACCGCGGCAGCGCGACCGCGAACGCCGCCCGCCTGAAGGAGCTGCTGCAAGAGGCGTAGGTGGCTTCTTCTTCTTCTTCTCTTGTCGGATGGCCGACGGCCTGGAGGGATCGCGATCTGCCGCGCCCTGCTCCGGTCGTGAGACTGCGCCGTACGTACAGTACGGCTCCGCTCAACGATCCTCGCAGTGCATCGACATCTCATCGATCCCTCCATGCCGTCGTCCACCCGATCCGGCATCGAGCACAACCATGATCGATGCCGGAATTTAGGTGGGTAAGAGGCGGATTATCGGAGCCACTGTTCTAAACGGTCCCCCCCCGATTGTTTCTGAAAAATTCGCCTGAGAGACAAAGCGGCAGGCCGTTACGCACTGCACCTGCTACTCATCACGTCTGATTCGGTCCCCACCTTCAGCCATTCCCACTTCAAGGCGAGACGGCATCTTCAACGACAGGGCAAGCGAAGCCAATAAAGAGTACGTTACCGTTTGCAGCAATGCATGGAGCCCAGAACCCGACCCCATTGCCCTTCCCCTGATCTTCTGAAGCATCATCAATCATGTTGAAACATCATCTGTTCTACTTGAAATTGTATTCCAAAGTGTTTCAGTTCTTGACAATAAAATCTAGGGATATCGTAACGCCACGCAGCGTTTGGATTCCAAAAAAAATCACAATCCTGCTTGGCAACTTCACTGATGGTTTTATCCCATATCATCTGAGACTTGTAAGCCGACCTATCAAGACAGTTTTTGTCATTTTCATTTTCTAAGATTTTGCATTGGACGTATTTTTGAACTAACCTTCCCGCAAAACAAAGTTTGTTACCATCTAACGCTAACAACTCTTCTGACTTGTCTTTGACTGCTATCACCGATTTTTCTGTAATCAGGCGTTCGTCGTCGTATTTATCAAGATAAGGGATAACTTTATATTTCCAAGTTCCACTCGTAACAAAGTCCAGAGCAGGTTCAATAATTTTAATGCTATTGGGAGAAATTATTACAGTTTTCATGCCATGTTTCTCCTAAATCTACTAAGAATATATCCTTTATTGGGTGTAACCCAAAATAGCCTTAAGAAGCGAAGCGCTATGGCATAGCTGGACATAGGCTTCCTCTTTCGTCAAAGGACGGTTCTCTGCCTCAAGCTGATAGCCTAATTTCATTGAGAGGTTGGCTATTCTTGCTATTTCTTTTACCAGGTCGTCTTCAGTTTTAATCTCTATGAGATAGATTTTGATCCGCTCCAGGTGGTCCAGTACTTCATCCTCAACGGTTGCGTCCGTCGGTGTATGGTGCTCCCGGTTGAATGAATCGTATAGGGTATTATGGAGCGGCATGGACAGATCGCCAACATAGTGAACACAGTGGGCCAGATGATACTCGCCGTATTTTCCCGTTGCCTCGGCGGACTTGTAATCGCGCAGAAAGGCGATAATTGCTCCGTAAAGATGCCCTGTTTCATCGCCCGGATCATCGTATCTTTTCACCTGATCCAAAATCATCTTAGGGGTAATAATCGTACCGGGCGGATTGCCGGAGTAATGGTTATGAGCTTCTTTCCCTCCCGCCTTGACTTTGGCGATGTCCGCCCCTGCGGCGTTGTACCATTGCTGATAACCGGCCACTTTTGCGACGGCTAAGTGGGTTCTGTCGTGCCAAGCCCGAGAAATACCTGGAAAACCGAGGAATAGAAGACCCGTTACTGCAATTGCTCTGCGGACTCCACTTTTTTAGGCATAACGTTGATCCCGATGCAATCAGGCTACTTCACCTTAATCTGCGAGGGTCTTTCACAATGATCTCGGGTGACGAAAGAAAACAGGGAGGCGCCACGCAGGAAAATGGGTAGTCAATCCGTCCCCCGTGTGACCCCCCGTTAGGAGAGCCGCTTGAAGCCTATGGCTAATCCGACTCGCAGAGGGCACGAGTGACTGGCTCATGGTATCCCCTTTGGTGGTCGTTTCAGCGGTCAGCTCCAAACGAACGCCATCCCATCATTAAGTAAGCTACGAGCTTACTCATGTTGCACCTCCAATAGAAGATGTGATGGGGGAGACGTCGCCTCCCTGGTTTCTTTTTACACTGGGGGCCATTTAATTGCAAGACTTTTTTTCGATGGTATTTTAGTACAGAAATAGATAGAATAGAGAAGCTACCTGATCGGGTAGTTTTGAAGTTTCCCGACCGCCTTCGGGTGTCTTCAAACAATTCGGATAGCCCAAGGATAGGCTACAAAAAATGGCTTATCCTGGAGATTATTCGAAAGCAAGAAAAAACTGTGTTGCTCTGGGTTGATAACCCTTTTAAGTTGTGGAGTCTGGAAGCCGTGCTCAAAGTGTCAGCAAAAGAGTATATTGAAATCGGACAAACCATTAATGACATGGGGATTATTATGGTTCTCCACGAGGCTGATGAGGGGGTTCCCCTTAATGACGGCGACAGGAATCAACTAAAAACACTCCTTATCAACCTGAAGTCCAAGTGTGACCAGTTGGGACTCACGCATTCATCCGGCAATTTGGGGCGGGCTATTAACGATCTTCCGCAAAATCATCGAGAATTAAATATATACACTGAAGGGGTTAAGGAAGAGATAGAAAACCACCTGTTTCTTTTTGTTCCCCACCATCGGGCGGGTTATTATGATCGCGACGATTCTACGGGCAGTGCTTTAATTGCCCATTTTCCTCAAGCTTCCAGAGAATTGCTACACGCAGGTAACTGTTTTGCTGTTGGGGAGTACACCGCTTGTGTGTTTCATTCAATGCGCGCAATTGAGTTAGGGTTGAGAGCTATGGCTGCAGCGCTAAACGTCATGCTTCCTCATCCTATAGAACTCGCTGAATGGGCAGTGCTAATCAAACACATTGACGTTAAGATTAAGGAAATGCAAGAGCTACCTAGAGGTGCGGATAAAGACGAGAAAGTGACATTTTATGCAAATGCTGCATCCCAGTTTAGATATTTCAGAGATGCTTACAGGCACCACGTAGCCCATGCACGAGAAACTTACGGCGAGGACCAAGCCCGAAGCATTCTCGATAGAACCAAAGAATTTCTTGAGAGCCTTGCGCCCAAACTGTCAGAACCTGATATCCCATAGGAAGGGGTGAATTCCACTTCGGCTAATATATAACGTTGGTACAAAGTGATTCCTGAGAAGTAAACCCCTTTTCTGAAACGGTCGATTTGTTAAAAGCATGCAGGCGGTGGGGACGTTGTTTTCATTTGTTACCTTCTAAGACATCGCTCGCGCCTACGCCTGTCTGCATCACTATTACTGATCTTTAACACTTGCACAGGGCTTCACCCTCCTAACCCCTTGTAATTGTTAGAGGGCTCTTGGCCACAAGTAGAAATTAGCCAATAGCGTGGTGCCAATATATAGGCACATTTACCTT
>JBEKHB010000059.1:0-25929 GCA_050012495.1 Syntrophorhabdales bacterium
AAACGAGGAGCAGGAGAAGAGGTACGGGGAATTGGAGTCGAGGGTCAAGGACGTGACGGAGTTCATTATCGACGTCCTGAAGATCAAGCCGGAGGAGCTGACCCTGAAAAAGGCGTTCGAGGGCAAGACCGCGACGTGGCATGACCCGTGTCACCTCGTGCGGTATCAGAATATCAAGGACCAGCCCCGGGCCATCCTGAAGGGCTTGAAGGGCCTCACGTACGTGGAGATGCCGAATGCCGATCTCTGCTGCGGCATGGGCGGCTCCTTCAGTGTCTACCACTATGACATCACAAAGCGGATCGCGGCAAAGAAGATGGAAGGCATAAAAGCGACGGGCGCGGACATCGTGGTGACGGCATGCCCGGGGTGCATGATCAACCTCCTCGACAATGTCCTGCAGCACAAGATGGACCAGAAGGTCTACCATCTTCTGGAGCTGGTGGAATAACCGGTCGAATCCGCGAGCCCCGGGAGATGCCGAACGTTTCCGGGGCTTGTGCCAATGGCGTTTAAATCTATCCTTTTGAAGGAGGGTCCCATGAAACTTGGACACTGGATGACGGCGAAAGACGTGGTGAGAGTCAATGCATACAAGTGGCCCGACAAGATCGGGATCAAAGACCTGAACAAAGCCTCTACGTTCAAAGAATGGAACGAGCGCTCCTGCCGCCTCGCCAATGCCCTGGCCGACATGGGCATGAAAAAGGGCGACAGGTTCGCGGTACTCGGCTACAACGCCGTGGAATGGATGGAGTTCTACACAGCCGCGGCGAAGGGAGGGTTCATCTGCGTCCCCATCATGTTCAGGCTGTCGCAGCCCGAGATGGAGTACATCATCAACCACTGCGAGGCAAAGGCGTTTATCGTGCAGGAAGAGTGGGTAGACCATGTGAACGGCATGAAGAAGAGCCTCTCCACGGTGGAGAAGTATATCTCCTTTGGTGTAGGCACGCCGGTCTTCGACGGCTATCTCCCCTATGAAGACCTCCTCGCCAAGGCGCAGCCGGAAGAGCCCCCGGCAGTCGTCGGCCCCGACGACATCTGGGTCATCATGTACACGGGCGGCACCACGGGCAAACCGAAGGGCGTCATGAAGTCCCACGCCTCCCTCTTCGCCCAGTACTTCATCTCCATCTTCGACCACAACGTCACCTTCGACGACGTCAACCTTCTCGTCATGCCCTGCTGCCACGTGAACTCCCTTTTCTACTCCTTTCTGGCCACCTGGGTGGGCGGCACGGTCATGGCCTACAACATGGTGAGCTTCAACCCCGAGAACCTGCTGAAAACATTCTCCGACCACAGGGTCACCTTCACTTCCCTGGTGCCCACCCACTACATCATGATGCTCTCCCTGCCCGATGAGGTGAAGAAGAAGTACGACCTCTCCTCTGTCAAAAAGCTCCTCATCTCGTCGGCGCCCGCGAGGAGGGATACAAAACTGGGCATCGTGGAGATGTTTAAAAACTCGGAGCTGTATGAGGCTTACGGGTCGACGGAGGCCGGCATCGTCACCATATTGAAGCCCCACGAGCAGCTCACGAAGCTCGGCTCCTGCGGCCGGGAGGTGATCGGCTCGGACGTGATACGCTTCTACGACGATGAAGACAACCTCATCACCGGGCCGAACAAGGTCGGGGAGCTCTATTCCCGAAGCCCGATGCTCCTGGAAGGCTACTGGAAGGAGCCGGAAAAGACCGCGGCTGCCCTGAAGGGCGAATACTTCAGCGCGGGCGACATGGGCATGAGGGACGAAGACGGCTACATCTACCTGGTCGACAGAAAGGCCAACATGATTATCTCCGGTGGGGAAAATATCTTCCCTACAGAGGTGGAGAACTGCGTGGGCGGCCATCCCAAGGTCAAGGATGTGGCGGTCATCGGTGTGCCCCACGAGAAGTGGGGGGAGCAGGTGATGGCAGTCGTCGTGCTCCACGAGGGCCAGACCGCGACACCGGAGGAGATCTCTGGCTTTTGCAAGGGCAAGATCGCAGGCTTCAAGGTGCCCAAGAACATCGTCTTCATCAAGGACGAGGAGATGCCGCGCTCCGGTGCGGGCAAGATCCTGCACAGGATGCTGAGGGAAAAATTCGGCATGTGGAAAGACCACGTATAAGAAAGACCTTGCATAATGTATACAACTCATGTATACATTTGTTAACGATATACACGGACGGATCATCGCGACAGGCGCACCTGTTGCGATACTACCACAAGTCCCGGCGGGGACGTAAAGAAGCGCGGGGCGAATGAGAGGAATGACTATGGCACAGCAGCGGACAGACGGGTTGGCGTTGGCGGAGAAATATTATACGGAGTATGGATCGAGGGCAAGGGAGTTAAAGGCTGCGGGCAGGAAGGTGATCGGCTACCTGTCCGCCCTGGGACCCGTCGAGGTCCTGACGGCGGCCGGCGTCGTGCCTATCCGGCTGAAAGGCAGCGTTTCCGAGCCGATCACGAAGGCGGACGCCTACATGGAGACGATCGCCTGCCCTTTTATTCGCAACGTCTTCGATTCGACCCTGAAAGGGCGGTTCAACTACATCGACGGCATGGTAATGCCCCACCAGTGTGACAGCACCGACAAGACAAGCAACGAGTGGAGGTACAACCTCAATCTGCCCTACTGGCACTTCCTGAACGTCCCCCACCTCACCGACGACTCTTCCGTAGACTTCTTCAAATCGGTCCTCGGCGTCTTCATCAAGAGCCTGGAAAGATTTACGGGCCGTGAGATCACGGCCGCGGCCCTCGCTTCCGCGGTAGCTGCGCATAACGAGAACAGGCGCGCCATGAGGGCGCTCTATAATCTCAGGAAGGCGGACCCCCCGCTCATCTCAGGCAGCGAGATGATGAAAGTCCTGGTGGCCGCGATGAGCCTGCCCGTCGAGGAATCGACCGCGCTCATCAGGAGCGTCACGGAGGAGGTCACACAGAGGCCGGCGCCGGCCGGCGGTCGTCCGGGCAGCCGGCTCATGCTGATCGGCGACCAGGTCGACGACGTGGCCATCCCGCAGGTCATCGAGGGCGCGGGCGCCCGGCTCGTAATGGACGATCTCTCCATCGGCGGCAAGATATACTGGACAGACGTCGATGCCACGCCGGATGCCCTCGCGGGCATTGCCGAGCGTTACCTGCGGAAGGTGAAATTGCCGACGACCTTCGTTTCCGAGGGCAACACCTACGAGGAGAACCTGGAGGCCCGGTTCGGTCATCTGAAACGGCGTATCGAAGAATTCAACGTAAATGCGGTCATTCTCTTTATCTACAAGTATTGCGACCCCTACGGCTTTGAGGTCCCGTCGATAAAGGGCTTCATCGAATCGGCAGGCACGCCCGTGCTCTACCTGGAGGACGAATACTCTACCTCGACCCTCGGCCGGGTGAAGACCAGGGTCGAGGCATTCCTCGAAATGATCGCGTAAAACCTGCAAGGGGGTAAGAAATGGCTGACCAGAAAACACCAAGGGCGCTCGCAACTCAGGCAGCGGCCAAAATACCGAGGATGGCGCGCGCCAACCTGGCCGCCACGGTGAAAGCCAGGGAAGAAGGAAAAAAAATGGCCTATTCCTTCATCGTCTGCGCAGTGGACGACATTATGAGGGCCATGGATATCGTGCCCGGCTGGGGCGAGAGCTTCTCCGGCATATGCGCGGCAAAGCGTGACGCCGAAAGATTCCTGCAGAAAGCGGAGTCGGATAACTTCTCCCGCTCCCTTTGCACCTACGCCACCTGCAGCCTGGGCTTCGACATGTGGCGCGAGGAGCTGGGGGGTGAAATGCCGCCAAGCCCCCCCTGGGGCGGGATGGGGAGGCCCGACATGATCCTCGGCAGCGCCCAGCAACTCTGCGACCCGAGGTTCAAGTGGCCCCAGGCGACACAGCATTACCTGCGGGACGTGCCCGTTTTTGTCGGCGGCATGTACTACCCGCCCTGGGACCCCACGATAGACGATAAGGAACAGGAAGCATTCTATATCAAGTACAATACCGAGCAGCTTCGCGCCTGCGTCCGCTTTTGCGAGAAAGTGACGGGCAAGAAGATGGACTGGGACAGGCTTGCCGAAGTGGTCGACCTGACGGACCGCACATGGAACCTCTTCGTTGAGGCCTACGAGCTGAGAAAGGCGGTGCCGTGTCCCATGGATACAGGGGATGCGATGAATACGATGGTCCCCATCTCGTTTATGCTCGGCACGCAGGAGTGCTACGACTTTTACCGGGACCTCTTCGAAGAGCTCACGCAGAAGGTTGCAGCCAAACAGGGCGTTGCCGAGAACGAAAAATACAGGCTCCTCTGGGGCGCCGGTCTGCCCTCCTGGTTCGCCCTCGGCGATTTTCAGTATTTTAACAGCAAGGGCGCCGTATTCGCCGCTGAGACCACGTATCGCTGCGGCGAGGCCGTCTACCGCCTCGACATCCCGAAGACGGACGATCCCCTTGAGCACATCGCCTGGAGATGGATGCGCCCCTGGACCCACTGGTACGACAAGGCGCGGCAGCGCCCGGGATCCATGCCGGAGGTGGAGCGCCTCATCGAATATATCGAAGAGTATAAGTGCGACGGCGTTGTCTTCCATTCCGCCTTCTCGTGCCGGTCCTGGCATGCGGGCATCATGCTCCAGACCCAGATTCTCAAGAAGGTATACCGCGATATCCCCGTCCTCATTATGGAAGGCGATATCGTCGACGTCAGCTCGTACAACGAGGCGGACACAAGGAATAGTATTGATGCGTTTATTGAGACCCTAGCCTCGGCCACTGGGCGCTGAGAAGACATTAGGCGGCCGGGCTATTTTCGCGCCTAACTTTGTCGCCGGGGCGTGTCCGGGTCCTCACATACACACAAAGTATGCTGCGGCCCGGACACGCCCCGGCTTCGCGTTATCCATCAAAAATCCCCCCGGCCGGGAAACGACTGTGCTCACTGCACCTGCTACTCACATATTCCTATTTGCTTATCAGGATGGAAGAGGGAGGTCAAGGAAAATTCATGATATTTTTTTCTCCTGTTACTCTTTGCAGAGAGTAAGAAGAGAGCAACCAATCCGACTTAATAGATACGTCGCGCGAGTATCCGATGCAGACACCAGAATATGTCCGGGAGTGGTAGGTACGGAAAGATCAATGAGACCGAGTCGGTTCAGATTGCTTAGTGAAATTCCCACGTCTGCCTTCTCCATATTGAGACTTTTTGATATCGACTCAATTGAGATTTCTCGGAGCGCATTGCTCCAACCTTGATGACTGAACCAGTCTAGAATATGGGCGTCAATTGGGTCCAATGAAGATAGAATATCAACAAACGATCTTTTTATCCTTTCCTCGAAGCACGGATCTGTAGAATTTGCAATTAGACATGCCCACATCTCTTGCAGACTTTCATCCTCAACTATTGACGCGGCTTGAATCAATGGTATGCCGATTGACGGCTTTAAGGGAATAGTCCTTCCCTCTAACTCTCTCTTACGATGTATCTGGTCGACCCTATCCTGAATCCTGAGCAAATTCTTGTACCGGAAATACTTTGCCCAATCATGCAAGGAGTTCCCGAACTCGGCGCAAGCATCTCCGAGAATCTTAGACACAAATCTGCCCACACCTTCTGTTATCTCAAGCGCTTTTCCGGTGGTTTTTGCGATCTCCCCTATCGTTTCTTCATCCATAGCAGCACACTACCATCCATTAACCTTTGTTTCAAGAAAAAGAGCACCTTGGCGGCACAATTCTCCAAGCCAATCTCGTGCTGTTCCTACCCCGCCTTGGTTCGCATTTCTCAAAACTCTTGCCAGCTCAATACAAACATGGTGAAATTCTGGATAGAGCTGACCAAAGAATGGAAGGTCGGGGACATTGTTTCCTGGTGTGCATTAATGTTTTCCGGCGCCTCCTTCCATCCTCGTTATCGCCCGCTCACCGACGAGGTGTTGCCCCCCGCTTATTTCACAAGCTTGTCTGCCTTGCGGCATTTTAATATAAACAACGCATCGCGCACGTGATAACGAACAGTACCAGTTACTTTATTTAGTACTCCACCATCCCCGAACTTGTCTCGATCACCAGGATAGCAACCTACCGAGAAGAACAAGAGCTGATCGGAGTCTTGACAGATATCATACGTGCCAGACATCAACGGAATACCCTCCACCTCTAACCGCTTTGCGCTCACGAACATGGAACCGTGTATCGGCCCATCGTCCTTAGTGATGGTTCGACTCTCCAATGGTAATGACGACTGCATAACAGCGATCTCAGAATGCCCGGTACAGGCCAGATAACTTGCAGCTGCAGCTGCACCGCACTAAATACAACTCAACACCAGCCAGAAGACAATCGCTGTCCGCACCTGTTCCTCCTTTCTGACGTCCAACAATTAGGGAGGCGCCGTATTTGACCGACGTGACTTACATCCCCCCACTCGACCTCCGGAACATAGTTGACCATATCGTGACTTATCCTCTCTCCTCTGTTCGCCGTCACTTAAAAAGCCGGTGAATTCGCCAGCCTTCTGACTTAGATTCACTATTCTTCATAAGGTCCGAGGAAACGTTCACCGTTAAAGTGGATTAGGTGGGTCGGAGAATCGGCAACCCAGACCTCCGTCTCCCAGGAAATGTCATTCAAGTATTTGAGCATAGCCCTTCGGTCGAGAAATGCAGTCACAAAAACCAAACCGGCGGTCGACCTCGAAAACAGCTCCTTCAGCTCCCGCCTGCGCTTCGGATTTACAGGTCCGTGGCTGGTCACGGCTTCAATGAGAACCAGCCAGTTCTTTTCCGTATGATGAACCGCAACATCCGGCATTTTCCCATGTTCTTCTATTTCAAGGCCCAATACCGTCAGGGCGCTTGAATCGAAATATGCCCACTTTGCCTGGGTGTCTCCCAGGTATACAATACGGCCCCCTGGCGTAAACAAAGGACAGAAATCATCAAGGATTTTCTTGACCAACACATTCTGACCGCCGGGAGAAAGCCTGATTTCCTGGCCGTTCGCCAGTTGGACAGGCAGCCGCCTCATATCTCTTTCGCGCGCATAGAGTTTTTTCAGAGTTTTCAGGGTCCGAAGATACTTTTGCAAGTACCTCTTCCATCCCGGTTTACCGAAATCGCGAAGGAGTTTCAGAACTGAAGGTTCGATCTGGTAGACCGCCTTTGGGCTGTTTGTGGGCTTGGAGGGTTTGTCAGGATTCGCCACGATCAAGGCAGCCTGCAGAAATTGGTGCACCGTTTGTCTGCGGACAGTCTCACGCGTGTTGGGCGCATATCTCTTGCCGTAGTGTTCAGAAAAGAAATCCATCATGGGAGTAATGCCCATAAGCGGGTCAGATGCGTCTTCCCAGGCAGTGTCCGGCTTTAGGCCAAGCAGCGACAGAAGGGTCAGGGCCGAACGCTCGTTCTGCTGCTGGCGCGGCAAACCCAGATCGTTCAATAGTGCGAGGGCTTCCCCGATTTTCCGTTCCGCTTTCTCTCCATTCGTGTTCTTAATCACGGCTTTCGCACTCTTTTTCCACTATCGCGTCGATGATCTCCTGATCCGGCATTGTCTCCTTTACATAAGCCCCAAGTCGCAAAAGCTGTTGATGGGTGGGATAGGGCATCTTCCTGAGATCGGTGGCATTAACCTGGGTATGTCCGCTGAATAGCCGGAAATACTGATCGGCAAGTGTCGAATTGAGGTAGAGCGCGAGCCCTTTCGCCAGATCGGCCGGTAGCCCTTTGCCCTGTTTGTGGAAGTAGTTGAGGTGGTTTTCGAAGCCTACGAGGCGCGCATCGATCCTTGCGGGATCATAGATGGCCGCCATGACCCGTCTCTGCTGCTCCTTGGACGAGAACCTTTTCGTGAGCACATAGACGCCCGCCTCGATAAGAAGATCGGACGTGTCCGACGACGACACGATGGCACCGGGTTTTTTTCCTGATTCTATCGGCCAGTTAATGAAGCCATAGTGGAAATGATACGGATGGATCAACGGAACGGTCCCTTTCTCGGTTGACTGCCTCAGGTGCTCCCGTGCCCTGAAATCGACGACACGTCCGGTGGAAACACCCAGCCCCAGCTTACTGAGAGATGAAGTAAAGCACGTCATTCGTTCCGTGAGGCCGAGGTCGGCTGCATCAAGGCCAAGATGAATAAACATATCCGGATCGCCCGGATGAACAACTCGACTATACGGGACGGATAGCGCACGTCCCTTGTCGAAATCAAGCCCGTCGGACGTGGAAATTACAACGGACTTCGCCTTCCGAAGCCCCCGGACGGCGTGATAGATAATGTTCTCCTGCAGCACGTCGTCATCGCCGAACGCCTTCTTCCTGGATACGAATACATGAATACGTGTAAGGTTAACCATTTTGAGGAAGGCGACTCGGAACTTCTTGAAATAAGGACCATTGCAGAAGCTCCGGGGAGTTATGGCGACGATTTCGCCGCCAGGCGCCAACACACGAGCGGAGAGCCACACAAAGGCAGCATAAAGGTTCGCCACCTCAAGGCCGGCTGCATAGAGCCTTTTGCCCATGGCGCTCCGGGTATTGATCTTCTTGTAGGGCGGGTTAAGAATGATATGCGTGAATCGCATGCCGGGAACAACAAAAAGGGAATCGCGTGTTTCCGCAATGGCATCCGGGACAAAATCCTTATGCTCGACTATTCCTCGAAATCTGATCCCGTTCGATGTGCAGAGCGCCTCGCACCGCTTTATAGTCTCTTTGAGAAACGGAAGGATTGCGCTGTCGGTTTCGTAGGCGACGACTTCAATGGAAAGAGGCCGATTCTTTCGAGAGATCAACGTGTCAACAAGGGCGGCGAAAAGGACGCCCGCCCCTGCGCCGGGATCGAGGATTCTCACCTCCCGCGGGAATGTTTCACACATCGACGCCATAAACCGGGCTATCGTGGAGGGTGTGAGGAACTGGCCCATTTGAGCGCGACCCGTTCTGCTTGTCGAATCGTTGAAGGATTTACGGATATGATCAAGCGTATGCAAAGGTTCTGTTATCATATCACGGACCAGCGTGTCAGCCTTTTCGACTGCCATCTCCTTATCCTCCATTATCAGAGAAATGCCGCAAAATTACAACAACTATATTCAGGCCGGATTACGCGCTATTGAAACCTGAGGCTGTGGCCGGGCGGATCGGGTACGTCTGGTGCCCCGAGGAAAGCAGGGGCGAGTATGGATGGGCGTGCAGTTGGGGGTGAGAAACCTTGCGACGCTCTTGCATTATAGCACCGCGTGCTATATAATAAGTTGACGCCGATGACGAAGGTTGCGTGCGGATACTAAAAACCAAGTGGTTTGCGCGCTTTGCTCGAAGAAAGCGCATTGATGACAAGATGCTGACTGCGGCGGTCCGGGAAGTAGAAAAAGGCCTGAATGATGGAGAGTTGGGAGGAGGTCTTATCAAGAAGCGCGTGGCCCGCGGCGGTGAGGGCAAAAGAGGTGGCTATAGAACAATCATTGTCTATCGCACGGGGTTCCGGTCGGTGTTCGTGTACGGTTTTCCTAAAAGCGAAAAAGCTAACCTTAACGCCATGGAACTGCATGTTTACCGGAAATTGGCACAAATCTATCTGGGGTTCAGTGATGCGGATATGGAGAAAGCTTTGAAGGAAGGCGAAGTAGAGGAGGTAAACTGCGACGATGAAAAAGAGATATCGGACTGATGCTTTAGCTGCAGCGCACAAGACGGCGGTCGGGCTGCATAGACTCGGACTGGTAGACGCGAAGACGATGCGGGATTTCGACGCATCGTGCCTGACGCCCGTGCAGAAACTTTCTCCCGAGGAAATCGTTGAAGTAAGAAGGCGGGCCGGTGTCAGTCAGGCCGTGTTTGCGAGGTACCTCAACGTCACGGTCAGCCTCGTGAGTCAATGGGAAAGAGGCGAAAAACACCCGCAGGGGCCTTCCCTTAAGCTGCTCACGCTGGTGCGGAAGAAAGGCCTTGACGCTATCGCGTGAGGCAACGACGAAGTGAGGGCGGTAGGGACGGGTTTCATCCTGCACATTCTCATTTACCGGACCAGCGTGTCAGCGTTTCCGCCGCCATCTCCTTGTGAAGGAGGAAGAGTGAAGGGTACTGGACAATCAATACACTTCGTCGTGGCTGCCGATGTCGACCAGCAATACACCGCCGTCATCGAGAATCCTGAAGACGATGCGGTCTGAAGGGGAAATAGAAAATGCGTGGTACTCGCTGAGGGCGCCCTTGAGCTTATGGGTTCGTAATCTGTTATCAAAGACATTCTCTCTGAATATTTCGAATCGTTTCCTGAGCTTGCTGCGGTCTGTGTCACTCAACCTGTTCCGGTACTTGTTGAAAGTCCTCTTAAAAGCTTTATCCTGTAAGAGGTACTTCGGCTTGAAATCCATCAGATGTTTTCTATGAAGTCATCGACAGACGTCTTCTCCACCTTACCCATCCTGAAGTTCTTCTCCGCCTCCTCAATTCGGAACAACAGTCTTTGCCGCTTGACCGTCTTGTAAATTTCTTTCAGAAATTTATATTCATCCTTAGGTATCTCTACCATCTCTTTCGCTGTGCCTTTGCTACGCATAAATCCTCCTCATATACTGGGGCCTTTGCAACATAGAGACGAAAACATTTGGTCGAGATAGATTCTTACGAGTTTGCATAACATCAAATTTATATCATACAGTTGCGGTCTGTCAATCTGAATGTCATAAGGAGAATCGAGGATGGTTGAGTTGTTGAGTGGTTAAATGGTTTTTTACGGCGCCGGGACCTCGTATGACAGCAGGGATGGTCATGACAACAAGGACGGTAGGGACGTGGTTTCATCCTGGGAGGCAGACGGGGACATCTTAAGAAAGCAAATAACGTTCCTCTGGTTCCTTTTCCAAAAGCGCATACCCCCGTTCCCTGGCGATTCTCTGAACCCCTCGCGACGGCATAACTGATCGCCGGTTTTGTCACAGAGAAGCGCTCTGCAAGCGCCTTCTGGGTGTACATATGGGGTCAGTATATGGGGTCTTGCAGTCACACTTTCCCGTTTCTTTCTTCGATGATCCGTTTTACCCCCTGCTCGCTGTCGCATAATGAATGTTGAGATAGTCGCCTATTTGCGCTTCAACCCTGAGAGGACGAGTCATAATCAGACCCTATAACAAACAGTGTATGATTGCAAAACCCATATAACCCCTTATCGCGAGTGGTCAGATCGATCTGCGGTATCAGTATCTATTGGGGTATCACGAAAACCGAGGGGTAGCCGTAATTTTTTACCATGACATATATAGACCACCTCGCTCACTGAGAGAGATTGTCGCCGGAGGGGTCTCGTCTTCCCCGAACCGGTACGGAGTTAGATCAAGAAATCCGTTGCCAAAACTGTCTGATACGGCCACCCAGGTGCATGGCGCGAAATTAACCCGGCCGCGCCGGGGCCGCTCCTTGCAATTGCGGCGCTGTTCTGCTATATCATTAACTTCCGGCCTCAAGAAGGAAGGCCGTTTCTGCATTATCAAAAAAATCACTGCATCAAAGGAGGACATATGAGAATCGTTTTGTTGGGGGCGCCGGGGGCCGGCAAAGGCACAATCGCAAAGCTATTGACCGCCTACGACGGATCAGTGCAAATATCGACGGGAGATATCCTCCGCGGCGCCGTAAAGGCGGGGTCGGAGCTGGGAAAAAAGGCACAGGGGTATATGGAGCGGGGGGAGCTTGTGCCGGACAGCCTCATCATGGAGATCATGGAAGCGAGACTCCAGGAGCCGGATGCGTCGAAGGGCTTCATTCTCGACGGCTTTCCGCGCACTATCCCGCAGGCCCGGGATTTGAAGAAACTCCTTGAAAAGCTCGCTATAAAACTTGACGTCGTGGTCGATATCGAGGTGCCCCGGGACGTCATCCTCGACCGCCTCACCACGAGGAGGACCTGCTCAAACGCCGACTGCCAGGAGATCTATAACGTGAAGAGCAAACCGCCCTCACCGGAAGGGAAATGCCTGAAGTGCGGCTCGCCGGTCGTCCAGCGCGCGGACGAAACGACGGAGGCGATCACGCAAAGGCTCGAGACCTATAACGAGAAGACTGCGCCCCTCATCGATTTCTATAAAAAGGAAGGTTTCCTCAAGACAGTCGAGTCCACTAGCAGTGATGAGATTGTCCGGGAAATCATAACTACCATCAAAAAGAAATAACCTAAAGTGAGGGGCGGCGCCCGCTCTTTGACGGGTGCGCCCCTCACGAAGACTGCTCGTGATCCTCATCCATCCACCCGTTGTCAAGCCTTCCGAACCCCCCGCCGGTCTGGCGGCGCTCTCCGGGGCCCTCGGCGCCAACGGAATCCGTCACACGCTCCTGGATGCAAATCTTGAAGCCATGCTCTGGCTGCTTCGGGGCGCATCGTCCGGGCCAACGGACACCTGGACCAGGCGCGCCCTCCTCCATCTCCCGGCAAACCTCGCCCTGCTCCGGGATTGGCAGGGGTACACGAATACCGCCAGGTACCGAAGGGCGGTTTCCGAGGTGAACAGGATCATTGAAGGGTCGGCCCCGCCAGGAGCGCGTCTCAGCCTCGCCGACTACGGCCACGACCGCCTCATCCCCGTAAAAAGCGGCGATCTGCTGTACGCTGCCGGGCATCCCGAAGAAAATGTCTTCTACCCATACTTCAGCACGCGCCTCTCGTCACTTCTCGAAGACGGGGAAGACCATTCCATCGTCGGCCTTTCCCTCAATTACCTGAGCCAGGCCCTCTGCGCCTTCTCAATCATCGGGTTCCTCCGGCAGAGGCACCCCCATCTGCGCATCGTCCTCGGAGGGGGTCTCATCACCTCCTGGATGAGCAACCATGCCTGGAATAATCCCTTTGAAGGACTCATCAACCAACTGGTTTCAGGGCCCGGAGAACCGCACCTGCTAGCGCTTTTCGGCGTTGAGGCCCGGACTGGGGCAGCCTGCCCCTCCTTTGACGGCCTTCCTCTCGATCTCTACCTGGCGCCCCGGCCCATTCTCCCCTACGCAGGCTCGAGAGGCTGCTACTGGCGCCGCTGTTCCTTCTGCCCGGAAAGAATGCAGGGGCAGACGTACTCCCCCAAGCCGTCCGGCCGGGTAATCGCCGACCTGAGGCAACTGGCCGCCAGACACCGCCCCGCCCTCATCCATCTCGTGGACGATGCCGTAAGCCCGGCCCTCATGGCCGCCCTAGCCGCATCCCCCGTGGACACACCCTGGTACGGCTTCGCACGGATCACCGCCGATCTCGCGAACCCGGAGTTCTGCCGACAGTTACGGAATTCCGGGTGCGTCATGCTCAAGCTCGGCCTTGAATCGGGAGACCAGGGCCTGCTCGACGCCCTCGGGAAAGGCATAGACCTCGGGACAGCCGCGCAAGCCCTGGCAGC
Source organism: Syntrophorhabdales bacterium (assembly GCA_050012495.1). Lineage (GTDB taxonomy): Bacteria > Desulfobacterota > Syntrophorhabdia > Syntrophorhabdales > WCHB1-27 > BOG-1155. The sequence continues at coordinate 13,378 of JBEKHB010000059.1, forward strand.
ATTAACGGCTGCAGGGATCGGCACGTACGTCTACCTGCTCTTCGGCACCCCAAAAGAAGACCCCGCCTCCGCGCGAAAGACCCTCGCCTTCGTGGCAGGCCACAGTGCGTTCATCACATTCCTCAACCTCGCCATCTTCAACCTGCCCGTGAACTGCGAAGAGGCGCACAGCCTCGATCTCCGCGCCTTCTATGACGGAGACCTGTCTCTCTATACGGACTTTGTGCACCCCCACGGCTGGGGCAGGCGGGAGGTCAGGGCATTCCTTGCCGGGGAGTTCAGGGGACATCCGGCCATCCGGCCCATCCTGCTGCGTCAGCCTCCGCTATTCACGTCGAACCATGCGCCGCTGCTCCACATGGCTCAATGGAGAAGGGATAGGGGAGAGAGGTGAATCCTTCACTCTGCCAGGAAGGGAAGCCGCTCCTTCTTCCTGTAGACAAGCGCCTGGCAGACAGCAATAAGGCCCTCGTTGTCCTCCACCGTGATATGGTAGGATGCGGTTTTTCTCCCCCTGCTTATTTCCTGCGATCTCGCGCGGAGCATGCTGTTTTTCTTCGCGGGTTTAATATAGGTCACGTTCATGTTGAGGGCAACGGCAACAGTACCATGGCTGTTTGACGAGATTTCGAACGCCTCGTCGATAAGGGAGAAGACCGCGCCGCCGTGGGCCATTCCATGCAGGTTATCCATGGTCTCCGTGTACTCCATCTCGCATACGGCGTAGCCTTCGCCGACTTCAGCCAGCCTGATCCCCATCAACCGCGCAAAAGGCTCCTCCGAAACGCTTTTTACAAATGCGCCGATCCTGTCCTGATTCATTGTAACCACACCTCCCTCGGTATAACGTGCAGAGTGCCGGGTGAAACCAAAAAAACTCGTCAGTTCCCCTTTCCCCCTGCCTGAACCTTCCGCGACACGCCGGTGATGCCGCCGGGCTGCAGGGTCGTCGTGAAGCCGAGGGCTTTGACGAGCTTCAACATCCGATCGTTTTCGGAAAGCACGACGCCGTAGACCTCCTCCAGCCCCTTCTCCCGTGCCGCGCCCAGCAGCACCTCGATCAACTTTTTGCCAAGACCTTTGCCCTGGTAGTCGTCATGCACGAGGACGGCGAACTCTGCCTTCGAGCCGGGTTCGATGATGAGCCGGGAGATCCCCACGATCCGCTTTTTATCGCCTTCGCCTACCTCGGCGACAATCGCGGTTTCCCGATCATAGTCGATGTTGCAGAACCTGGCGAGCATCTTGTGGGTCATATCTTTTATGACGCTGAAAAACCGCTCCTTCACCGTCTTTTCCGAAAGCGTGTAAAAGAGGTCGTGCTGCAGCGGCTCGTCTTCGGGCCGTATGGGCCGCAGGAGCACCTCTGTCCCGTCGCGGAGCCTCCAGGGCGTGATATACCGTGTCGGGTAGGGTGTGATCACAAGATGCGGATAAGCGCCCGTCTGGACAGCTTGGAGCGGCCCAAGGGAAATGTGTGCTTCCAGGGCGCGAATCTTGCCGTTGGTGACGGCAAGGGGGTCGATGGTAAGGGAAGCGATCTCCGGAAAATCGACTATCAGGCTGGAAAACCTTATCAATACCTGCTCAAGCCCTGAGAACGCCACGGGTTTCCTGCCCCCGTACCCTGAGAGCACAGTGGATGCCTTTGATTCCTCGATGAGCCTCCTCGCGAGGGTCTGGTTCAACGGCGGCAATCCGATCGCGCAGTCTTTGAAAATGTCCCGTGCCATGCCCCCGAGGCCGAAACGTATGACGGAGCCGAACGCCCTGTCCCTTGTCATGGTCACATAGAGCTCATAATCGACAGCCTCCCGGCCGGCCTCGTTCAGGGCCTTGCCCACGGGGATCCCATAACCTGTGAGAAAGCTCGCGGACTGCTGCGGGGTCAGCTCCGGCGCGCCTTCTTCGATCGCCTTTTGAAGGATCGCCTTGAGAAGGCGGGTGGGCGGCTTCCGGCCTGTCGAGAGGTCGGCAGGTGTTTCATAGAGAAGGTCGAGGCTTCTCTTGTACCTGAACATCTCCATATAGGTCCTCACGGCCTCTTCAGGGGTCGCGTAGGCAGGTACCTTCTGCTCGCGAAGGACCTTCATCCCTTCCTCCATTTCCTGACCACCCATCCACGCGACGATAACCGGTTTTTTCGCACCCCTCGCGATGGATGCGATCATCACCGCAAGACCCGGGGGCATAGCGGTCGCGAGGGCCATGCAGATGACGAGGAGGCCGTCGACCCCCGGGTCCCTCAGACATACCTGCATGGTCTTCTCGTACCTGTCGATGCCGGCCTGACCGCCGAGGTCGACAGGGTTTTGCCCGTTCCATTGCGGTGGCTGGAGAGGTGCCAGGGCCGCCACGCTGCCGGGGGATAGCTCCGCCGGCCGGCCTTCCTGCCCCAGCAGCGCGTCGACTGCCATAACCGCGATCGTGGCGGCATTTCCGATGACGGCAAGGCACGGTCCCGCGGGCAGATGTTCCGAGTCGAGCACCTGGGCCGCATTGAACAGGTCTTTTGCCTCCGCAACCCTCACCACCCCAACCCGCTTGAACGCGGCGTCGTACACCGGGTCATCGCCGTCAGCGCGGTCGCCATGCATGGCGAGCCTGCCGGGTTTCATCACGATGATCGGCTTGCTGCGGGCAAATCCACGGGCAGCGCTCATGAATCTTCTCGCGTTAACCACGCGCTCCATATTGAGCAAGACGCTGCCTGTGGCAGGATCGTTGCCCAGGAAATCGATGAGGTCGCCGAAGTCGACATCGATCATGGAACCGAGGGATACGAATATGCTGAAGCCGATGCGGGCCTCAAATCCCCACTCCAGCACGGCGCTCCCCAGCTCGCCGCTCTGGGCGATGAATGCGATGTTCCCCGGTTGCGGATTCGCCCGCAAGATACTGGCGTGGAGCCCTATTTCCGGCCTTATGATGCCGAAAGAGCCGGGCCCTATGATCCTCATGCCGTATCTCTCCCGGACCCGGACCAGTTGCTCCTCCAACTGTCGGCCTTCCTCGCCCGCATCGCCAAAGCCGGTGGAGATGATGACGGCCCCTTCAGTCGCGGCCTGCCCGCATTGCTCCAGTACCCCCGGGACCAAAGCCGCCCTGACGGCAATCACGGCCAGATCGGGTGCCTGCGGAAGGGCATCGACGGACGGGTAGCACGGCAGGCCGAAAAGTTTTTCCCTCTGAGGGTTTACGGGGAACAGCCTGCGCCTGTCCGAACGCGACAGGTTTTCGAAAAGGACCCTTCCTATAGTCCCTTCTTTATCGGTTGCACCGACCAGTGCGACTCTCCCCGGATCGAGCATCCTTTTCAGATCGCCCATCACCCCACCCGCGCTTTTTCGCGCATCCTGCCCCTTGCAAGAGACGCGAACACGCCCACGAAGCAGAGAAGGGCAAAAACGGCGAAGATCACCTGGACGCTCATCAGAAAGGCCGGATAGCGCTCCGGCGTGATCCGCACCTGTCCGACATAGAGGGAAAAAACGAGGGTCACCGTGCCGATGCTGAACGAATTGCCCATGAGGCGCATGGTGGAGGCGATCCCGGACGCCACGCCGTAGAACCGCGTTTCCACGGAGCCCATGACCGCATTCGTGTTTGGCGAGGAAAAAAGGGCAAATCCTAAGCCGTGGAGGGCAAGGATAACGGCAACGAACCAGAGCGGCGTCCCGGCCCCCAGGAACACAAAGATCGCGAGCCCTATGACGGTGAGGCCCATGCCGCAAGAAGCGACCACCTGGGGCTCGACCCTGTCGGATAATTTGCCGGCATATGGGGAGAAAAGGGCCTGCACAACGGGTTGGGCCATCAGGATCAAGCCGGCGTTCTGCGGGCTCAGATGTCTGGTGTACTGAAGATAGAGGCTGATGAGAAAACCGATGGCATAGGTAGCGCCATAGTTTATCACCATTGCGAGGTTCGATAAGAGAAAGACCCGGTTATGCCGGAAGAGCCTCCAGTCGAGCACGGGGAACTCGACCCTCATTTCCCACTTCAGGAACAGGCAAAGCGCGGCTATGCCGAGCAAAAGGGTGAGGATGCCTTCCTTGCCCGGCAGAAGATAAAAACCGTACATGACCGCCGCGACGCCCAGGCAGTAGACGGCAGCACCGATAGTATCGAAAGGCTCGCCCCTCGCCTCCGCCCACTCGCCCTTGAGCTTCCACAGCACGGACACCGTAACTATTGACGCAACGAGGCCGATAAAGAGGAATATGCTCCTCCATCCCAACTGCTCCGTCATAAAGCCCCCGAGAAGAGGACCCACCGAAAGCCCCACGTATACGGCGCCTATCGTGAGGCCGAGCACCTTTCCCCTGCTTGAGGCGGGAAAGACCGAGATGAGAATGGCGACGCCGATACCAAAGACCATGGCTCCGCCAATCCCCTGGAATGCCCTGAAGATGATGAGCATCTCACCGGAGTTTGCAAGACCGCAAAGGATCGACGAGGCGGCAAATATCCCCGCTCCCCAGGCAAACAGCCTTTTTCTCCCGTAGATGTCGGCGATTCTGCCCAAAGGCAAAAGAAATATGGCGCCTGAGAGAATATAGGCCATGGGAACGCATGTCAGAACGACCGCGTTCATCCGGAACTCCGATGCGATGGCCGGAAGGGCGATATTTGTGGCTGATACCATGAAGGGCGAGAGAAAAGAAGAGGCGGTGGCGGCGATGAGGGCGGTGCGCCTTGTCGTTTCATCAATATGCGTATCGGGTGTACTGCTCAAGGGATGTCCTTCGCCGCGCAATTGCTCAGTGTACCATACCCCGGGATCAGGTCAAGGGAATTTGAAGCCTGGAGTTTCCTGAGTTTTTCTGCCGGATGTCACGTAACATGCAGACAGCATTGACGAATCCTGCCCGCGAAGGAACTCAGGAAACTCCAGCATTTGAAGCCCATTTCAGACCGGTTGTAATGTTCCGTTAGATGTGATAGTTTGGTGTAATATTCTTTCAATTGCGTCAGGTTATCTCCGTGAAATATTGCGGCTGTAAACCGGACGGTATTGCCTGCGTAGTGGAGTTGGGGAGTCGGGTGGCTGCGGCATGCTTTATGCTTATTTGAGGTTTGAACAAGGAAAAGGGGAGACCGAGAAGGACGCGATCGACCTGGACAAACTTACGATAACACCATTCTAAGGAGGCTTGCAGATGAGAAGTCCTATCCCTGCGCCATACAGCCCCTCCGGGGCGGGTGTGCGTCCCTCGCTTCTTTACGAAGTGAGGAAGGTCCTTAAGTACGAATCGGAGCTTAACCCGGCCTTCGGCCAGGATGTTGCCCGCAAGGCCCACGGGGAAAACCTGTTTTCCTGCATCCAGTGCGGCACCTGCTCGGGCACCTGTCCGGTGAGCCACTATATGGACTACAGTCCCCGCAGGATCATCGCCATGGTCCGCGCGGGATTCGAGGCTGAGGTCCTGGGAAGCTCCACCATCTGGTTGTGCGCCTCCTGCTACCAGTGCACGGTCGACTGTCCGAAGGAGATCAAGCTGACCGATATCATGTACGCCCTCAAGCAGAAGGCAATCGCGAAGCACCTCTATCCGGATAAGTTCCCCATCCCCGTCATGGCCGAGGAGTTCTACAAAGGGGTCGCCAAGAACGGCAGGAACTCGGAAGGCACCCTGATGATCAACATAGCCCGGAGGACGAGCCTTTTCAATCTCTTCAAGTATACCCGTCTCGGCATGAAGCTCTTCACCACGGGCAGGATGGCGCTCAGAGAGGAGGGGATCGAGAATAAGGCACAGCTCCGCGCACTTCTGCGGGGCGTAGAAATGGCTGAGGAGGAAGCGAGATGAAATATCTCTACTATCCGGGCTGTTCCCTGAAGAGCACCGGCAAGCCCTACGAAGAATCGCTAAAAGCGGTTTTTTCCAGCCTCAACGTCCCCCTGGAAGAGCTGCACGACTGGAACTGCTGCGGCGCCACGGCCTATATGGCGGTAGATGAGGTGAAGTCCTTCGCCCTCTCCGCGCGGAACCTGGCCCTCGCGGAGAAGTTGGGTGAGCCCGCAGAAAACGGCCATGTCCAGCTCGTCGCCCCCTGCTCCGCGTGCTATGCCCTCTTGTTGAAGACCCAGCACTACCTCTCGGAGAAGGAGGATATACGGAAGAAGGTCGAGCGGGGACTCAAAGAGGCATCCCTCACCTACGAAGGAAGGGTCGACGTGCGCCACCCCCTCGATGTGCTGGTGAACGACATCGGGATCGAAAGGGTCAAGGAGCGGGTCAAATCACCCCTCGGGAGCACGATCGCCTGCTACTACGGCTGCCAGATCGTCAGGCCCTATGCCACATTCGACAACCAGGCAAACCCCACCACCCTCGATACGCTCATGGAGGCCATAGGCGCAACGCCCGTAGACTGGGCCATGAAGACGCGGTGCTGCGGCGGGACCCTCGTCGGCACCATCAGGGAGGTGGGTTTGCGTCTGAACTATCTCGTCCTGAAAGAAGCAGAGAGAAAAGGGGCCGATGTGGTGGCCACGACCTGTCCCCTGTGTCAGTTCGGCCTGGAGTGCTTCCGGCCCGACGTGAACGCGAATTTCCAGGCACACATTACTCTGCCCGTTGCCTACTTCACCCAGTTGGTGGGTCTGGCCTTCGGCATATCCGAGAAAGAGTTAGGCATGCAACGGCTTTTTGTGCCGTTCAAGTCGGCGTCTATAGGAGGTTAGCGAATGGCAGCGAACGGGATACCAAAAGTTGGGGTCTACGTATGTGACTGCGGGTCGAATATCGCGGGCACGGTCGATGTACCATCTGTGGCGGAATTTGCCAAAACCCTTCCGGGTGTGGTTGTTGCCCGGGAGTATAAATACGTCTGCTCGGAGCCGGGCCAGCAGTTGATCCAGCAGGACATCAAGGAACAGAAGCTCGATCGGGTCGTCGTCGCCTCCTGCTCGCCCCGGATGCACGAGCCGACCTTCCAGGCAGCCGTGGCAAAGGCGGGGCTCAACCCCTTCTATTTCGCCATGGTCAATATCAGGGAGCATGTCTCGTGGGTGATCAAGGACAAGGAGCTGGGGACCGCCAAGGCCAAGAGGCTCATCAGGGCAGCCGTGGCGAGGGTGCTCCTCCAGGAGGAGCTCTTCTCCCGGACGGACCCGGTCACGCCCGCGGCGCTCGTGGTGGGGGGAGGTATCGCCGGCATTCAGTCGGCCCTCACCATCGCAGACGCGGGCTACAAGGTCTACCTGGTCGAGCGGCAGCCCTCCATCGGGGGTCACATGGCCCAGCTCGACAAGACCTTCCCCACCCTCGACTGCAGTACCTGAATTCTCGGTCCGAAGATGATGGATGCCGGTCGGCATCCCAATATCACCCTTCTCACCAATAGTGAGGTGACATCAGTCTCAGGTTACGTGGGCAACTTCAAGGTAAAGGTCACGAAGAAACCCCGTTATATCAAAGAGGAGCTGTGCGTGGGCTGCCTCCAGTGCATAGACGCCTGTACGTACAAAGAGGCGAAGTTCGCCGACGAGTTCCAGATGGGACTGGGGAAGCGCAAACCCATCTACCTGCCCTTCGCCCAGGCAACGCCCCAGGTGGTGCTCATCGACCCGCAGCGGTGCATCCAGTTGAAGACAGGCAAGTGCAAAAAGACCTGCGCGGCGGCCTGCGACAGGAACGCCATCGACTTCGAGCAGAAAGAAGAGACCGTCGAAGTCGATGTGGGCGCCATTATCATCTCCACCGGCTTCCAGCCCTTTGACGCGACAAGGATCCCCGCCTATGGCTACGGCAAGTATCCGAACGTCTATACGGGCCTCGAGGTAGAGAGGCTCACCAGCGCCTCCGGTCCTACGGCGGGAGAGGTAGTCTTACGGGACGGCAGCCATCCGAAGAGCGTTGCCATCGTCCACTGTGTGGGCTCCCGCGACGAGAAGACGAACAGGTACTGCTCCCGGGTCTGCTGCATGTACTCCCTGAAACTCGCCCACATGGTAAAAGACCACACGGGCGCCCAGGTTTACAACTTCTATATCGATATGCGCACCCCCGGCAAGAGCTACGAAGAGTTCTACGACAAGCTCCTCTCCGAGGGGGTCCACTTCATCCGCGGCCGCGTGGCGGAGGTGACCGACTGGGCCATAAAGCCGGAAGAAGAGGGCAAGCTCGTGATCAGGGTAGAAGATACCCTGATCGGGGTGGTGAGAAGGATCCCCGTCGATATGGTCATCCTCTCCACGGGGCTCGAGCCCCAGGCGGATGCCGCATCGGTGGCATCGATGTTCGGCATAAGCCGCTCCGCGGACGGCTTCTTCGCAGAGGCCCATCCGAAGCTCCGGCCGGTGGAGACGAATACGGACGGCGTCTATCTGGCGGGATGCAGCCAGGGACCTCGGGATGTGCCCGATACGGTCGCCCATGCAGGGGCAGCAGCTTCCATGACCATCGCGTTGCTCAACAGGGGGCAGGTGACCATATCTCCCACTGTCGCCGCGGTGGATGAAAAGCTCTGCTCTGCCTGCAAGACGTGCCTGTCCATATGTCCCTACCAGGCCATCGTCTTCAATGTGGACAAGAACATAGCTGTGGTGAACGACGCCCTCTGCAAGGGCTGCGGCACCTGTGCGGCCGCCTGCCCTGCCGCGGCAATCACGGCCCGCCATTTCTCGGACGAACAAATTGTTGCCCAGATCGAAGGGCTTCTCAGGGAGCCTAAAACCGCGGAAGGAGCACGCCCATGAACTTCGAGCCAAAAATCATTGCCTTCCTCTGCAACTGGTGTACCTATACCGCCGCCGATGCGGCAGGGGTCGCCCGGATGGAGCAGCCCGCCAACGTGGACGTGATCCGCGTCATGTGTACCGGCCGGATCGAGCCTATGTTCGTGCTCAAGGCCTTTGCCGAAGGGGCGGACGGGGTCATCGTCTCCGGCTGCCACCCCCCGGGAGACTGCCACTACACGAACGGCAACTTCAAGACTTTCCGCCGCATGCCCCTTCTGGAGAGGGTCCTCTCCCAGTTCGGCATCGAAGACGGAAGATTCCACTGGGGTTGGATCTCAGGCGCGGAAGCGCCGAAGTGGGCAGAACTGGCACGCACGTTTACCGAACAGGTACGCGGTCTGGGACCACTCAACTGGAAGGACCAGCTCGCGAGCAAGGAGGACTGATATGGCCGAGAAACTGAAGCTGGCCCTCTACTGGGCCGCATCGTGCGGGGGCTGTGAGATTGCTATTGTCGAGCTGCGGGAGAAGCTCCTCATCGTCGACCAGGTGGCGGACATCCTCTTCTGGCCTGTGGCGGTCGATGCGAAGTATAAGGACGTGGAGGCCATGCCCGACGGCCATATCGACGTCTGTCTCTTCAACGGCGCCATCCGCACGAGCGAGAACGAGCACCTAGCCCACCTCTTGCGGAAGAAATCGAAAGTCCTCGTCGCCTTCGGCTCCTGCGCCAACGAAGGCTGCATGCCGGGACTGGCCAACCTCTATGACCGGCAGTCCATCTTCGACTATGCCTACCTGGAATCCCCTTCCGTGGACAACCCGAATAAGGTCGTCCCCCAGACGCAGAACAAGATGCCCGAGGGGGAGATCCAGATACCGAAGTTCTACCAGACCGTGAAGACCCTCACCCAGACGGTGGACGTGGACTACCACATCCCCGGCTGTCCCCCCCAGGCCCCCCAGATCTGGGCGGTCATTGAAGCGATAGTCCAGGGGAAGCTCCCGGCCAAGGGGAGCGTCGTGGGCGCCAACGAAAAAACGGTCTGCGACGAGTGCAAGCACGACCGCAAAGAAAAGGCGGTAAAGCAGTTCTACCGCACCTACGAGATTATCCCCAGCTCCACCCAGTGCCTCTTCGACCAGGGCCTCATCTGCGCCGGGCCGGCGACCCGCGGAGGATGCGGCGCCCTCTGCACGACGGTCGATGTGCCCTGCCGCGGTTGCTACGGTCCTCCGCCCCATGTGGTAGACCAGGGCGCGGCCCTCATGAGTGCCTGTGCCTCCGTGGTCGATGCGGACACGGAAGAGGAGGCGGCCCGCATCGTCGGCGGTATCGCCGACCCCATAGGGACCTTCTACCGCTTCGGCCTTGCCGCATCGCTCCTGCACCGGCGGAAAATATAAGGAGAATGCCATGAAGAAGATCACTATTGATCCCGTGACCCGTCTCGAAGGACATGGGAGAATCGACATCTTTCTCGACGATCAGGGAGACGTGGCAAATGCCTATATGGTCATCCCGGAGCTTCGAGGGTTCGAGAAGTTCTCCCAGGGCAGGCGCGTCGAAGAATTGTCCGACATTACTCCCCGCATCTGCGGCGTCTGCCCCGAGGCGCATCACCTCGCTTCGGTTAAGGCCAGCGACGCCGTCTTCCACGTCGATCCTCCGCCCGCGGCAAAGAAGCTCAGGGAGCTCTTCTACTCCGCCTTTTATGTGGCCGACCACACGGTCCACTTCTACATCCTGGGCGGACCCGACTTTGTGATGGGTCCTGATGCGCCCGTAGCCGAAAGGAACATCCTGGGCGTAATCCATAAGGTGGGTGTGGAGATCGGTACAAAGGTGATCGAAGCCAGGGGCAAGGCCATGGATATCATCGGCATGCTCGGGGGAAGGAAAATACACCCGACCTTCGGACTGCCGGGAGGGGTGGCGAAAGCCCTTTCCGAGGAAGAGCGCACGCAGGTCGAGGCGACCGCCAAAGACTCGATAGAATTCGCCCTTTTCAGCCTGCAGCTTTTCAAGGATATCGTCCTTGCCAACAAGGGGTACCTCGACCTCATCATGTCCCCCATCTTCACCATGCCCACCTACTACATGGGGATGGTGGACGAGAAGAACAAGGTCAACTTCTACGACGGGAAGATCAGGGTCGTCGACCCCGAGGGAAAGGAGTTCGCCAAGTACAACGCCAGCGACTACCTGGACCACGTTGCCGAGCGCGTGGAACCCTGGACGTACCTGAAGTTCCCCTACCTGAAAAAAGTCGGCTGGAAGGGTCTTACCCTGGGGAAAGACTCAGGCGTCTATCAGGCCACACCCCTCTCCCGGCTGAACGCATCGGACGGCATGGCAACGCCGAAGGCCCAGGAGGCCTATGAAGAGATGTACAAGACCTTCGGCGCGAAACCCGTCCACAACCTCCTGGCCACCCACTGGGCACGGCTGATCGAACTTCTCTATGCGGCCGAGCACCTCCTGGAACTGAGTCAAGACCCCGGGATCACCGACCCAAAGGTCCGCACCATCCCCACAGAAAAGCCGACCGAGGGGGTGGGCGTCGTGGAGGCGCCGAGAGGCACCCTGACCCACCACTATATCACCGACGAGAAGGGGATCGTCACAAAGGCGAACCTCATCGTGGGCACCACCAACAACTATGCCGCCATCTCCATCGCAGTGAAGCAGGCTGCCCAGGGGCTGATCAAGAAAGGCGTGACCGTGACTGAAGGCATCCTGAACCGCGTGGAGATGGCATTTCGCCTCTACGACCCCTGTTTCGGCTGCGCCACCCACACGCTGCCCGGAAGGATGCCGCTCGTCATCAACATCATGGATCAGGGGGGCGAGGTGGTGAGGCAGATCAGGAGGGACTAGGAGACACGCGCTTTTCTCCCTCTCTCCATGGTTCTTTTTGTTCGGCCGGCCGGCCGCGTGTGCGGAACGCCCCATGCGGTCGGCCGATAATTGTGAGCTTTTTCCCGGCTGATAGCAATCTTTGTTCATCCTACCCGAACTCTTTCTCCCAGAAGAGCATCTGCTTGATCCTCCTCGTCAGGGCCGGGATAACCGCAAAATTCTTCACGGGCTGAAGCTCTTTCCACTCCCGCCAGTCCCCCAGCAATTCCTGGTGCAGCTCCACACAGCCCCTGTGAAGCTCGACTTCCGAACTCGGGTTCACGTTCTGCGCGCATATCGCTACCTCTTCAAACAGCCTTTCCTTTTCCTTCTCGTCGGGCGCGTTGAAGACCACGACCCTGGTTGTTCTGCCCGGGTCTCCGGAACCGAAACGTCCCCTGAGCCTCATCTCACCCAGGAACCGGCTCTCAAACTCGCCGATCAGACGGAGGCATTCCTCCTCATCTTTCATCACTGCAACCACCTTCCAGCACGTGAAGGCAGGGCCAAGATGAAGCACGTGTCTTCCTTCCCTGAGCTGGTCGTAGAGAGAGGTAATGCATGGTACGCACGTCCCGTAGATCGCCTGTTTAGTCGCGGCCAGATGAGGGTCGCTTTCAAAGCTGACCCACTTCAATGCTTTATCTGCGTAGTATTTCCTGTCGAAGTAAAACTTTCCCATGTCGCTTCCGTATGGTACCATTTTTCCCAAACTCTTTCCTCGGTGGAGTATAGTATTTCTATTATATTGCATATTCCTGTCGATAAATAAGTACGAGGACCGCACCATGGACCAGGCTTACAGCACGGCAGGTGAAGTCAAGAAGAACACTCAACTTACAGCAATTCCCGGCGAATCGCTTTCCCATTCACCCAACCCTTCAATTCTTAGGGAGTCCCCGCTCCCGCCGGCTGATTCGCACTTGCATGGGCCTTTTATGATCGATTTTTGACTGTCGTT